>CANPTO010000016.1 GCA_947577025.1 uncultured Clostridiaceae bacterium | reverse complement strand
TGACGCGTCCCAAATCTTTCCGCGCCCCAAATCTTTCCTTTTTTTACAGCCACTTGTTATCTTATACTTTGTGTTAACCCTTTCCATATTTTTTGCCATATGTTTAGGTTTTCTTCTATTACAACTTCTTCGGTTGCTGCCTCTATATAATCTTTTTTTGGTAAATTTACATATACTTTTTGATTATTATCTAGTTTTTGCATTCCTAACTTTTCTTTTGCCATTTGCTCTACATTATTTAGGTTTAAACTACTTTCTATATTTACTTTTAGCTGTTCATTTTCTTTTTGTAAGCTACTTAGTTCTTTTTTTAAGTCTTCTTTTTCATTAAAACTTTCTGTTATAAGTGAGTTTCTATAGCTTATGCCAAACAATACTAAAAATCCAATAGCAACACATATTGTAAGTTTTACTTTAGGTTTTAGTTTTGCTTTTGTTCTATTTTTTACACTTTTTGATATTTTTTTTGTTTGTTCATTCTTTTTATATTCTTTGCTTTGTTTCTTTTGTATTGGTTCATATTCTGGTTGTAGTTTTCTTGGGCTTGTTTCATATTGGTAAGTATTATTTCTTTGATATGCCATAAACTCTCACCTCTTTTCTTTTGATTATATTTTTTCAAAAATTCTAAGCTTTGCACTTTTTGCTCTCGAATTATTTGCTAGTTCTTCTTTTGTTGCTACTATTGGTTTTTTATTTATTATTTTTCCTTCTTTTTTACACCCACATACACAATATGGTAAATCACTTGGGCATGTACATATTCCTTCTAACTCTTGCATTGCTTTTTTTACTAGCCTATCTTCTAATGAATGGAATGTTATTACACATAACCTGCCCTTGCTTTTTAGTATTTTTACTGATTGCTTTATTGTGTTAAATAGTGGCTCTATTTCATTGTTAACTTCTATTCTTATTGCTTGAAATGTTCTTTTAGCTGGATGTCCTTCTTTTTGTTTTGACATTGGTATTGATTTTTTTATTATTTCTACTAGTTCTGAGGTTTTTTCTATTTCTTTTATTTTTCTTGCTTTTACTATGTTATTTGCTATTATCTTCGCAAATCTTTCCTCTCCATATTCCATTATTATTTTTGCTAGCTCTTCTTCTTTGTATGTGTTTATTACTTCTTTTGCTGTTAAGTTTTGGCTTTTGTCCATCCTCATATCAAGTTTAGCTTCTCCCATGTAGCTAAATCCTCTTTGTCTTTCATCTAATTGATATGATGATACTCCTAAGTCTAATAAAATTCCATCTACCTCATTTATTCCTATTTCCGTTAGTAATTTTTCTATGTCATCATGGTTGCCATGTATGTATTTTACATTTTGATAATTTTCTAATTTATTTTTTGCTGCATTTATTGCTTCTGTGTCTCTATCTATCCCTATTAACATCCCTTTTGGTGATAGCCTTTTTACTATTTCACTACTATGTCCTGCTCCTCCTAGGGTTCCATCTACATATATTCCATTTTCTTTTATTTCTAAACCTTCAATACATTCTTTTAACATTACTGGGCTATGTTTAAATTCCAATTTTTTCTACTCCTAATATTTAATTCCTAAATAGCATAACTAGTTGGTATTTAAAAGTACCAACTGTCATGCTATTATTGCCTATTCTTTTGTGTTTTACTTATTCTTCTTTTGTTCTTACTCTTTTTATGTATTTTACTTTTGTGAATTTAACAAAGTCTTTAGTAAATTAAGCTTTTCTTTTGTTTTAACTCTATAAGGCTTTTTCTTTTGTACTTTCTTGAAATATTTTATTTCCCTTTTCTTTTGTATATTGTTTTATCTTTTGTATCTTTCTTTTTTAAAATGTTTTTTCCTTTGCATAATTTATTTTTAGGAAAATTGCTTTTCCATAAAAACCTAGTTTATTAAATACCTAACATTGTCATATTCTCTGCTATTTCATCTGCTGATATTTCTTGATCACATTTTTCCCATGTTGCCTTGTCCCATATTTCAAGCCTTGTGCCTACTCCTATTATTATTGCTTCTTTTTCAAGGTTTGCTGCTGTTCTTAAATTGTTTGGTATTAAAAATCTTCCTTGCTTGTCTATTTCACATTCTGTTGCTCCAGATAAGAAAAATCTTACAAAGTTTCTTGCATTCTTATCTGAAAGTGGAAGTGCCTTTAGTTTTGTTTCGAAATTCAACCATTCATTTTGTGAAAATGCAAATAAGCATCCATCTAAACCTTTTGTAACGATGAACTTTTCTCCCATATCTATTCTTAGTTTTGCTGGCATTATTAGCCTACCTTTAGCATCAAGAGAGTGCTCATATTCACCTATTAACAATTGAATTCCACCTCCTCCACATTTCTACCACTTTGTACCACTTTTCTCCACTTTTTATTAAATTTTAATATAAGAATATAAAAAAAGCAATAGTTTTTCAAAAATTTCTTATAAAATTTTTGAAAAACTATTACTTTATTTTACTTCTCTTGCTTTTACTACTAATCTTTCTTGACCATATTCTTTACATGTAATTAGTGTTAGCTCCTTTTGCCCTCCTGTTAATTGGCTTGTACAAGCTGTATCTGTTGGTTTTACTTGATATCTATCATATACTGCATATTTTATTGTTCTGCCTGTTAGGTCTGTTAATTCTATTATATCTCCATTGGCTATTGCTGGTAAGTTTCCAAACATTTTTCCACTTTTATAGTTATGTCCTACTATACAGTAATTTCCAACTTCATTTGGCTTTGGCCCCCAATATTTGTTTACTGATATTTTTAAAAGTTCTTCTGTACATTCTGATAATACTGGGTAATCAATTCCTAGTTTAGGAATTGTAACTCTTGATTCTGCATAATATTCTACACCATCTGGTGATGTATATTTGGTTGGAGTTACCTCTGCTGCATTATTTTGTATTATTTTATTATCATCTTCCTCGTCATCTTCAATTGCTACTACTATTATTCCATCATATTGCTTTATTGTTGTATTTTCTTTTGTTTGCTCTGGTTTTATAGTATTATTATCTATTTTTATTTCTAACCCTTCTAATATTTGTTTTGATACTTCTTCACTTTTGCTCCTATCATATTCTGCATATATGTAGTATGAAAAAAGTAAGCAAACTAATAGTACAGATATAAAGAATTGTAGTTTATACATTTTCTTTTTTCTGCGTAGTTCTGGGGTTATATATAATTTTTCTGTTACTAAAATTTGGTTCATATATTTCTCTCCTACTTTTTTGGTTACTTTTATTATACCATATGGTATAGTTATATTTCAATATTTTTTATGATATGTAATATAAATTTAATATTTTATTTCCACTCATTTGAAATATTTGCAAAGTCCTGAAGTGTTAGATTTTCGCCTCTTACATTTTCACTTATATTTAATTTTTTTAGTATTTGTTTTATCTCTTCTTTTTGCATTTCTCCACTATTTGATATTCCATTTATTAGAGTTTTCCTTCTTTGCATAAATGAAGCTTTTATTAGTTTGAAAAATAGCTTTTCATTTTTTAATTTTACTGGTGGTTCTTTTCTTAAGTTTAATTTTATAACTTCTGATTCTACTTCTGGCTCTGGTATAAAACTCGAATTTGGAACTGTTATTACTTCTTTTGGCTCACAATAGTAATTTACTGCATATGTAATTGCTCCTGATAGTTTTGCTCCTGGAACTGCTGTTAACCTTTTTGCTACTTCTTTTTGTACCATTACTGTTATACTCTCTATTTCTAATTTGTCTTCTAGTAGTTTCATTATTATTGGTGTTGTTATATAGTATGGTAGGTTAGCAACAATTTTTACATTTCTTATTTGTTGTTTTTCTTTTTGTATAATTTCTTTTAAGTTTACCTTTAATACATCTTCATTTATTAGTTCAAAATTAGTAAATAGCGAAAACCTTTCTTGTAGAATGTTAATCATTCTTTGGTCTAATTCTATTGCTATTACCTTTTTTGCTTTTTCTAGTAATTTATTTGTTAATGTTCCTAAACCTGGGCCTATTTCTATTACTAAATCTTCTTTTTCTATATTTGCTGCTCCTACTATTTTTTCTATCACATCATCATTTATTAAAAAATTTTGACCTAAGCTTTTACTAGCTGATATATTATATTTTTTTAAAATAAACATCGTTTGTGTATATGCACTTTCCATTTTTTTACCTCTATTTTTCATTTTAGCTTCTATTATATTACATTTATTGTATTTTGTCTATTGCTTTTTGTATATGTTTAATATAAAATGTTGGTATTAAATATATATTTAGACAAGTGATGGTGAAAAATGGATAATAATAAAAATAATCGTTATAATAAATCTAATAAAAATATTAATAAAATAGTATCAAAGTTTTCTAAGCAAAAAGAACTTATGCGTAAACCTGTTTCCTCTAAAAGGCTTGTTTACGGTATTTGTACTTTGCTTATAATATTGTTACTTTTAAGCTTACGTATTGCTAATATTCAGTTTATTCAAGGTAGTAATTTGAAAGAACTTGCAAGTAGGCAACAAACTACAAATAGAATTATAAGTCCTAATAGAGGTATTATTTACGATTCTACTGGTAAGGTTTTAGCTCAAAGTGCCAGTGTTGATACTATTACTATAAATCCTTCTAAAATTAAAAATAATGTTAAAAATATTCAAGATAAAGCTGAAAGAGAAAATGAAATAAAAAAACTTCAAGAAAAGGTTGCAAAAGCTTTTTCAGAAATTTTTGAATTAGACTATGATGAGGTTTTTAGTAAAGTTACTAGTAGTTCTTCTATAGAAACAATTATTAGAAAAGTAGAACAAGAACCAGTTGATAAATTAAAAAAATGGATGGAAGAAAATGAGGTTTCTTCTGGAATAAATATAGATCCTGATGTTAAAAGATATTATCCTTATGGCACTTTAGCTTCTAATTTAATAGGTTTTTGCGATATTGATAATAATGGTCAAGAAGGCTTAGAGCTAAAATGGAATAATGTTCTTAGTGGTACAGCTGGTAAAATTGTAACTATTGAAAATGCTGCTTCTGGGCTTATTCCTGATAAAAATGAAACTTATATAGCTGCTGAAAATGGAAGTAACTTAACCCTTACTATTGATGCTAATGTTCAAACTATAGTTGAGAAATATTTAAAGCAAGCTTGTATTGAAAATAATTGCAAATATGGTGGTACTGCAATTATTATGAGACCTTCTAATGGTGATATTTTAGCAATGGCTACCTATCCAGATTATGACTTAAATAACCCTCGTGTTCCAGAAGCTAGCTTACTTGACACTTGGGAAACACTTTCTTCTTCTGAGCAAGTTAACCATTTATCTAAAATGTGGAGAAATAAATGTATTGCTGATGGTTATGAGCCTGGCTCTACTTTTAAAATTATAACTGCTTCTATTGGTTTAGAAGAGGGCATTTGTCAAACAGATACTAAAAACGACTTTTTATGTATAGGGCACGAAATTGTAAATGGTTTAAAAATTAATTGTTGGAAATATGAAACAACCCATGGGTACCAAACATTAAGGCAATCATTAATGAATTCTTGTAACCCTGCTATGATGCAATTGGGTAAGAGAATTGGTAGTAGCACTTTATACAAATATTATAAAGCTTTTGGTTTATTTGATAAAACTGGCATTGCAACTTCTGGAGAAAGTAATGGTTTATTTTGGGATTTAGATAATGTTGGCAATATAGAGCTTGCTACTATGTCTTTTGGTCAAAGGTTTAGAGTTACACCTATACAGCTTATAACTGCTGTATCTTCTATTGCTAATAATGGTACTTTAATGCAACCTCGTATTGTAAAAAACTTAGAAAATGCTGATACTGGAACAGTTACTTCTTTAGAGCCTACTTCTGTAAGAAAAGTTTTATCTTCTGAAACTTGTAGTAAAGTTTTAGATATGCTAACTTCTGTTGTTAGTGATGGTACTGGATATTTAGGTGCTGTAAAAGGTTATACTATTGCTGGAAAAACAGGTACATCTGAGCCAGATAAAACAGGTACAAACCCTATGTACGTAGCTTCTTTTATAGGAATTGCTCCTAGTAAGAACCCAGAGCTTGTTACATTAGTTACTCTATATGGTCCTGAAGGTCCTAAGGGTCACCAAGGTGGTACTATAGCAGCTCCTGTTGTTTCTCAAATTTTATCTGAGGTATTACCTTATTTAGAAATTCCAGCTGATGAGCTAACTAGTAGCAGTTCTTCTAAAATTACTTTACCTGATGTTAGAAACAAAACAGTTAATGAGGCTCAAAAAACATTAGAAGGTTTAGGTCTTAGTGCCATTATTTCGGGCAGTGACCCTTCAAGTTTAGTAACAGACCAAGTTCCAAAACCTGGCACCTCATTAATAGAAGGTTCTAGTGTTAACATCTACTCTGCTGGAAACGAAGCCCGTATTTCTGCGGTAGTGCCTAACTTAAAAGATATGACACTAACCCAAGCAAAAAGTGCTTTAAAATCTAAGCATTTAAATATAAATGCCACTGGTTCTGGCAAGGTTGTTTCTCAAACTCCTATGGCTGGCACTACTGTTGAGGAAGGTACTGTTATTAATGTAACTTTGCAACAGCATATTACTGAGGCTCATTAGGAAAGATTTGGACAGGGAAAGATTTAGGACTGAAGGAAAGATTTGGGACGTGTCTAAAAATTTACAAACATTAAATAACTATAGATATTTTTTTAGTTATATATGTTTGTAAATTTTTAGACACGTCCCAAATCTTTCCTTCAGTCCTAAATCTTTCCTTCAACACGTCACCTTTCCTTAAATTTTTATTTCATTTTAATTGACTTTTTATATGAAAGGTGTTATTATATAAAAGTATTATATGTGGCCCCTTGGTCAAGCGGTTAAGACGCAGCCCTCTCAAGGCTGAATCATGGGTTCGATTCCCGTAGGGGTCACCAAAACGTTCCAAAAACCAAAATGTATTTCTTTGTAGGAGGCTTTGCAGTAAGCCTACCACTGAAATTGGACAAAATGAAAACTCACTGATTTTACAAGTGAGTTTTTTTCATTTACTTGATTATTAAGTTTCTCAAAGCTAAAAACATTTCTATATCTTACATTTACTGACTTGTTTGTTATGCTACTGAAAGCTAAAAACATTTCAACTTTTTTCATTTGTTACTATTATTTTCTTGTTTATATTTCTTCTAGTCTAACCTTTATTACTTAATATATGTATGTATGTATGTATTTATTTTATTTGATTTTACTTGTCCGCTTCTTGTTGTTCTTCTTATCGTTATTCTTGTTTATTTCCTCTTCAAGCATTGTTTATTTATTTACTGAAAAAGGTTTTGCTCAAAACTGAAAAACTTGTTTAAAGCCTTTCTTAATCTAAACTGATTATTGTTACTTTCTATCTCTTATTTCTTTAGTTTTTCCTTTAATGTATTAGATACCTCTTCTAACAAACGAGATATATCTATTATTGTTAATTTCATATATTCTTCTTGCTTATCACTATACTTATCTATTTGTTTTATTTGTTGCATTATTTCCCTTACTTGTTTTCATATTTTATTGTATGCCTTATAGAAATTTAGTTTTTGTTGCGACTCTTGATTTTCTTTGATTATTCTTACCATTTTTTATTACCTACTTTCTTATATTTTCACTAATTCGGTTATTCTTTATCTTAAACTTATCTTATTTCAGTTGAAAATTGTGTTTGAGGGTTGTTTATTGTTTTAGTGGGAAAGGTTACGCTTGAAACTAGAAAAATGCTTAAAAAGTGTTATGAACTGTTATTGATAGATTTATACTGATATTAGTTAATTTAAGGTACAAGAAAAACCAGCTAACTTAATAACTGGTTATTATATATTAGTAATCTTCTTCATCATCTTCAGCAGATTCTTTTAAGTTCTTTGCTATATATAGTTCAACTCCTAATACATCTTTTATTAACACTGCACTAAATATTTTATTATTTCTTTCGCAATATTCTTTAATTTTAATTGCTTTATCTAAGTTCTCATCACTTGCAGTGAATCCATATTTTTCATCGATTATTGTATTATCTTTCTTTTTATTCTTTGGATTTTCTGGGTCATCATCTGCATAATAATTTCCTATTTCGTCTTCATACAATTCTTCATCATCATCAGTGTCCCAGTCATATAAGAATGCGAAGTATGGGTCAGATTTAGATTTCTCATAAAATTTTTTAGTTTGTACTTTATTCTCAATAACTCCAACCATATTACTGTATCTGTAAGCCATGCCTGAATTCTCTGGTTCTCCCATATTTGTATATGCTGCATAAAGTATCCACCAAACAACTCCAAGTACAACAAATAGTATCATACCAAGCATACCAGAACTTTCATAGAATGGTTTAAGCAATTCTGGCACTGTTTCTGCTGAATCAAAGAAACATGATCCTATTCCAAGCCCTGCACTTGCTAATGAACCTAGACCAAATGCCCATACAAAGAATTTCCAGATAGAAATTCTTTTTCTGTTATGCTTTACTGCATTGTCATAAAGTTTGGTATAATCAATATGCATTTGTTTTAGTTCTTCATATTTTGAATTTCTAATATCTTTTGCTAATTGTTTAGTAATTTCATTTGTTTCTTCAAGAAATTGCATATCTTTCTTATGTGCCGTTTCTAGTCCTCTATTAAGTCCTTCATATAATGCGTGGTCTAATCTTTGTGGGATACCAGTTGTTTCATATTCATAATCTTGTACCATTCTTTTTAATCCTTCTTCAGTTTGTTTATCCATAATTTTCCTCCTTTATCTTCTATTCTTGTCAATACCACAGATAATTACTAAATCACATTTATATACTACACTTATCTGTATGAATGACCGAAAAAAGTTATTTATACAACTTAATTAGTGATTTTTAATTTCTTATTTTTCTATTCTTTGACAAGTTATTTCTGCTGTTGTGCTTTCCTTACAGTTGTAACAAAAGTCACTTAGTTGTTTTGTTTGTGGGAAATTCCCATTTGTTGAGAAATATAACCTTTTATAAGAACTATCAGTTGTATTTCCACAATATTGGCATCTTATTTGATATTGTACGACTGGACTCATTAAACTTGTTGTACGTTCTAATATTGCATTTCCGTTTGTAGTATATACATATTTATAATCCTTTGTAGTATCAGTGTTTGTTGTTGGTGTTGTGTTTTCTTCTTTGTGTTTATCTTCTTCAATATTTTGAGTAGAAACAGATTTATCTTCATTTCCTTTGTTTATTACGAAATATACAGTTCCTCCACTAATTCCTGCTACTACGATAACTAATAATATTGTTAATATGACTTTTTTCATTTTATCTATTTCTCCTTTCTTATTTATATTATATCGCATTTATTATACTATACATACTTTATTTAATCAAGTGTTATTTATATTTCTTAAAGTATTGTTTTCTTATATTAAATTACCATTTTGTGTAAAATTCTAAATAGGTGATAATATGAAAGAAAACAAAGAAAATACACTAAAAGTTATAGGTCAAAATATCAAGCGAATTCGTTTGTTAAAAAATCTAACACAAGAAGAACTAGCAGAAAAGCTAGATAAAAGTATAAATTTCATTAGCTTAATTGAGAGGGGCGAAAGTGGTATTAGTATTGCTACTATTATAGATATATGTAATGCTCTTCAAATCAACTCTGATGAACTATTTAATGGCTTAATAGATAAGCAAGTTGTTACAGATGATGAGTTTATTACTAATTCCTTAAATATGTTCAACAGAGAAGATAAGAAAATTGTTAAGGGACTTATTGATTATATCATTAACTCTAAAAAGTAATGCTATTGTTCTATATTGTCTAAATTGAAATTACATAGCTTTATTCCTAACGATAACCCTCTAAAAAACATTTGCTTGTCTATATCATTATCTAATTCGTGTGCAAGACTGCATAATTCATCTAAACTATCAATGTTTTGATTTTCTAGGTGGTTTATGAAGTCTTGTTTTGCTTTCTTTAGTTTTTCTAGGTCTTGCTTGTATTTTTTAGTGGTTGGTTCTGCTAATACTATGTCATATAAATTTAAGATAATTTCATTATCAGTCATAATCTGCTCCTTTCAGTATTTTATTATGTAGCCTACACTCTAATAACTTAATTGGTCAAGAAACGAAATTCACCTTCTAAAAATGCTAAAAAAGACACAATTAAAGTGTCTTTTTATATTCTTGTAACCATTTCAATAATTTATTTTCAATGTATTCAGTACCGTGTTTTGAATAAATTTCATTGTAGTTAATTTCTATACCTATATATTCTTCTCTAAATTGTTTTAATTTTTCTTTATCTTTTTTTCTTAATGAGTCGCAAATGTTTTTATAGATTTTCTTATAAGGGTGTTTTTCAAGGTCAGCTTTTAAGTGTTCTGTTTTAGCTTTTGCAGAGCATTCTGGACTACAAGTTTTTCTGTCATTTCGTTCTGTTATTTCTTCGCCAATACCTATACCCTCGTGTTTATCTGGTACAAAGAACTTATTACATACACTACATTGAAGAATAGCTTTCTTATTATAGCTTATATGATATATACATACATTTGTTAAATCTTCAAGAGTTTCTATTCCATATTCGTATGTCATTTCTATTGGGTTATATCTACCATTTTGACTTTGTTCTGTATAGTTATTTTCATCTTTTTTATATATTACTTTTACTGGTGGTAATTGCAAATCACAACCACGAAATTTATTACTAGGAATATGAAAAGGGTAAAACAGATTATCTTCATTTTCTTCAAGTGTAGGAGTAAATTTTTCATTAAAGAAGAAACTATATACTATTTCATACATATTTTTCATTTGATATTTTATATATGCAAAGATGAATTGACAATGTTTTTTAACCTTATCTATATTTTCATTATTTTCTTGTGCTTCTTTAACTGAATAAATAAGTTTTTCTAATTGATAAACAATAATAAGGTAGTTTTTATTTTTTGAATATATTTTATCTCGTAAATCGGTTAGACATTTTAAGCAAGTTTTATAATTAGTAATTTTATTGTAATCAAATTTATCTAAAAAAGAGAATAACTGATTTTTATTATTTAATATATCTACTATTGTTGCACCTACTAAATCATTTTCATATTTATATTCTTCTGATAAATCTTGATTTATTTTAACAGATTTTATTTTCTCTTTTACAAATTTTCCATAATCTTTTTCAAATGCTACATAAAAATTTCTATGATAATCTTCGCATATTATAGGCAAAAAATTGCTTGTTTCTAATACTTCCATAAAATCATTCCTTTCATCTTGTAGCATACCACTAATTTAATTAAAGTGCAACTATGACAAGAAAATAAAACGGTGTTATTATTATCTCACAAAACAAAATCTCGAGAAAAACGTTTTGAAAAATGACTTATGGGGGTGAGAAAAATGGAAACTAAAAACAACGAAATCAAAATCAAAAAACTTCCTTACTCTTGTTTAAGTAGTGCAGAAATAATAAAGGTATTTGAGGGTAATGGCATTGTAGAAGTAGAAAGTATGCAGAAAGCACCATTTTCATTGAGTAATAGGTTTGTTAGGCTATCTGGGACAGAATATTTAGATAAAAAAACTGGGGAAATTAAGAAATACAATAAAAAAGCTAAAACAAGAAATGAAAGTCCAAACGAACTGAGAAAAACCTTTAAGGCATTAAGACGCTTGATAAACTATAACTTTTGTGCTGGTAATAACGAGAAACATATAACCTTAACCTATGGCAAATTACAAAAGGACTACAAGCAAGTGAATAGCGATTTTAGGCAATGGTGGAGAAAAATCAAAAAGCATTTTCCCAGTTTAGAATATATATGTGTAATTGAATATCAAGCAAGTGGCTCAATACATTTACACGTACTTGTTAAAGATATAGACAATGAAGATTTACCACTAGACAAAACCATACTAAATAAAACTTGGAAACACGGTTTTAGTAAAGTAACAGATATTACAAATGTAAGTAATATTGGAGCCTACTTTTCGGCTAGATTTACAGATATAGATTTAAAAGAAGATATACAAAATGAAAATGCAAGTAAGTTAATACTCAAAGGTGCAAGATTAAAGCTATACAAAACAGGACAAAAGATATTTACTACATCAAGGGGCATTGTTAGAAATAAAGGTCATACAGTAACACAAGAAGAACTAGAAGAAATAACACGAGGAGCAAAATTAGTTTTTGCTGGTAGTAAAATTATAACAAAACTAGATAGTAAAGGCAATGAGTATGTAATCAATAGGATTACATATGAGCAGTTTAATAAAAATGAAATGGAGGAATAAATTTATGTATTATAGAGATGATGAAAGTAAGAAAAATGAAGAAAAGTATTTAAGAGAAAGAATTGATAAAATGACGGCAGATTCTAAGGTAACTGTTGATATGTCTTCACAGAAAGAATATATAATAAATAAAAATAGATATATAATGGATTTACGTAATAATATTGCAAAAATAGATAATGCTTTACAAGAAGGCATATATAAAAAGTTACTTATTGAAGATGATATTGATGAAATTTCAAATCTACTGAACAAAATAGATAATAAATTACGTAAGTTAGAGTATTCATTAGAGAATGAGTTTGAGGGGGTAATATTATCAAATCAATGGGGTGAAAGATAATACAACACATTAGTATTTACTTAATGTACCCTATACAATTACTTGATTATATTAGGGTACATTAAAACAAAATAACAAAAACATTATTCATTGGAGGTGCTATTATGCAAAGTGAACAACAAGCAAATCAACAAGAATTATATTCAAGTTATGCAAGTGAAAATGAACTTGTTATGACTGAAGAAATCAAACAAGTGCTTGATGAACAGTCAAAAGAGATATGGAAAGAAATCGAAAAACAATTAAGTGAAGAATTTGCAAAAGAATTTGTAAATTATTTTCCAGAGATATTAAAAGAAGCATTTAAGTAATGCAAGAAGAAATTGCTTGAGTAGTGTATTTCACTTAATAGATATACTATTCAAGCAAAATTTCAAAAATAAGGAGGGAATTACTATTATGAAAGGAATTAACTTATTAGAGAAAGAACTTTTACTAGATGACAAGCAAATTGAAATGTTAGCCTTTGCGATTAAATCACAAGATATTAAAAACTATATCAATGAACACAAAAAAGAATATCAACTTTGGTTAATACAAGAAACTACAAAGGAATTTTATGAAAACTACAAAGATTTAATCTATCAAAAACTAAAAGAGAAAATTCTTGTATTAGTGAAAGATATTAAAATACAAAATTCATCACTAGCATTAGAAATTAAATGTTAAAAGTAAATATGAAAAGGAGTGTATTGAAAAATGGAAAATGTAGTATTTTATGGTAGATTTTCGAGTAAAAAGCAAAATGAAACATCAACACAAGCACAACTAATAGAGTGTAAAGCATTTGCAGAAAGAAATGGTTATAATATTATTGGGGAGTATATTGATGAAGGAATTAGTGGTAGGTCTGATGAAAGACCACAATTCCAACAAATGATAGCTGATAGTGCTAACAAAACATTTAAGTTTGTTCTTGTTTATGCCCTAGATAGATTTAGTAGGAGTAAGACAGACAGCGTTAAATATAAGGCTATATTAGCAACGAACGGAGTCAGAGTAATTTCAGCAAAAGAAAATATCACAGATGACCCTGCACGGAGCATTATTAGAAAGCGTTTTTGAAGGGGTTGGGGAATATTTTTCGAGAGAATTAAGTGTAAAAATATCTAGGAACGGTAGGCTTAATGCAGAAAGGGGACAATTTAACGGTGGAAAACCACCACTTGGCTATAAATTAGAAATACAAGACTTTGGCACATACAAGAAAAAGAAACTTGTCATTGATGAAGAAACAGCACCTATTGTGAAAAAGGTATTTGAAATGAGAGCGAACGATATACCAGTTAAAGATATTATAAAATTCCTTAATGATAACAAGTACAAAAATAGCAGAAACAAACCATTTAACAAAAATTCACTACAACACTTATTCAACAACAAAAAATACATAGGAATTAACACTTACGGAAAAGAAAATGAATTCCCGAATGCAGTTCCAAGAATTATAGATGATGAGTTATTTGAAAAGGTGCAAAACATTAAAGAGAAGTACAAACACTCTCCAGGAATTAAAAAGGCAACAGAAAGATATTTACTAACAGGAAAAATATTTTGCGGACATTGTCGGTAGCAACTATATTGGAAAATCTGGAAACTCTAAAACTGCAAAAATGTATAGATACTATCGTTGTAACAAGAGAAATGACAAAAGTTGCAAGAATAGAACTATACCAAAGGACTATATCGAAGACAAAGTAGTTAGAAAGTTAAAAACTCTACTTACAGAAAAGAACATTGAAAAAATCTCTAAAAAGATATACGAAACTTGTCAAAAGGAAAATAACTCAAACATAGTGATTAAAAACCTAGAAAAGAAAAAGAAACAAATTAACAAAAACATAGAAAACTTAATGGTTGCTTTGGAGCAAGGACAACATATAGATATGATTAGCAACAGAATTACACAAAATGAGATAGAACTTCAAGAAACACAAAGTCAATTTATGCTAGAAATGGCAAAAATATTCAAACTTTCCGAAAAAGAAATAAAATTTTTCTTGACAAGGCTACAAGATGGTGATATACTAGATGACAGTTACAGAAAAGTCTTAATTGATATGTTAGTTAATTCAATACTTGTCTATGACAATGAATTAGTTATAATCTGTAATGTTGGAAACAAGCCAATTACTTTAACGGTTGACTTGGTTGAAGATATAAAGAGTGAATTAGTAACTGACCCGTTTACGCTTGTTAAACGGTTCGGTTCACCAAAGCTTCAAATATATAGAGTATCAAGAATTATATGTTTTTTACTTGATACTCTATTTTTATATCTAGCACTTTATTAACACTTTAGTTTTTCTATTTATATATGTTTCTTCCATTAATTTTTTCCTATTCAATAATAAAAAACAAGAATAAAATTTTCTACATCACTATTCAAAATCACTTAAAAGATTTTGAACATCCTTTTCCCAAATTGAATTATATATATCTTCTAAATTTATCACATTATATGACATACTTTTATACTCCAAACATTTTCTTTATAATTTCTTTATTTTCTATTTCTTTTACAGGTTTATTAATCGTTACTTTTTTTCTTCCTTTTTTTTCTGCATTTTCCAAAGCACTAATAAAAGAATTTGCTGATGTTCTATTTTTTATAACTATATTTTTCATAAAGCTTTTTGTTGCCATAATTTCCATCTCCTCTATTTATTTTTCATCATTAGTACATTTATTATATCACATATTTTACATAACATCAATAATTGTGCTACATTTTATACTTACTTTATATCACTATATTATAATTAAAGTCAATATATTATATTTATTTTTTGCATCTTTATTTATTTTATTCAAAAAAATTTTTTTGTTATGTTTTCCGTAATTTGGTATTACAACATAAATTGAACCTAAAATATTCAATACTTTCTTTCTTGAATATGGTAACATACTTTGCTTACTATTTCATCTGGAGTTATTTTTGCTAGTATTTTGGCTAATTTTGTAATAGTTCCTGGTATTATTATAAATTTTCCCCTTAGTGTCTTTTCTACTGCATATTGGGCTACTTCTTGACTTGTTAGGCTTTTTAGGTTAAATTTTACATTTGCTACATTATTAAAGTTAGTGCTTACTGGACCGTGGACATAGTATACTAATTGTTACTTTACTTTTACTTTTTTTTAGCTCTTCTTTTATGGCTTGTGAAATTTTTATTATATAGCTTTTACTTGCATAATATGCCCCCATTAGTGGACCTGGCATAAATCCTGCTATCGATGCTACATTTAATATTTTTCCACTATTTTTTTTGGTCATATCTTTTAAAAATAGTTTCATTAATATATGCATTGCTTTTATATTTGTGTCAATCATTTCAAGCTCTTTATTTAGACTTGTTTGCGTAAACTCACCAAACACACCAAAACCTGCATTGTTTATTAGTAGGTCTATGCCACCATATTGTTCTTTTACTTGCCTATATAGTCTTTTGCATTCTTCTGTTTTTGATAAATCTGCTAATATTATATCTGTTTTACATGTGTTATTTTGGTCTAATTCTTGTTTTAAATTTACCAGTTTTTCCTCGTTTCTTGCAGTTATTATTATGTCATATCCTAGCTTACTTAGGTACCTTGCAATGTCTCTACCTATACCTGAAGAAGCTCCTGTTATTAGTGCTATCATATTTCTCTCCTTACTCTATTTGTTTTTATATATACATAATATATTTACCTATTTTAACATAAAAATATCTTTTTGTGAATAACTTTACATATTTTTATAAATTTTATTTTACTATTTGTTAGTATTCAGCTTTTATAGCTCCAACGACTGGCATTACTATGTGCGTATTTGAACGAAGCGAAAAAGAAATGGGAAATTTGATTTTTCCTATACTCCAAAAAAGAGCTGTAAAAAAAGGAAAGTTTTGGACGCGTCCCAAATCTTTCCTTTTTTTACAGCCACTTTTTTGTCTATTTTATAGTGTAATGCTTTTAACTATATGTTGGTTTAGCATAGATATGTCTGTTATACTTATTTTTCCGTTTCCATCTATGTCTGCTGCGGCTTCTTGGATATCTGATAATTTTTTGTCTCCTACTGCTCTTTGGTTTAACATTGATAAGTCTGTTATGCTTATTTTTCCGTTTCCGTCTAAGTCTCCTCTTACTGCTATTTGATATTCGTATGTTACTCCTTCTGTTTCTATTATTACTTTATATCCTGTTCCTACTATCTTGTCTGGTTGTACTTCGTTTCCTTGATGGTCATATACTTTTGCTTCTCCATCTATTTCTATATTAGCTAAAAAGTCTTGCACTTTTGTTTCTGGACTTACTTGTGTAATGTATTTCTTTTGTTCGTTTATTTTATATTTTTCTGAGCTTATTACACTTCCACTCCATTTTGCATAAAATGTTTTGTCTCCTGTTTCTCCTATTCCAATTTTGGTTATAGGCTCTCCTTCAAAGTTTGGATTGTCATACCATCCTACAAATTGATAACCTTTTCTTTCTACTTTTCTTGATAAATACATTTCTCTTCCATATGTATAGGTTTTTGGTAATGTTCTTGTTGCTGTTCCTTTGTTTAACTCATATGTAATGTTATAACTTATTCTGTCATAATATAGTCTTAATACTAACATTCCATCACTTGTTACTGTTCCTGAAGGTATTCTATTTGGGTGTGTTGTATTTTCTGTAAATCCTTCATATTGTTTTGGAACTGCAGTAACAAATGTTCCTGGGAATTCTTCAAAATACTCTACTTCACATTCATATCCTTCTAGCTCTTGATCTAAGTTTCTTCTATAATGCTCTACTTTGTATTTTGCTTTTTCATATTGTAGTGTATTTATTACTGTTGTTCCTTCTATTGTCTTTTTATAGAAGTATAGGTCTCCTGGTGTTACTTCTTTTTCGTCTATTTCATATATTATTTCATTTGCATTTTCATCATATTTTGGTAGGTTTTCTATTTGTCCTTGCCAAATATTTTTGTTTCCTATTATTGCATTTTCTTCAGTTAATAATACTTGACCTATTTCTTCTTCTCCTCTTTTTGCTACAATTATTACTCCTTCTGGACGTTTTAATTCTTTATTATTATTGTCTATCCATATTTTTGTTACCATCATTCCTATTTTTTCTTCTGGTACTGTAAATGTATTTGTTACTGTTCTTGTTTCCTGATTTATTGTTTTTACGTAGAATTTTAGGTCTCCTACATTTACTTCTTTTTCGTCTATTTCATATACTATTTCATTTCCATTTTCGTCATATTTTAATAGATTTTGTATTTGTCCTTGCCATATGTTATTGTCGCCATTTAGTGCATTTGCCACAGTTAATATCACTTGGTCTTTTTCTATTCCATCTTCACTTTTTGCTACAATTATTATACTTTCTGGACGTTTTAACGCTCTGTTACTATCATCTTCCCATATTTTTGTAACAACTATACTTGTTTTTTCTTCTGGTACTTTAAATGTATTTGTTATTGTTCTCGTTTCTTGGTCTATTGTTTTTACGTAGAATTTTAAGTCTCCTACATTTACTTCTTTCTCATCTATTTCATATTCTGCTATATCTCCATTTGCATCGTATTTTGGTAAGTTCTTTATTTGTCCTTTCCAGATGTTATTGTTTTCTTCTAGCGCATTTGCCACAGTTAATATTACTTGGCCTTTTTCTATTCCTTCGCTCTTTGCTACAATTATTACACTTTCTGGACGTTTTAAAGCACTATTGTTATTATCTTCCCATATTTTTGTGACGTCTATACTTGTTTTTTCGTCTGGTACTGTAAATGTATTTGTTACTGTTCTTGTTTCTTGGTCTATTGTTTTTACATAGAATTTTAGGTCGCCTACGTTTACTTCTTTTTCGTCTATTTCATATATTATTTCATTTCCATTTGCATCGTATTTTTGTAGGTTTCCTATTTGTCCTTTCCAGATATTATTGTTTTCTTCTAGCGCATTTGCCACAGTTAACTGTACTTGGCCTTTTTCTATTCCATCTTCGCTCTTTGCTACAATTATTACTCCTTCTGGACGTTTTAAAGCACTATTATTATTATCTTCCCATACTTTTGTGACGTCTATACTTGTTTTTTCTTCTGGTACTGTAAATGTATTTGTTATTGTTCTTGTTTCCTCATTAATTGTTTTTACGTAGAATTTTAAGTCTCCTGCATTTACTTCTTTTTCGTCTATTTCATATTCTATTTTGTCTCCATTTGCATCATATTTTAATAGATTTTCTATTTGTCCTTTCCATATGTTATTGTTTTCTTCTAGCGCATTTGCCACAGTTAATATTACTTGGCCTTTTTCTACTCCTTCGCTCTTTGCTACAATTATTACACTTTCTGGACGTTTTAATGCTTTATTACTATTATCTTCCCATATTTTTGTGACATCTATACTTGTTTTTTCTGTTGGTATGCTAAATGTATTAGTTACTGTTTTGGTTTCTTGGTCTATTGTTTTTGTATAGAATTTTAAGTCTCCTTCATTTACTTCTTTTTCATCTATTTCATATTCTATTACATTTGCATTTTCATCATATTTTGGTAAGTTTTCTATTTGCCCTTTCCAGATATTATTGTTTTCTTCTAGCGCATCTGCCACAGTTAATTGTACTTGGCCTTTTTCTATTCCATCTTCGCTTTTTGCTACAATTATTACTCCTTCTGGACGTTTTAAAGCACTATTGTTATTATCTTCCCATATTTTTGTGACGTCTATACTTGTTTTTTCATCTGGCACTGTAAATGTATTTGTTATTGTTCTTGTTTCTTGGTTTATATTTTTTACATAGAATTTTAAGTCTCCCACATTTACTTCTTTTTCATCTATTTCATATTCTACTAGGTCTCCATTTGCATCGTATTTTGGTAAGTTCTCTATTTGTCCTTTCCATATATTATTGTTTTCTTCTAGCGCATTTGCCACAGTTAATATTACTTGGCCTTTTTCTATTCCACCGCTCTTTGCTACAATTATTATTCCTTCTGGACGTTTTAAAGCACTATTACTATTATCTTCCCATATTTTTGTGACGTCTATACTTGTTTTTTCTTCTGGTACTGTAAATGTATTTGTTACTGTCTTTGTTTCTTGGTTTATTTGTTGTATATAGAATTTTAGGTCTCCTTCGTTTACTTCTTTTTCTGCTATTTCATATTGTATTTCATTTCCATTTGTATCATATTTTTGTAGGTTTCCTATTTGTCCTTCCCAAATGTTTCCGTTTTCTTCTTGTGCATTTGCTTCAGTTAATAATACTTGTCCTACTTGTGCTTCTCCTCTTTTTGCTACAATTATTACTCCTTCTGGTCGTTTTAATGCACTATTACTGTTGTCTACCCATATTTTTGTAACTGGTATACTTGTTTTTTCTTCTGGCACTGTAAATGTGTTTGTTATTGTGTTTGTTTCTTCATCTATGCTTGATACATAGAATTTTAAGTCTCCATTATTTACTTCTGCCTCTGCTATTTCATATATTATTTCTTCTCCATCTGAGTTATATTTTGGTAAGTCTGTAAATGTTACTTTCTCATCTGTACTTAAAATTTCTTTTTCTTGCACAATTTCTCCATTATGTTTTATTTGTATTTTTATTTTTTCTGGTCTTCGTAATGCTTGCAACTCATTATCTACCCATATTTTGTGAACTTCTAATTCTATTTTGTCTGTTGGAACTGTAAATGTATTTGTTATTGTATTTCCTTCTATACTTGATACATAGAATTTTAGGTCTCCACTATTTTCTTCCGCCTCTACTATTTCATATACTATTTCATTACCTTCTTCATCATATTTTGGTAAGTTTGTAAATGTTATTCCATCTTCTTTATTTGAAATTGTATATTCTTGTACGACTTCACCATCACGTTTTACTTGTAATTTTATGTTTTCAGGTCTTCTTTCTTGTTGTTTTTCGTTGTCTTGCCATACTTTTGTTGTTTGTATTATTGTAGCTTTTCCTGTGTCTATTTCATTTTCAAGTGTTATTTCTACATTTCCATCTTTTTCTACTGCCTCTACGCCCTTTTGCTCTATTTCATCTATTGTTATAGCTTTTGTTTCTGGGTCTCTTTCAAATGTTACTGTTCTTACTGAAGATGCTATTTTGTAGTTTGTAGCTGCATGTAGTTCTTCTAGTTTTACTGTTATTTTTCCTGTTCCATTTATTCTGCTTAAAATTATTTGTCCATTTTCATCTGTTTCCATTTCTTTGTAATAACTTTCGCCACTTTCGGCATGCACTGATACACCTATTATAGCTCCTTTTATTACATATCTATGGTTTAGACTGTCTACTTTGTTTATAATAATTGTATATGGGTCTGATACCTCTCCTCCTATATCTTGTAGTGTATCTTTAAATTTCAAATGTACATATTCGTCTCCAAATTTTTGTACCTCACCATTACCACTTTCTACATATGCATTTGTTATTTTGTTTATTCCTTTTACTTTACTTACTTCAACTTTTAGTACAGTTGGTGTAGTATCTAAGGTATAACCAAATGGTGCCTCTACTTCTTTTATTATATATGTATATATTCCACTTGCTGTAGGGCTTGGCATTGGTATATCTTGAAGAGCAAGTAATCCATCTGAGTATTGCACTGTTTGATATGTTTTGCTACTTCCTTCTAATTGTACACTATATCTTGCTCCATATAGCATTAAGCTATTATCTAGTGAGTCTACTTTATTTGCACCAATTACAAATGTTCCATCTGGATAGTTTCTTATTCTTATTGTTACTTTTTTGTTATCATTGTCTACAAATACGTCAACATTTCTTGTTTCTTGGTCTAATTTTATCCATCCTGTTTCTTCATTTATATTTAGTACTACTTGTTTTTCTTTTAAGTCAAATCTTCTTCCTGGTGGTGGTTCTATTTCTGTTATTTTTATATATGCTTTTCCTGTTCCATATATATTGTTTATTGCTATTTTTCCACTTTCATTTGTTAATGCTGTTTTTGTTAGTCCTTGCAGACCTTTTTCATGGTCTATGTCTATTTTTATTTTTGCATTTTCAAATGTTATACTAGAGTAATATGCATCTGCTTTTATTAATTCTACATCATATTTTATACCTTCTGGTATTTTACCATTTAGTATATTTATTTCTACATATTGTTCATTTTGTGTAGTTACATATGCATAATCATCACTGCCTTCTACAGTAGCTGATGCTATTAGTCCATTTATATAATTTACTTTTAGTATAACTTCATTTGTTAGTATACTATATCCTCCTGGTGCTTGTGTTTCTTTTACTTTAAATCTATGTTGTCCATCTTCTTTTATTGGAAGGCTTGAATATGCCATTCCTTCTTCACCAGTTGTTATTTCATGTACATCATTTGTTTCTAAGTCTGTTATTTCAAATTTACTATTTTTTAGCGCTATTTCTTCATCTTGATAATCTTGTTTTAGTAACCCAAAACCTACTGTACTTGGTGTTTCTTCTATTGTCATTTTTACTATTTTGTTCATGTTGTCTACTCTTGCAGTAGCATTTGAGCCTAAATCATCATCTAGTATTGTTATCATTTCTGATTCTTCATTTCTGCTTATTCGTATTTCTTGCCTATGTTCATCTAGTGCATATCCTTCTGGCGAACTTATTTCTACTGCTGTTATTTTAAAGTTTCCATATCCTAGTAGTCCACTTATAAATATTTTTCCACTAGCATCTGTATTTTGTATAATTGATATAGATTCATTTGTATCTTCATTTAATATATATATTGCATATTTTGCATTTGCTACTTTTATTCTGCTATTATATATGTTTACCTTTTCAATTTGTATTCCAAAGTCTGGTTCATTTTCATGCACAGTTCCTATTATTGGGCTTGGCTTTTCTTCTGGCAAAATTGTTATTGGTTTTCCTCCTGAAATTGTTTCCTTAGGTTCTTCTGTTGTTGAAGTTATTGGTGTATATGTCCTTTTCTCACATCTTATTTTTACTTTTATAATGTTTTTTCCAACATAGTCTACACTATCATCTACTTCGGCAACTATTCTGTTTTTTGCATCTATATGTCCTGATATAAACTGTGCTGAAACCATTTTGCCTTCTGAATTATATGTTATTTCTAACTCTACATCTCTATTTCTTATATACCAGCCATTTTCCATTTCGTAATTTTGTATTACATATTGCTCTGTTGTATAATACTCTGTATTTCCTAAAGAAATTGTTGTTAATCCTTTTTTGTTTGTCTTTCCTTGTGATATATATGAACCTTTTCTATATGTTTTAAATGTTGTTCCTTCTATTTTTATGCTGTAATTATCTATATCTTCATTTTCTATTATTATACTGTTATATTTTTTTCCTTCTGGTATATATGGGTCTGGTGTACCATCTTCTCTTATTACTGGTGTATATGTTCGTGGTTCATCTTCTACTGTTATTGTTATTGTATGTGTATTGTTATTTACCTCTATATCACTCGCTTCTATATTTTCTAAAGAGTTTACGTCTAGTACTAATTCTTTTGTTTGTGGATTTCTTGTAAATGCTAACTCTTTTGTTTTTCCATCTAGTATATATCCTACTGGTGATTTTAGCTCTGATAGTGATACTTCTATTCTTCCTGTTCCTGTTAGAGAATTTATATATATTCCTCTTTCTTCTTTTGTTTCTTTACTTAAACGATAATTACTTCCGTTTTGTTGTTTTATTGCAATTTCAAATAATGCATCATCTAGTTTTATGTCTCTATTTAAGCTACTTACTTTGTCTATTTTTATTTTATAGCTACTGTAATCTTTTATTTGCTCTATTGGTTCATTTCCTATGCTTATGTCTAATCTTTTACCATATACATTTTTTGAAATAATATTATTTGCATATTCTGTACCTAAGTTTGTTACTAAATTACAAGAAGTTATATTTTGATTTTCATCAAATGTTATATCCATAGCTACTTTTTTACCTGCTATATATCCATTTGGTGCACTTATTTCTTCTATTATATATCTTCCTGATACCGCTTCTCTTATTGGTATATTTGCATATCCACTAAAATATGTTGCAGATGTTTTGTAAGTATCATTTGGCATAGTTACTTTAAAGTATGCTCCACTTAGTCCAAACATTATATTTGAATTACTTACTTTCTTTATTTGTATCATTGGATATTCTGGTCTTTCTTCTCTTTCATCATATACATTTACATATATTGTATTTCCAGATATTATGATGTTTTCAGCATTTGTCTTACTTGTGTCTAATTCTATTTGTCCTTCATAACTTGGTTTTGTTATATAAAATGTTTTTATTTCATTATTTAGTTTATATCCTATTGGTGCATCTGTTTCTCTAATTTGTATTTGTATACTTCCTACTCCATTTAGACCTGTTAATGTTGCTACTCCTTCTTTTGTAGTTCTTTCATAGCTTTTACTTCCACTTTGATTTGTTATGTTTATATCAAAGTCTGCTGTATAGTCTATTTTTTCAAATGTTTGGCTATCTCTTTTTTGTATTACTATTTTATATGGTCTTGCATATTCTTTTTGCTCATTTGGTATTTTTACTGTTATTACTCCTGCTTCATTTATTTGTCCGCCTTCTACTGTTATTGTTCCTGCATTATTTGTTACTTTTAGTATTTTTGGTGTATTTTCTAATATATATCCTATTGGTGCTGTTTTTTCTACTATTTGTATTGTTGTTGTTCCTTCTGGGAAGTATAACCTTCCTATTGTTGCTGCTCCTGATGAACCTGTTGTTTTTACTGCTCTTACTTTTCCGCTTGTAGGATATGTTAGTGTTATTTCAAAGCTTGCATTTGCTAACTTTTTATTTTCATTTTTGCTATCTACTTTTTCAATTACTAGTGTATTTAGCTTTGCTTTATCCACAATTGATGAATATTTGTTAATAACTTTTAGTTTTATATCTACTTGTGTATATTCTTCTTCTTCATATTGGCTATATTCTTGGTTTACTATATGGTAATAGCTTAAACCATCTAATACATTCATATAGCTGATTTCTAATGTTCCTTCTGGTGTTGTTTCATAATATGCTTCAAATCCTATATCTTCATCTATTCTTTCATAGCCTACTGGTACAGTTTTTTCTGTTATCCAGAATGTAAGTTTTCCTTCATTTGTTACTAGTTTTTGTGGAAATTCACTTCCTAATGCTGCTACTAAATCTTCACTAAGTATTTTTGCTAAACCATTGTCATCTGTTTTTAATTCCCATGATGCTCCTGTTGTAAGTTCTCTTAGTTCTAGTACTACTCCTTGTAGTGGTCTTAGTTCTTCATCTACTTTTGTTATATATATTGTGTTATTTACTTTTTGATGTCCTTCATTATAACTAGAGTTTGTTTTAAATAGTGTTCTGTTTACTAGTATGGTTTTACTTTCATTGTCTATACTTACTCCTTCTATTTCTTCTTTTAGTACATATTCTCCATTACTATTTTTTATTAGTTTTACTTCTATTTCTTCTTTTTGTAGTTTATAGCCTTCTGCTGCTGCTATTCTTTTTATTGTTAAACTTACTTCATCACCATTTGTAACTCCTAGTGTTATTATTCCTTCATTATTTGTTATTTTACTTGCTGTTATAACATTTGACATTTCTCCAATAGTTCTTTTTTGTATTATTTTATATTTTACGCCTTCTATTTTTTCGTTTGTTTCTAAGTCTTGTTCTACTATTTTTAGGTTGTATGCGCTAAATATTGGATTATTTTCGTCCCTTACTTGATTTACATTTATATTTGCTATTAGATTTTTAGTTGTTCCATCTTGCTGTGTTATTACACTTGCATTTTGGTTTAGTGCTTCTTCTAATGTATATAAACGTGTTTTTCCTAGTTCTGATAGCATAATTGCATCTACTATATTTCCATTATTGTTAAATGTAATATTTACATATATTGGCTCTTTATTTTCTTTATATCCAGTTATTGTGTTTAGTTGTGATATTTCATATAAGAATGTTCCTGTTCCTGGTGCTTTTATGTTTGCTATTTGCGCTATTCCTTCTTCATCAGTTCTTATATTTTTTATCCTTCCATCTGGATATACTACTTCAAAATTTACATTTGCTATTTTTATGTCTTTGTCTATATTATCTACTGCATTTACTCTTATCGTGTTTGTATAGTCTTTGCTTATATTTGTATGTGTTATATATAGTGTATTATTTTCTACTCTTGCTTGTATTCTATCTGATTTTATTCCTGTTAGTTCTACTTGACCTTCGCCATTTACTTTTATTTGTACATATCTTGATGACTTGTCTTGGAAGTATTCTTCATTTATTTCGGTTTGTCTTATGTATACGTACATAAAGTTCTTTCCTAAAATATTTTCTATGTTTATATTTCCATTTTCGTCTGTTGTTTTATACATATTTTGTAATGGCATTCCTATTGCATATTGTAAACTTACAGTATAATTTGTGCCTTGTATTGCATTACCATTTTGCTCATCTATATTGCTTATGTTTATATTAAAGTTAGTTTGTAATAGTTTATCATAATATGCTCTTAGTACTAAGCTTCCATCTGATTTTACTTTTCCTTTTATTATAGTTCCATTTACATATGTATTTAATGTATATCCTTCATATTGTTTTGAATTTACACTTACTTGGTCTCCAGTTCTTCCTATTATTTCTTCGCTTTCTACTAATTCATAACCTGAAAGATCTGTTTTTTGTTTATAATGCTCTACTTTGTATGGTGCTTCTTTAACAGTATTATATATAGTTCCTTCATTTGTATAATAAAATATTGTTTCATTTTGATTTACTACAAATTTATATAATGAATAATTCATCATATATTCGTCTGGAACTGATATTTCTTTATAATAATATGTTCCTACTGGTACATTTTCAAATATTGCTGTTCCATTTGAGTTTGTTGTTATTATTACTTGTTTTCCTTCTTCATTTAAAACTGCTAGTTTGCTTTCATTATATAGTGCTATTTTAACTCCTTGTATTGGCTTTTCAGTATCTATATCTTTTACTGTTATATTAGCATTTACTTTTATTTTTTCGCTATATATTATACCCTCATTATTTTCTTTAAATGTTACTTCGCCATTTGGCTTAACTGTAACTGTATACTCTGTCTCATTTACTTTGTATCCTGTTTTTACGCTAATTTGTTTATATTTATATGTTCCTTCTGGTACTTTTGTTAGTACTACTTTTCCTAAGTAGTCTGTTGTCATTCTTATATGTTTTCCGTCTGCTCCTAGTGCTTCTGTACCATCTTCATTATATAGCCCTATTTGTGAGCCTGATACTGCTTTATTAGTTCCTAATTCTTTATTTTGTATTTCTATTTTTAGTATATCACTTATTATTTCTATTTGTATTTCTTCATTAGTTTCTACATCTACTGTTTTTCCATCTTCTGTTAGTTTAAATGTAAATACTTGGTCATTTAACATATATCCTGCTGGTGCTTCTGTTTCTTGTACTGTATATGTTCCTGCTTCTAAATCTTTAATATAGAAATTACCTTTTTTATTAGAAACTCCCTCTCTTACTACTTGGTTTGCTGTATTTTTTACTACATAGCTTCCACCTTCTAATGGAGTTTTATCTGTGCTCATTCTTTTTACTGCTACTCTAGTTTCATAGTCTAGCTCACTACTTAATATATCTTCTGGTACTTCCATATTTCTTAAATATGCTAAGCTTCCTCCATTTGGCTCAATATTCCATACATTTTCAAAATCCCATGTTTCATATGCATCTTGGTGTAATAGTTCTTGCACTGTTTTTGGTGTTTCTTGTGTATTAGTTGCCTCTTCTACTCCTGTAAGTTTTGGTGACCAGTAGCTGTTGTATATTATTTTGCTTGTTGTAATTTGGATCAAACCTACTACTCCTCCAATTTTAGCATTTGTAGCATCGCAATTTATTTTTCCTATTGCATAACAATTTGTTACTGTTGTACTTGTAGGCTTAGCAGAGGAGTTAGCTATATATCCTATTAAACTACCTACATATGGACTTATTGCACCGTCTTTTATAGTTATATCTCCTGTTGAATATGCGTTTCTTAAATTCATGTAATACATCTGTCCTATTAGTCCTCCTGCATAGCTACTTGTATTTGCAATTGTTATATTTCCTGTCGCATATACTTCTGCTATTGTTGCAGACTGTCTTGTTGCTGTACTACCTGTTGTATATGCATATCCTATTAGCCCTCCTACATTTCCTGTGCTTTTAGAATTCACCTCTACATTTGCTGTTGAATATGTATGTTCTATTAAAACTTCACTAGCGTTTATAGCTGCAGCATATCCTACTGCACCACCTGCAAAAGCTCCTGCCTCTGAATTTACTATTACTCTTCCTGATACACTTGAATTACTTATTTTTCCTCCTGATTGGTATGCGGTTATTCCTCCAGCATATATAGTTCTATAATTAGCTTGAGTTGTTCCTTGTAGTGTATTTTCTTCATTTGCTACTACTACATTTGATAATTTTGCTCTATCTATAGTAGTACTATTAATATTACCTGCAACACCGCCTATATATGCACTAGATAATGTATTTGCTACTACTTTTATATCACTAATTTCTATATTAGAAATTGTAGTATTTATTGCATATCCTACTATTCCTCCTATATTAGTGTTAGTATCAGTTGCTTCTTTATTTCCTACTTTTACATTTTTTAATATTTTTATATTTTCTATTGTACTACCATCTGTATAACCTGAAAGTATTCCTATATTATATCCTGCTGCTCCTCCAATTTCAGTTGGTTTTGTTCCTATTGAGTTTATTTCTATATTTTCTAATTGTAAGTTTTTTACAGTTGCATCTTTTATATATCCTAATATACCTATATTTTTATTTCCAGACTCGAAATTTAGGTTTAATATTTTATGGTTATTTCCTTCTATGTGCCCTTTAAATGGTAAGTTAGCATTTTCTCCTATTGGTGCATAATCTGTTAATTCTGAAAAATCTAAATCATTTGTTATTTCATAATATGCTTCACTTTTGATTAAACGTATTCTATTAAATTTTTCTGCTGTATCAATAATATATGGTTTTTCTTCAGTTCCACATCCATCAATTGGTAGGTAGCTATAATTTTGAGTATCTACATCACTATCCCATCCTACATTTTTTAAATATGGCATGCTTCCTTCATCTTCTTTTATCGCCCATATATTTTCAAAATCCCAGTCTTTAAAAGTTTCAGCTCTAAATAATGCTGCTGTAAATACATCTGTTCCTATATTTAATACTTTTACACTGCTACTTATTTCTTCTGGTGACCAATAATTGCTTTTTAGGTTGTCAATCATTGTAGCATTGTATCCATTATTATAACCTAATATATTTCCAACATAGTTAGTTGTATACTCTCCTTGTATTTTTCCTGCATAATATGTGTTTGTTATTGCTACATTTGTTCTTCCTGCTATACCTCCTATATATGTACTACTACTTGTATTATTTCCTGTTATATTTACAGTTGAATATGCATTTGATATTTTAGTATTACCTGCACTACCTACTATTCCTCCTACATTTTGTGTAATTGTTTCATTTAAAATTATAGTTCCATTTGAATAAACTTCTTGTACATTTGCAATAACTGTAGCACTATGAGTAGATGATCCTAATATTCCACCTATATTGCCTCCATATGATGATGAACTTGGTAGTATTTTTACATTGGCATATGATTTTTCTATGTTTATGGCATTTTGTTTAGTATTATTTAAAACTCCTGTTATTCCTCCTACATTTCCTGCTCCATTTATTATTCCATCAAAATTACTACCTTTTATTATTCCTCCAGTTTGATAACCTACTATTCCTCCTATTTCTCCTAATGCTGTTATTTGTGTTCCTGATACACTTACGTTTTCGATTGTTCCTTCTTTTTGTTCTCCTGTTATTGCTCCTACATAGTCACTATAATTTGTGGTTTCATTTGTTACTAATGTATTTTCACCTATAATATTTACATTATTTATTGTAGTATTTTCTATGCTACCTGCTAAAATTCCTTGGTATTTTCTCTTTTTCATCTCGCTTGTTGTTACATTTACGTTTTTTATGTTTAAATTTTCTATGCTTCCATTTTTTATATAACCAAATATTCCTATATATTCTTTATCAGTATTTTCTATATTTATATTACTTATAGTGTGTCCATTTCCATCTAAATGTCCTATAAATGGAGCTGTATTATCTCTTATTGGTTTATAATTTTCTACTTTGCTAAAATCTAAATCTTTTACTATTTTAAAATACTCTTCAGTCGTAAATAAATGCATTTTTTGGAATTTTTCTGTTGTATCTATTATATATGGATTTTCTTGTGTTCCTTCTCCATCATATTCAATGTATTCAAAATTCTCTTTTAAAACATCATTTTCTACTCCTACACTTCTTAAATACGGCATACTACCTTCATTTTCTTTTATTGCCCATACATTTTCAAAATCCCATCCTTCAAATGTATTTTTCTTAAATAGTTTGTTTGTTAGTACTACTGTACCTCCTGATAATGTATTTGAGTTTTCGCCCGTTTGCTCTGCTGACCAATAGCTGTTTGTTATTGTCCCATTATTTCCTTTTATCATTCCTCCTATAAATGTACTTGCAAATGTTCCTTCTATTTTACCTGCTGAATATACATTACTTACACTTGCACTAGATATATACCCTATTGCAGTTCCTATATCTGAGCTTGAATTATTATCTTCTCCTTTTATATTTAGAGTTGAATATGAGTTAAGTACTTTACACAAACTAGTATTTCCTGCTATTCCTCCTATTGCTTGACTAATTGTTGAATTTTTCACAATAATTGTTCCTGTTGAATATACTTGACTTATCTCTACTTGATTATTGGAATTGCTTCCACCAGTACTACCAACTATTCCTCCTGCATTTGTTCTATATGTTTTATTTGAATCTATTTGAACATTTGCATAACAGTTTTCTACTTTTGTTATATTATTTACATTATTACGATATATGTTTCCTGCTATTCCTCCCATATATATAGCTGTAGTATTATTTTCTTTTACATTAGCATGTATTGTCCCTGTCATACTACAATTACTCATGGTTCCATTTCTTAAATCTCCTACAATTCCTCCCATTTCTAAAAGTGCTGCTGCATTTTCAGTTGTTATACTACTTGTTCCTATTATTCTTACATTATCAATAGCCACTCCATTTTCTGCATATGCAACTAGTCCTCCTACATATAAAGCTTGAGTTGTATTCGTTGCATTTACATTTATGTTTTCTATAATTAAGTTTTTAATCGTAGCTGCATTTATATATCCAAATATTCCTACATATTGCGCATCACTTTCTATATTTATATTACTTATTTTGTGGTTATTTCCATCTAAGTGTCCTATAAATCTTTTGTTATAGTTAGCGTTTGTATCTCCTATAACTTCAAAGTTAGCTATATTCTCAAAGTTTAAGTCATTTCCTAATTTAAAGTATGCTGCTGAAGTACATAATTTTAAGTTTTGAAATTGTTCTACTGTTTTTATTATATATGGATTTTGCTCTGTTCCATTTCCCTCATACTCTGTAAATTCAAAGTTTTCTCTTAGCACTTCTTGTTCTGTCCCAATATTTTTTAAGTATGGCATACTTCCTTCATTTTCTTTTATTGCCCATGTATTTTCAAAATCCCAATTTACAAAAGTTTCTTTTTTAAACATCTCTTGTGTCATTGTTTGTGTACCAGAATTATATATTTCTGTATTTACATAGTCTGATATTAATTCCTTTGAATAATAACTAAGACCTGCAGTTACATTATTTCCTGCATACGCGATTATTCCTCCTATTTGGGTATTATCTGCACCTTCTATTTTACATACTGAATATGTATTACTTATTTGTGCTCCAGAAGCAGAGCCTACTATTCCTGCTACTTGTCCATCAGAATTTACTGTAATTCTTCCTATTGAATAACATAATTGTACTTTACCCAAATATTGATGTGTACTACTATTATAATATCCGCTAAATTGTCCTGATATTCCTCCTACATATGCCTGACCTTTTGTGTTAGTTGTTATTTGAACATTTGCATATGTATTAGTTATTTGTACCGCTAAGTTTGAGCTACTATAACTTGAATATCCTGTTATACCTCCTGTATATATTGCATATGTGCTCTCATTATTTGTAATTATCTCAGCATCTACTCTTGTATTAGTTATATATCCACTTCGTTGTTGTCCCAATATTCCTCCCATATATACACTTGAAGATGATGTTTCATTTGTTATGCTATTTGTTCCTATTACCTTTATGTTAGTTATTGAAGAACCTGTTGCATATCCTGCTATTACTCCTACATTTATACTTGCCGTGGTATTTTGTGCTTTTACATTTACATTATTTATGGTCAAGTTCTTTACTGTTGCTGAACTCATTGTTCCAAATATTCCTACATTTTGCGCAGAAGATTCTATATTTAGGTTGCTTATTGTATGATAGTTTCCATCTAATATACCTGTAAATGAACCTGTACTTGCAATTACTTCAAAGTTTACTCCTGCCATATTTATATCACTCATAAGTATGTATTTTCCACTTAGGTTTTCTGATATTTTTTGAAATTCAGCTGCATTTGTAATTCCTGTATATCCACTTGGCACAGTTACTTGTTGTTCTTCTGCTGCCAAATTTTCGTTATTTGCTACTTGATTTATCTTTTTTGTTTTTGGTAATGTTATTAACCCTATTGCTAGTATTGCACAAAAAATCACTAAACCTACTAGTAGCTTTAGTACTTGAACATTTCTATTTTCTATTTTTTTCATGTTTTCGTTACCTTTCATATTTAAATCTCCTATTTGCTTAAATATATTATTATATTTTTATTTTACAAATTTTTATAAAAAAAATAAAGTAGCTTATTTTCTACTTTACTTTTATCTTACTTCATTCTACTAGGGATATTATGTTTTACTCATTTATTTTACTATATTAACTTTTTGTTATTTTTGTGTTACATTTTGCTTTGTTTTGTCGTTTTATGCTACGGATTACTGGCTTAAAATGTTACTAGATTTCGTTTTTAGTATATATTCTTATTTAGCACAAAAGGGCACAGTGGTGTCCTTGCCAATGATGTATTCCCACAAACGGTGCCCCTACAACGTAAAATTTGATTTTTCCTATACTATAAAAAACCGGAAATAAGAATTTGTACGCATTAAAAATGCTACAAATTCTAAATTCCGCCATAATTATCTTCTAAGGAAACTCACCGCTATCGCGGATGACTTTCCTAAGAATATAAAAAACAAGCCACCCTAGAATTATTTACTTCTAGGGTGTGGGCTTGCATTTTTTACTTTTGTGCTAATTCCTCCAGCTCCGAATCGCTGCAAAAACTGTTTTTATACAGCTCGTAAGCTACCTGCCAAAAAGCTCCTGCCAGTATTACTGCAATATTTTGATTAGGCTGATTTTTTATCCGCTTTTTCAAAATATTTGCTGTTCCTAATGAACATACTGCATAAATTAACAATCCAACTGCCCTTTTTTGCGCAAACTGTTTTTGATCTTTGTTCATTCTTTTTTCCTCCTGGCTTTTTGCCGCATTTAATATTTTTTGTATAACTATATTATAACACACTATTTAACATAATTCAAGCTTTTTATCCATTTTTATATTTTAAAATTCATATACATAACATTCTAGTGTTTTTCTTCCAAATTGTAGTGCTTCGCTGTGTGAACCCATATATACATCTATTTTACTGTTTGATATTGCTCCTCCTCTGTCTTGTACTACAAACCAACCTCCGTTTGGTTTGTTGCTAAATGCTGGTATATATATTACTGTTCCTAGTTTGTACCCTTTTCCTGCTGCTATTGTATACCATGATGTTGCTTTTGCTCCTGAGGCTGTTATTCCTGTTGATTTTCCACAACATTTTGAACATGAGCAGTATGCTGATGTATTAAAGTTTTTTACTACTGGTGTTATTCCTTGTACTGATTTTGCAAGTTTTGTTGAGGCTGTTGTTGCTGGGTTGTTTCTTGGTACTCTTTCCCCTGACCTTGATGTTACTTGTATTGTTTTTACTTCTACTATTTTATTTACTGGCTCTTTTACTATTTTTGATGATAACTCTATTCTTTGTATTTCTACTTCATTTTGCTCTCTTATTTTATATGTTACTTCTTTTAAGCCATTTATACCATTTTGAATTATTTTATTTTGCTTTGTTCCTTCTTCTGTTGCTTCTTTTGTAATTGTTTCATATGGTATAACTACTTGTTCTGTTACTATTTTTTCTTTTACACTATTATAACTTTCTAGTATTTGCTCTGTTGTTATTGTTTCTTCTTGCTGTGCTACTTCTTGTTCCTCATTATATATTTTTGTTATTTTTATTGTTTTATTATCTGAAATTTCTTCTTCTATTCCCGGAATGACTATTTCATCTTCTAAAACTGTTATATGATTTTCTTTTAAGATTTCTGATACTTTTGTTTTTGATGTTAGTACTGTCATTTCATAGTTACTTGAAAGTATTATTTTTATATTTGTAAGTTTAGCATTTGTGGCCGTAACTCCTATACCTGTTATAAATATAAGTATTAAACTTATTATTAATATTTTTCTCAGGGATACAGCTCCTTTATCACTTTTGTTCATAAACTTACCTCCTTTTATGTAACAGCTAAATTATACCATTTATATGTAGGCTTGTCAAATTTAGGTGGTGCTTTAAAAACCGTTGCGCCGCAAGCATTACAGTTCGATATACATAATACTATTTGCTTAACTACTTGTACTTAAGCCTTCTTTATATTATATGCAGCTTGTACTAAAAAAATGAATTTTTTATTTTATTTTAAATATTTGTTTTGCATTTTCATATGTTGCATTTGCTACTTGTTCTAGTTGTATATTTTTAAAGTTTGCTATTTTTTCTGCTATATATTTTACGTTTCTTGAATCATTTCTTGTTCCTCTTTTTGGCTCTGGTGCTAAGTATGGGCTATCGGTTTCTATAAGTATTTTTTCTAGTGGTACCATTTTTACTATTTCTTCTGCATTTTTTGAGTTTTTAAACGTTATTGGTCCTGCAAATGATATATAAAAACCTAGTTTTAGTGCTTGTTTTATGAGTTCTTTATTTAGTGGGCAACAATGAAATACTCCTTTATTATTCACTCCATTTTCTTTTAAAATTTTTATTGTGTCTTCTACTGCCTCTCTTGTGTGAATTACTATTGGTACATTATATGCATTTGCTAATTTTATTTGATTTATAAATGTTTGTTTTTGAATTTCTTTATTTTCTTTGTTCCAATAATAGTCTAAACCTATTTCTCCAATTGCAACTATTTTATTATTTTTATCACTTTTTATTATTTCTTCTATTTGTTTTATGTTTTCATCTATTTGGTTTTCGTTTTCGGGAACATCATTTGGTGATATTCCACATATTGAATATATGTATTCATATTTTTCGGCTATTTCTAAACTTATTTTAGATGTTTTTATGTCATATCCTGCACATATGAATTTGGTAACTCCACTTTCATATGTTTCTTGTATTATTTTTTCTCTATCTTCTTTAAATTTTTCATCGTTATAGTGTGAGTGTGAATCAAAAAACTCCATTTTTTTACCTGTATAATCAATTATATATGTTTTTTAGTGTATTTAATTGATTTTTTCCTTTCTATTTTATTATATATTTTTTCAGTAGTTACTAATTTTCCCATTTTGCTATACTGTTTGCTATTGCATATTCTTTTATGTGTGATAGGCTAATTTCTATTTGTATGTCTTTTTTTATTTTTTCTTTGTTTAGTATTACGTATGGTCTTCCTTCTTCATTATTTAGTATTTCTGCGTCTTTCCATGTTAAGTCATATTTATTTTTTAGAGTATTTGATATTGCTTTAAATATTGCCTCTTTTGCTGCAAATCTTGCTGCATAGTGTTCATATTTTTTTACCTTTTTTGCTTCACAGTATTGTATTTCTTTTTTTGTGTATATTTCATTTAAAAATTTTTCTTTGTTTTTTTCTATTGCTTTTTTTATTCTTTCTACTTCTATTATGTCTGTTCCACAAGTAATTTTCATGTTTTTATCTCCTTTATATAAAGCATAGGGCACAGTGCTCCGTGCCCCTACATATTTAATTATTCACTATTCATTATTCATTATTCATTTAAGCTATTTCGTATAATAGTTTGCATTTATATCTTCTGCTAAATAATATGTACCTATAAAGTCTATTACTATATTATTTTCTAATGTGTATTTTGGCTCTACTATTATTTCTCCTTTTTGGTCTATTGAACCCCATTTTCCGTCTTTTTTCACTGCAGCATATCCATATTTGTTTTGTTCTGTTGCATCATCATATATATAGTCTACTACAACTATTCCTTTATTATCTACATAACCATATTTTCCATCTTTTTTACTTAAATAAATTGTATTTGATGTTAATATTTCTGTGTTTTGCTTTTCTTCTAGTTTAAAGTTATAGTATTTATATTTTTCGCCTTCTCTTATTTTTATATAATTTTTTTGTGTATTTACTTCTGATACTATTCCTTCTGCTTTTTTATTTATTTGATTGTCTAATAATTCAGCTTGCATGTTTTCCTTTTGTGCTATTATAAAGTTGCCTTGTTCTTCATATTTTATATTTGTATAGTTAAATGGTAATTTTTCTTGTCCTTCTATATTTATTATTCCATATTTTTCGCCTTTTTTTGCTATATAGTTTTCTTTATATATATAATTTATATCATCATATATGTAGTCTACTTTTGTTTCTCCTAGAGTTGTTACTATTCCATATTTTCCATTTTTCTTGGCTACTACATTATTTACATTTATTTGTTTTATATCATCAAATTGATTTTCTAAATAGCTTTTTTCTTCGTCTACTATTTTTAGTTTTCCTTCTTCTTTTACTACATACATATTGTTTCCATATACATTTTTTATTTCGTCATATTTTGTTTGTAATATTATACTTCCATTTGCACTTACTATTCCGTATTTGTCGTTTTCTGCTTTTACTATGAAACCATTTTCATATTTTTCGTTTAATGCCCCTACTATTTCTTTGTATTCATTTGGTACACTTACTGCTCCTATGTTATTTACTATTCCTTGTTTTCCTTCTTTTACTGTTACTACTACATTTTTTGTATTTGGCAATACTTTTATTTCATCATATATAGGGTTTGCTAGTTCTTTTCCTTCTAAGTCAATTACTCCGTATTTTCCATCTTTTTGTACTTTTAACATTCCTGTTTCATACCATAAGTTGTTTTGTTTATCATTATTATATAATGCTTCTACTTTATCATAGTTTGTATATAATTCTTTTTTGTTTTCGTTTAGTACTTTAGTTTCATATGTTCCTTGTTCATAATTTGTGTTTATAGTACATATGAATATTGGTTTTGAGTTATCTGGTATTATTATCATTTCATCATATGTAGGCTCTATTATTGTATTTTGCTTTGTGTCTATTACTCCCCATTTTCCATTTTCATATATTGTATAATATGCTGTTATAAATGTTTTTTCTTTTACTAATTCTCGTGGTTTTAGTAGCTCTTTAATGCCTATTACAAACATTATTACTACTAATATTGCTATTATTACTGCTATTACTTTTTTTATATTTAGTTTTGGCTCATCATCATACCTTTTACCTCTGCTCATAAAATCCTCTCCTTAATATGCCTTTTTGCATTTATAATATATCACAGATTATGGTAAAAAACAAGAATAAAATATATTAACCCCTTCGCGCTAGTGTATAGCAAACAGGCTGTGAACTGTAGCTTTACATATTTATTGTATTTTTGTTTTGTATTTTTGCTACTATTACTGTCATATCGTCTTTTGGTATTCCATAGTTGTTGTCTATTGCTTCTTGCAAAATTATGTCTGCTATTTTTTGACTGTCGGTTGTTTCTATTTCTTCTAGTAAAAATTTTAGCCATAGTTCTTTGTTTGTATATTCTGTTGATGACTCTAATATTCCATCACTACACATTACTATTATATCTCCATCTTTTAAATCTTTGTCATATACTATTAAGTCTATATCGTTTATTATTCCTGTTGGTAGCGATAATGATTTTAATATTTGTACATTCTTTTTATTTTTTACATATGTTGGACAAGCTCCGTTTTTTATGAATTCTAGGTTTTGCCCATATAAGTCTAATATTGCTATGTCTAATGTTGCATACATGTCTTCTTCATTTATGCTAGATAATGTTGAGTTTATTAGCCTTAGCGAATTATCTTTGTCAAAACCTGATGATAATAATTTATTTAACATTGCTATTGCCATACTACTGCTTTTTTTTGCTATTTTGCCTGAGCCTTTTCCATCACTTACTGCTAATAAATATTTTCCATCTCCTAGCTTTGTTTGCAAGCTTGTGTCTCCTGAAACTATTGAACCTTCTTTACTTGCTTTTGCTATTCCTATTTCTATTTGTTGCTTATCTTCTGATATATATGTATATATACAACTATCTGTTTTTTGCCTTATTCCACATTCTTGATTTTGTAATATCATATTTTGTTTTATTTCTTTTGATATTATTTTTGTCATTTTCTTTATATTACATGCTGGCTTTTCCACATCTTGGCATTTATTTGTGTATAACTTTATTTTTAATCTTCCTGTTTGCTCTTTATCTATAGTTATTGTTTTTACTTCTATTTGCATTTCTCTTAATTGTTTTGTTATTTGTTCTTTTATTTGATTGTATTCGTCATCTTCGGTTTTTTCTATGTTTTGTGCTAAATTTCCTATTGCTTTTGATACTTCTTCTAATTGGTTTGATACTGCTTTTTTGTTTTCGTCTAATTTTTTCTTCCATATGAAGTTTAGTTTGTTTACTTTATATGAATAATTTATTACTTTTACTATTTTTGATATATCTTCTTTTGTTTCATCATTTACTATTATATAGTTATTGTGATTTGCAAGTATTTCTATTAGGTCTTTTTCTACTATCATTTCTTTTTCTAGTATTGTATTAAATATGTCTTCTAATATATTGTCTTCTGGTAAATATAAAATATCAAATAATATATTTTCTTCTAGCCCTTCTATATTATTTTGTATTTCTCTTTCAAATATTTCAAAGCTTTCTTGTTCTTGCTCTTTTAGTTCTTCTTCATCTAATATTGTTGCTGCCGCTTCTTTATAGCTTTTTGCTATTTCAGATATTGTTTCTGACATTGCTTCTAATTTATATATTGTTTCTTTATTTTCTTCTAGGCTCTTTCCTGTTACTTCTGGCAAAAGTTTTACTTCATTATACATTTCGCCTATGTTTATTTTCATTCTTTTTGGCACTGCAAGTAATCCTAATGCTGCTATTAATATTTCTTGAAGGTTTATTATTTGTGCAGTGTTTCCATTTGAGGCATATGTTAGTGCTATGTTTCCTGCTATAAATCCTACTATTACCCCTATTTTCCCAAACCTGCTAAATATTCCTGCTACCATACCTGATAGTGCATATGAGGCTACCATGCTTACCTCTCCTGCCCCTATTATTCCAAGTACTGTTCCTACTGTAATACCTGCTGTAGCTCCTACTAATATTCCATTTTTCCATCCCATTACTAATACTATTAATATACATAGTATATTTTTTAGTGAATAACCAAATATTGTGAAGTTTCCTATGCAAGATACTGCAATGGCAAGCATTAAGCTTGTCCCCATTACTTCTTCTACACCATATACTTTGCCATATCCAAATTTGTTTATTACTGGTATTGCATTTACAAATATTTTATAAAATATGAATACACATATACTATACATTACCCCTAATAGTAAGTCATATACCATGAATTCTTTGAATATTAGACCTGCTAGCTTTACTATTAAACATGAAATAAATACTCGTATTCCTAGCTTTCTTCTTTCATTATTATTTTCATCATATTTTGGAGGTTTTACTAATATACTAAATAGTAATATTAGAGATATTAATATGTAACTTAAAGTGCTATTTATTCCAAATGATATACTATTTCCTATTCCTATTATTATAAGTGGAATTCCTATTGGTATAGATTGGCTTAATATACTAGCAAGCATTGCTACTGCAAATGGTGCTAATTCTTTATTTGTGCCAAATGCTACTGTTGATACCATAAAAGATATTATATATAGCATAATTTTTTGTTTTGTGAAACATTCTTTTAATGTAGCCTTTATTTCTTTACTTTTACTAAATTCTACATTTTCATAATTATTTTGATTTTCATCAGAATTTTTCTCTATGTTCTGAAACATCCTTACCACCTCATACTTTTTTAATTTGAGCTTTAGCTTGTTTTTTTCATTTGTTATTTTAATATAATTCTTCTTATTTTTGTGTCGTTTTTAAGTATTAAATTAAAAAAGTTTTTTACAACTTGTGATATATTTTTTTATTTATCTATCTTTTAATTTTTTATATTACAAAAACTTTCAATATATTTTATCGCAAACTGCTACAAAATACAATAGTTATTTTAAATAAAGCATTTAGTTATTACTATAAAAGTTACAATTCACAGTTTATCGTTTAAAGTCCGCTCCCAGGGGTTAATATATTTTATTTTTTCCATTACGCCCTCCAAGACAAGGGGTATTCCCCCGCCTCAAAGGGCTGTCGGGTCTACATTACAAAAATAAAATATATTAACCCCTTCGCGCTAGTGTATAGCAAACAGGCTGTGAACTGTAACCTATAAAAATAACGCTACTTAGTAAATATTCTAAATAGCGTTATTTTTTATTATATTTTATAATACATATTTTTTAATTAGTATTACTCCTGCCCCTATTATTGATAGTGAACCTGTTATTAGTATTATGTAGTTTGTGTTTATTAGTTCTCCTGTTTTTGTTGCAAGTATTACTGGTGCATCATCTATGTCGTCTTCTCCTGGTTTTTTGTTGTTTGGTACTGAGTCTATGTCTGGTGTGTTGCTGTCATTTTTGTCTTTGCTTATTTCTGCTACGTTTACTTTTAGTCCTAAATTATTGTTTCCATTTATCCATGTTAATAGTACTTCTACTTCGCTACTTTCTCCTGGTTTTAATAGGGTTGTTGCTAGTGCTTGTGTTACTATTTTTCCATCTACTTGTTTCCAGTTTGGATTATCTGCTTGAACAAATTTTAGTCCTTCTGGTATGTAGTCTGATACTTCTAACGCATATCCTGGTATTTCTCCTTCGTTTGTAACTCTTATTTTGTACCTAAATTTTACAACTACTTTGTTTATTTTGCTCTTTTCTATTTCTACTTTTACTACTTCTTCTGGGTCATCTTCTGCGTGGTGTCCTGTTTCGGTAACTTTTTCTTTACCGTTTTCTATAACTATAGCCTGAGTTACCCATTTTCTTAGGCTTAAGTCAAAGTATTTTACTTTTACTTTTTCTATGTCTTGGTCGTCTTCGCCTTCTATCCATTTATTTGGTGTTGAGTCTATATCTATAACGTCTTTTCCGTTCTCATCTTCATCATTTGTTATTTGAGCTTGATTTATTAATATTCTATCTGATGTATTAGGTTCAGTTACTTCAAACACTGCCTTTATTTCTCTATAATCTGGTTCTTCCATTGTATTTTTGTCAAATGGCTTTAATAGGTTGTTTCTACCGGTTAGCATGCTCTGCTCCACGTGATAAATAATCTGTAACTATAATATCTGCTTTATTTGCATCATTAGTTTCTACATACTTAACTCCATCGAAATCCATTACTTCATCAATTTCTTCATTTTCTTCAACTTTTCTATACATTATCCAATTATATTTAACATTTTCCTCATTATCTGGAACAAACTTTAATCCTTCTGGAATATCATCCATTATCTCTGTTGCATATCCTGCTTTTGTTCCTTCATTATATATACGTAATGTATATGTTACTATATTTCCATTTTCTACTTCTACTGGCTCTTTTGTATGTGTGTATATATAGTTTCCTTCTTCATCTATGCTAAATACAGGATATCTATCGCTTACTTCTTTTTCATTTACTGCTGTTATGAATTTTCTTAATGCTAAGTCAAAGTATGATAATTTAATGTGTTCTACATCTATGTCATCTTCTTTTTCGTCATCATTGTTTGGCTCTGAGTCTTTATCTATTATTGGATTTCCATTTTCGTCTGAATCGTCTGATATTTCTGCAATATTTGTTATTATTCCTTCATACTTACTTGGTGCTATTACTTTGAATACTACTTTTACATCTTTATATGATGGTGCTCCCATTGTTTCTTGGTCAAATGGAGATATTAGGTTTTCTCTTTCTTCACTTTCTTGTTCTTTTGATAAATAGTCTGTTGTTATGTATTTTGCTTTTGATACTTCCTCAGTTTCATTTCCTTGTTCATCTAACATTTTCCATCTGTACTCTTTATTTGTTTCGCTTGTTGGTATGAACTCTAGACCACTTGGGATATTGTCTTTTACTTCTTTTGCATACCCTGCTACATTTCCTTCATTATATATCCTTATTGTGTATTCTACTAAGTCTGTTGTTTCTACTTCTATTGGCTCTTTTGTGTGTTTATATATGTAGTTTCCATTTTCATCTTTTTCAGTTGTAAATACTGGATATCTATTTGTTACTTTTTGCTCATTTACTGCTGTTATAAATTTTCTTAATGCTAAGTCAAATTCTTGTATAATTAGTTTGTCAAAGTCATCATCATCTTGTTGACCTTTATAATGATATGTAGAGTCTGTTAGTATTGATTTGTTTGTGTCTCTTCCTCTATAGTCTGGTAGGTCTATGTCTTGTGGTAAATTATCGTCTTTTATATCATCTTGCTCTTTTGAATTGTCTTTTGTTAAACTGTCTGCTGTTGAGTCTCTATCTATTACTGTATTTCCTCTAGAGTCTGTAAATCCTGTTATTTCTGCTATATTTGTTATTATAGTATCTAATTTTTGCACATTTACTACTCTACATTTTATTTTTACATCTATATAGTCTAATTCTTCTCCATTAAATGCTTTTAGTAATACTTTATCATCGTTTGTTGTTCTTTGGCTATATATACTGTCTCTATTAGCAGAATTTTTTGTATTTGGTGAAGTTATATCTGTTTTTATTATTCTTCCTTCAGATGTCCATCCATATTTTGCATTAAATTCATCATTTACAAATTCTAGCTCTGGTGGTAAGTAGTCTGTTATTTCTGTTACATATCCATCTAGTTGTCCTTCATTATATATTCTTATTGTATATATTACTTCATTTCCTACTGCAACTCCTAGTGGCGATTTTTCGTGTTTGTATATTGCTGTTGTTCCAGTTCCATCTTTTAAAGGTGTTACATCTACTTTTGGTTCTTTTGTTGTTATTTGTATATTTGTACCATTTTCTTGTTTTTTATCAACTTCTGTTATAAATTTTCTTAATGCTAGGTCAAAGTATTTAGCTGGCATTACTAGTTCTTCATAGTCGTCATCATCTTGGTATCCCCATCCTAATTCTGAAGTTCCTGGATTGTAGTTTTGTTTTTGCTCTTCTGTTAGGTTGTTTGGCTGAGAGTCTCTATCTGTTATATCATTTCCATATGCGTCTTTATGTTCTGTTATTTGTGCTACATTTTTTAGTGTTTTTCCTGTTGTGTCACTTAGTGCTATTACTTCACATTCTATTTGTACGTCTGCATAGTCTAGTTTGCTTCCATTAAATGCTTGTAATATTCTTTCTTTTAGTTTGTCTGTTTCTATTGTTTTTCCATCTCCTGATGGATTTGTCCAACCATTTTCTGTATTTATTGTACTATTTTCTTTTAGTTTTAGACCTTCTGGTAAGTGGTCTGTTATTTTAGTTGCTTTTCCTGCTAATGTTCCTTCATTATATATTCTTATTGTGTATAGTACTGTATCTCCTGTTTCTACTTGTAATGGTGCTTTTGTGTGTATTTTTTCTACTGTGTCTGTTCCATTATTTAGTTTTGCTAATTGTTCAGATGTTATTTGTGGCTCTCTATTATATTCTGTATCATTTATTTTTGTTATGAATTTTCTTAGTGCTAAGTCAAATTTCTTTCCTGGCATTACTAGTTCTTCATAGTCGTCATCGTCTTGGTATCCCCAACCTTTTTCTGAGTTTCCTGGGTTGTAGTTTTGTTTTTGCTCTTGTGTTAAGTTGTTTGGCTGAGAGTCTCTATCTGTTATGTTCTTTCCATATGCGTCTTTATGTTCTGTTATTTGTGCTACATTTTTTAGTGTTTTTCCTGTTGTGTCACTTAGTGCTGTTACTTCACATTCTATTTGTACATCTGCATAGTCTAGTTTGCTTCCATTAAATGCTTGTAATATTCTTTCATCTAATTTACTTGTTTCTATTGTTTTTCCATCTCCTGATGGATTTGTCCAACCATTTTCAGTATTTATTGTACTATTTTCTTTTAATTTTAGCCCTTCTGGTAAGTGGTCTGTTATTTTAGTTGCTTTTCCTGCTAGCTCTCCTTCATTATATATTCTTATTGTATACAGCACTATGTCCCCTGTTTCTACTTGTAGTGGTGCTTTTGTGTGTGTTTTTTCTACTGTTGATGTTCCATTATTTAGTTTTGATAATTGTTCAGATGTTATATTTGGAACTCTATCATATGCTTTATCGTTTATTTTTGTTATGAATTTTCTTAATGCTAAGTCAAAGTATTTTCCTGGCATTACTAGTTCTTCATAATCATCATCATCTTGGTAACCCCAGCCTTTTTCTGAATTTCCTGGGTTATAATTTTGTTTTTGCTCTGTTGATAAGTTGTTTGGCACAGAGTCTCTATCTGTTATATCATTTCCATCTGCATCTTTATGCTCTGTTATTTCGGCTATATTTTTTAGTGTTTTTCCTGTTGTGTCACTTAATGCTGTTACTTCACATTCTATTTGTACATCTGCATAGTCTATTGTGCTTCCATTACATGGCTGTAATACTCTGCCACTTAATTTGTTTGTTTCTATTGTTTTCCCATCTCCTGATGGATTTGTCCAACCATTTTCAGTGTTTATTGTACTATTTTGTTTTAGTTTTAGTCCTTCTGGTAAATAGTCTGTTATTTTAGTTGCTTTTCCTGCAACTTCTCCTTCATTATATATTCTTATTGTATATAATACTGTATCTCCTGTTTCTACTTGCAATGGCACTTTTGTATGCTTCTTTTCTACTGTCCATACTCCATTATTTAGCTTTGATATTTGCTCATTTGTTATATTTGGAACTCTATCATATGTTGTATTGTTTATTTTTGTTATGAATTTTCTTAATGCTAAGTCAAATAGTTTTACTTCTGGTATGTTTGGTGTTGTTATTTCTAGTTCGTAATTTTTTTCTTCTTTGCCTATTTCAACAACTGGTTGATCATATGTTGCTTGTGCGTTTACTACTGATAAATATGTAAGTGTTGTTTCATATGTTTTTGCTGCTACTTTAAATTTTAAACCTGAAGCATAGTTATCTTTTGATACTCTTATATAAAATTGGCTACCTATTACGTCTTCTAATTTTGTAGCTGTTTTACTGCTATTTAGTAATGTATATGGTACATCTGTGTTTCCATTTTTTAAGCTATATGATAGTGTGTATTCTATATTGTTTACTTCTTCATTTAGTGTATATGGACCTAGTAAATAGTTGTTTCCTTCTTCTACAATTTTACTACTACTTGTATTTATTGATATTGGATTTTTTGTATTATTTGGTGTAGGTGTTTTACTTGCATTTGCTAGTCCTCCATCTACTAAGTAGTTAAATAGTGCTACTGCATCTTCGTTTCTTTGGTCTCCTCTATTAAATTTATCATCTATAACTATATAGTCTGCATCTTGTTTTTCTTTTACTGCTAATGCAAATGTTCTTGCTGTTACTTTATAATCAGTTTTATCATTTTTAGTAAAATACCATATTGCTAATTGTTGTGCAACATCTATTTCATCATCACTTATTTTACTACTAGGTATTCCAGCAGCATTTAATAATTTTTTTCTATATTCATGGTTTGTATCATTTTCTGGCACATAGCATTGTTCTAATACCCATATTAGTGAATTATAGTCACTTCCACTTGGAAGTACATCTAAGTAATTTCCTGTTATTGATGTTCTATTTTTTAAGTCAAATTTTTGGCTATATGGTCGTATAACATTTTCACCTACATATTGACCCATATCGTCTCTTGACCCAAACCCTGCACCTGCTTTTATGCAGTATAGTGTTCTGTTTTTATTTGGGTTACTTCCAGAGGCATTATCATATGAGCTTATTTTCCACATAACTTTTTCTATTGCCATGTATGAATATCCTGAACTTCGATATCTTTCTAAACCTAAGTATATTGGTGGACTTATTGTTTCTGCATTAACTTTGCTTGTCATCCCTAACCACATTGTTATTAATATTATTATTGTTAGTACGCTTAAAATCATTTTCTTTAATTTCATATTTTAACCATCCTTTTTATATTTTTGTATTTAATATATACTTATATATATTATATTTTAAAGAGTTTTAGTATTTAAGTCAATAGTAATATTTGGCACTTTTTAATATACTTTTTCTCCTTAAAAATTGTGCCTAGGGATATACATTTTTGGGTTTTATATTTGTATATTGGCACTATATTATAATTATATTACATTTCTGTTACAAAATCAATATTTATGTGAATTTTCCTTAGGCAATTATGCCTTTGGGGATATTTAAATAGTATGAGCAAACTAAAATATACCATATAGCACATCCTACAACTAAAAGTCGTAGCGGTTTATGTATAAGTATGTGTGCCGTAAACAATGCACATAATATTTTTCTTGTTTGCACCATAAAAAAGGCAAGAAACTAATTTCCTGCCTTTTCTTACCAAAAAAGTGTTAATCAACTATCATTGCAAATCCGAGCATTGCGATTCCACAAGCGATTGTTGTAGCTATCGGCATACAAATACATATTTCAGCTATACCTATTGCAATATCCATTGCAATAAATCCTGCTTTGATAGCTACGATCATGTCCGCAATGGCTTTAACAAAAAATAGCCAGCCTGCGACATATATACCTCCTACGATAGCAACTAAAATTAAAATTACGCCTAATACCCGTTTCATACACTTTACCGTCCTTCCTTAATTTGGCTTTTATATTTGTTACATTTATAGTATATAATATTTTACATAACATGTCAAATCTTTTAGAAATTTTTCTACAATAATTTTACACTAATGTTAAATGCCCGAGAAAATTTGATTTTTTTCATACTTTCGTCCTCCTTGAAATTGTGTGTTATGCTTTATTCTCCACCAACAATTTCACCAGTAGTAGTATCTATAAAATATGTAAAACTATATTCGCTATATTCTAATTTTTCTGTTGGTTCAAATTCTAACTTAACTCTCCATACTTGTCTTACTTTTTCTTCTACACGATAATATAAAAGTTTATTTAATGGATAATTTTCAGTAGTACTTGACTCATAATAATGTTCAAAGTTATTTTCTCTTAAGTATGCATTTCCATTCATTTTTACTATATCTAACTCAACACTAGTATTTTTAATATTGTATCCTATATTTAATTGTTTTTCTTTTTCTATTGCTATTTCTTTTGCCTTTTCTTTATCTATTACTATATCTGTGTTTTCAGGAGCTTTATTTGTATATATAAAATAATATAACTCATTTATTTCTGGGATTATTCCTACTTTTATTTCTTCAGATCGATTCACAACTCCATTATACTCTTTATTATATCCAACTCCCCATATATTTGCATTTTCTGGACAATACTCTATATAAGTATTATTTGATAAAGATTCTTCAAAAACGCTTTGTGCCATATTAAATCCAATTTCTTTATGATTATATTTTGATAAATCATATCCATATTTTTTACATATTTCCTCAACTACTTTTTCTACTTCTTCCTGCGTTCCCCTATATTTATCTATATCTTTATATGCAATGTCTGTGAATATCTTAAAATTTCTAGTGTCTTTTGCATCTATATCTAGCATAAATTTATTTTCTGTTGTTGCTCTATAAAATAAACTATCATCTGCAGGATTATCAGCTAATTCTATTGATATAATTTTTTCATTTTCATATCCAAATTTTTTTAGTATCTCTTCAAATTTTATTTGTGCTTCCTCTTTTGTAATAGCATTATTTTTACTTATATCAATATCTTTTGAATGTCCTGTTCCATACAAAGCATTTTCATCATATTCATAATTATCGCCATAGAAATTATCAATTTTTTTAGGCTCTTTCCATACATTTTTATATATTTTTGCAGAGGCAAATACTATTCCTGATGTTAAAAATATTATCCCACACGTTCTTGCTACTATTAAAATAATATTTTTCAATATATTTTTGCTTTTATTATTTCCATTTTTTAATGCATTTTTTATAATATATTCACATCTAATAGGAATCTCTACTTTCTCTGACAAATCATTAAATAATTTTTTATCTAATTCATCCATACTTACAACCTCCCATATTCTTTATAAATTTTTCTTAGTTTTTCTTTTGCTCGTGTCCTTTTAGTTCTTATTGTACTTTCTTTTATATTCATTATTTTTCCAATTTCTTTATCTGTGTATTTTTCCATATAATATAAAAGAATAATTGTACCTTCTTCTTTGTTTAATTTATTACAAATAAAATTGACTATCTAATTTTTGTCAAGCTCTTTTTTATAAATTTATTATATTAT
>CANPTO010000015.1 GCA_947577025.1 uncultured Clostridiaceae bacterium | reverse complement strand
GAGAGCAAACATTAAATCAATTACTAGTAGAAATGGATGGATTTGCAGAAAATGAGGGAGTAATAGTGCTTGCAGCAACAAACAGACCAGACGTATTAGATAAAGCATTATTAAGAGCAGGAAGGTTTGATAGACAAATAATGGTAGGTTCACCAGATGTAAAAGCAAGAGAACAAATATTAGAAGTACACTCAAGAAAGAAAAGATTAGCACCAGATGTAGACTTAAAAGTAATTGCAAAAAACACATCAGGATTTGCAGGAGCAGACCTAGAAAATGTATTAAATGAAGCCGCATTGCTAGCAGCAAGAAGAAACATACAAGAAATAGGCATGAAAGAAATAGAAGATGCAATGATAAAAGTAACAATGGGACCAGAAAAAAGAACAAGAGTAAGAAGCGAAAAAGAAAACAAACTAGTAGCATATCATGAAGCAGGTCACGCAGTAGTAAGTAGGTATTTACCAACACAAGACCCTGTACATCAAATATCAATAGTACCAAGAGGAATGGCAGGAGGATACACAATGTATCGTCCAACAGAAGATAAAAACTTCATGTCAAAAATAGAAATGGAAGAAAACATAGTATCTTTACTTGGAGGAAGAGTAGCTGAAAAATTAATACTAAATGATATATCAACGGGAGCAAGTAATGATATAGAAAGAGCAACAAAAATTGCAAGAAGTATGGTTACCAAATATGGTATGAGTGAAAGAGTAGGAACAATAATGCTAGGCTCTGGTGGAGAAGAAGTATTTTTAGGAAGAGACTTTGCTACACAAAAAGAATATTCAGAAGAAACAGCAGCTATAGTAGATGAAGAAGTAAAAAGAATAGTAGATAATGGTTATAACACAGCACTAGAAATACTAAAAGCAAATATAGATAAATTACATGCAGTAGCAGGAGTACTACTAGAAAAAGAAAAAATAGATGGAGAAGAATTTGACGAGATATTTAAAAATTAGAAAAGACCAAGAGAAACTAGAGACCAGGTTATTTATAAAAAAATAACCTGGTCTCTATGGAGTAAATAACTGGGTCTTTTTTAATAAATACAAATAAACCTTAACACTAAGCTTTATATTATATTAATATTTTGATATAATATAAAGAATAGAAAAGGAGGTTAAAATATGATATATACATATACGCCAGAAGGTGTTTGCTCTAAGCAAATAGAATTAGAAATAGAAGAAGGAATAGTAAAGGAATTAAAAGTAATAGGAGGATGTGACGGAAACCTAAAGGGAGTTGCAAAGTTAGTTAAAGGAATGAAAGTAGAAGAAGTGATAAAAAGGCTAAAAGGTATAGACTGCAGGCGGGAAAGGAACATCATGTCCAGATCAAATAGCAAAAGCACTTAGCAGTATCGAAAAACAAAAAAAGGGTTAAAAACATTATAAATATAAAACAATAGGAAGAGAGGTAAAAAAGTATGAAAAAGTTTGAAAGTGTAGCAGCAAATGAAAAAAATCCAAAATGGCAAAAAATGATTGAAAGAGAAAATATGTTAAACAAAAAGTCAGGAGATATAAGAACAGAATTTGAAAGAGATTACACACGTATATTATACTCAACAGCATATAGAAGACTAAAACATAAAACTCAAGTATATTTTTCGCCAGTTAGTGATCATATATGTACACGTATAGAGCATGTAAACTATGTTGAATCAATTAGTTACACAATTGCAAATAACTTAGGACTTAACACAGAACTTACTAAAGCAATTTCAATAGCACATGATTTAGGACATAGCCCATTTGGGCACGCTGGAGAGAAAATATTAAATAACATTATGCAAAAAGAAGTAGGAGAAAGCTTTTGGCATGAAAAAAATGGACTAAATGCAGTTGATAACTTAAATTTACTAGAAAATCATATGGGGGAAAAAGTAAATTTGAATTTGACATATGCAGTAAGAGATGGGATAATTTCACATTGTGGAGAGGTAAATGATAAAATATTAAAACCAAGAAAAGAAGCAATTGACTTAAAAATGTATACAAAGCCAAATGAATATATGCCATATACATGGGAAGGCTGTGTTGTAAAATTGTCAGATAGAATAGCATATATGGGCAGAGATATAGAAGACTCTATTTCTTTAAAAGTATTAGATAAAAAACAAATAGAAGAGCTTAAAAGAGTGCTAAATATAGGAAAAAATATGAATAATAGTAATATAATTGGTATATTAATAAATGATGTATGTGAAAACAGTAGTATAGAAGAAGGACTTAAATTTTCTTATGAAAAAATAAAACTTCTAGATAAGATAAATGAATTTTATATAAAAAATGTGTATAATAGCGAAAAATTAGAAAGCACAAATAGATACTTTAAATTAGTATTAGAAGAATTATTTTTAACATTGTATAAAACATATGATAAAGAAAGAACAATAGAAAAGTTAAAAGAAAAGGAAAATATATACCCTAAATTAATATCAAGTTTTATTGAGTGGCTAAAGGAATATATAAAAGAAAATAAAGAAGGAAAAAATAGAAAATTATATAGTCTAAAAGATAAAAAAGATTATGCAAAGGCAATAATACATTACATATCTGGAATGACAGATAAATATGCAATAGAAATGTATAATGAAATTATTAGTTTCTAATGTAATAATAAATATAAAAAATTATACATAAAAATAGAGAAAGTTTTACCATAATAATGATATAAACTTTCTCTATGTGACTATTTGAGACTTAACGAACCTTAGTTAGCCTTTTGCAACCAAGGGTACCTGGAGGAATAGACTAAACAATTAGTACTACTAAGACAAGTGTATACGGTATAACTGTTGTTAAGCTTGTCTTCTGATACTGTTGGCGAAATAATAATTACTTCGCCAGAAATTGCCTTTGAACAATATGGATCAGAGTACCATGTTATTTTATCGCTCTTGTAATTATTTCCATCAGTCCAGAATTTTAATTCAATGTATGATTCGTCAGGATAATTGATTTGTTGTTTGGGTTGTTTATTTGCTTGAAGCTCCGCTATTTGCTGATTTAGTATCTCATTAACGGCCTTGTAATTATTAAGGTCTGCTGTTAAAGTATCTATTTGTGATTGTTTTGCTTGCAGCTGCTCATTAGAGGCACTATTTTTTAGAGAAGTTTCCAGTTCTTCTAATGTAGTTTGATATGTATCAATTGTATCGTTTAGCCGCTTGGATTCATCTTTTTGTTTTTTTAATTCTTCATTCAATTCATCAACTTGTGCTAATAACGCATCATAGTCCTCAGTTAGCTCATTAAGAGCACTTTCAGCTGCCTCAGCCCGCTTAGTTTGCTTGTTTAGGTCAATTTTGAGGCTGTGCGTATTACCACATCCTGTAATAGATAAACATATTAATAGTGAAAATAAAAATAATACAATTTTTTTCATACTGATACTCCTTTCAGTTGCCTATGTTTATTTTTTGGTTACACATTGCATTTAGCAATATAATATTAATATACCATAATTTACATAAAAAGTAAATATAGAATTAAATAATTGTTATTTTTTTATATAAAAATTTTCGAAGAAATCGCCCCTACACCTTGAAAGCAACTCTTTGCAAGCATAATACAAATATTACAATTTTGCAATATTTTATGAAATTCCCCTGCTAAAAACATATATACTTTACATTAACATGTAGAATATGTTATAATTCAAAAAAATAAAATGAAGGGAATGAAAACAAAAATGAAACTTATATCTTGGAATGTGAATCGGCCTAAGAGCAGCAGTTAATAAAGGGTTTATGGAGTTTTTTAAAGAAATAGATGCAGACATTTTTGCGCTTCAAGAAACGAAAATGATGGAAGGGCAACTAGAACTAGTATTAGAGGGATATTATCAATATTGGAATAGTGCTGAAAAAAAAGGATATTCAGGAACAGCAATATTCACAAAGAAAAAGCCAATAAATGTAAGTTATGGTATAGGAATAGAAGAGCATGACAAAGAAGGAAGAATAATAACACTAGAATTTAACGAATTCTACTTTGTAAATTGTTACACACCAAACTCAAAAAGGGAACTAGAAAGGCTAGAATATAGAATGGTTTGGGAAGACGAAATTCGAAAATACCTAAAAAAACTAGACAAAAAGAAGCCAGTAATATATTGTGGAGACCTAAACGTAGCACATAAAGAAATAGACCTAAAAAATCCAAAAACAAACAGAAGAAATGCAGGCTTCACAGACGAAGAAAGAAACAAAATGACATGCTTACTAGAAGCAGGTTTTACAGACACATTTAGATACTTATACCCAGAAAAAGAAAACTGCTACACATGGTGGTCATACATAGGAAAAGCAAGAGAAAAAAACATAGGTTGGAGAATAGACTACTTCATAACATCAAACACCATCCAAACAAAAATAAAAGAAAGCACAATACACCCCGAAATCCTAGGAAGTGACCACTGCCCAGTAGAACTACAAATAGAAATATAACACTATGGTAGCATCGAGGACAGTAGCATTGGGGACTGTCCCTGAATGGGCGCGAAAAACAAGAGACGGTAGCATTGGGGACTGTCCCCAATGCGGAAACAAGATAGTGAAGAACCTCAAGTAACAAACAAAAATAATCTAGCTAGATTAGGAACTGTCCTAAATAGCAGAAACCAAAAAGAATAAAATAAAAAAGTAAAGAAAAGCAAGAACCAAAAACAAAATACCACAAAACAAAAAGAATAAATATAAAAAAAGGAGAAAATCAATGAAAAACAAAAACTGGGCCAAATGGCTATTCTGGTTTTCACTAGCAATAGCAGTAGTAGCCGTATACAAAACCCTAGACAACTTAGGTCAAGTAGCACAAGGAATAAAATCATTTTTAGGAGCACTATCACCATTCTTAGTAGGAACACTAATAGCATACATACTATATGTACCATGCAGAAAAACAGAACAAATATACTTAAAAGCCAAAAAACTAAAATTCATACAAAAAAAATCAAGAGCACTTAGTATAACCACAGTATATATAATAGCACTAATACTAATCATCATACTAATAAACTTCATATTACCACCAGTAGTACAAAGCGTAGTAGACTTAGTAAACAACTTTGGGTACTACTATAACATAGCAGTAGAAAAAATAAATTCACTACCAGAAGACTCAATTTTAAAGAATGAAATGGTACAAAAAGCAATTGGAGAAATACAAAATATTGACTTAAAGCAAATAATAAACACAGAAGCAATTACAGGATACATACAAAGCATCATCGGAATGCTTGGGGGAATATTCGACATATTTGTATCAATAATAGTATCAATATATATACTAAGCAGTAGAAAACAAATAATAAACTTCTTCAAAAGACTACTAGGAGCAATAGTAGAAGGAAAAGCATATGAAAATATAAACAAATACTTTAACAGAACAAACGAAATATTCTTCAAATTCCTAGCAAGTCAAATATTAGACGCAATAATAGTAGGAATATTAACATCAATTGCAATGTCGATACTAAACGTAAAATATGCAGTACTACTTGGCTTTATGATAGGTTTAGCAAATATAATACCATACTTTGGAGCAATAATAGCAATAGTAGTAGCAACAATTATAACATTCTTCACAGGAGGAATAATGCAATCAATATGGATGGTAATAGTAGTAACAATACTTCAACAAATAGATGCAAACGTAATAAATCCAAAAATAGTAGGAGACTCTTTAAAAATAAGTCCACTACTAGTAATATTTGCAGTAACACTAGGAGGAGCATATTTTGGAGTATTAGGAATGTTTTTAGCAGTACCAGTAATAGCCGTTTTGAAACTAATAATAGATGATTTTATAGAATGGAAAAGTAAAAAATGATATTTTAAAATTATGATAGATTATTAATAAAAAATTAATAATCTATCTATTTTTTATTAAGAAAAATGTGTTATACTTATAAAAGAAAAGGGAGATGAAAGTAATATGTATAACATTTTAGTATGTGACGATGATAAAGAAATAGTTAATGCAATTGAAATTTACCTAAGTAAAGAAGGGTATAATATTTTAAAAGCATACAATGGAAAAGAAGCACTTAAAGTCATTCAAAACAATGAAATTCATTTAATTATTTTAGACATAATGATGCCAGAAATGGATGGAATGGCAGTTGCAAATGAAGTAAGAAAGACAAAAAGTATTCCAATTATTATGCTTTCTGCAAAGTCAGAAGACTACGACAAAGTATCAGGTTTAAATAATGGAGCAGACGACTATGTTACAAAACCATTTAACCCAATAGAACTAATAGCAAGAGTAAATTCACAAATAAGAAGATATACAATGTTAGGTTCAATTGCAAACAAACAAACAGAGAGCGAAAATATATATAGAACAGGAGAGCTTATAATAAAAGATGACACAAAAGAGGTAACAGTAGAAGGAAAAGAAATAAAGCTTACTCCAACAGAATACAACATATTAAAATTCTTAACAAAAAACAAAGGAAAAGTATATTCAATAGAGCAAATTTATGAAAATGTATGGGAAGATGAAGCATATGGAGCAGATAACATCATAGCAGTACATATTAGGCACATAAGAGAAAAAATAGAAATAAACCCAAAAGAACCAAAATACTTAAAAGTTATTTGGGGTATTGGCTATAAAATAGAAAAAATAGATTAAAAAACCAATATAATATGTAGGGGCAAGTGCTAATTGCTCGCGGCTAAACGAATTACTAAAACTAATACAAAAAATATGGTAATTACGTAGAAATAGCAGGTGATTACTAATTAGCCCCCACATTTAAATAAAATATGTTCCCAAAAGTGACAGATATCCCATTAGGAAACGTCCCCAATGGGAACAAAGGAGGAAATAAATGGAAAAAATAAGAAACTCAGACACACTAAAGATAATATCATATATACTAATTCCATTCTTAGCATTAGCAATAATATTAGGAGTAATATACATAGAATATAATTCCTATAATAAAGAAGACCTATCAAGAGGAGACTATTACAAAACAAATAGCTTTGTATATAACGAATACTATCCAAACTTGCAAAGAGTATTTAGAATATGCTCAAGTATAGAAGAAGATGTTAGAGAGCAAGGTGAATATTACAATTCATTTGTAGACAATTATATATTAGTACAAGAAACTCCAACTAAAATATATTACTCACAAACATATAGAGGATATTATATTGGTTTTAACTATATTATAATAGATGAAAATGGAACAATATTTACAAATATACAAACAGAAAATTATAATTCTAAAATAGAGGAACTAAAAAATAGTGAATATTATTGGTATAAAGAAAATTCAAATATTAGGACAAATCTCGAACAAATAAATGATAAAGGTTTAGCATATAATTATGGAATAGAAAAATTAAAAGATACGAAAAATAGTAAGTTTTCTATATACACATCATTTAATAAAGAACAATCAGCAACATTAGAATATAAAATAAATGTAGCAACATATAATTTTATTGCAAATGTAGGAAGTATGCCAATATATGCAATGTCATATTCAATTTTAATACTATTTATAATAGGTATATATTTAATATGGTCAATAGGTCATAAAAATAATAAGGAAGAGATATATTTAAACAATTTTGACAAATTTTCATATGAAATAATATGTATAACAGGTATTACTATATTAGCAGTATTTTCACTAATAGGAAGAGAATGTCTTTCAAATACAAATATATATACATTAGTAATATCATTAATATCATATTTAATATGTTATATAACATGTGCAAGTATTGGAATAACAACAATAAAAAGGATAAAAGCAAGAAAATTTGTAAAAACAACATTAATATATAAAATATTAAAATGGATAAAGCAAAAAATAGAAGAAGTATCTAATTTAATATTATGGAATAAAGAAATTACCACAAAACTAATAATATATTATATAGCATTTATATTAATATCATTAATACTAATAATATCAACAGCAGCAATATGGTTTTGTATAATTTTACTATTAATATTTTGGGGGTTAGCATTGTATGCAATACTAAATTATACAAAACAATTAAATACTATAAAACAAATATTAAAAAATATATATGAAGGAAAAGAAAATATAAAAATAGATACTACAAACTTAGAAAAAAATCTAAAAGAAATGGCAGAATATATAAATAGTTTATCAACAGGACTTACAAAAGCAGTAGAAGAAAGCTTAAAAAGTGAAAGAATGAAAACAGAGCTTATAACAAATGTATCACATGATATAAAAACTCCTCTAACATCAATAATAAACTATGTAGATTTACTAAAAAAAGAAGAAATGCCAAATGAAAAAGCGAAGGAATATTTAGAAATACTAGATAAAAAATCACAAAGACTAAAAAGATTAACAGAAGACCTAGTAGAAGCATCAAAAGCATCTTCAGGGAATATAAAACTAAATATGGAAGACATTAATGTAAAAGAGCTAATAAAGCAAATATCAGGAGAATTTGAAGACAAATTAAACGAAAAAAATTTAGAACTAATCCTAAACATGCCAAAAGAAAAAGTAAAAATAAAAGCAGATAGTAGGTACCTTTACAGAGTAATAGAAAATATGTATTCAAACATATCAAAATATGCACTAGAAGGTTCACGAGTATATGTAGATATAATAATAAACAAAGGCAAAGTACAAATGCAATTAAAAAATATATCAAAAGCAAAACTAAATATATCATCAGAAGAGCTAATGCAAAGGTTTGTAAGAGGAGAAGCCTCAAGAAACACCGAAGGAAGCGGATTAGGCCTATCAATAGCAGAAAGTTTAACAACACTGCAAAAAGGAAAATTTAATATATATTTAGACGGGGACCTATTTAAAGTAACTATTGAATTTGATAAAATTTAAAGAGATAGCAAAAGCACCTATTAGATTTTTTCTAATAGGTGCTGTGTTTATGTCATAAATAAACATATAAGGCTGTATTACTTAACATAGCCTTTTGCCTTAAGCCAATCTGAAAAATCCTTCAAGGAATTCATAAATAAGTCATCATTGGAGGTCGAGTTTAAATCCTTAACACTCATAAAACCAGTGTTGTCAAACTTTCTACCGTCCAAATCGTCAAGATGGCGTAAATACTCGAAGTCACAAGTTTTACTTGTTCCGATAAACATGTAAAAAATGCCATGCTTTGAAGACTTAATAATAGCTTCGTCACTCGGAGCACGATCACTTTTATAATTGTCTCCATCGGTAATAAAAAATACAAGAGTTGGAGTAGTTTTACTTTCGTCATCATTGTAGAACTCATCTGTCATCTGGATGGCAGGTGCATACCGAGTACCACCATAATTGTAGTGACCTTTCTTTATTACATCATCTACATATGAAGAGTAATTCTCCTCAGTCATATCTACATCCATTTTTATGCAGACATCATCAAAAAGATATACTTCTAATCGTCCGTTGTCATCAAACTGTAATGCAAATGGAAGTAACCTTGTAAGAATATTCTGCACATTTCCATTGTTATACTGCCAATCCATAGAACCAGAATGATCCATAACAATAGCTACTCGCATCTTAAACTTATCAAAGTTAATTCCTTTTTCCTTTGATAAGTTTACAACTGCCCGCTGCAAATCCTCTTTACTTTCAAAAAGGATTATTTTCTGCTTTTCCTCAGCAATACTTGCAGCTGTGTTTGTTGCCTGTGAAGTTCCATTGTTCTTCTTTCCAAAAAAACCAAAAAGTGCCATAAATTTCCTCCTGTTTTATAAATTGATTGGTTGACTTGTAACATATATTAATAATAACATATAAAAGTATAACATAAAATACAGGTTATGTAAATACTATTTTGAAAAATTTTAGTAAAATTTGTGACTTGCACGTGAAAATGTCCCAACTTTTAATTAAAAAAGCTATACTTTTATGCCGAGAAAACTTGTTGATTTTGAGCAATCCTTTGGTATGCTTTTGAAGCACAAATCTTTCCCTTTGACATTTATGATTTTATATAGTAGAATATGTTCTAAAGGAGAAATGAAATATGTTTAAGAAATATTTAATAACATTTTTAGTATCTATGGTACCACTAATTGAATTAAGAGGAGCGGTTCCAATAGGTTTAAGTAATCTGTTTGGCGAGGCTATTCCAATAATTCCATTATATATTATTTGTATTTTAGGAAATATGCTTCCAGTACCAATTATATTTTTCTTTGCAAGAAAAGTTTTAGAATGGGGTAAAGATAAGAAAATAATAGGAAAGTTTTTCACATTTTGTTTAGAAAAAGGGGAAAAAGGTGGCAAAAAACTACAAGAAAAAGCAGGTAAAGGCTTATATGTAGCATTATTTCTTTTTGTAGGAATACCACTACCTGGAACAGGAGCATGGACAGGAACATTAGCAGCAAGCTTTTTAGATATGGATTTTAAAAAAAGTACAATAGCAATAATGGCAGGAGTAATTCTAGCTGGAATAATAATGGGTCTAGCATCAGCTGGCGTATTTGGAGCTATAGGAGCGATTTTTGCTTAGATCTTCGTGAGGTAGCGAGTTTAGGATAAGTGATGCCTTAGTATAATTGCCTGTGATCCAAAAGCTTTGCTAAGATTAAATATAGATATAAGCCCATACAGTAATTTGAAATTATTTAGTAGACGTGAATAATGCCAAAAGAGACGAGGAATATTGACACATTTTATTTTTTTAAGATGTGTCAATATTCCCCGTCTTTTTTGATACTTTTTACAGCTCCTCTTTCTTATTGAATACAAAAAATAAATTAACCGTAAAAAGCCTATTCCCTAACACTTTTGGTAAAAGGGATATTTTTTGTAAAAAAAATATAATATAACTATAACATTAAAATTAAACATACAAAAACTACTTATTTCCGTATAAAAACGACAAATGTCAACTATGTAACATACAAAAAAAGTAGAAAGAGTGATATTGATTTTACAAAAAAAATATTTTATAGTGATAGTAGCAAAGTTTATTGGGCAATTAAAAACACATTTCCAAAAACTAATTGCTAACAATAAAAATAAATTAATCTTATATAAGAAAGGAGAAAAAAATGAAAAAGATGAAGAGGGTAGGTTTAACAGTTTTACTAATATTAGTTATGATGCTATCAAGTATTACAGTTGCAAATGCAGAAACAGGTGATGAGGAATGTAGTGCAGTATTTAGTTTAACTACATCAAATACAAATGTAAAAGTAGGAGATGAAGTATCAGTAAACTTAGTTATTGATAGTATAAAAGGATTTAATGGAATAAACACATTCTCAGGAGTTAAAGTGTACAGCTCAGAAATATTTGAATATTTAGGTACAACAGGACAAAATGGATGGGAAACAAAAGGTGATGGAAAAGCAATAGTATTAAGAAGAGATTCAGGAGTTTCTAATTCAGGAATAATAGCAGTACTTAAATTTAAAGTATTAAAAGAAGTTGAAAGCTCAGCTATTCAACTAACAGAGTTAGATGCTTGTAATGAAGACAATAGTGGAGATGTATACTATGAAGATGGAAATGTAAATTCACCATCAGTAACATTTAAAGTAACATCATCAGGAAGTGAACAAAAACCAGACGATCCAAATAAGAACCCAGATGATCCAAATAAGAACCCAGATGACCCAAATAAAAATCCAGATGATCCAAATAAGAACCCAGATGATCCAAACAATGGTGGTAATACTGGTGACAACAACGGAAACAATGGAAACAACGGAAACAACGGAAATAGTGGAACACAAAAACCAGGACAAACAACAAATAATGGTTCAAGTACAACTAATAAAAATGATAAAACTACTGCACAAGGAAAAACAATTCCTCAAACAGGAGAATCATATGTTGCAGTAAGCATATTAGCAATAGGAATGCTATTAGCAGTAATATTATTTGCTAAATATAAAATATTTGAAAATAAAATGAAATAATATAGATAAACACAAGAGAGAGTAAGAAAAAATAAAAGAGTCATGTAAATGACGGCTCTTGTGTGAGTGCCATAAAAAATGGCTTTGACACAAGAATCGTCATTAATAAAAGGAGAGAAAACATATGAAAAAGATAACAAAAAAACTAAATGCCATATTATTAATAATTATACTATTATTAAATTATGTTCCAATAATAGTAACAGCAGCTACAACTGAAACAAGAGGAACATTTGCATTAGAATCTGAAGCAAGTAAGTACGACATAGGAGATGAAGTGCAAGTTGTAGTAAAACCAAGTGAATTAGTGGGTACAGGAGCAGTAAGGCAATTTACAGCAGACATAGAATATGATAATACAGTACTAGAATTAAAAGACATAGTAGTGGAAAACACTGAATATGGAAATAATAGTAAAGTAGATAAAGGAGTAATATTAGTAACAAAGCCATCAGGAGATGGAATAATAAATGTTGGTGATGTTGTATGTACACTAAAATTCCAAGCATTAAAATCATCAGAAACTAGTACTACAGTTAGATTAACAAATTTGGACGTTGCAACAAATTTAGGAGATGGACTATTTTTTGACGATGGAAATGTAAATGAACCAGAAATTACATTACCAGTAGAACCACAAGCAATAGCACACAATCTAAAAATAACAAAAACAGATGATGAATCAAATGCAATAACAAACAATAGTGCACTATTCAAAGTGCAAACTTTAGAAGGAAAAAGTGTATATGTAGAAACTACAGAAGATGGAACAGTAACAATTGAAAACATGAAAATGCCAACATCAGAAGGACCATTTGAATATATAATAGAAGAAGTGTTAGCACCAATAGGATATGTAAAAAATGAAAATCCAGCACAAATAACTGTAACATTTAATGAAGAAGGAGTAGTAACAAATGTAACTACAACAAATGCAGAGGCACAAATAATAGAAGAAACAAACACAATAGATATAAAAATATCAAATAAAACAGAAGAAGTAAAACCAGAACAAGAACAATTTAATTTAGTATTAAATAAAGTAGATGAAGAAAATCAAAGTATAACAACAGGAACGGCACAATTTACAATAAGCTTACCAGATGGAACAAAAGTAGAATGCCAAACAAGTGAAACTACAGGAAAAACACAAAATATTGAGTTATTAGCACCTGAGCAAGCAGGAACATATACATACTTAATAAAAGAAACACAAGCACCAGAAGGATATGAACTAGAAGAAAATACATTAATAGCAGAACTAACTTTTGAAAACCAAGAAAATAAAATAGTATTAGTAAGTGCAAAAATAATTTCATATGGTAATGAGGAAATATTACCAGTAGTACAAGATGAAGTAAAAACACTAACATTAAATATAAAAAATAAACAAGAAGTTACAATATACAATTACACATTAAACATTGACAAAGTAAAAATGGACAAAACAAACATAATTGGCAAAGAAGCAATATTTGAAGTAACAAAAGGAGAAGAAACAGTATATGTAAAAACAAATGAAGAAGGAAAAGCAGTATTTAACTTTTTCATAACAAATAAAGAATTAGAAGAAACAAATCAATATATATATACTATAAAAGAAGTAAAAGCACCAGAAGGATATGAAATAGATAAAGAAGAAAAAACATTAACACTAACAATAAATGAACAAGGAGAAATACAAGAAGCAGTAGTAGAAGGACAAAATATTGAAAAAACAGCTCAAACATCAAATGAAGTAAATATATTAGTAGCAAATGATGAAGAAACAGTAGAATATAACTACACAATAAATATAGACAAAGTAAAAAATGACACATTCAAAACACCAATAAGAGAAGACAAAGCAATATTTGAAATAACAAAAGATGAGAATGTATCATATGTAAAAACAAATGAACTAGGAAAAGCAAGTATAAACTTAGCAGTAACAAATAAAGAACTAAAAGAAACAAAAGAATATACATACCAAATAAAAGAAATAAAGGCACCAGAAGGGTATGAATTAGATGAGACATTAAAAACAATAACAGTAACATTTAATGAAGATGGCACAATAAAAGAAACAAACATAAGTGGAGAAAATATTGAAAAATTATCAAATACAACAAATACAGTAAATGTAAGAATAGCAAATGAAGAAAAAGAAGTAATAGAGCCACTAGTACCAGAAGACTTTAACGTAGTAATAAATAAGGTAGATGAAGAAGGAAATATAATTACAACATCACCAGCAACATTTGCACTAACAAGACCAGATGGAAATAATAAAACATATCAAACACAAAATGGTGTAATAAATAATATAGAGCTAGTAGAGGCACAAGAAGCAGGAAGACAAGTATATTTCTTAAAAGAAACACAAGCGCCAGAGGGATATGAAATATTAGAAAATACTGTATTAATAGAAATGAACTATATAGAAAATGAGCAAAAAGTAATTATACAAAATGCAGTAATAAAAGGTGATACAGAGGAAACTGTAGAGCCAGTATTAGTAGATGGAGAGAAAACAATAATAATAAATATAAAAAATAACAAAAAAGAACAAATCCCAGAAAAATTTAATATTAGTATAGACGCAGTAGATGAAGAAGGAAACAAAATAGAAAATGGAAATATAGTAATAAAACTAACAGATAAAACAACAAATGAGTCTATATACAAAGAAGTTCCAGTACAAAATGGAAAAATAGAATTAGAAATGCCATTAGAAGAAGGACAAAAAGAGTATGAAATAGAGCAAATAAAAGCACCAGAAGGATATGAAATAAATAAAGATAAAATAACAATCGAAATAGAATTTGGAAAAGATGAAAATGACAAAATGGAATTAAAAGACTACACAGTAGAAGGTGCAACAAAACCAGAAACAACAGAAAAAAATACAGCTAGTATTACTATTACAAATAACAAGATAAAAGATCCATTAACTACAGAAAACTTTAATGTAGTAATAAATAAAGTAGATGAAGAAGGAAATATAATTACAAATGACGAAGCAATATTTAAAATAACAAGTCCAGATGGAACACAAAAAAGCTACACAACACAAAATGGTGTAATAAATAATGTAGAATTATTAGAAGCAAAAGAAGCAGGAAAACAAATATACTTTATGCAAGAAACAAAATCACCAGAAGGCTACGAAATATTAAGCGAAAGTGTAGTAATAGAAATGAATTATATAGAAAGTGATGGAAAAATAGTATTAAATAGCACAACAATAAAAGGCTATGATAATGAAACAGTAACACCAATAACAACAGATGGTGTAAAAACACTAGTGCTAAATATAAAAAACATAAAAAAACAAGAAGTAGAAGAAAGAAAAACATTTAATATAAGCTTAAATGGGGTAGACAGAGATGGAAATCCAATACAAAATGGAACAACAGTAGTAAAAGTAACAGATAAAATAACAAATGAATATATATACAAAGAAGTTACAATAAACAACGGAAAAATAGAACTAGAAATGCCAGTAGTAGAAGCAACAAAAGAATACGAAATAGAGCAAATAAAAGCACCAGAAGGATATGAAACAAACAAAAATAAAATAGCAGTACAAATAGAATTTGCAAAAGACGAAAACAATGAATTAGAGCTTAAAAATTATACTGTAGAAGGAACAGATGCACAAAAAGGAACTACCACAGAAAAAAATACAGCAAGTGTTATTATAATTAATGACAAAATAGTATCAGAACCAGAAAAACAAAATTACTCATTAGAAATAAACAAAATAGATGCTGAAACAAAAGAATTAATAACACAAGGGCAAGCAACATTTACAGTAATAACAGCAGATGCTAAATCACAAGACTATACTTCAAATAATGGACAAGTAGTAATTAATGAACTTGTACCACTAGGTGCAGGAAAAGAAATAATATATGTAATAAAAGAAAAAGTAGCACCAGAAGGATATGAAACACTAGAAAAAAGTGTAGTAATAAAAGTTGCATTTGAAGAAAAAGACGGAAAAATAGTAGTATCAGATGCAGGAGTATTACTAAGTGAAGACATAGCAACAGTACAAATGCAAGAAAATACAATAGAAATAAACATAGAAAATAAAAAGAAACAAGAAGATGATGATGACTTATATGTAATTTCAAAAAAATATACAAATGGTGAAGATATATATGATTTATTTAAATCATATAAAGGAGAGCATTATAGCATAAACAGCCCATTTGTAGACACAAAAGAACCTAAATTAGGTAATAATGTAAAAGTAAACGAATTTTTAAACAACTTAGAATCAAATGGAATACTAACAGTATGGGACTTACAAGGAAACCAACTACAAAATGGAGATAGAGTAAAAACAAACATGATATTAAAAGCAACAAAAGGAAAACAAGAATTAACATTCACAATAGTAGTAAAAGGTGATAGTGATGGAGACGGAAGAGTAAGAACAAAAGACTTAAATATGTTAGTAAGACATTTATCTAGAGAAGAAGTAGTAACCTCTCAAATAGCACTAAGAGCACTAGACATGGCATCAGGAGCAGGAGATGGAAGAATAAGAACAACAGATTTAAATAAATTCTATAAAGTATTAGCACAAGAGAATTAGCAAAGATTTGGAAAGATTTGGGACGTGTCTAAAACTTTCCAAATCTTTCTAATTTTATGGCAATGCTGTGTAGACTAAGGGATAGTAGTTGAAAATAAAAAGATATAGTGGCAATTTTTTCTTAAGCTCACAGTATTGCATATTATGGAGGGTGCAATGAAAAAAGCAATTAAAATAATATGTATAAGTATAATATTTATAATAACTACATTAAGCTATGTAAATGCAGCAGAAGGTCAAAGTATGGAACTAAGTTTGCGTACAAATAACGAAAGTTACAAAGCTGGTGATGAAATTCATATAGATATCTATATAGACCAAATAAATGGCTTTTCAGGGATAAATACATTTACAGCAAAGAAAGTATATGACAATGAAATATTAGAATATATAGGAGCAGATGTAATAAGTAGTGATTGGGAAGTAGTAGGAGACTATACAAATATAGTTTTAAGAAAAATGAGTGGAGAAGATTTAAAACAAGGAAAACTATGTACTTTAAAATTTAAAGTATTAAAAGCAAAAGGTACAACAGTTAAATTAGAAGAAGTAGATGCTTGTAATGATGATGGAGATGTGTACTATGAAGAACAAAATGTAAACTCACCATCAATACAACTAGGGAAAATAGGTCAAAATGGAGGAAAAACATATATAGGAATAATACTAATAACAGCTGGAATATTAGGACTTATTACACTTGCAGCACACTATATAATAAATAAAAAAGTAAATAACTAAAATATAATTAAGCCCAAATTATTAAACCCAAAAAGTTTAATAATTTGGGTTTTCTTTACAGTATAGAAAAATAGTAATGATTATTTTTTTCACTAATATAATTTACAAATAGGAAGTTTAGCGATATAATAGACTTGAAAAATTGAAAATGTAAATATTTTCAAAAATATATTGGAGGTAACTTATGAAATTAAAAGAAATTTTAGCAGGGTTAGAAGGTTTAAAGGTAAGAGGAGACTTAGAGATAGAAATAGAAAATTTAGATAGAGACTCAAGAAATATAAAAGCAAATAGTTTATTTATAGCAATAAAGGGCTTTAGCGATGATGGACATAACTTTATACAAACAGCAGTAGAGCAAGGAGCAACAGCAGTTATGTTGCAAGAAGGAGCTGACTTAGAAATAGTAAAAAAACTACCAAAAGAAATAACTGTAATAATGGCAAAAGACACAAGATATGCATTAGCAATATGTTCATGTAATTTTTATCAAAACCCATCAAGAAGATTTAAATTAATAGGAATAACAGGAACAAAAGGAAAAACAACAACATCATTTATGACAAAAGCAATATTAGAAAAAGCAGGAAAAAAAGTAGGTCTAATAGGAACAATAGCAACATATATAGGAGATGAAAAAATATCAGATAATGAAAGGACAACACCAGAAAGCAATAAACTACAAGAAACATTTGCAAAAATGGTAGAAGCGGGTTGTGATGCAGTAGTAATGGAAGTATCTTCACAAAGTTTAAAACTACATAGAGTAGCAGGTTGCGACTTTGATATAGGAGTATTCACAAACTTCTCACAAGACCATATAAGCGAAAAAGAACATCCAGATATGCAGGACTACTTTAATTCAAAAGTAGAATTATTTAAAATGTGCAAAACAGCATATATAAATGCAGATGACTACCATGTAGCAAAACTTTCAAAACTAGTACCAGAGTGTAATATAACAACATATGGTATAGATAATTTCTGTAATGTATTAGCAAAAGACATAACAATAACAAACTCATATGTAGACTTCAAAGTAAAACTAGGAATGAGAAATGAAAGAATAAAAACAGGAATACCAGGAAGATTTAGCGTATATAACTCACTTGCAGCAATATGTATAGGAGAGAAGCTAGGAGCTAGCGTAGACCAAATAAAAGAAGCATTAGAAAATGTTAGAGTACCAGGAAGAAGTGAACTTGTAAATAATTCAAAAGAATTAACAATAATGATTGATTATGCACACTCACCAGAAAGTCTAGAAAATATATTAAATGCTGTAAAATCATACACAAGAGGAAGAGTAATAAGTGTATTTGGATGTGGAGGAGATAGAGATACAAGTAAAAGACCACTAATGGGTGAAATATCAGGAAGAATAGCAGACTTTAGCATAATAACTTCAGACAACCCACGAACAGAAGACCCACAAAAAATAGTAGAACAAATAGAAGAAGGAATAAAGAAAACAAAAGGAAAATATACTGTAATAGTAGATAGAATAGAAGCAATAAAAGAAGCAATAAAAATGTCAGATAAGAAAGACATAATATTACTTGCAGGAAAAGGACATGAGCCATATCAAGAAATAAATGGAGTAAAACACCCATTTGATGAAAGAATTATAGTAAATGATATTATAGAAGGAAAAATATAAACAGAAGACGGAAGTTGGAAGACAGAGGTCAGAAGTCGGAAATCGAAAGGTAGACTCTGATTTCTGACCTCTGACATCTGGCAGGAGGTTAAAAATGGAATTTCAGGTAAAAGTATTGATATTAACATTCATTATAACAGTAATAAGTTCACTTATTATAATACCGATACTAAGAAAATTAAAAGTAGGTCAAATAGAAAGAGATGATGGACCACAGTCACACTTGAAAAAACAAGGAACTCCTACAATGGGAGGAATAATAATAATAATAAGTGTAGTTGTAATATGTGCATTTCTATTTTTCTACTACACAAAAATTAGGAAAGAACCAAGTATAGCTAAAAACATATTACCATTATTATTTGCAAGTATAGGATTTGGAATAATAGGATTTATAGATGATTTCAAAAAACTAGTACTAAAAAATACAAAAGGTTTAAAACCAGCAGCAAAAATGTTGGGACTTTTAATAATAGCAGTAGCATATGCATTATTTTTAACGAATATATTAAACATAGGAACAGATATATACATTCCATTTACTACAAATACAATACACTTACCAATTTGGGTATATATACCATTTGCAATATTTGTAATGTTAGCAACAACAAATGCAATAAACCTAACAGATGGAGTAGATGGCTTATCTAGTAGTGTAACAACAATTATACTTACATGTTTAACAGTAATAGGAATTATATTTAATATAAAAGAAGTAACATTATTTGGAAGCAGCCTATCAGGAGCATGTTTAGGTTTCCTACTATTTAACCTATACCCATCAAAAGTAATGATGGGAGACACAGGCTCACTTTGTTTAGGTGGAGCAGTAGCAGCAATGGCGCTATACCTAAAAATGCCATTATTACTATTAATAATAGCAATAATACCAATATTAGAAACACTATCAGTAATAATGCAAGTAACACATTTCAAAAGAACAGGAAACAGAATATTCAAAATGGCACCATTACATCATCATTTTGAACTATCAGGATGGAGAGAAAACAAAATAGTATCAATATTTAGCATAATAACATTAATAGCATGCATAATAGGGTTACTTTCAATATCAATATAAAAGGAGTAGGTAAAATGCCTAATAAAGGTAAAAATAAAGAGAATTTAAAAGAGAAACCATTGGACTTTATACTATGTATAACAGTGTTTTTATTACTTGCATTAGGTATTATAATGGTATTATCGGCAAGTGCACCATCATCATTATCACTGTGGGGCAATAGTTACTACTATGTTACAAAACAAGCAGGTCTAGCATTAGTAGGTATAGCTTTAATGTTTTTTATATCAAAAATAGACTATAGGATTTACCAAAAACTATATAAAGTAGCATATTGGGCTTCGATAATAGCATTAGCCTCAGTAATATTACCAGTAGTAGGTTCAGGAGCAAAAGGAGCAACAAGATGGTTAGACCTAGGATTTATTAGGTTCCAACCATCAGAACTAGCAAAAATAGGTTTAATAATATTTTATGCAGGGTACTTAACAGAACATAGAAATGAGCTAGGTACATTTGGAAAAGGGTTTATAAAACCCCTTTTATACATAGTTCCACCAGTTGCAATACTATTCTTTTTCCAAGACCACTTAAGTGCTTCAATAATAATAGTAGGAATTATATCAATAATGATGATAATGGCAGGAAGCAAACTAAAATATTTTCTAACATCAGGTTTAGGTCTAGGAACACTAGGAATTATAGGAATGCTAATACTTGCACAAGTAACAGGAAAAGGAGATTTCCGTTTAGCAAGGTTAACAACATTTTTAAACCCATGGGCTGATGCAACAGGAGATGGATGGCAAGTAATACAAGGGTTATACGCGATAGGGTCTGGGGGTCTATTTGGAGTAGGGCTAGGGCAAAGCAAGCAAAAATACTTATATATACCAGAGCCACACAATGACTTCATATTTGCAGTTTTAGCAGAAGAATTAGGATTTATAGGCTGTATAGCAGTAATAGCATTATTTGCAGTATTTATATGGAGAGGAACAATAATTGCAATGAAAGCCAAAGACTGTTTTGGAAGTTTAGTAGCAGTAGGAATTACATCACTAATAGGAATACAAGCAATAATGAATATAGCAGTTGTTACATCATCAATGCCAGCAACAGGAGTATCATTACCATTTTTTAGTTATGGAGGAACGTCACTAGTTATACTTTTATGTGGAGTAGGGATATTATTAAATATATCTCGTTCTATTTCTAAAGTATAAAAATGAACAATTTTTTTGTAAGGGGGAAAAAGGCATGAAGGTTATTGTTGCAGCAGCAGGAACAGGGGGGCACATAAACCCAGGAATAGCAATAGCAAATAAAATAAAAGAAGAAGAACCAAATTCAGAAATAATATTTATAGGAACTAACAGAGGACTAGAAAATGATTTAGTTCCAAGGGCAGGATACAAACTAAAAACCATAGAGGCATATGGGCTAAGTCCTAAAATAACAATACAAAACATAAAAAAGATATGTAAAACGATAAAAGGTTATGGAGAAGCAAAAAAAATTATAAAAGAATTTAAACCAGACATAGTAATAGGAACAGGAGGTTACATATGTGGAGCAGTGATAACAGCAGCAAGCTCACAAAAGATACCAACACTATTACATGAAAGTAATGCATTTCCAGGTAAAGCAGTAAAACTACTAGCCAAAAAAACAGATTGCATATTAATATCTTTTGAAGAAGCAAGAAGCCGAATAAAAAATGCAAAAAAAGTAGTACATACAGGTACTCCAACAAAAATACAAAAAAAGCAATATAGTGAAACACAAAAAGAAGAAATAAAACAAAAACTACAATTAGTTTCAAATATGCCTGTAGTATTAGTATTTGGAGGAAGCCAAGGAGCACAAGCAATAAATGAGGCAATAATAGGAATTGCAAAAGAAAGCCTAAACAAAAACTACCAAATAATGTGGGCAACAGGTCCAGAACAATATAAAATAATAAAGAAAAAATTAGAAGAAATAAATATAAACATAAATAATGTAAAAAACATGAAAATAGTTCCATACATATACAACATGGAAGAAATAATGAACATTTCAGATATAATAATAGCAAGAAGTGGAGCAATGACAATAACAGAAATCTCAAACATAGGAAAACCATCAATACTAGTACCACTTCCAAATGTAAGTAATGACCATCAACTATATAATGCAAAAGTACTAGAAAACATAGGAGCTGCAAAAATAATATTAAATAAAGACTTAACAGCCGAAAGCCTAAACATAAACGTGCAAAACATAATAAATTATCCACAAGTAGCCGAAAAAATGGGGAAAAGCGCTGAAAAAATTGCAGTAAAAGGTGTTTTAAATAAAATATATGAACAAATAAAAAACAAGAATAAAATTTTCTAAGCTCATTCTTCGCTAAGAAAATCTAATTCTTCCATAATTATCTTCTAAGGAAACGCACCACTATCGTGGATGACTTTCCTAAGAATATAAAAAAAATAACAAAATGAAGATTTGGGACGAAAAATTTTTCGTCCCAAATCTTCATTTTGTTATTCTTTTGAATTTTCTAGTTTAATATCTGTAACATTTGCTTTAATAAGAGCACGTATTTTCTGAATAATAGTCTCAAAAATATTTCGTTTATATGGAATAATACCTAATTGAGCATTATCTAAGGCTTCATATTTTTCATCTAAACTACTCATAATATTAATATAATAGTCGTTAAAAAATGTGTAATTATCAGTAGTGCCAAGTAAATCTTTATAATTATATAGCTTTTTTCTATAATCCTCAATTTCTTGATAAGAATAAACATTATCTAATTTTCTATCAAAATAAGAGGTCAAAATAAGGTTTTGAGTCTCAAAAAAAGTATATTTAATAATATTCTTATATACACCTATTTTATAGGAAGCTTTAGCAGTTAATTTTTCACTTAAAGAATCATTTTCAATTTTAGAAGATAACGAAATTATTTTTCCTTCGATATCTAATATTTTATCTAAATTGGACTCAATTTTGTAAAAAGTCCTTTCACCACACAAATTTATAAAAGCTTTAATAAACTTAAGATTACTATTAAAGGTACTATCAAAAAGCACATTTTCACCTATAACATAAGCCATTTGATTAACCAAATTACAAATAATAGGATAGCAATTTGGAGTATTAGTAGGAAACTCAATATCATAATATTTAACAATTTCACATTCAGTCTTTAAGGCCTTAGAAGCAATAAGCTGAACAGCAGCCTCATTTAAAGCCATACCATGAATTTTAAAACCAGTAAAATCACACAAACCAAGCCTATAAAGAACATTATTCTTATCCTTAAGCTCTTGATAAAAGTGAATAAACTCATGAACAGCATATTTTTTCATATCCTCAATAGAAAGACCATCTCTAAAATATATAGAGGAATTTTTATAAAAATAATTAGCCTCTCCCATACTATTTGGAACATCTGCTATATACATAGGTATATTGCAAATTTTCATAAACAATTTATTATAATTAAAACCATAAAAAGGAAAAGAACACGCAAGCTTTTGAGCTACAAACTGAGCAATTAGAGTAACTGTAAGAGTATCTAAAGGTTTTATAACAGTTATACCATCCTTTTTTAAGTCTTTTTCTACATTCATTTAAATTTTCTCCTTAGTTAGTACATTTTTAACAAATATATTATACAACACAATTTTAGTTTTAGAGTTACAAAGGTGTTAAAGTTTTATTACATTTTTATTACTTTAACAATTTTACAATTCAAAGTGTTATAAATACAAAAAAGTGATATAATATAAAAGAAGTAAAAAAGAAAAGAGGAGAAAAGCATATGAAAAATGGAAAAGTTGTTTTAGTAGGAACAGGTTTTGTAGGAATGAGTATGGCATATTCAATGTTAAATAGAGGAGGAATAGGAGAGCTTATATTAATAGACATTGACAAAAACAAAACTGTTGGAGAAGAAATGGATTTATCGCATGGGCTTCCTTTTGCACCACAAAAAATGGTAATAAAAGCAGGGGAATATAGCGACTGTAGTGATGCGCAAATTGTAGTAATTACAGCAGGAGCAGCACAAAAACCAGGTCAAACAAGATTAGAACTAGCAGAAGTAAACACTAAAATAGTAAAGGAAATAACAAAAAATGTAATGGCAAGTGGCTTTAATGGAATTATAGTAGTAGCAAGTAACCCAGTAGACTTAATGACATATGTAGTATACAAAACATCAGGACTTCCAAAAAACAAAGTAATAGGTTCAGGTACAGTACTAGACACAGCAAGGCTACGTTATATGATAGCAGAATATTTAAATGTTTCTAGTAAAAACGTGCATGCATATATAATGGGAGAACATGGAGATTCCTCATTTGTGCCATGGTCACATTGCTATGTAGGATGTAAAAAATTAATAGATATAATGAAAGATACAAATAAGCCAGTAGAAGACTTAGAGAAAATACATCAAAATGTTATAAATGCAGCATATGAAATAATAGACAAAAAGAAAGCCACATATTATGGAATAGGAATGAGTTTAAACCGTTTAGTAAGAGCAATATTAGACGATGAAAACGCAATAATAACAGTATCAACATACCTAGAAAATGGAGAATATGGCCAAAATGATGTATATATAGGAGTTCCAGCAATAATTAACAAAAATGGAGTAAGGGAGTTATTAAAATTAGACTTAAATGAAAAAGAGCAAGAAAAGTTAAATAATAGTTGTAATGTAATAAAACAAATGAGAAAAGAGTCAATAGAAAGCATAATATCACAAGGATAGGAAAAATCGATTTCAAATGTAGGGGCACGGGGTACCGTGCCCTTTTGTTCTAGTTTTTTATAAGTCTTTAAACTTCTCTAATAAAAATGTCACTAAAATAGTAAAAGCGACAAAAAGGGAATATATCCCAAACATATTAAAAAAGGCAACAATTATAAATAATTCAAAAGCAACTAAAATAAATGTAATAACATATCTAAAAGTACGAGTAAAATAATTGCCTAAATTAGCAATTGCTAATATAACCATAAAAGTTACAATAGCTGGGCAGACATTTGGCCATAGATATAATTTAATAGTAGCAACGAAGTTAGTAAAAATAGCTAGAATCAGTTCATTAAAAGCATAAATCCGACCCATACAAAAACCTCCTTTACAAAGAAAGAATAACAACAATAGTTTACATATAGCATTATACTATAAAAAAGTTAATAAATCAAGAAAATTTCCATGAATTACCAAACTAGTAACACATATAAATTCACATAAAATCAAGAAAGAACTTGAAATTTTATGTGAAATGTTGTATAGAGACTAACAACAGTATTCCTATTTTACAATATAGGAAGTAAGTAATTAATTATTTAATTAAATAATTAGGATGGTAAAGAATGAAAAGCGAAACTATGAAGAAAACAATGAAGAAAACAATTAAACGGTTAAACAAATACATAGGGAAGGAGATAATTAGAACAAAACCAACATGTGAAGGAGACAGCTCCTACACAAGTCACGCTATTTTGTTATTAGGCTTTACAGCAGAAGGAAAGATTAGATATAGGGAATCAACATTAAGTTGGCTTTCTGGAAATAAAGAAAAAATTCTGCCTACAAGTTTTACTGATATGAATTGGATTACGTATAAAAAGGCACTGCGATCAGGAGGAACTAATTTAAGTAAGTGGAAAGGTAAAAAAATAAGAAGAATAAACCCCACTGCAATGGGATCTAAATCTTATATTAATGAGCCTGTTACCTTATTATCTGCATCAAAAAGCCATATGGTAGTTAAGCGTGATGATGGATTTGAATCAGTTTTAGATCAGAGCTATACCAAATTTGAAGACTGGATAATTGCTTAACAAAAATAGGAACCTCTAATTGAGGTTCCTATTTTTGTTTATTTCACAACTATATTGTAAATTTTATTTTTAACATAAATCTCTTTAACAATAGTTTTTCCCTCTAACAATCCACAAACTGTTTCATTTTTGTGGACAATTTCCTTTACGTTTTTCTCATCAGAGTTTAAAGGAACTGTAATTGTAGCCTTTAGTTTTCCATTAAATTGAACTGGAATTTCTATTTCACTAGCTATTGTTTTTGCTTCATCATATATAGGCCAAGTAGATTCACATATTGGCTTAAATCCTAATTCTTCATTAAGCTCTTCTGTAATATGTGGAGCAATTGGGTTTAATAATGTTAAAAGAAGTTTATAATCTGCTTTAGTTATAGTTTTCTCATCGTCATAACTATTAGCTAAAATCATTAAGGCTGATACTGCTGTATTATATGACATAGTAGTTAAATCAGTTTGTACTTTCTTAATAGTTTTGTGAATAATGCTTTCTAGTTTTGGAGAATATTCTTCACTATCTACTATTTTTTCTTTTAAACGAATTACCTTATCAATAAAACGTTTACATCCTTTTAAAGAATCTGTACTCCAAGGAGCATCCTGAGTGTAGTCTCCCATAAACATTTCATAAACTCTTAAAGTATCTGCACCATATTCATTAACAATATCATCAGGGTTAATAACATTGCCCTTAGATTTACTCATTTTTTCATTATTTGAACCAAGTACCATACCATGGCTTACACGAGTCCAAATCATTTCCTTATTAGGTACTAAACCAATATTATATAAGAATTGTACCCAGAACCTCGCATAAAGTAAGTGTCTTGCAGTATGTTCCATACCACCATTATACCAGTCAACTCTGTTCCAATATTTCATAGCATCAATAGAAGCAAACTCTTTATCATTATGGGCATCCATAAACCTTAAGAAGTACCAGCTAGAACCTGCCCAGTTAGGCATTGTATCAGTTTCCCTCTTAGCAGGAGCACCACAGCATGGGCAAGTTGTATTAACCCAAGACTCAATATTTGCAAGTGGACTTTCACCATTTTCAGTAGGCTCATATTCTGCAACATCTGGTAATAATAAAGGTAGGTCTTCTTCTTTCATAGGTTGCCATCCACATTTTTCACAATAAATCATAGGAATAGGCTCTCCCCAGAAACGTTGACGAGAGAAAACCCAGTCTCTCATTTTGTAATTATTAACTTTTCTTGCAATACCCATATTTACTAGTTTTTCAGTAATGGCATCTTTAGCTTCCTCAACAGTTAAACCAGTAAATTCTTCAGAGTTAATTAGTTTGCAACCTTTACCTAAATAATCTTGTTTTTCAAAAGCTTCATTTGATGTATCTTTTCCATCAATTACTTGCAATCTATCTAAATTATGCTCTATAGCATATTCAAAATCTCTTTGGTCATGAGAAGGAACAGCCATAACTGCGCCTGTACCATAATCACCTAAAACAAAGTCACCTAGAAAAATAGGAACTTCTTTTCCATTAATAGGGTTAATAGCACTAACACCTTCTAATTTGCAACCAGTTTTACCTTTATTAAGCTCTGTTCTTTCCATACTACTCTTTTTAGCAGTTTCTTTAATATATTCATTAACCTCTTCTTTGTTAGTAACCATTGGCATTAATTCTTTAATAAGCTTGCCATCTGGTGCAATAACAAAGAAAGTAATTCCATAAACTGTTTCAATACAAGTAGTAAAAATTGAAAAACTTCCACCTTGTTTAATTTTAACATCAAGTTCAACACCAGTAGATTTACCAATCCAGTTAATTTGACCAAGTTTAACTCTAGGCGCAAAATTAGTATCATCTAAACCTTTAAGTAGGTCCTCAGAATAATCACTCATTCTAAGCATCCATTGAGCTTTTTCTTTTTGTTCAACTTGGCTTCCACATCTTTCACAAACACCGCCAGCAGCATCTTCATTAGATAAAACGCTTTTGCAAGTAGGGCACCAGTTAACGCCGATTGTATCTTTATAAGCCATACCGTGTTTATAAAATTGTAAAAATTGCCATTGAGTCCATTTATAATATTCAGGGTCAGTAGTAGAAAATTCTCTAGACCAATCAAAAGAAAAACCTAAATTTTTCATTTGACCTTTAAAAGTTGCAATATTTTCCTTAACAGCATCCTTTGGGTGAATATGGTTTTTAATAGCATATTGCTCAGCAGGAGCGCCAAAAGCATCCCAACCCATAGGGTATAAAACATTGTAGCCTTGCATTCTCTTCATTCTAGCAATAGCATCTTGTGCAGTATAACTTCTAACATGCCCAACATGTAAGCCTGCTCCAGAAGGATATGGAAATTCAACTAAAATATAATAAGGGTCTTTTTTAGTATTGCCAGTAACAGCCTTAAAAGACTCATTTTTATCCCAATAATTTTGCCACTTTTTTTCGATTTCGTTAAAGTTATAAGTCAATTATAATCATCCTCTCTTTTTGTTCCAATTGGGGACGTTACTATGCATATTCCATTCGTAACACTTCTTCGTTTTACTACGCATAAGTTATCCGTAAAGTCATTTCATTCCTAACGGCTAACTTAGCTTCGTTTCCAACGACTGGAAAATCCTTTTGGGGTATCTGTCCCTTTTGGAAATCTATAATAATATTGCTATTATACTACATTATTTTATTAAATGGAAGGGAAAAATTAAAAATTAGTTGCAAATTATGGTAAACTATATTAAAATATAAATGTAAGCTTTTAGTAACTTTAAAAAATAATTTTTTAAAAGGAGAATTGACTATGAAAAATGTGAAAGTAGAAATCAAAGAGAAACTTATTAGCAACTCAGAACGGATAATTAGAGTATTTGGTACAATTGCATGGATTATTAATATATTGTTAGGTGTGGATCTAGTTACATTAGGATTAGCCAAAATAATGCCTGAAATATTCTTGTATCAAATATCATACAAAGTGGTTGATATACTTTTTGAAGTAGGCTTAGTTATAGTGTGGTGTATTTTGACATGCATGGACAGCTTAAAGGCAATAAGACATGCAATAGAAGATGAGCAGTTAGATATCTATAAAAACAACTTATTGAATGTAATATTAAGTGATTGTAATACATTAAATACTTTCTTTTGTGCTTGTACTTTTACATCTTTAATTTTTAACTGGAACATCTTATTATCTTTAATAGTTATTATATTGTGGCTAGTAGCCCCATCAAAGATATCAAAGAAGTTTAAAAATAAGTTGATCAGAGAAAAAGAGTTATAATAAAAAATAGGGCGGAATTAATAATTCTGCCCTATTTTTATAAATATACTTTTCCTAAAATATTAGAGATGTTTCCAAATGTGTCATCTATTTATATTTTCATATACTCCTTTTAATATTTCATATTTCTTATCTATTATTTTTTTGTAAAATTCTTTTCTTGTTTTAGATATACCTTCAGCATCATCAATAAATTTATTTATTTTATCTATATCTATACTCAAAAATAACCTTTTAATGGCATTATTGCATTCTTCATTTTTAGCTTCTTTAACGTAAGTCATATAATTAATTTTTTTACCATTTTCTTTTAAACAAGAATAACAATTTATTGCTAAATTTTTTAATTCTGTTTCAGTCATTTTTTCAATTTCTTCATCTTCAAGCATTGGGTTTAAAGATGAACCACAATCATAAATTGGAGAAAATTCTACTTTTCCAGTATTTTTATTTAATAAAAATCCCCAATTACCATTATGCCTATCAGTATTTCCAATTAAGCTATCAACAATAAACATATCCCAAAATTTTTGTGTTGTTGATTTTGTATCAATCATGTTACTTTCTTTAATTACTTCTATTATATCACTTAACTCTGTTTCAATTTTTTTATCCGGATTTGTGCTCAAAGCTAAATTTTCAAATTCATATAATACATTTTCATTATCTGTAAAATCTTCACAAGCGCAAACTATCTTTTCTTTACCATTATATTCGTATTTCCCTAGTATTGTATTTTGTACTTTAAAGCCTAATATTTTAAATATATTACTTCCAATATATTCAGAAAATGCATTATTGATATATGATATATTCTTGTTTTTTTCTCGTACTGGGTCTGGAAATTTTACTAAATATTTTTTATTATCATATATTAAAGTTTTCTTTTTTTCGGAACCTTTATAATTATTGAATTCTTCTATTGCATTTGTAAAATCAATCATATTATTTACTCCTATAAACTCTTCACAATTAGAGCAATTTTTAATCCCTCTAATGTTAATATTATACTATATTATTTATACAAATGGAAGGGAAAAAATAAAAATGTAATGCAAAATTTAATTATGTATGATAAAATATTTATAAATATAATTAGGAGGAAAATTAAATGAATATAAAAGCGGGAGATTTATGCAAGCATTTTAAGGGAAATAGTCTAATTGAAAAGAATATATATGAAATTATTGCAGTAGATGTTATTTATACAGGAGAAGGAGCAAACAAGCTACTAGATAATTTAGTAGTATATAAAAATTTATTTCAAGAAGGCAAAATATTTACAAGAGAATATGATGATTTAATTGGAGAATTATCAGAAGAAAAACAAAAACAATGGGATCAGAAACATCGTATAGAAAAACTTACAGAAGATGAGATAAAGATAGTAAAAAGCGAGCAATTTATAAAAGAAAAGTTAGAATATATGGAAAAAGCTAGGTAGGAAATAAAAATGATTATTACAAAAAAATATAACAATAGTTAAAAAAGTGAAATTTTTCACATTTTTGAAGCCAAAAATGTGAAAAATTTCACTTTTTATTGACTGAATAGCAAAAAATAGATATAATATATATAAAGAAGGTGAGAAAATGGAGAGAAAATTTACTGAAAAATTAAATATTTGGAAAAATGAGTATATAAACATTCCATTCATGTTAATAGGTGCAAGGCAAACTGGAAAAACATATATTATAAAAAAATTTTGCAAAGAAAATTTTGAAAATCAAATATATATAAATTTCGATGAAAACGATGTTTATGAATCTTTTTTTGAAGGAAGTTTAAACCCAGAAGACATTATAAATAAAATTAGTACTTTTTTAGGATATAAAATAGATATAGAAAATACAATTTTATTTTTTGACGAAATACAAAAAAGCGAAAGAGCAATTAATTCTTTAAAATACTTTTGTGAATCAGAAAAGCCATACAAAATAATATGCGCAGGTTCACTATTAGGAGTAAAAATAAACAGGTATACTTCATCTTTCCCAGTAGGTAAAGTGAGAATTGAATATTTATATCCATTAGATTTTGAAGAGTTTTTATGGGCAATGGAAGAAGACTTACTTTCAGATGAAATTCATAGATGTTATGAAAAAATGGAGCCTATGAATAAAGCATTACATGAAAAGGCATTAAATCTGTACAAAATATACTTATGTACAGGAGGGATGCCGGCTTCTATTAATGAACTTATTTCAAAAAATAAAGATATTATACTTTATAGTAATGATATAAAAGAAAATATTTTAACAGCATATATTGCCGACATGTCAAAATACACAACAAGTAGTGAAGCAATAAAAGTACGAGAAATTTATAAAAGTATACCAATACAATTAGGAAAAGAAAATCAAAAATTTCAATACAAAGTAATAAGCTCAAATGCAAGAAGTAGAGATTATGAATCTTCAATAGAATGGCTAATACAAAGTGGAATTATATTAGAATGTAATTTAGTAAAAACACCTAAAATGCCATTAGAAATATATAAAGAATCAAAAATATTCAAACTATACTTAAGTGATTGTGGACTTTTAATGAGACTAGCAAAAATAAGTATTACAAGCATTTTAAATGATGTAAACATGTTATATAAAGGTATTATAGCTGAAAACTATGTGGCACAAACATTAAAATCAAAAGGAAAACCACTATACTATTATGAGAGCAATTCAAAAGCAGAAATAGATTTCTTGCTAAATATAGATGATGAAATAATACCAGTAGAAGTAAAAGCTTCTGATAATACAACATCAAAGAGCTTAGCTGCATATATAAACAAATATAAACCTAAATATGCTATAAGAATATCTAGTAAAAATTTTGGAACAAGTAACAATATTAAAAGTATACCACTGTATGCAGTGCATTTAATATAAAAAATAGAAAATTTTTTAAGGAAAAAGGTCGACAAAAAATTGTTGACTTTTTTTCATGTTAATATATAATATAAATAGAAAAAAGTTCCCAAAAGGGACAGATTTCTCATTGGGGACGTTTCCTAATGGGAAGGGAAAGAAGGAGAGATAAAAATATGGCAGAGTATACAGAAGAAGAACAAGCCAAAGTTAAGGCTATGATTGATGATTTAGTGGAGAAAGCTAAAAAAGCATCACAAGAATACATGAAACTAAATCAAGAACAAGTAAACAATATAGTAAAAGCAATGTCTATGGCGGGCTTAGAACATCACATGGAACTTGCTAAAATGGCAGTAGAAGAAACAGGACGTGGTATTTATGAAGATAAAATTACTAAGAATATGTTTGCAACAGAATACATTTATCACAGCATTAAATATGCTAAAACAGTAGGAGTAGTTAATGAAAATGAAGAAGAGGGCTATGAAGAAATTGCAGAACCAATTGGTATTATTGCAGGTGTAACACCTGTTACAAACCCAACTTCTACAACAATGTTCAAATCTATAATTTCAGCAAAAACTAGAAATGTTATTATTTTTGGTTTTCACCCATCTGCTCAAAAATGTAGCGTAGAGGCAGCAAAAATAGTTAGAGATGCAGCAATAAAAGCAGGTGCACCAGAAAATTGTATTTTATGGATTGAAGAACCTTCAATTTTAGCTACTTCAGCACTTATGCATCACCCAGGAGTTGATTTAATATTAGCAACAGGTGGTACTAGTATGGTAAAAGCTGCATACTCATCAGGTAAGCCAGCTTTAGGTGTTGGTCCTGGTAATGTACCTTGTTATATAGATAAAACAGCTAAACTTAAAACTTCTGTTAATGATTTAGTTTTATCAAAATCTTTTGACAATGGTATGATTTGTGCATCAGAGCAATCTGTAATTGTTGATAATGATATTCATGAAGAATTTGAAAAACTAATGAAAGAAGCAGGATGTTATTTCTTAAGTGATGAACAAACTAGCAAATTAAGAAATAGTATGTTTATAGAAGAAAAAGGATGTGCTTTAAATGCTGATATAGTAGGAAAAAGTCCATATGATATAGCAGGAAGGGCAGGCATAGAAGTACCAAAAGATACAAAAGTATTAGTATTACACGAAAATGGAGTAGGAATAGAATTCCCATTCTCAAAAGAAAAATTAAGTCCAGTTCTTGCATATTATATTGTTGAAAATGAAGATGAAGGAATTGATTTAGCAGAAAAACTGATTGAATTTGGAGGCTTAGGCCATAGCGCAGTTATACATTCAGAAAATGAAGAAACAATAAGAAGATTTTCTGAAAGAGTAAAAGTAGGAAGAATTATTGTAAATTCTCCATCAACACATGGTGCAATTGGTGATATATATAATACAAATATGCCATCACTAACATTAGGATGTGGTTCATTTGGAGGAAATTCAACAACATCAAATGTATCAAGTGTAAACTTAATTAATATTAAAAAAGTTGCGAAAAGGAGAGTTAATATGCAATGGTTTAAAGTTCCAGATAAAATATATTTTGAAGCAGGTGCAATATCATACTTAGAAAAAATGCCAGATATAACAAGAGCATTTATAGTAACAGATAAATCTATGGTACAATTTGGTTATGTAGATAAAATATTATACCACTTAAGAAAAAGAAATGAATATGTTCATTCAGAAATATTCTCAGATGTAGAGCCAGACCCTTCTTTTGATACAATAAAAAGAGGAGTCACAATGATGAATGAGTTTAAGCCTGATGTTATAATAGCATTAGGTGGAGGTAGCCCGATAGATGCTGCAAAAGGAATGTGGCTATTTTATGAACACCCAGATGCAGATGTAGAAGGCTTAAAACTAAAATTCATGGACATTAGAAAACGTACTTATAAATTCCCAAGATTAGGAGAAAAAGCAAAAATGGTAGCAATACCAACAACATCAGGAACAGGTTCAGAAGTTACATCATTTGCAGTAATTACAGATAAAACAATAAATAAAAAATATCCATTAGCAGACTACGAACTAACACCAGATGTAGCAATAGTAGACCCAGACTTAGTAATGAGCCTTCCACAAAGAATAACAGCAGATACGGGTATGGATGTATTAACACATGCAATAGAAGCATATGTTTCAAATATGGCATCAGACTATACAGATGGTTTAGCAGAAAAAGCAGTAGAATTAGTATTTAAAAACCTAAGAACAGCATATAACAATGGAAGTGATAAACACGCACGTGAAAAAATGCATAATGCAAGTACAATAGCAGGAATGGCATTTACAAATGCATTTTTAGGAGTAAACCACTCAATAGCACACAAAATAGGAGGGGAATTCCACTTACCACATGGAAGAATAAATGCAATACTTCTTCCATATGTAATAAGATATAACGCTACTAAACCAACAAAATTTGTATCATTCCCTAAATATGAATACTTCATAGCAGACCAAAAATATGCAGACCTATCAAGGAGAATGGGCTTCCCAGCATATACAAATGAAGAAGGAGTAAACTCACTAATAGAAGAAATTAAAAAATTAAATAGAGACTTAGGAATACCAGCATCATTTAAAGAACAAGGAGTAGATGAACAAGAATGGCTAGAAAAAGTAGACATGCTAGCAGACAGAGCCTTTGAAGACCAATGCACCACAGCAAATCCACGTCTTCCATTAGTTGAGGAAATAAAACAAATATTGATAGATAGTTACTATGGAAATATGTAGAAATAAAAAGTGGCTGTAAAAAAAGGAAAGATTTGGGACGCGTCAAAAACTTTCCTTTTTTATTTAAAGTTAAAAAATAATGTAAAAAATAAAAGGAAAGTTTTTGACGCGTCCCAAATCTTTCCTTTTTTTACACTGTATCAAGGGGTAACAATAAAGGTAGTTTTTCATGCTACCATTATATTATCGTGTTTTTATAAAATCAATTCCCTTTTATTTTCCTTTTTTCTAAAATTTTTGCTTTTAAAATAAAATCTTTTTCAAGTTCACTTAGTGTACTTTTATAAGGTATCTCTTGTTCACTTGGTGAACTTTTTTAAGGCCTCTGCTTTTTATTTTTGATTTTAAACGAAGAATAGCGGGTTTCAGCCAGTTCACTCGGTGAATTTCTGCATCATATTTGCTTAAATTTTATATTCTTTTATTAACTCTAGAAGGCTTGCCCTTCTATGTGTATAGGCGATATGTTAATGTCGCTTTCCTGCCTTTAGTATAAGTTATTTTTAAATCATTATATTTTTTATAATGCATTTAATTCTTCTTTCTTTTTTACAAGATACATTTCATTAGCATCAATTCCAATTCTCACATATAATTGTGGAATATCAACATCTTGCTTTTCTATACCCTCTATGCTTAATCTAGCCATTGCTTGTTTAAAAGCTTTATCTAATGAAAATCCAAAACCTATTGAAGAATATAGTTGTGCTGCAAATATTGTAGCAACATCTTCTCTAACAGATGTATTCATCCCTATAGTTGCTTCCACATACTCTACAACTTTCTCTGCAATATTTGAAGAAAAGCAATTGCTAAATACTACCAATCTTAAGTCATCAGTTATTGCATTAATCATTTGAACTATAACATCAATTCCAACAAATATTTATATAAACAGAATTTAAATTTTCAAGATTAACTAAACATACTAATTCTGCAACATTAGCATAATCTCTGATATTTCCTTCTTTATTCGAGTTTTTATCTCTCCATTCTTTAGCAGTCATTCCAAATAATGCAACATTAATAATATCCGCTTCGTTTACATAAATCATATTAATTTGTCTTTGAGTTACTTCTTTTGGTATTAAATGATTTTTAATTGCATCTGTATGTATATTATAATTTATTTTCGATAAAGTTCTCTTTAAATTCCAGCCTAATCCTATTTGTTCTTTTTGTTTTAACCTTTTAAATTCTGTTACTATATATAATTTAAATTCTGGACTTATCCAATTAGCAAACTCCATTGCAATATCAAAATGTGCATATGTTCCTCCATCATACTTTCCAGATTTTGAAGTTATTCCTATTGAATTAACAGAATTTATCCATTTTGTTGGAGACATTGTAAATCTATTTCTTCCAGATGCATTTTTAACCGCCTCGAATCAAACACGGTTATATCTTATTGAATTATAAATAACTTACTATATCTTCAAATGTATCATATCCACTTTCACTATTGATATGACCTGCATTTGGTATTAAAATTTGTTCTGTTGCAATCTTATCTGCAAAATCTTTTTCTACATCATATTTTACATATGGATCATTATCTGAATAGAAACAAATTATTTCATTAGCATATTGTTTCACATCTTCTAAATTATTAGAATACATAGATTCATTAACTGCATCATATTCTTCATTGATTCCTAGGTAGTTATTAAATCCACATACAAAAATTAGCTTTTTAACTTTTACTTTATTTTCAATTAAAAATTTTGATATAAATACTGGCGCAATACTATGTCCTATTATTGTCGTATTCTCATTAATTAATCCTAAATCTAAATAGTATTTAAGTAACTTACTCCAATTTTCATAATTTTGATAACCAACTCCTACTGGAAATTGTGGTACATATACTTGTTTTCCATCATCTTCTATAAAATCATGTAACCATCCTATCCAATTTGAATATGGGCTACTAAATGAGCCATGTAATATAAAATAATTTTCCATTCACTTTCCTCCTTAAAATTTTTGTATCAAAGTTAACCTATGTTATTAACATATTAAAATGTAAGATAATTTCTAACATCGTAATTATATAATATACTTTTTTACTTCACAATTTTTTAATCCTAATGTTTGTAAATTTCCATCCTTTGGCACACCATTAAAATAACAATTTATTGTCTTTGTTATTCCTTCGTGTGTTACAAGTAATATAGTTTTACCTTTATATTTCTCTTTTATCTCATCCAAAAATTCATAAACTCTATTAAATAAATGTTCTATACTTTCCGCACTTCTGCATATGACGCAATATGTAGAATTATAAAATAATTTTGTACACGATTTATTTCATAAAAAGGTATATATATGAATATATTATAATAAGAATATATTTTAGGGGGATTTTTTATGGAATATACTAAAGATGTAATTTTTAATATTCACTATGGACAAACAATGAAATTAAAAGAAAGGAAATATATAAAAAAATTAATTAAAATATATAATAGTAATAAATTTATTATTAATACTTTAAGCTTAACTACAATATTAGTGGCAATAGATGTATGGATGGTATCTAGTTTTATTAATTTATTAGTTACTTTATAATCAATAAGGGTAATACTTCTTTTAATGATATATCATATTAACCACCAATTTTGATACACTTTTTTTACAGCCAAAAATGATAAAAAATACAATTGAAAAGTAATATAAAATCTGATATAATCTTACCTATATAAAAAATAAAGGTAGGAGAAAAAATGATATTAGCAAATAATTGGAAAGATTATGAAATACTAGATATGGCGAATGGTGAAAAATTGGAAAGATGGAAGGATATAGTACTAGTAAGGCCAGACCCACAAATAATATGGAAACAAAAAAGTTATCCAAAAAAATGGAATGATGTAAATGCAAAATATAACAGGAGTAATACAGGTGGAGGAAGTTGGGAATATAAAAAGAAAGTTCCAAATGCGTGGCAAATTAGCTATAAAAACTTAACATTCAATATAAAACCAATGGGCTTTAAACATACAGGTTTATTCCCAGAGCAAGCAGCAAACTGGGACTGGATGATAGAAAAAATAAAAAATGCCAAAAGAAAAATAAAAGTACTAAACCTATTTGCATACACAGGAGGGGCAACTGTGGCATGCTCATATGCAGGGGCAGAAGTATGCCATGTAGATAGTTCAAAAGGAATGGTATCATGGGCAAAAGAAAATATAGCCTCATCAAATCTTCAAGATAGACCAGTAAGATATATAGTAGATGATGTAGTAAAATTTGTAAACAGAGAAATAAGAAGAGGCAATAAATATGATGCAATAATAATGGACCCACCATCATATGGAAGAGGAGCAAATGGGGAAGTGTGGAAATTTGAAGAAAATATATGTGACTTAGTAGAACTATGTTCAAATGTATTATCAGAAAACCCACTATTTTTCCTAATAAACTCATACACAACAGGAATATCAAGCACCGTATTAGAAAACATATTAAATTTAAACATAACAAAAAAATATGGCGGAAAAGTAGAAAATGGAGAAATAGGATTACCAATGAAAGACTCAAAATTAATATTACCATGTGGAATTTTTGGTAGATGGGAAAATAAATAATAATTTTTATATTTATAAGTAAAAAGAGAAGGGGCAAATCGACATATCTTTAGAAGATAAAGTATGTCAATTTACCCTGTCTTTTTATATTTTTAGGAAAGTCATCCACGTAAGTGGTGAGTTTCCTTAGAAGATAGTTATGGAAGAATTAGATTTTACTAAAGTATAACTTATTCGTACGCATTAAAATGCTACGACTAAGAAATCTTAGCGAAGATTTCATAGCTGTTTGACCGTAGGGAATTACAGATATGATATACTGTGTAATGAGCTTAGAAAATTTTATTCTTGTTTTTTAATGTCTAAATCTTTCTTATAGTATAGGAAAAATCGATTTCAAATGTAGGGGCACGGGGAACCGTGCCCTTTGGTTTCTTGAATAGGAAAAATCAAATTTTACGCCAGCAGGGGCACTATTTGTGGTAATACCTCTTTGTAAATCCTTCGTTCTAGCCATTTAAAAATAAATTGTTAGTTGTTAATAATAATGAAAAAGAACATATAATTAGAAAACAAAAGAAATAAGAAGAAAAATTTTAAAAAAACAATATAAACAAGAGTATTTGCAAAAATATGGGAATTGAAAATGTTGTATAACAAATGTTAATATAGATGTAAATAAAATGAGAGTATATTAATACATATTTTGGTAAAAATATATAACGAGGAGTGAATACTATGGAAAATAAAATAAACTTTTTAGAAAATGAAAATTACAAATATATTAGTGAATTTGTGGAAACCAAATTGCCAATACTAAGAGAAAATAAACAATTTGAAACAGCATACCTAGACCTTTCATCAATAATGGAAGAACTAGAAGATAAACTAACAGAAGAGCAAAAACAGCAATTTAGAGAAATGGTTAAGCTAATATATAAAACAGAAGAATACTATTTTGCATTAGCATATTCATTAGGTGTTAAATATGGAGAAGACCTAGGAAAAATATAAAAACAGATACTAAAAAAGTAAAAACATTAATAAAAAATGTTTTTACTTTGATAGAAAAAAGTCTATAAAATGTAAAATACTATCTTTATCCCTTTTATTTAATTTTTTGAAATCTTCCTCATAAATAGAAACAGAAGACTTAACATCATCATCTAGCAAATCATACAATATAATATCAGGAGTAATTTTATAAGCATTACATAATTTAATTAGAGTATCAATACTACCCTTAGAAAGCCCTCTTTCTATTTGGCTAATATGCCTTGGCTCTAACCCAGTAAGCTCAGCTACTTCATTTTGAGTTAAATTATTTTTAAGCCTATATTTTAAACACATTTTACCAATATGTGTATTCATGTCAGATTTATTCATAAGGAACCACCTTTCTCATATAACTATAATATAGTATTTAATATTATATTTTGGAATGATTTCCTAATTGATAAAACTCAAAAGGAAAATGATTACTATAAAATAGAATTTACAAAAACTACTAAATATGGTATAAATAGAGTATTAAATAAGCACATTTAGTGTAAAAAAATAGTAAATGGAGAAAAATAATGAAAGAGTTAAATGTAATTTATGAAGATAATCACATTATAGTAGTAGAAAAGCCAGTAAATATTCCATCACAAGCAGATAAAACAGGTGATGTAGATATGCTTTCAATAATAAAAAAATACTTAAAAGAAAAATACAATAAACCAGGAGATGTATACCTAGGTTTAATTCATAGGTTAGATAGACCAGTAGGAGGAGTAATGGTATTTGCCAAAACTTCAAAGGCAGCAGCAAGGCTTAGTGAGCAAGTAAGAGAAAAAAGCTTTAAAAAGAGATATCTTGTTATTGTAGATGGAAAAATGAACAAACAAAGCGAAATTTTAGAAAACTATCTAGTAAAAAATGAAAGGCTAAATATAAGTAAAGTAGTACAAGAGGGAAGTAAAAATGCCAAGTGCGCAAAACTAGACTATGAAGTCTTAAAATATGATAAGGAAATAAACTTATCAGTATTAAAAATAAACTTACATACTGGAAGACATCACCAAATAAGGGTACAACTTAGTCATTGTGGACATAGCATTTATGGCGACCAAAAATATGGAACAAGGGGAAGTGGAAAGCAAATTTGCTTATGGGCATATGAGCTTACAATTATTCATCCAACAACAAAGGAAACAATGACATTTAATATACTACCACAAAAAAATGGTAGTTGGAAAATATTAGAGGGTATAAATTTATGAACAAACGAAAAACATATATGAAATATAGAAAATGATATTTCATATATGTTTTTTAATGTTTCATATAAAAAATAAAAAATAAGTAAAAAAAAGTATAAAATGAAGACAGAGAAAAACAATAAGAAATGAGGAAAGCACATGATTGACAAATTTTGTGAGTACCTAACAAATAAAATAAGAAAAAAAATGCCAGAAATAAATGATGAACAAGCAGAAGTAATAATGTATGGAATACAGCTTATTGTAGGGGAAATACCTAAAATATTTTTATTATTTGGGTTAGGAATAATACTAGGTCTATGGTGGCAAACATTGTTAGCGTTTATGCTAATAATACCATTCAAGGCAGTATCAGGAGGCTTTCATTTAAAAAGCCATATTGGTTGTATAATAAGTACAAACCTAATATATTGTGGAAATGCAATAATAAGTTCAATATATACATTTCCATCAAATATAGTAAAATACAGTGTAATACTATGTACCTTAATTATAGGAATAATAATGGTAAGCCTATATGCACCAGCAGACACAGAAAACTTACCAATATTAACTAAAAAGGAAAGAAAAATAAAGAAAATATTATCATATATATTTTTAACCATAAATATGTTGTTAGCATCAATAATTAAAAATGAAGTAATATCAAATATATTAATATTTGGAACAATAATTCAAATATTTTCAATTACAAGGCTAGCATATAAATTAACAAAAAATCAATATGGATATGAATTATATTTAAAGCAAAATAGCAATATATAATATTAAAAAGTAAATAAAGTATTAGCCGGCAATACTTTAATATAAAAAACTAAGGAGGAAACTATCATGTTAAAATTACTAGCAAAAGTTGCTGAAAAATATGCAAAAACAACAAATACAGCTTGTATATTATTAGGTTTATATCACCAACCAAAAATGCCAGCATCTTTAATAAAAAAAGATAAATAAAAATATAAAAAATAAATAAAAAAGGAACCTAAAATTAAATATTAAATAGGTTCCTTTTTTTTATAGTATAGGAAAAATCGATTTCAAATGTAGGGGCACGGGGCACCGTGCCCTTTTGCTCTCCAAATTTTAATAATATATTTCAAATTGTTGTGAAAAGTATTTATCATTTTTAGTAGTATATAAATTTAAATTATTATTCTTTTTCAAAATTTGTCTTATTTCCCATAATCCTAAACCAGTATTACCTTCTTTGGTAGTATAACCCTTTTTATAAATTTCTTCGGTATCTACTTCTTTATTAGTATATGTATTTTCAATAATAAGTAATTGCATATGTTTTCTAGTATCTCTTCTGATAATAACATTAATTATTTTTTCATCACATTCAGATGCAGCTTCAATAGCATTATCCATCAATATACCAAGAATTCTAGTAAATTCATAAATTTTCATGTGCAAAGTATTTAAATCTAAAAATACTTCCAAGTTAATTTTAATACCTAAACTATCAGCTTTATGATATTTATTAGCTAAAATATTATAAACTGCAGGGTTATTAACAACTTTTGGACTTAGAGTAGTTAGGTTATTTGTATGCCTAATATCTTCTACTAATTGAGAATAATATTTGCGTAAGCCTTCCATATCATTTCTATCCATATAGCCAACCATACCTTGAATGATATTAGAAAAGTCATGTCTAAAAGCCCTAGTGTTATCTTGAAGTAATTCTAATGTTTTATTGTGTTGATTAGCTTGTTCTAAGTTTGTAGAAGTTATTTCTAACTTAGATACAGTAAAAATGGTGTAAACACTTATAGAAAAATATGTTAATAAACCAACAGTACTTAATAAAGTAATTGGTAAAGGCAAGTTGGTAGAGTAGAATGTAAGAGTGTATAATTGACTACCTATTAATACAAAACCAAATATACAAGTACCAACAAATAAAAATCTACTTTTCTTATTTTCTATTTCTAATTTTGAAAAATTAATTTTAAAGTGCTTTATCACTAAGTAAATAATATAATTTATAAAATAAACAAAACAACTTACAGATAATCTTTTTAGTGGTACATTCATTCCATCAGCATAATTAGAATGAAGAATAATATAGTAAAGTCTTGAAATAAATGATTCTACAATAATTGTTATAATAAAAGGAATTGCTAAAGCAAAAATGCCTCTAAAAAACGATAATTTTAGTATATAAATGTTGGCAAGTAAAAATACAGCAACATTTATAAAAGTATTATAAGGATTTGGAAGTATAAACTTGCTAAAGTATCCACTACAAGCTAAGAAAGTAATATACAAGATACGTTGTTTCTTTGTTGCAGATAAATCTAGAATAGTAGTAATTAATAACATTATTACATAAGCTTCCAATATACTCAAAGGTATACTAAGTATTTTAATTAGTTCGATATTTTCTGTCGTCAGTGTTGTCCAAATTGTTTGAAAAATTTCCATGATTTTTTAAAACCTCCATTAAATTATTTTTATATTTTGCTCCAATACTGCATTTTAAGTTACTATCAGGGTCGAAAACAATTAAATTGCTATTGGAATTTATATTGCTAATTTTGTTAATATTAGCAATATAGGATTTGTGGCATCTAACAAAATTACTAGGTAATTCATTAGATATTTTGTTAAAAGAATTGTATGTTTCATAAGTTCTTGTATCTGTGTGAAAAATTAACTTCATTCCATCCTTTTTTATAAAACGAACATGATCTTGATTAATAATAGTATTTCTATTATCTAGACGAATAAATAAATTTTTATTATAACTACTATTAATATCATCCATAAGCCTAAGAACAGTTTCAGCAACTCTTTCTATACAAAGAGGCTTTGGAATAAAATCAAATGTTTTACACCTATAGGCGATTAAAATATATTCTAAATGTGCACTTGTAAAAATTATATAAACATCTTTATTAAACTTTCTAATAGTTTCAGCTAAATCTATACCAGAAATTTTTGATTTCAGGTCAATATCTAAAAATAATACATTAACAGTATTTGATTTTAAATAAGTTAATGTATCTTCGGGAGTCGTAGAAGAAAAAATAACTTTAGCATCAATATTATACTGCATAAAAATAGAATCCAACATTTTTGAAAGCTTATCCAAAATTGCCTTATTATCGTCACATAATACAAAATTTAACATGATTTATCCTCCGCGTAATATATATACAAAAAAATATATATATTGTAAAAAAAATAAGAAGAATTATGAAAACTCAATTACCTATTTTTTCCAATTATTCTATATGATAAATCAAAAATTTCATAATGTCAATAGAAAAATAAATTAAAAAATAAAAAAATGTCGAAACCTGCAAAACCTTGGTACAAAAGGGATGAAATAATATGACTTATAAATAAATATTAACTAATAAGTATAATAAAAGTTGCCAAAGTAAATACAAAAATTTGAAAAAAATTATATAAAAAGCAATATAATATATATGTAAAATATGAAAAACAATTTTATATAATAAAAACACTGTTTCATATAATATAAGGAAAAGAATTTGTCGAAAATGATAAAATTTTATAAAATAAACGAAGGGAGAAAAAAATGAGTAAATTACAAGAAAGGCGATATAAAGAAGTAGAGCCAGAAGAAACAGTAAAAAGATTAAAGAAAATTTTAAAGGAAATGGAAATTCAAGTAGAAGAAAACTGGTCAGAAAAAAGTAGTGTAGGAACATATTCACTAAGATTATGTATTAAAGGAACTAATATGGGGCAAAATGGAAAAGGAATGACAAAAGAGTATGCAATGGCAAGTGCATATGCAGAGTTTTTTGAGAGGTTGCAAAATGGATTGTTGCGCTTTAGAGTAGAAGAAGCAACCAAAGAATTACCATTTATAAATTCACCAGATGAAAAGCATTTAACAATAGAAGAGCTAATACAAAATAGCAACACAATGTTAGAAAATATAGCAAAAATAAATGAATATGAATATAAAACAAAAGAAGAAAAACAAGAATACATGAGAGAAATTTTAAATGAAAAATGTAAAGTAATAAATGAAGAAGATAGTAAATCATTACCATATTATAGTGTAAAAAATAGACAAATACAATATATGCCAGACAAGTTATTCAACTATTTATATGGCTCTAATGGAATGTGTGCAGGAAACTCGCCAGAAGAAGCACTAATAGAGGGATTATCAGAAATACTTGAAAGACATGTAGCAATAAAAATTTTAAAAGAGAGATTAGTTTTGCCACAAATTCCAGAAAGTTATATAAAAAACTTCCCAAAAGTAGAAAAAATGCTAGAAAGACTAAAACAAAATAGCAATTATTACTATAGACTAGTAGACTGTTCATTAGGAGGAAAATATCCAGTAGCAGGACTATACATATTAGAAAAGAATACAGGAAAGTTTGGATTTAAGCTAGGAGCACACCCAGATTACGGAATAGCAATGGAAAGATGTTTTACAGAGGCTGCACAAGGAAGAGATATATATGACTATGCACAAACATGCCTATTTGACTTTTATGAGCAAAGCGAAAATGAAGACAAAAACCTAACCAAATTTTTATTTTCAGATTTTGCAGCAGTACCATATCAAATAATAGGAGAGGAAACAACATATGAGTTCACGCAAATGCCAGATGTATCAGAGCTAGACAATAAAACTATACTAAAAAATCTAGTAAACACTATTATGAAAGAAAACAAGGACATTTTAATAAGGGACCTATCAATATTAGGGTTTCCGACATATAGTATAGCAATACCAGGAATGAGTGAAATAAATTTTGACCCAGACTGTAAATACATAAATGTGATAGAAAACATGCATAGTTGGTTAAAAGACTTAAAAACAATAACCATAAGTAATATAGCTGAAGTAGTAAAAACTCTAGAAATAATAGTAAATGAAATAGGATATGAAGAGCTATCAGCATTCATAAGCTTAAAAGACCCTACAATATTACCATGTGAACAATTTGGAATGGGCGCAAAATACTTTTTAGGAATTTGCTATATAATGAACAAAGAATATGAAAAAGCAGCAAAAATGTTAGAAGATTTAAACTTTATAGAAGAAAACATACAAGGAAACGAATTAGAAAAGGCCATAGTAAAAGCAGTATATTACTATGCTTCAGCAATGGACAAACTAAAACAGCACGAAAAAGCAATGCACTACATACAAATATTATTTGATGAGCAAATAGCTGAAATAATAGAAATAAGTTTCAGAAATCCAGAAGAAATAATAATGAATCATTATGGAATTACCCAAGAGGACTACACTGATAATGATGATACATACTATCTACCATTTATGAAAAAATTTAGAGAAGCACAAAGAGATAATGTGATAAATCAAATTGAAAATAGGAAGATATTTGAATAAAAGAAAGATTTGGTAAGGAAGAAATCTTCCATTTTCCGAATCCACCACAAAAGAAACAAGTTTGGAATTTTCAAATTTGTTTCTTTTTAGCTCAAAGTGTAGTAAAATAGAAAAAAATATGCTATACTAATAGTACAAATTAAAAGGAGAGTGATAAAAATGATGCATGATTATTGTAAATATGCAGATGAAACTGAGGTAGTTTTTACTGATATTATAAAAAATGAAAATGGAGAAGAAATTATACATGTACATTTTGAAAGACCTACAGAACATGGATTTGATAGTGTAAGGTTTGAACTTCCAAGTTGTAAAATATTATATAAAGATGGAAATTATACTGATGAAGAAATAGCAATATTTAAAACAGTTGTGGAACGTGGTGTACCACATTTTTATAGAATGGCTAGAGAGGGAGGTCTTGAAAGTGCCTAATATATTTGAAACAATGCGGATATAAAATATATTTTTGGTCAAAAGAAAATGAAGAGCCAATCCATGTACATGTATCAAAAGGAAAACCAGTAGCAAATTCTACAAAAATATGGCTTACTAAAAGTGGCGGATGCATTTTGTCAAACAATAAAAGTAAAATACCAAGTAAAGACTTAACTGAATTACTTACAACAATATCTGGTAATTATTTTTTTATAATAGCTGAATGGAAAAAACATTTTCCAGATCAAGAAATAAGATTTTATTGCTAAAATAAAAAAGAAAAAGATAAATAAATTAAAAAGAATTGGGACAGTGGGAAGATTTCCTACATGTCCTAATTCTTTTTTTGAATAAAATAAAATAAACCTCATAAAATAGAATAAACCAAAATAATGGAGGGGAAGAAATTTGAAAAATTTTATAGGAAAAGGTAAAGAAAAATACTTATTAATTATAGGAGCAATTATAGTATGTGCATTTACAGTAAACCTAGTTTTAATAAAGGATAATAAAACAATAAGTACAAGTTCACAGCCAATAAGCACAAAAAAAATAGAATGGGGAATAAAAAGAAACGATAACCATGAACAACCAGACCTAGGAAAAGTAAATAAGCAAATAATAGATGAAGCCAAAGGAATAGCAATGGGAAATAAAGAGTCAAAAAAGGTATATTTAACATTTGATGAAGGATATGAGGCAGGAAACACAGAGAAAATACTGCAAGTATTAAAAGAAAATAATGTACCAGCAGCATTCTTTATAACAGCACACTATGTAAATACAAGCTCAGAGCTAGTACAAAAAATGATAGATGGTGGTCATACAATTGGAAACCATACAGTAAACCACAAAAGTATGCCAAGCTTAAGCGAAGAAGAAACAAAAAAAGAAGTAATGAACCTACATGAAGCAATATATAATAAATTTGGATATGAAATGAAATATATAAGACCACCAAAAGGAGAATATAGTGAAAAAACACTGCAAGTATGTAACAACCTAGGATATACAACAGTAATGTGGAGTTTTGCATATGACGACTGGGATGAAAAAAAGCAAGGAAGAGAAGATTATGCTAAAAAGAAAGTATTAGACAACATACATAATGGAGCAGTAATACTTCTACATGGAAATTCAAAAGACAATACAAACATATTGGAGTATTGTATAAAAGAGATAAGAAATATGGGGTATGAATTTGCAAGCCTTGATGATTTTGAAAGGTAGTTGGAGGTTGCTGAGAGAGGGATAAGGTTTTTTGAGGAGGTTACTTAAATGTAAACTTAGGGTAGAATAAGAGAAGATTGCGATAAGAAATAAATAAAATTAGGGTGATAAACATGAAAAAGAGAAAGAATGAAAAGGTTCAAAATCGTTTAGAGAGAATATTAGAAATTCCTAAAGAGATTTCTTCTAATGAACCAAAAATAACAATAATGGGTTTTGGAGAAATGCTAATAGAAAATTATAAAGGAATACTAGAATATCAAGAATTCTATATAAGAATAAGTACATATCTAGGAATAATAAATATAAATGGATTTAATTTAAACTTAACAGAAATGACAACAGATGACATCATGATAACAGGAAAAATAGAAACAGTAGATTTTGAAGAAATTGAATAAAGTTAGCCAAAAAATCTTGAGGGAGGAATAGTAAATTGTACATAAAAATACTTTTAAATTATATATTAGGATATTTAAATATTGAAATAGAAGGATACTTTGTAGAAAAATTTATAAATATTTGTATATCAAAAAATATATTTTTATGGAATATAAAAAGAACAAGGGCAACTATAGCATATAGTAATATAGGTATAAAAAATTTTAGAAAAATAAGCAAAATAGCAAAATCAACAAAATGTAGAGTAAAAATAAAAAGTAAAAAAGGACTTCCATTTATATTTAATAAATATAGAAAAAGAAAAGTATTTTTTGTATTTTTACTGCTTCTTACTGTAGGAGTAATATCATTATCAAATTTTGTTTGGAATATAGAGGTAACAGGAAATGTTAACATACCAAAAGAAGAACTAATAAAAAATTTAGAAGCAGATGGACTAAAATTAGGTACTCTAAAAAGTAAAATAAATGCAAAAGAAATTATAAACAAAATGAGGTTAGAAAGAAATGACTTAGCATGGATAGGAATACAATTAAAAGGAACAAATGCAATTGTTAAAATAGTAGAATCAGACAAAAGACCAGAAATAATAGACGAAAAAGATTATTGCAATATAGTTGCAACAAAACCACGGAATAATAGTAAAGGTAAGTGCTGTAAATGGTACACCCTTAGTAAAAGAAGGGGATACAATAAAACAAGGAAGTATACTAATAGGAGGATGGCTTGAGGGTAAATATACAGGCATGCGTTATGTACATGCAAATGGCGAAGTTACAGCAAAAGTATGGTATACACAAAAAGAAAAAGTACAGTTAAAACAAACAATTTCAGAAAGAACAGGAACACAAGAAAATAAATATTCCGTAACAATAAATAATTTTCGAATAAATTTTTATAAAACTCTTTCAAAATTAAAAAATTATGATACAATAGAGGAAACTAAAAAAATAAAAATATTTTCAGACTTCTATTTACCAATACAAATCATAAAAAATACAAATTATGAATACATACAAAAAGATATACAATACACAAAACAGCAAGCAAAAGAGCTAGCAATAGAAAAGGCAAAAAGAGAAATAGAACAGCAAATAGAAAATAAAGAAAGTATTTTAAATACATATATAAACTATAATGAAAACGAAGAATTTGTAGAAGTAGAGGTTATATATGAAGTACTAGAAACCATTGGGACAAAAGAAAAAGTAGTGTTTTGAAAGGATTGATAACATGGAAGAAAGAAGCTTAAGAGTCTACGCAGACAAAACATTTTTTACAAAATTAACTAACACATTAACAAAAATGCTAGTTCCTACAAAAATAGGAATTAATGGAGTAATTATTTCAATGAAAAGAAATAATGTGCTAAAAAATTATGAAGCATTTAAACAAGCAAATAATGAAAACGATGAAAGTAAAAAAGAAACAATAGAAAAAAAATATGAAGAGATATATAGCTTATATTTAGAGGCGATAGATAAGCATGTGATGGACTCAATATATAAAAAAGTAAAAAATGATACAGCATCTGACTTTGAAAAAGATGCTCTATCAAAGTATTATAATGTCATAAAAATAAAAGACACAGAATACCTAGAGTATAAATATAAAAAACAAAAATACTTATTAGAATTAGACTACCAAGCAGTACAAAATACAAATAAAGAAAAACTAATACAAAAGTATAAAGAATTTTATATTACAAAAATAGATGCACTATATAAAGGGCTACTAAAACATTTTTCTATAAAACTAGCAGACAACCTATCAAGTCAAAGTAAAGATATCATATATGAGAAAATATTTGTAGTATTAGAAGAATACATAACAACAATATTACCAATAAAGCTAGAAGTAAGCGAAAATAACACATATAAAGAAATTATAGAAGAATACAACAAATTTGAAAACTACACAGTAGGAAAATTAGACCAAAATGAATTAATAGAAAAGAGAATGGTATTAATAGCACTAAGCAGAAAACTATTTACACATAGTATACCACTAATTGTAGCAGAACAATGTTATATAAAATTACTAAAAGATGTACGAAGCCTAATAGTAGACACAAAAGTAGCCAAAAAGAGAGAAAGAGCATATGCACTATTAATAAAACTAATAGAAGAATATAATGTAAAACTACTTTCTACTAAAGTATATTGGGACAAGCCAGAAAAAAGAGAAGAATACAAAGAATTTTGGAATAAATATAAAAAACTAGAAAATATAAAACAAAATGAAGAAGAATATAAAAAGCAAAAAGAAATTCTATTCATAAAAAGTGACCTAAAGCAAATATACAAAAATGAAAATAAGTATTATAGAAGTATACAATTTTATAAAAACAAGTTAGTTTCATTAGGAGAAATGAAACAAATAAAAAATAAATACATATCAGAAGGTATATATACAGGAAGGAAAGTATTATGCAAGAATTAGTAGAAATCAACTATGAAGATATAGAAGAAAATGAAACATATAAAAATAAAATACAACAAGTTATACAAAAGTGTTTTGAAGAAGAAAAACTAAAAGACCTAAACCTATACATAAGTATAACACTAACAACACCAAAAAAAATAAAAGAACTAAATAACAATTACAGAAAAATAGACAAAGAAACAGACGTGCTTTCATTTCCAATGTTTGAAAAAGAAGAAATAGAAGAAATAGTAAAAAGTAAGCAAAAGCAAATAGTACCAGAAACAATAGGAGACATAGTAATATCAATCAAAAGAGTAGAAAAACAAGCAAAAGAATATGGACATAGTTTTGAAAGAGAGCTATCATACATGTTAGTACATGGCTTTTACCACCTAATGGGCTATGACCACATAGAAGAAGAAGATAAAAAGAAAATGCGCCCAAAAGAAGAAAAAATATTGAATGAATTAAAAATAGTAAGATAGAAAAAATAAATCAAAATAAAAAACTCAAATTTCCAACATCTGATGTGTCTAAGCACAAAATATATAAAAACCAGTTAAATATTACACATATAATGCAAGAAAGGGTGAAAAATATGAAATCAGCAAATGGAAAAATATTAGTAGTATTATTAATAGTAGTAATCATAATAGCAGCAATATTATTAGGAATAAAATTTGCCAAAGACAAAAATGTTATAGAAACAATTATAGGAAAAGAAGACAATAATAACAGTCAAAAAGAGCCAACAGTAGTAGAAATAAAAGAGCCACAAATATTTAAAGGAACAGATAGACCAATAGCAGTAATGATAGATAACCACAAAAGTGCAATGCCACAAGCAAACCTAAGTAAAGCATATCTTGTATATGAAATGATAGTAGAAGGTGGAGAAACACGTTTAATGGCACTATATAAAGGGCAAGACCTAGAAAAATTAGGACCAGTAAGAAGTTCTAGACACTACTTTTTAGACTATGCACTAGAAAATGATGCAATATATGTACACTTTGGTTTTAGTCCACAAGCAAAAAATGACATAGCAAAACTTGGAGTAAATAACATAAATGGAATATATGAAAGTTCAACCTCATTTTGGAGAGTAAAAGACAAATCAGCACCACACAATGCAGTAACAAATACAAAAAAAGTACTAGAAATAGCGCAAAAAGACGGCTATAAGCTAACATCAGAAAAAGAAAGTGTACTAAACTATGTAGCAGACCCAGTAGAACTAGAAAGTGACATTATAGCAAATACAGTCACAATACCATATTCAGAAAGTAACACAGTAAAATACGAATATGACGAAACTAATAAAAACTATGTAAGATATTCAAGAAAAACAAAACAAGTAGACTGGGACACAAAAGAAGCCGTAACAGCCAAAAATATAATAATAACATTTTGCAAAAATACAACACTAAATGATGGTGAAAACAAAGGAAGGCAAACATTAGACAATATAAAAACATTAAAAGGGTATTACATAACAAATGGAAAAGCGATAGAAATAACATGTGAAAAAACATCAAGAAGTGGAAAAACACTATATAAAGACTTAAATGGAAACATCATACAAGTAAACGACGGAAACACATTCATACAAATATGCCCAATAGACTCAAAAGTAACATTTGAACCAGGGGAGCAAATAAGTAACAATAATAATGAATAACAAACAATGTGAAAGATTTGTGAAAGATTTGGGACGCGTCCAAATCTTTCCTTTAAGAATCTTAGCGAAGATTTCTTAGCTGTTTGACCGTAGGGAATTACAGATATGATATACTGTGTAATGAGCTTAGAAAATTTTATTCTTATTTTTTAAAACATTTTGTAAGTTCGAAACTAGAAAATAATTTTGACATAGAAGTCTTCGAAGAAATTTTATTAAAAACCATTATATAGTAACCATAAAATCGTTAAAATATAAAAATACTATTGCATTATAAATTAAAAAATGATATACTGGTAACATAATATTTAGAAAAGCCTTTAAAGGAAACTAATAACCCTTCAGAGGCAAAGTCCTCTGAGCCACATTAAAAAGGAGGACAAGATGATAGCTGTAGTAGAATTAATCATTTTAATTTTAGTACTAGCAGAAACACAGTACTATGAACACAAAAAGGCAGGTAAAAATCCTAAGCTATCAGAATATGCATGGTGCTTTTTAGCAATAATACTGTTAGCATTGGCATTAATAATAAGTGTAATAATATAAGTATGTAATAATTAAAAAACAATAAAACTTAAGTGGGTGTTAAAAAAACGATAATTTACAAAAAAAGAGTATATTTTACCATATAGTGGTTTAATATGCTCTTTTTTTGTAAGAAATAAGAAACACTATGAAATTATACAACTGGTGTCAAGAAAAAATAGGAAAGATTCGGACGCGTCCCAAATCTTTCCAAATCTTTCCTATAAAAAATAATTGAAAAATAAAATATATAATGCTATAATCAAAAAAGTAAAGGGAATAAAACAAAAAAAATTATATAAAATACTAAATTCTACAAATTTAGCCATGGAGTAGTGGTATAATAAAAACGGAGGAAAAAAATGAGTGAAAAATTCAAATCAGGTTTTGTGTCAATAATAGGAAGAACAAATGTAGGAAAATCTACAATAATAAATGCTATAATAGGAGAAAAAGTAGCAGCAGTAGCAAATAAAGTGCAAACAACAAGAACAGCAATAAAGGGAATTGTAAATAGAGAAAATTCACAAATTATTTTTATAGACACACCAGGAATACACAAACCAAAGTCAAAATTAAGTGAAACAATGATAGAAACAGCCTACACATTCACACATGATGTAGACGTTATTCTATTTGTAATAGATGGAACCTCAAAAGAAATAGGAAGAGGAGATACCAAAATACTAGAAAAAATAAAAGAAGCAAAAAGGAAAACAATACTAATAATAAATAAAATAGATATGGTGAAACAGAAAGAAGAACTATTAAAGTTAATTGAGCTATATCAAAAACAATATAACTTTACAGCAGTAATACCAGTATCAGCATTAAAAAAAGAGAATATAGAAATAATTTTAGAAGAGATAGAAAAGAACCTAAAAGAAGGCCCAGCCTATTATGATATAGAAGAATACACAGACCAAACTTCAAGACAATTAGTAGAAGAAATAATAAGAGAAAAGTCACTAAAATTTTTAGATGATGAGGTTCCACATGGTTTATATATAGAAACAGAAAAAATGAAATACAGAAAAACAAAACAAGAAGAAGGAATATATGATATAGAAGCAACAATATATTGCTTAAGAAACTCTCATAAAGGTATAATAATTGGAAAAAATGGAAGTATGCTAAAAAAAATAGGAACATATGCAAGAAAAGATTTAGAAGAAATGCTTGGAGAAAAAGTAAACCTAAAAATATGGGTAAAAGTAAAAGAAGATTGGCTTAATAATGACAAGATAGTTAAAAAATTCAAACTAAATTAGAAAAAATGAATAAAATGTATAAAAAAGAAAAAAATAATATAAGTAAGGGAACACTAAAATTTTTAATATAAGCTAAGAATATAAAAATCCCAGACAAAAGAGCAAGGAGATGAATTTCTATGATAAAACAAATAGCATGGAATACCTTTAAAAATACAGGAAGTATAGATTCATATTTAGAACTTACAAAAGTAGAAAATATAGAAAAAAATATAAGCAAAAATTTAGAATCAAAAGAACTAAATAAAATAGAACAAGATATAAAAAAGGATATAAAGCTTTAAAGGGAAATAGAAAATGAGCACAATAGAAACAAAAGGAATAATAATATCAGAAAATAATATGGGCGATTTTGATAAAATGCTAACAATATTAACACCAAACGGAAAAATATCGTGTTCTGCCAAAGGTGCAAGAAGACCAAAAAGTCAACTTATGGCAGGCACACAATTTTTATGCTTTGGAGAATATATGTTATTTAAAGGGTCGAATACATACACACTAAACTCATGCAATACAATAGAACTATTTTATAATTTAAGAATAGACTTAGACAAGTTACAATATGCAGCCCATATAACAAAAATAATACAAGATGTAACATATGAAAATCAAAATACATATAAAATACTGCAACTATATTTAAACACATTATATGTAATAGCAAACATAGAAATGGATTTAAAATTTATATGTTCAATATTTAAAATAAGGCTAATGTGTCTGTTAGGTTTCAAACCAAGGCTAGATAGGTGTGTAAATTGCAGCAGTGAAGAAGTAAATCACTTTAGCTTTAAAGATAATGGGTTAAAATGTATAAACTGTAGTAAGCAAGATACAGGAACAATAGAAATTAGTGAATCAACAAAAAATGCACTAAGATATATAGAAGTTGCACCAGCTAAAAAATTATTCTCATTTAATATATCAGATGAAAATAAAAAACAATTAGAAATAATCGCGAAAATTTATACTAATAGTAAACTAGAAAAAGAATACAAAATGTAGAGGCAAAATTGATAGCACTTCAGAGGAATTGCTTAAATAAATTGTAATGATACCACCTTCGGTGGGGTAAAAGCTTCAAAGAAATTAACTTAAAATCCTACCTCTGACTTCATACCTCCAACATGTAAACAAAAAACGAAAATTAAATTACTAAAACCTTGTAAAAGACAAGCTATTGTGATATATTAAAACCTAATAGGAGGTATGCCTATGTGGGGAGATATAGCAATAGCTTTTTTGTTAGCATTTATAACAACATTTGTGCTAACACCATATACAATAAAGATAGCAAAGAAAATAGGAGCAGTAGATGTTCCAAAAGATGAAAGAAGAATGCATAATAAGCCAATGCCAAAGTTTGGTGGACCAGCAATTATAATAGGATTTTTACTATCAACAATATATTTGCTAATTACATCATCAGTAGAAGGAAACCTTAATTTATTTGGTGAAGAAGGCTATTTTATAAAGTTAATAGGTTTTTTACTAGGAATATTAGTAATAAGTTTTGTATGTTTTTTTGATGATATAAAAGGCATAAAACCACTTGTAAAATTGGCAGGTCAAGTTATAGCCGCAGCAATAGTAGTATCTTTTGGGATCAGGATAAACAACTTAGACTTACCATTTTTTGAAGGAAATATAGTTCTAAGTAATGTATTTTCAATAGGCTTAACAATGGTATGGATAGTAGGGATAACAAATGCGATAAACTTAATTGATGGTTTAGATGGGCTATCAACAGGAATAGCAATAATATCATCAGTATGTTTATTAATAATATTTGCACTAAATAATTCACCATTAGTAGCAATAATAATAATAACAGCATTAGTAGGGGCACTATCAGGTTTTTTGCCATTCAACTTTAACCCAGCAAAAACCTTTATAGGAGACATAGGTTCAAACTTTATAGGTTTTACCCTATCAATAGTATCAATACTAGGAATTGCAAAAACCGCAACAGCATTTGTAGTAGTACTCCCAATAATAGTATTAGGTCTTCCAATATTTGACACAATATCAGCAATAATAAGAAGGCTAATAAAAGGAAAATCCCTAAAAGCAGTTATACAAGCAGATAAAGGACATCTGCACCATAAATTAATAGCAAAAGGGTTCACACAAAAAGAAGCAGTACTAATACTATACGGAATAAGCGTAGCATGCGGAATGTTTGCAGTAATACTATTTGAAAGCGACATATGGAAAGCAATATCATTTGCACTAATGGTAGTAGCTGTAGTATGTATTGGGTACAAAGAATTTTTTAAATTAAAAGAAGAAGAAAATGAAGAAAAATAATTGAAAATTATGTAAATATATGGTATAATATTGTTATTAACGTTACTTTATAAACAATATTATACCATTTTTGGTAAGGAGGAATTTTGTATGAAGCGGAATGTACAGAGCCTAAGCGTTTGCGTGCCAGGCAAGAAATGTATTAACCACTGTAGGTTTTGTGTGTCATGTATGCATGCAGATGCTTACAAAAACCAGATGGATGAGAACTTACCTTTTTATGATCTTTACCTTGAAGATTACGTAAAAAGTATGATTTTTGCAAAAGAGAATGATGCAAATACAATGATGATTACAGGAGACATTGAACCACTACAAAATCGTCATTTTCTACAGACGTTGTCACTTATTAACAATTACATATTACCTCAAAAAGGTTGTAGCCCATTTAACTGGATTGAAATCCAGACTTCAGCTGTTGGATTTGATGAAGGTTATGCAAGGTTTTTAAGAAACACTGTAGGCGTAAGAGTATTTTCTTTTTCATTATCAAGTTTTGACAGTAAAAAGAATTCAGAAATTGTGGGAATGCCAAAAAATATGACTGTGGATATTGAAAAAGTATGTGAAATAGCAAAGACATATGACTTTACACTAAGGCTTAGTCTTAATATGAGTCTTGAAATGATACAAAGTGTAACAAGTAGCAATTATTATTCTGAAATAGTACCCAGAATATTTGAAAAAGCTAATAAGCTAGGTGCAGATCAGGTGACTTTCCGAAAGTTTTATACAGATGGAGACAATGAACAGAGCCGTTGGATAAGAAATAATGCGGTGCCAGATCAATTTTTTGATTATTTGCATTCGTATGTGAGAGAAAATGGAAAGCTTATTGGGGTATTACCATATGGATATAATCAGTATTCTGTACAGGGTATTTCAGTGGTTATTGACGAAGACTGTATGAATGAAGCAAAAACAGAAAAAGAAGCCTCAAAGTACTTCGTAATCCGCCCAGACTGCAAGTTGTATGACGGCTGGAACAAAGAAGACAAAATATTTTAATTCCAAATCAAAGAAATTCTTAAAACAGGAGAAGGGTAGAAATTTCTACTCTTTTTCTGTTTAACAAAAATCTTACAATTTAGAATATAAAGATATATTTAATAAATTTTTAAAAAGCTATTGACAAATTATGATATTATCAATATAATAATAACATACTTATTGATAAAATGATAATATCATATAAAGGAAGTGATTAGGTTGAACAATAAAAAAAGTATAGTAGTATTTGGAGGTTCATTTAATCCACCACATAATTCACATTTTTCAACTGCACAGCAAGTATTAAATCAATATGAAGAGGTAGAAAAAGTAATATTTATACCTGTAAATAAAAAATATGAAAAAGATGGATTACTTGAAAATGAGCACAGATATAATATGCTAAAGCTAGTTACAGATAAAAACGAAAATTTTATACTATCAAATATTGATATGGAAGGAAATCGTTCATTATATACAATAGAAACATTAGAAGAAATACAAAAACAATATAAAGATAAAAATGTATGGTTTTTAATAGGAAGTGACAACCTAAAAGAACTACATACATGGAAAAGAGCAGAAGAACTAGTTTCAAGATATAAAGTTTTAGTAATGGAAAGAAACGAAGATAAAATAGAAGAAATAATAGAACAAAATGAATTATTAAAATACTATATAGAAAACATAAGAAAGCTAGAAGAAGGAATAAGAAGCAATTTTAGCTCAACATATATACGTACACAAATAAAGAAGCAAAAAAGCGTAAGATATTTAATGCCAGATGAAGTATATGAATACATAAAAACAAATAATTTATATATAGAATAATAGCTGCAGGGTGTCGCCGCCATTAGCGCCCCCAGAAATAGCAGAAAATAAGAAGAGCAGAAGGGGTAGATTGGGGACGGTTCGTAATCGGAAACAAGATAGAGAAGAAACTCAAGCCAAAAAACAACAATAATCTAGCTAGATTAGGAACTGTCCCCAATCGGAAGCAAAAAGCAAAAAAGCACAAAAAAACAACAAATTTTATATATGAGGAGATTATTTCTTAGCTGTTCAAGCAAAGCTAGTTACAGATAAGTTATGTATTAGTTTAATCGTCCGCTCTTCAAAGAAATGACCCAAGTGAATAGTTAATAGTGAAAAATGAATAGTGAATAGTACAAAATTCAAAGAATTTTGAGAAAGGAATGATATATATGATTAAAAACATTCAAAAAGAAGTTGAAGAAATAACAAAATGGATAAAAAACTACGTTGAAGAAACAAAAGCAGAAGGTGTAGTTATAGGAAATAGCGGAGGCAAAGACTGTGCCACAGTAATAGCATTGGCACAAAAAGCATTAGGTAAAGAAAATGTATTAACAATAGCAATGCCATGTAATTCTATAAAAGCAGATATAGAAGATGCAAAACTAGTATCAGATGCATTTGGAGTTAAATTATTAAAAATAGATTTAACCGATACTTACCAAACACTAGAAACTGAAATTGATAAAGTAATAGGTGAAGTTACCAAAGGAAAAGAAGAATGGAGAGGAAGAGAAGCAAAAATAAATACAAAGCCACGCCTAAGAATGACAACACTATACTATGTAGCACAAAATATGAACTACTTAGTAGCAGGAACAGGAAATAAATGTGAAGCAACTGTTGGTTACACAACAAAATGGGGAGACAACGCAAGCGATTTTAACCCAATAGGAGAATTCACAGTAGAAGAAGTACTACAAATAGGAAAATACCTAGGAGTACCAGACAAAATCATAAACAAAGCACCAAACGACGGACTAGGAGGGCCAACAGACGAAGAAAAACTAGGAGTAACATACAAGCAAATAGCAGAATATATAGAAACCGGAAAAACGCAAAGAGAAGCAATGCAAATAATAAAACAAAAAGAAAAAGCCACAGAACACAAAAGAAAACCAATACCAGTATACCAAAGACTAAACTAGATTGGGAACTAGATTGGGGACTGTCCCTGAATGGGTGCAGAAAGACTAGATTGGGCAACAAAAACAAGACAAAAAAATGCGAATAGAAGCAAAACAAAAATAATAAAAAAACATCAACAAATGTACCCAATCGGAAATAAAGAAGTAAAGTTAAAAGAGTAGAGAGCGTTAAGAAGCAAAAAACAAAAAGCACCCCCTTGGGTAATCGAAGATGTCCCAAGAGGGACTGTCCCCAATCGGAAAGAAGTAGAATACTATAAAGTATAAATAATTAAGACGAAGAAATATAAAAAAAGCACAAACATAACATGTGCTTAAAAAAATACAAAATGATAGTATTAAAATAATAATAAGAAAAGGCGCAGGGGCGATTTTAATCTCCGTGGCTCCTAAGGAATACCTTAATATATTTTAAGAGATGCCTTCAAAGAGCGGGCGATTAAAATCGCCCCCACATATAAAATCAAATATAAAAAAGGAGGAAAAAACATGAACGAAAAACTAAAAACTATAAAAAGCAAAGGAAAAGAACTATTCAACCACATCTTCATAGAGGGACTAACAGGAATGGCATGGGGGTTATTCTCAACCCTAATAATAGGACTAATAATAGAACAAATAGGAAAACTAATAGGAAACAACCAAATAGGAAATATGCTAATCCTAATAGGAAAAATATGTGCCTCATTAACAGGAGCAGGAATAGGAGTAGGGGCCGCCGTAAAATATAAAGCCTCTCCATTTGTAACAATTTCAGCAGCAATGGCAGGCTTAATAGGAGCATTTGCAAGCAAAATATTAGCAGGAAATGTATATGTAAATGGAAGCATAATACTAACAGGACCAGGGGAGCCAATGGGAGCATTTATAGCAAGTTACATAGGAATAGAAATAGGAAAATTAGTAACAGGAAAAACAAAAATAGATATAATACTAGTTCCACTAGTCACAATATTAATAGGTGGAGCCATAGGTTTACTAGTAGGACCAGCAATTTCAAATTTCATGGCACTACTAGGAAATATGATTAACTGGGCAGTAGAAAAACAGCCATTCATAATGGGAATACTAGTATCGGTCATCATGGGAATGATATTAACTTTGCCAATAAGCTCAGCAGCAATATCAATAATTCTAAACCTAAATGGATTAGCAGCAGGAGCAGCAACAGTAGGATGCTGTGCAAATATGATAGGCTTTGGGGTAGCAAGTTACAAAGAAAATAAAGTAGGAGGATTATTATCACAAGGAATAGGAACAAGTATGTTACAAGTACCAAACATAATGAAAAAGCCAGTAATATGGCTACCAGCAATAATAGCAAGCGCCATACTAGGGCCAATATCAACAATGGTTTTCCACATGACAAACAATGCTTCAGGAGCAGGAATGGGAACGGCAGGTTTCGTAGGACAATTCATGACATGCCAAACAATGGCAGGAGCAGAAAGCCAAGTAACACTAATTATAAAAATAGCATTATTACACTTCATATTACCAGGAATAATAGCATGGCTAGTAAGTTACATTATGAGAAAAAAGGGAATAATAAAAGATGGAGATATGAAGTTAGAGTTATAATTTAAAACAATTATGCTATGTATAAGAATAAATTAAAAAGCAATAGGACATTGACAAATTATGTAAAATGAAATATAATATAGAAAATATTATTAGGAGGAATAAATTATGCCAAAATTCATCAGTGGAGAAAACTTCATATTAGTAAAAGAACGTACCTCACGGAAAGGTGACAAAGCAATTTGTGTTATAAGGTCATCAGGTTATACTATTGATGAAAAGGCTGTAACTGAACCTTGGATACTTACACAATTAAGAACAGTACCAAAAAAGGACCGTTCACACTTACCAGACCCAGTTATAGCCAACCAAACAGGTGATATATTAAAACCTTATGAAGAAATGGATTGTAATGTTTATGGACTGTATGCAAAACCAGAATGCAAAGGAATAAAAGAACTACAAAACGAATTAGCGCAATTTATAAAGGAAAATATAGTAAATAACTATGAAAAACATGCATTAATAGGACACTCAAAAGGTGCACTAATTTTCGCAGGTTTGCCATTAGATATTCATACTAATATCCTATTAATTGCTCCTACATTTGGGACAATAATGGGAAATGAAGAGTTAATGATAAAAACATTAGATGAATATAAACGAAGCAAAAATATAATTCAAAAAGCTCTACTTACACCAGATATAGCATTATATAAATGGGTAATGCGTACAATAGGAAGCAGGAGACCAATAGATTATGACATGTCAATAAATTCAGACTTTATATTAAAAGAATTGGATTTATCTTACTTAAGTTATCACCGAACAATGCTTATAACAGCAACATGCCCAGGAGGAATATTTATTAATCCAACAGATACATTTTTCAGACATTATGGAAAATATCTTGGATTAGACGAGCAGGCAGATGGAATGGTTGAGTTAGAAAAGCAAAAATTATGCGAAAACTTAGTAGATGAAGTAATTACGATAAAAGCAACTCATCCAACTGTTTTGGGAAAAGCAGAACCTGAAATTCAAAAATTTTTGAGAGGCATTTAATTATTCTAAAAAATAGTAAAGTGTGGCTGTAAAAAAAGGAAAGATTTGGGACGCGTTCAAAACTTTCCTTTTTTATTTA
>CANPTO010000014.1 GCA_947577025.1 uncultured Clostridiaceae bacterium | reverse complement strand
TCTAACATATATTAGAAAATATTACAATTTTGTAATATTTTATGAAATGACCCTGGCATGATATTCACCATGCTCATTTTATTTTTTAGTATTTTTTACAAATTTCTTCAAGGTCATTTTCGTCTAAGATACCCTTTTCCATTAATGCTTCTACAAGCTTTTCAAGTAATTCTTTATTTTCCTCAATTATCTCTTTTGCTCTATCTGTGGCTTTTTCTATAAAATCTCTTACTTCTTCATCAATTTCATTTCGTATTTTCTCACTCATCATATTTACTTCTTCATCTTCATAGAAAACTCTGTTTCCAAAGTTTTCAGACATTCCACATTTTGTTATTACTTCATACGCTACTTTATTAGCCTTTTTAAGATCGCTTTCTGCTCCTGCACTTATATCTTGAGTATATAATTCCTCAGCAACTCTTCCTGCTAACATTTCTGCTACATAGTCTATATAATAATTCTTATTAGGATATATTGTTACTTCGTCACTTAAATCGTCATATACTGTAATTCCTAAATAGTCTTCTGCTGGCATAATAGAAACTGCTATACCCTTAGAATTTTCTAATCTTTCTGATTTCCTAGAAACCAAGTAATGTCCAGATTCATGATATGAAGTACTACATTTCTGCTTTTGGGGCATTTTTTTAAATTTCTCAAAATTAATATCAAAGTTTTCCAATATGCAATCTCTGTCAACATATTCTTTCCCATGTTCCTTAGCAATTACCATAGCTGAATCTATCAAATCATTGGTTCTATCTGGATTATTTGTAGTATTGTTAAAGCATGAAGATATAAGTATTGCATATTCCACCATATCTTTTTCAATTTTTACGCCATGAAATTTCTCATGTGCCTCAATTGATTTCTTTAACATAGGATATACTTCTTTTGCTTTAGGCTCTTTTACAATTACTCTTTCGAACCTACGTTTAAATGCTCCATCTTTAGAAAAATGTTTTTCATATTCTTCTTCTGTTGTAGCACCAATAACTTTTGCTTTATCACTTGCCAAAAAAGGTTTTAATGCATTTGACATATTTCCAGCGTCATTGCCAGAAGTTGCACCTGCTCCAATTACCATATGAATTTCATCAATAAATAAGATTACATTTTCGTGAGTATTTAAATATTCTACTAATAACTTAAAACGTTCTTCTGCCATTCCTCGATATTGTGTTCCTGCAATGGAAGAATTTACATCTACTTGAATAACAATATGATCTTTTAAACTCTCAGGACAATTACCATTGGCAATGTCAAATGCAATTTTTTCTGCTATTGCTGTTTTTCCTACTCCAGGCTCTCCAATAAGTATTGCATTTTTCTTACCTCTTTTTTGTAATACTCTCATTACTTTTGCACATTCTTTATCTCTTCCAAGTATTTCGCATTCGGCAACCCCTTTATATTTTGCACTAAGAACTTTGGCAAAATCAGAAATGCCGACTGGGAGACTTTCAGGATCTTCTTCCTTATCAGTATTTGCCTCATATATTTCTCCTAAAAGACTATAATATTCCATAATTGCTTCTATATATACACCATTATTTCTTAATATTCTAATCACATCTTTTGGAGTATTTTTAAGTAAACTACAAAGTATATCATCTGTATACATTTCAGTTTCCTCTTCTATCTCTAATGTTAATTGTACTGCTCCATTTAATATTTCTAAGAAACTATTAGTTACATAAAATTTATTTATTTCTTCCCCTACTTTTAAATTAAAAGTAGACTCTTTCTCTTCTATTTCTTTTTCTTCCTGTTGCATTTTTTGTAATTTTTCATCACAATCTTTAATAATTTGTTTATACGGATTTTGTACAGAAGTAGCACATAAGCATTCATAAAATATACTATCTTTTTCTTCTAATAATGCTTTTAAAAGAATTACACTGTTTATCCGCTTAAGGTTATTTTCCTTTCTAATTTCATCCATACTAGAAAATAAGTTAAGAACTTCTGCTGAAAATACAACTTTTTTTTCTTTCATAATGGTATCCTCCTTGTAGTTATGTTATTTGCATTGTTTATAAGTTACTTTTTGTTTTGACCTTTTAAATTTTTTCTCCTTTCTATAATTCAAAGCTTTATTTAATTTAATAACGCATATTCAATTTTTATGTTGACATTTTATCATATTCAAATACTTTTTTCAACACTTTTCAACTTTTTTCTATTTTTTGTTGCTTTTATGTTATTTTAATGGTAAAATATTTGCAAGAAACAAGTAAATTATATTTCTTTTATTAAATAAGAAAGGATGGTTTTATGAATAAGCGGCTATTTCTTGAACTATGTGATGAAAAAGATGGTGTAACTGGTACAAATCAATTATTTGAGGCTTTCTTTTCTACTACTGTTTCAGGTGCACATGGACCTACCAACAATATTCCATTTTTGGTGGATTGTGGAACATTCCAAGGGCTTGACAATGATGCTCAGTTTAACTCCTCATTTTTCTATGATGTAACTAGACCTGAATTTGCTATATTGACACACGGTCACCTCGACCATTATGGTAGATTTCCGGTTGCTATCAATCAAGGCTTTTTAGCCCCAATTTTTACGACACATACAACCGCCAATTTTCTAACAAGAGTTTTCTTAGACGATTGTTTAAAAATTGAAGAGAGACGTAATAAAAAGGCTGATGAAAATACATCTCCACTTTATTCTAAAGAGGATATTGCTTCAATGAAATCAATGTTAGTACCTTGTAAATATTATGAAAAAGTACAATATAATGATAATATATGTATTTACTTTTTTGATAATGGACATTTGCCTGGTGCAGCAGTTACATTAGTCCAAATTACAGATGGTGAAGATTGTATTAATGTTGTTTTATCTGGAGATTATAACGATCACAATATGTTCTTTCCAGTAAACCCTTTACCCAATTGGGTTTACAAGTTACCAAATGTACTCATTCTGCTAGAATCAACATATGGAGGTACAAAAACAGATAGTTCTTGTGAACCTTGCCTTATAGAAAACATTCTTTATGCTATCAAGAAAAATATGTCTGTTCTTATTCCAACATTTGCTTTTGGCAGGCATCAGGAAGTTCTTTATACATTGAAGCAAGCTCAAGATAGTGGAGTTTTAGATCGTAGAATTCCAATTTATGCTGATGGTAAATCAGCAATTGCTACAACTGAGATCTTCTTAGAAGGTAAATTTAATATGTTCCGTTCATCCAAAAATTTTCTACCAGACAATTTAATTATTGTTGAAGATAAAGTTATGCGGAGACAAATAATATCTGACTTTATTACTCCTAAGATTATAGCTGCTTCTTCTGGAAGTGCAAGTTATGGAGCTTCACAAGCATACTTAAATGCTCATTATACTGATCCGAAATATATGGTTCACTCTGCTGGTCATTTATTTCCAGAGTCAAAACTAGGAAGAATGCGTGATGACCCTAATGCTAAGGCTCTCTTCCGTGGTACTGGGGAATTTTCAGCACATGCAAGACAAGAAAAGCTTGTAAACTTTGTAAAGCCTTTTGACCCTAAAAATGTTTTAGGAGTCGGTATTCACCATGGTGAGGAAGTTTCTAAAGAATTACTTGCTAACGAATTAATAAATGAAGGTTATAAAACTTTCATTTTGAATTCCAACTTTAAATTTAGGTTTAACTCCAGTGGTCTTGTTGGGTGTTTTCCTAGATATGACCGAAAAGATAAGCATATACGTTAAAAACTAAGGTGCCATTGGCACCTTAGTTTTAGTTTACTAATATGTTTATTAACTATATTTTCCGCTTATAATTCATTATTTTTATAACTACTACACATAGACTCATCAGGCTTTTTGGTGTCACAATTTTGTATTGGTGTTACTATTATTTGCTTTAATGAACATTCTTGTTCTTGACGTTTATTGTATTTACAACTAGATACTGTACAATTTATTTTTTGATTAGTTTCCATACTATAATCCTTCCTTTCTCGAAATGGGAAGTCGGAGGTCACGACCTCTGACTTCTATCTTCCGACCTCCATCTTCCATTTGTTTATAGTGTGCTCATTTTTTTAATTATTATTAGCTTCTTTTCTGATTTTTTCGTCAAACTCTTCCCAAGATTTGCTAAATACATGGTTTGCAAACATTTCTTTTAATCCTGTTATTTGTTTTAGTCTTATTATTTCGTCTAGCTCCATTCCTAAATGTTTTGAAATTTGCTTTTCATTCCATCCTATATCTGTTAAAGTCAAAACTATATGTGACATATCTATTATTTGATGTGTTCCTCTGGCTCTATTATGTCTTATTGTACTTGCCATACGGTTTTCTAGATCTTTTTCTATTGTTACTATTGGTATTTGTTTTAAGTGAAAAAATTCTTTTGCACATCTATATCTATGAAATCCATCTATTACTATATATTTGTCATTTTCTTTATCATAATATGTTACTATTGGCTGTGTATATCCATCTTCTTCTATTGAATGCTTTAGTAATTCCATTTCTGGTGGTGCGACTTTGTTTGGATTATAATCATTTGCTACTATTTTTTCTATATCTACCATTTTTACATTTAATACTGGAAATTCTATTTCTTTCATTATTTGTCCTTTCTTTTTTAGAAGCTTTATATGTCTTTTTACGCTGATAGTATTACAAAATTTTTTAGGTTTTCTGTTTTATTTACTTTAAAACCCACTTCTGTATATAATTTTTCATATATATTAGTAACTGTACTAAATGTTATTTTATTTTCCTTTTTTATTTCTTCTAATACTTCTTTTAAGTATTTACTTTTTGTTGTATATATATTCTTTATTATATTATTACTTATAGAAACAAATGCAACTACTTTCTCTTCCTCTAAATATATATACCATATTTTATTATCGTCATCATATATTCTATCATTTGTTTGATTTTGTATTAGTCTTGAGCCAAATATTTTTCCCATATATTCATAAAATTTTTCACTTTTGTTATTCATTTTTATTACCATATTTTTTCCTCTTTCTATTTTTGTTCTTCTATTATTTTTATTAGTCCTTTATCGTCTGTTTTGGTATTTCTATTTAGTAAATTATCCCATTTATGTATTAACCTTTGCAATTCTTTGTCGTCTGACTTTGTTTGTCCAAAGGATAGCCTTCGTAAATAGAAGTCATTTTTTTCTATTGCTCTTGCTATTCTCCTCCAAGATATTGCTTTTTTTTGGTTTTCCAATTTGCATTCTGCAGTTTCTGGTATGTCTTTTGTTTGCACTCCATATTTGTTTTTATACCATATCATAAATTTTTTTATTTTTTTGTAATAGTGTAGCATTAAATCTCTATTATATATTCCTATACTTTCTAATAAAAATACTGCATATTCTTCCCATGTCATAAACGCAGGTTTACTTGACTTTATATTTCCTAACGCAGTTGTTTTACAATATATGTTTCCAAAATTTACTCCATTTACTCTATTTAACACTTTCCCCCATGTTTCATATTCTAATGCTTTAAATTGGTTTAAGCCATTTCTTTGGTCATCGCCATATGGTTGGCATAACCTTTGCTCATATATACTTAAGCCATTTTTATACATTAGCTCATATATATAGTTAAATTTTAAATCAAGTATGCTTACTGCTCCCCATATGTCTTCTACTTTCCAGTCATATATTGGGTAAAAGTTATATACCTCTATATGTTTTTCGTTTACTTTTATTTTTGTTGTCCAATTATAATTTTTATATGTTATTTTTTTATCTTGAAATGCTATTGTTCTAAACCTGTTTAAACTTTCATCTGTTCTTATTCCTATTCCACATGCAACTTTACTTTTATACTTTTTTTGGTACCAGTCTGCAAATTGTATTATGAAATCTTCAAATTCTTCTCCTTTTTTAAACCACTCAAATGGACAATTGTGTATGTTTATTGAGTCTTTTGGTAATTCCCTTACCCATAGGTCTTTGCTTTCTTCTTCCCAACATATCCATTTGGGTTGTAGTACTGATACCGCATTTCTAAGTGCCATTGGAAGGGCTATGTGGTAAAAATTTCTTATTTGAGATAATTCTTTTACTTCTTCTATATGCTCTATTGTGTTTTTGTATTGGGCTTCTAAGTCTATAAAAAGTACATCAAATTTCTTGTTTAATTTTTGTGCAACCATGTTTGCTAATTGTACCATAACTGAACTATCTTTTCCTCCACTAACACTAAAATATACATTGTCAAATTCAGTTAAAATTACTTCTAGCCTTTCCATACATGCTTGCAAAACATCCTTTTCTAAATATTTTTTTGCCATTTCTTTCTTCCTATTTTATTTTATATATTTAGAATTATATCATTAAATTTAAGTTAGTCAAGGGATGTAAAGAGGAAAGATTTGGGACGTGTCTAAAAATTTACAAACATATAGAACTAAAATATAAAAAGTTATTTGATGTTTGTAGATTTTTAGACACGTCCCAAATCTTTCCTCTTATTAATTATACTTTTTCATAATGTGACCATATACTAATTATCTTAACAATTTTCTCCTCTTCATACACTTGGTACACTAACCTATGTTGTATATTTATTCTCCTTGAGTATGCACCTTGTAAATCTCCAACTAATTTTTCATATGATGGTGGGTTTTTATATGGATTTTCTTTTATTACTTTAATTAATCTTTGAGTTTTTTTACTTAACCCAATTGATTTTATTTTTGGTATATCTTTTATTACTTGTTTTGTATATACTATTTTGTACACTACCATTCCACCTCTTCTTCGCTTATACAGTCTTCTAGTTTCTCTTCTAATCCTTTAATTATATCTTGTTTTAAATGTGGTATAGAGGAAATATACAATGTTTCTATTAAATTATTATAATCTTCTTCTGATAAAACAACTGCATTTCCATTTTTTGTTGAAATATTTATCGGTTCATTATACTTTATAGTTTGTTCTAATAATTCATATATATCTTTTCTAAAGTTTGTTATATTTGTATTAGTCATAATAACACCCCCTAACATCATTTTAGCACACGTTTTTACGTACGTCAATATTTATATTATTATTTTATTCATTTTAAATTTTATTATTCTAAGTCATGTCTTGAAAGTATTTGTGCTGGTGTTTTTCTTAATACTCTAAATAATGGCAGTAATCCAACTAGTATATTAAATGTAAATATTAGTATTATACTTGCTCCTACTACTTTTGAATTTATTATAAACATTTTTGACATGTATGGCACTTTGCTTAGGCTATTTAGTATGTAACTCATTAATGCTACCCCTAACATACTTGCAGTTGATGTTATTGCAATGATTTCACCTACAAACATCTTATATATATCTTTTTTCTTTACTCCTATAGCTCTTAATATTCCTACTTCTTTTATTCTTGATAAGAATGATGATCTCATTATTAGGTATATTTCTATTAATGATATTGTTAATATTATACTTGCAAATATTATACTACTATTTATTGATGTTCTTTGCTCTTTTAAGTATTCTTGTTTTGCTTTTTCATATGAATTTTCTACATATAAATTATAGTTTTTATCAAAGTTTTCTATTACTTTGTTATTATCTTTTGCATATATTGTAAGGTTTTGACTTTCTGAAATTAGTTTGTATTTTGTTGTATTTTCATTTACTAAATATGCATTTTCGCCTTTACTACTTTCATAATATCCTACTACTGTAAGCTCTACGTCATTTACCTTTACTTTTATTTTTTTGTTTAATTTCATATTATATTGGTTACTTATATTTACTATTGTTTCATAATCATTTACTGGAAGTCTTCCTTTTTTTAGAACTATATTTTCTTCTTTTAACTTGTAGTTTACTATACTTCCTTCTTCACTGTTTTGAGTTTGGTCTTCTCCAATTATCATTGTCATGCCATTGCTTGCTGGTGAGCTAGAGTTACTTAATATATTTATAAAATTACTTTCATATGCATATATTGATGGGCTATGCATATCTACTATTCCAACTATTTTAAATGGTTTCATGTTTTTTCTTGTTACTAATTTTTCTAATAATTGCTCTGCACTTTTTATTCCTGCATGTCTTGCTTGGCTCATTCCTTCATTTAGCATTTTGTCTACTGTCATTTTGTCTATTACTATTTCGTACTCGTTTTGTGCAAGTCTTCCACTTACTATATTTGCCTCATTTATCATATTTATACTTGATAGTGAACCATTAAGCTGTGCACTCATTTTGCTTGTTTGATAATATTCATCAAAGTTTAAATTAAAGCTTACATTTAGGTCGGTTGGTAATATGTAGTTTATTGCTTCTTGTTTTTCATATTCTAAAAAGTTTTCTACTTTTATATTTGGCAGTTGTATTTCTAAGTAGTTTTTGTTTCTGCTTATAAAGTCTTCATCTTTTATATTTAGTGTTCCTGTAATATTACTTATTGCATATACTATAAACATTGCTGATATGAAAAAACCTACTAATAATATTTTCTTTAGTATTGAATAGTTTGCAATTTTTTTAAAACCTTTTATTATAGATTTTGGCACACTATATATTGAGCTGTATTTTTGCTTTATGTTTGGATTTATTATATCTTTTAAATTGTAATTATATTCTTGATATATAGTTTTATCTATCTTTTTATAGTTATCATCTATAAGCTCTATACTTGAATCTTCATCTATTACTTCTACTTTTTGTAAGTTCGATTTTATATATACATTTCCATTTTTTATTATAACTTTTATGTCTAAATCATTTTCTTCCTTTTCTGAATATATGTCTAAATTTATATTTTCTTTATTTATATTTTCATGTTTTTTAAAGTCTTTTAGGTAAAATTTGTTGTCTATTCTATAGTCTAAGTCTTTTTCTTCTGTATTTTCATAGTCTTTTACTACTGTTCCATCTTGAATTTCTATTATTCTTGATGCATAAAATTTTGCAAGTTCTACTTCATGGGTTACTAATATTACTAGTCTATCTTTTGATATTGCTTTTATTATATTCATTATTTCTAATGAATTTTTACTGTCTAGGTTCCCTGTAGGTTCGTCTGCTATTATTATATTTGGATTTTTTGCTATTGCTCTTGCTATTCCTACTCTTTGCCTTTCTCCTCCTGATAGCATACTTGCTAGCCTATTTCTATAGCGGTACATGTTTACACTTTCAAGTACATAGTCTACTCTTGTTTTTATTTCCTTTTTGTCTTTTATTCCTATCATTTTTAATGTTAGTGCTACATTTTCGTATACTGTCATATTGTCTATTAGTTTATAATCTTGGAAGATGTACCCTATATTTAAATTTCTTATTTTATCTATTTTTCCACTTGTTTTCTTTGTTATTTTTTTACCATTAATATATATTTTACCTTTATTTATTTTGTCTAACCCACCTATACTATTTAGCAGTGTGGTTTTTCCGCTTCCAGACTTGCCAAGTAATGCGATTAATCCATTTTCGCCAAATTCAAGAGATGTATTATTTATAACATGTATTTCATTTCTTTTATGTCTATTAAAATATTTATTTACATTTTCTATTTTTATCATATTTGTCTCCTTCACGCGAAGCGTGTATTATTCACTCTTCACTATTCACTATTCATTATTCACTTAGGTAGTTCCTTCGAAGTGCGAGCGATTGTGTTAAAGCATAACTTATCTGCAATTCGCTAACAGTCGAACAATCGCTCCTACTTTTTTGGATTTCCACTTTTATACCTCTTCATTATACGTTTTTATTGCTGATTTTTTGAATATCTTTTTAGCAAATCTTCTTGATATTAACTTTGACATTACTATTAAAATTACATACATCAGTATGTATTCTCTTAAGCTTAAAAATTGTATTAAATTCTCTACAAAGCTTACATTTAAAATATTATATTTTACTAATGTAATAAATACTAATAAGCTTATATATGCTAAACTCGAGTTTATAAATAGCTCTATATCTAGTATTCTCTTTACATTTTTTGTGGTTGCTCCTAGCATTCTTAGTGTTGTGAAATATACGTTTCTTGATTTTAATATTATTCTTATTATAAAATATGAAATAAAGAATAAACCAAAAATTAATATACATGTTACTATTAATTTGAATATTTTTACAAATTGTATTGCTTGTAAATTGTCATTTATTTTAAATTCTTTTATTGGTCTTGCTTTAACTCCTATTTCGTTTAATTGGTTTATTGTTTCTTGCATTTTTTCTTCATCTTTTACAAATACTGATGATTGATATGGGGCTTTATTAAATAGATTTATATATTCTTCTGTATTTACAAAAACTGCTCCTGCATATTCATCATAATTTTTGTATCCTGTTTGTTTTGTGAATGTGTTTTTTGTATATGTTGATGCTACTTTTACATTTAGCTCATCTTTATAATATATATTTTGTACTGTTATTTGTATATCTCTATTTCTTGCTCTTCCATTTGAGCATAAGTAATTTAAGTCTTCTGATACTACTGCTTTCCCTTTTTGTACTTTATCACTTGGCATAATTCTAAAATATGAATTTCCGAATTTGTGATGTATAGTATTTGCCATTAAATAAACTTTTTATTGTACTATAGTTTTGGTTAATATTCTTTCTGAAATTCTCTAGCATCTTTTCATTTAAATAAAAGTTAACTTCCCACATTCCTCCTGTTAAAAATGTGCTGTTATCATATGTTTCTATTCCTACTATTTTTAAGGTTATTCCTTCTTTTTTCTCTCCTGTACTATCATCCCTTACAGTATAGTTCTTTTCTAATATTTTATTTAGCCCATTTCTTACTTGATAATGTTCTTGTGGTATTCTTAGTATTACTTCATTTTCTTCTTGTGGCATTCTACCTTGTGTTAAAGTTCCACTATATTGTTTTATATTATTTATTTTTCCATATATGTATATGTCTTCTTCATTATTTATACAAAATTCGTTGTCTAATAATAGGTCATCATTTATTATATAATCTACATTTTCTATGTTTGATATTTTATTATAGTCTTCATTAGTGAAACTTGTTTTATCTTCTTTTTTTATTATAACTCTATTATCTGATAGGTTTCTAAAATAGTAGTTATATCCTAGTTTATTTGTTTCATATTCTGTTTGTTCAAAACTTGCATATTCGCTAAGTAGCGCCGCACTTATAAATAAGAATACTGCAAATAGAAGCAAGAATTTTGTTACTATATTAAATGTGTTTCTTGTTCCTAATCTGTATTTGTTTCCTATTGTTATTTTGTTATATTTACTTGTTTGTATATTTTCTACTTCTTTTGCTTCTTTTATAGTTTTATTTTCTATTATTCTTCCATCATGCATTTTTATAATTCTTGTGGCATATTCTTCTACTTGTTCTAAGTTGTGTGTTACTACTATTACTAATTTATCTTTTGCTACTTTTTTTAGTAGTTCTATTACATCTTTACTTGATTTAGTATCTAGATTTCCTGTTGGCTCATCTGCTACTATTATTGGGGTTTCTTTAACCATTGCTCTTGCTATTGCTACTCTTTGTTTTTGACCTCCTGATAGTTTTGATACTTTTGTATTTTTGAATTCTGTAAGTCCAACTTTATCTATCATTTCTAGCACTTTTTTCTTTACTTGTTTTCTTTTATACCCATTTAGTAATAGTACAAGTTCTACATTTTGGTATACTGTGTAACTATTTATAAGGTTAAAACTTTGAAATATATTTGCTATATATTTTCTCCTATAATCTTCAAAATCTTTTTCTGTATAGTGGCTAGTTTCTTCGCCATTTATATACATTTCTCCTTCTTCGTAACTATCTAAACCAGAAAGAACATTTAAAAGCGTACTTTTTCCACTACCTGATTCACCCGTAATTACTACAAATTCACCCATTTTTAGCTCTAAATTTATTTTTGTAAAACCTGTTGATATTAAACCTTTATTGTAGTAAAACTTTGATACATCTTTTAATTTTAACATTTGCTTATCCCCTTTCACTTTATTGCATTATATCATAAGTGTTTTGTTTGTAGTATATTATTTAGAAAATATTAATAATTTGTTTATAGCTACTTTACATTTTCGTTTTATTTTTATACGGTTATGTCTCTTTATAATTTTAAGATTTCGATTTGTAATATTATTTTTTATAATATAAAAAACCCCAAGCTATAATATAACTTGAGATTTTTTATATTTTTATTGGGTATCGAATAAACGAAGCCCTATATATTCTTTATCCTCAAAATACTCTTCTATATTGTGTTCTTTATAATGCCTTTTAATAAATTTGTAGCATTCCCTACTTATCGTTATTTCAGAGTTTATCCCTGCTGTTTCTCCAAATTTATAACCTTTGAAAATAGTGTAACCATCACCTACTATTACTTTAGTAGTATCATAATTCGATAGTTCTTCTAATAGTTGATTAAATAATAATTCTGCCCTTCTTTTTTCTTCTTCAACATATATTGAATAATCATGATTCAAGGTTCTTATTTTTTTCTGTGCCCATGTTAATTTTTTTCCTTCTTTCCATTCTGGAATAGCAAGGTTTATTCCTTTTCCGTTTAAGGAAGGATATATTATGAAACCTAACTTTATAATACTTTTCCTAATAAAATCTGGTGTCATACTTTTGGGCCATTCTTTGTTACATTCATACAAGTAAAGGGGTATTGGCCTAAGCCTTTTTCTTCCTTCTACTGCTCTCCAAGGTTTGTTTCCATAGCCAAATTTTTGATTTAGCCAACATTCCAAAATAGCTTTTACTTGGCTTTCACGCTCATTTCGAAGATCCCGTATTCTGTTTTTTGTTTCCATAGTTTACCCTCCTAATTAGTTTGGTTAATTGTTACTTTTATTATGCTACTTATTATATATCAATTATGTTAATACGTCAACTATTTATTCGATAATTTATGTGATTTTTATATCTACTTTACATTTTTACTAATCAATATTTAGTATAATTACAGGCAATTTTTTTATATCTATGTTAAACAAAAATAGAGAATGCTTTACCATTATGGTAGTATATTCTCTATCTTTGCGCTTTTAAACTTATCTCTTATAGAAATTATTTTTTTGCCTTGTTTCTCTTTTTGGTGTTTTATTGTATTTTCCAAAATAACAAGCAGCGGCTGTCACAGCAACTGTAAATAGAAGCCATAATATCCAAAAAATTAAAACTTCTTGACCTGATTTAAGTTTTTCTATTGTCTCTGTTATATTTTTTTGGTTATAAAATGTTACTTTATTTATAGTATTATTTTCTATATAACAGTATATTGTTCCTGTAAAACTTAAATCCGTACCATAATATACATTTCTTCTATTATAGTGTTTGTCTATCGTGGAAATGTAATGACTTGATGGAAATTTAATTTTTCCATAATCAAATTCCACATTTAGAAATGAAATTTTTTTAGCTTTTCTTTCTTCAGTTCCTAGTGTATCCCATGTCCAGTATGTTTCTCTTTCTTCCGTTGTATATGCTTTTCCTTTTGAATCCTTGTGCGTTTTTGTAACAGTTCTATAATGTTTTTGGTAGCTTTGCATTTTCTTCATTATATATGAATATTCTCCTTCAAGTTCAGGAAAAGTAACACTATCAAGTGCCTCTAAATTTCCATATACAAAGGCGTTGCCTACATTCGTTTTTATTGCATTTTTGAACTCAGCTTGTGATGTAATTTTTGCTGCCTTATCATATGTCTCATATTTTTCGAGTAGGTCTTGCCGAATCTTATTACTTATGCATACCCCTATTATAGTCATTATTGTAATAACAATTACCCCTAATATTACTTGTCGTTTCTTTTCGTTTCCCATATGTTTGCTCCTTTAATTTTAATAATAAATTTTATAATTGTTATTTCCATATTCAGTTTTATTTTTTTACTTATTATTTAATACAGTTATACCTCCTAAAATATTTATTTGGTTTTGTGCTAAACACCAAGCACTTTTAAATTATTTAATTGTCTCTTTTTATATTATAATAGATTTTGCATAATTTTTCAAGCATTCTCATACTTTTATGTAAAATGGTATGTGTTATGTTATCATTTTCAAAAAAATTATGCCTATATGCAAAAATGATAATACCTATAAACAAATAAATGTTAAAGATATAATAAATAATAATAAAACATATAATAAGAATTGATATTATAAAAGCGAAAGAGATTATAGTAATTTTGATTGGACAAGTTTATATGTAAATGCTATATAAAGTAGTATATTTTTAATTGCATAAAATATACTATTAGTATTAGATAGAAATTTTAGCATTTTGCTTGACAAGTTCAAGTTTTAGATGTTATACTATCTATAGTAGATGAGTACCTCGGATAACCTACGGGCCCGAGGTCATTTTTTACATATAAGGAGGTAAATATTGGAAAAAGTTTTTAAAACTGTACATGAACAGATTAAATTGTTAAAAAGTAGGCAATTAAAAATAGAAAATATAAACTCTGCCTTAAAGATATTAGAAAATAACAACTACTATTATTTAATTAATGGTTATAAAAATTTGTTTATAGACTTCTCTAGTAATACTGAAAAATATATCGATGGTACTACTATAGAAGAAATATATGATTTATATGAATTTGATAGAAAAATTAGAATTATCTTTCTTGAATATATTTTATTAATTGAAAGAAAAATTGATACATATATAGCTTATGAATTCTCCAAAGAACATGGCTATAAAGATTATTTGCTTCCTGACAATTTTGATTATAACAAAAAGAACAAAAAAATAGTTGATAAACTCTTAAAAGATATTAATCTTGAAATTTCACATCAGTATAAAAATTCCAATAAAATGATAAAACACTATATAGATACTTATAATTATATTCCTCTATGGGTACTAATACGTATATTGTCTTTTGGCAAAGTTTCTAAATTTTATAGTATTATGAAACAAAAAGAAAAAAATAAAATTAGTAAAAAATTTAATATAAAAAGTGAAATATTGAAAATATATTTAACTAATTTAGGTGAAATACGAAATATTTGCGCACATGATGAAAAATTATATGATGTTAGCTTAAGGTTTAAAATTTCATCTAATAATTATCATTCTATTTTGAAAATTGAAAAATTAAAGGGAAATTATAAAAATAGTGTACAAGATTTATTTTCTATAGTTTTAATTTTAAAAATCATGTTAGAAAAAGAACAATTTAATCAATTTTACAAATCTATAATTAAAAATATCCAAGAATTAAAGAAAAAAATAAATAATATTGAATTTATGAAAATATTAGATAAAATGGGCTTTCCTAAGAATTATAAGGAGTTATTAAATTTATAAAATTTTTATATTATGACCTTTATATATTGAATAAGAATTAGCATTATAAAAATGAAAGAGATTATAGTAATTTTGATTGGACAAGTTTATATGTAAATACTATATAAAATAGTATATTTTCAATTGTATAAAATATACTATTAGCATTAGATAGAAATTTTAGCATTTTGCTTGACAAGTTCAAGTTTTAGATGTTATACTATCTATAGTAGATCAGTAGTTCAGAAAACCTACGGGACTGAACTCGGAAATAGAAAACCTTGGGGCATTTATACTCTAAGGTTTTTTGTTAATTTTAGGAGGTACATATTGAATAAAGAATTTAAAACAATAAATGAGCAGATTAATATTCTAAAAAATAAAAATTTAGATATTAAAGAATAAGAAGTTATTAAATTTATAATAATAGTTAATGTAACAATAAAAAACTCTCTTCATATTATATATAAAAAACGAAGGGAGTTTATTTTTTTATGGATTATGAAATTATGATGAATGGAACTGTTAGAATTGGGCAACATGCACCTGATTTTGAGGCTACTTCTACTATGGGGAATATATGTTTAAATGATTATAAAGGTAAATGGGTTGTTTTATTTTCTCATCCTGGTGATTTTACCCCTGTATGTACTACTGAAATGATAGCTTTTAGTAAAGCAAATACATATTTTGAAAGACTTAATACTTGTTTAATAGGGCTTAGTGTAGATAGTAACCCTGCTCATTTGGCTTGGGTTTATGATATTTATTGTAAAACTGGTATTGCCATCCCTTTTCCTATAATTGCTGATAGAAATGGAAGTATTGCTAGAAAATATGGTATGATATCTAACGATGTTAGTACTACTGAAACTGTTAGAAATGTGTTTATTATTGATGATAAGGGAATTGTAAGACTTATATTGGTTTATCCATTAAATATAGGTAGATGTATTCCTGAAATTTTAAGATGTATTGAAGCTCTTCAAACTTCTGATGAGTCACATGGTTCTACTCCTGCTAATTGGGTACCTTGTGAACCTATTATTGTTGCACCTCCTACTACTTTTGCTGGAATTCAAAAAAGGAATGAGGAAATTACTAAAAATAGGAATGGTATGAGTTGGTATTTGTCTTTTAAGAATCCAGATAAGTGTATTAGTGCAGATACTGAACAAAGTTGTAGGAAATTGGATGATGGAAAAAATAAATAATTTTAATTGTAAAGCCACTTTTGTGGTTTTACTTTTTGACTAATAATAGTTCTTCATATTCTTTGCATTTTTCTTCTAATAGTTTAAAATTGCAACATCTTTTTTCTAAATTTTTATTAGTATGTAAATTAATCATATTATATATTTTAATAGCTCTTCTTCTAATTTTTCCTTTGCTTTTCATACAATATTTATATTCTTTAATTAGTAAGCCTGCATCTTTATCTTTTGTAATATCGTAATTAATAATGCTATTGCCAGCTACTGGTATCATATTATTCAAGTTTAAAGCTGATAATAATTTTTTGTTTTTATCTGTTATAAATATTATATCAATAGGCTCTCTTCCACTTTTGCAATATTTTTTATACATTTTATTTAACTTTGTTTTTTTATTGGCTGATGAAATTGGTACATAGTATTTTCTATCATTTATAGAAAATAAAACTCCAACAAATGGTTTATTTTGCTTATTCGACTCTGCTTTATTGAATTGTACCTTTGAATCAAATTTCCTTAAATACTCAATATACTCTGGATCGATTTTTATTATTCTTAATTTTTCTTTTAACATAGAAACAAAACTCCTTTTGAATAAAAATTAAAGAGAATAATTCATCTAAATGAATTATCCCCCTATTATCGCTCCCAACTTAAAATCGGTATGGGTTCACCTGAACTTTATATAGCTCCCAACTTAAATCGGTATGGGCTCACCTGAACTTTATATAGTTCCCAACTTAAAATCGGTATGGGTTCACCTGATCTTTTGTATATTTATTGTATGATATATTATGTGAAATGTCAATTGATTTTTTGAATTATTTTTGAAAAGTTTTTTACATTTTTCGAGTTTTTATAAATTTTTTTCAAATCATTTTCAAGTATTCTTCTGTATTCCAAATAGCATATAATGGAATATTTAATATGTTATTATCTAATAGTATATTTAATAATGAATATCTTATTGCAATTTTAGGTTTATATTCCTTCATATATACCTTTAAACTTTGTGCTTTAACATTAATTCCTGCTTTTGCTTCAGTTGGTATTATTAAATTTTTATATGAAAATACAAAATCTACCTCACTTTGAAATTCATTTGACCAATAATATATAGTTTTTATTTTACTAATATTGTTTAGTTCTTGAAGTACAAATTGTTCTGTAAGTAACCCATTAAATTCGTTATATATTGCATCAGCATTTATAATTGTTTCATATGGTAACTCACATAATACTCGTAATAAGCCTACATCTAAAAAATAAATTTTAAATGCTTTTAAGTCCTCATAAGCTTTTAATGGTTGTTTATCTCCACATTTTATTCTATTTACAATTCTTATTAATCCAGTATCTTTTAGCCAATTAATTGAATTTTCATATTCTCTTGCTCTTGCTCCATCTTTTACAACCCCATATATAAATTTTCTATTTTCTTTTGCTAATTGTGATGGTATACTATTCCAAACATATTGTATTTTTGTTGCTGTAGTGCTATCTGTATGTTTTGAAAAATCTCTCTCATATGCTTCTAAAATACTTTTTTGAATTCTTTCAACTTTTTCAAAATCTTTTTCATCAAGCCATGTCATTACAGCTCTTGGCATTCCACCAATTACAAAATATTTTTTTAAGTAGTCTTTCAATTTTTCTGCAATTATTTCTGGTATTTTTTCAAATCCATTTTTTCTAATTATATTAATTAATTCTTGTTCGTTATTTGCTATTAGAAATTCTTCAAAATCTAATGGCTGTAATTCAAGAAAGTCTACTTTTCCAACTGGAAAAGAAACTTGATCATGAAGAAATACTCCAAGCAAACTTACTGCACAACATATTGCATATTCTGGTGCCTGTTCAGCAAAATATTTTAATGAAGTAAGTGCTCGTGGTAATTCTTGAATTTCATCAAATATTATTAGCGTTTTTTCTGGTTCAATTTTTTTATGATGAATGGCTGATAAATATTCTATAATTCTTTTTGGGTCTAAATTCCCACTAAATAAATCTGAAATATTACCTGCATTCTCCATATTTATATATAACACATCATCAAAATACTCTTTTCCAAACTCTTTTAATATCCATGTTTTTCCTACTTGCCTTGCCCCTTTTAAAATAAGTGGTTGCCTATCTTTTTTGTTTTTCCACTCTTGTAATTCTTTTATAATTTTTCTGTACATATAATCACCTCTCACATTTTCTTGAGCATTATTTGATTGAATCATCGCATTATCTTGACCAATATATTATTATTATATCACATTTCCTTGAGCATATTCAATAATTATTATAATTTTTTGAATCCTGAAAATAAAAAGGACATAGCTTTTAAACCATGTTCTTTATAATTCTCTCTATTTTTTTACATTGATTGTATACAATTATTATATGAAATATTTATTTATTTTGTTGTTTATTCTTAAAAATTTTTTTACATTTTTCGACTTATATTTCTACTTTTTCTTTTTATGATTATTTTGATATTTATTCCAATTAACTCCATTTATACTTGTAGCATTGCATAGTACATCAGGTTCATATTTTTCTCCTGCTGTATACCACATTTTAAATATCTTTTCATTTTCGTCATACGATACATATGGGTTCATAACAGATTTTGCTTCATAATGTTCACTTGGGATAATTAGTATTATTCCAATAGAAACATTAAAAAGGAGCTTTTACAGCCCCTTTTTTAATAATTCAGGGTGTATTTCTTTTTAGTCTTCTTATTTACTATTGTTTTGAAGTTCCTGTTTGCATTTTTCATACTCTTCTTTAATAGTTTCAAAGTCCCTTGGGACATATGCCTTTCCAGAAAAGAAATCACTTAGTAAGTAATATTCCCCATTTCGTTTTGAGTATAATGGCGCTCCTAAAAAAATCTGCTCTAATGCTGTTGGGACTAGTTCAAAATATATAATTCTTTTTTCATCTTTTTGTGTCTGTGCTAAAACATCTACACCATGCTCTTTTAATTTTTCTTTAAGTTTTTCGCTAATTTCAGAACAATTAACTTTTATCTTTATGATATCATTAAATTGTTCATCCACTAATATTGGCGCTTCTGCCTTGCTTTTCTCACTGTTATTAACAACCCATTTATAGTTTTTCATATTGTTACCTCCTTTTAATTGTTGGGGAAGTTTTTTCTCCTAATACATTTATAGTATTGGAAGAAATACAAGTTACTTTATTATTTATATCATATTTTTGTTATAGTAGCAATGTTTTTTCGACATTTTTCATTCATCTTTTTTCGCAATTTATCAAAATGTATATGCTTTTATCTCAATTATATCTTAGTATTTACTATTACACTTAACAGTCTTCTTACATATTTTTACAAGAATATTCTTTTACAGATCTTTTATACCCAAGTACATATACTAATTGATATGTAGAATAGAATAATATTCCTATTATTCCTCCTGCTGTATCTATTATTACATCTAATAACTGACCCGTTCTTCCTGTTACGAAAGTTTGATGATATTCATCAGTACCTGCAAATATTATGCATAGTATTAATGTCATTAATATCGACCAGAAATATTTTTTATGGTCGAATATAATATTCATTAGTATCATAATAAAAAATGCTAAAGCAAAATATACTGTTGCATGTATTACTTTTCTCATTGGTGCATTAATTAACCTCGATACTTTTTCTATTTTTTGTTCATTTGGATGTGATGAGGTTATTCCATAGTCATTTGTAATTTCTAATGTATCTTCTATAAACATACTTATAATGTCTGTGCTTTTGCTGTTCGAGTTGTCTGAATTCATACTTGATAGTTTGTATATACAAAGCATCCAAAACACTGATATCAGTAGTATAATTATTATTTTTAATGACTTTTTCATATTATTTTTATCCTTATTTATCAAATTCTTGTTTATCTCTAACACTTATTTCTTTTCCTACTTGAACTTCTATTACTTTTAATTCATCATCTGCAATAATTGTATGCTTAGAACCTGCCTTCATTGTAATAACATCTCCAGATTTTACATTTTGTTCATTGCCATCAATAATTGTTTTTCCTGTTCCTGAAATTATTGTCCAAACTTCATCTCTATAATTGTGACTATGATATTTCATTCTATTTCCTGAGTTTAATGTAATAAGAATTGTTAAACTATTCTCTTCCACATTAATTATCTGATAACTTCCCCATGATTTTTCTGAAAACATAATTGGTTGATTAATTTTCTCTACAAAAGGTTTTATATAACTTGATTGTTCTTTATCTGAAACTCTTCTAATTGATTATTTATTGTAGAAACTTGTGTGTATGAAGTAGCTATTATTATAGTTGATTCATTATTTATTTTTACCTTTCTGCACGCATAGGATTATTTAAAAAATCTTCATACGCTAATTTAATTCCTTCTTCCAATTCTACTTTATATTTCCAGCCTAATTCTTCTGATTTTGAAACATCTAGTAGTTTTCTTGGTGTTCCATTTGGCTTACTTGTATCCCATAATATTTTACCTTTATACCCTATTATTTTTGCAACCAACTGGGTTAATTCTTTAATAGTAATTTCTTTTCCTGTTCCAGCATTTACTGTTTCATTGCCACTATAATTATTCATTAAAAATACACATAAATTAGCTAAGTCATCTACATATAAGAATTCCCTTAAAGGAGTTCCATCTCCCCAACAAGTTACACTTTCTAAATTATTTTCTTTTGCCTCATGGAAGCGACGTATAAGAGCTGGTAATACATGGCTGTGTGTTGGGTGATAATTGTCGTTTGGTCCATAAAGGTTTGTAGGCATAACACTTATATAGTCTGTTCCATATTGTCTATTTAAATATTCACAATATTTTAATCCTGAAATTTTAGCTAGTGCGTATGCTTCATTTGTCTTTTCAAGTGCACTTGTAAGTAAGCAACTTTCTTTCATCGGTTGAGGTGCCATTTTAGGATATATACAAGAAGAACCTAAAAATTGTAATTTTTTACATCCATTTTTCCATGCGGAATGAATTACATTCATTTCTAATATCATATTATCATACATAAAATCTGCTAACGCTTTTTGGTTTGCTACGATTCCACCTACTTTTGCTGCAGCTAAAAATACGTATTCTGGTTTTTCAGTTTCAAAAAATTTTTCTACTTCTTCTTGTCTGCATAAATCTAATTCTTTATGTGTTCGTGTTATTATATTATTATATCCTTGCTTTTTTAATTCTCTTACTATTGCAGAACCTACCATTCCATTATGACCTGCAACATATATTTTTGAATTTTTCTCCATTTTTTTCTAGCATATGTTAGTTTTTATAGCTAACATATTCCTCCTTCTTATTAAATTTGCAAGCTTTAAAAACTTAGATAGACTTAGATAGGCGAAAATTATTTTTCAGCCTTATCACTCTTTCTACTTTTTATATTTCTATTCTTGAATTTGTACTTCACGTTTTGCAAGTTCTCTATCATGTACAGCCATTATATGAACTAATTCTTCATAACTTGTTTTTTGTGGGTTCCACCCTAATTCTTTTTTAGCTTTTGCTGGATCTCCTAATAAGTTTACAACATCTGTTGGTCTAAACCATTTTGGATTCACACAAACTAGCATTTTACCAGTTTCAGTATCATATCCTTTTTCATCTAGTCCACTTCCTTCCCAACGAATTGTTATTCCATTTTCTTTAAATGCTTTTTCTACAAAGTCACGAACTGTATGTTGAACTCCTGTTGCTATAACAAAGTCATCTGGTTTATCATGTTGTAAAATCAACCACATACACTCTACATAGTCTTTTGCATATCCCCAATCTCTTAATGAATCTAGGTTTCCTAGTTCTAAATGGTCTTGTAACCCTTCTGCTATTCTTCCTACTGCTAATGTTATTTTACGTGTTACAAAGTTTTCTCCTCTTCTTTCAGATTCGTGGTTAAATAATATACCATTACAAGCGAACATATTGTATGCTTCTCTGTATTCTTTTATAATCCAAAAACCATATTGTTTTGCTACTGCATATGGGCTATATGGATGGAATGGTGTAGTTTCACTTTGTGGACATTCTTCTACTTTTCCATATAGTTCAGAAGTTGATGCTTGATATATACGACATTTATTTTCTAATTTTAAAATATGTACTGCTTCTAATATTCTTAAAACTCCTAAAGCATCTATGTCTCCTGTATATTCTGCTGCATCAAAGCTTGTGCCTACATGGCTTTGTGCTGCTAAATTATATATTTCATCTGGTTCTATTTCTTTTATTATTTTTATTATGCTAGAAGAGTCTGATAAATCTCCATCATGTAATGTTATTTTATTATTTCTTATTAAGTGGTCTATCCTTTCTGTATTTGAAATTGATGCACGCCTTACTATTCCATGTACTTCATATCCTTTCCCTAGTAAAAATTCTGCTAGGTATGAACCATCTTGTCCAGTTATTCCTGTTATTAGTGCTTTTTTCATTTTCTTCTCCTTTTTTATCTCTTATTATCTATTTAATATTCTATTTTTAACTTTTCTTGTTATAGAAACTACTACTTCATTTTTTAATACAATTTCAATTATAACATAACTAATTACACTTAATAATACAATTAATATAGTCGATAAAATTGACTTTGAAATATAATTTCTAATTACTAAACTAATTATTATAATCGGAAAACAACCTAATATAGATTTTACAAGAATACTATTAAAATTGCATAACTTAATTATTTTTTTAGTTTCATATTTACAATATACAAATGCAATAGCTTCTGCTATTATTGTTGTTATTGCTGCTGCATTTTCTTTCCAAATTGGTATTAATAATAAATTTAATATAATATTTACTATTGCACTAACTATCGTTATTTTTAATACTTTCTTTTCTTGTTTTAAAGGTACTAACATAGCTTGCCCCCAAAAGTATGCTCCTAGGCTAAAGAATATTGCTATACTTAGTAAAGCTAATGATGATATTGCCTCTATATATGTAACATCTGAAATTATTAAAATTATTTCATTCCTTAGTAATATAATTCCTACAATAGCTGGAATCACTATTGTTAATAATGTTTTATATATATCCTCTGCTGTATTTTTAAATTCTTCTTCCTTATTTTGCGAAAGTAAAGCTGAGAACCTTGGAATCGAAACTATAACAACAGATGCTAATAAGTTTTTTATTATTGCATATATTTTAGTTGATACAGAATATATTCCTACATTATGGTCATTAGTTAGAAAGCCTAAAATTGTTATATCTGAATTTACATATATTGTAATAGTAATAGTAGTTGCAAAAAGTATTAATATTGGTTTCATATGTTCTTTCAAATTTATACTTTTTGCAATTGATATTTTACAATATTTTTTTGAGTGTATAAAATTTAAAATATTTGAACCAACACTAGAAATTACTGTTATAATTGCATATATATATAAGTCTGTTTCAGAATGTACACATATAAATAATAATGCTAAACTTATTATTTGAAATGCAATGCTTCTTATTGTTATATATTTATAATCTTCATATATTGAGTAAATCCATTCAATTCCAATTGTTTGAAATATTATTTGCAATGATAATATACCTATTAGCGTTGAATATCCTTTAAATTTTGGTACGATTAATATTAATATAAACAATAATGAGTATGATATTATTGTAGAAATAATATTGATTGTAAATACTTCTTTAATAAATTTATTTAATTTTTCTTTATCTTCTCTTAGTCGTGCACCTTCCCTAATTGCATATGTATTTATTCCTAAAGCTGCTAATAATACAAAATAACTTATAATGGAATTTGCGAAATTATATTTTCCTATATTTTCTGTTCCTAAAATTTTTGATATATATGGGAATGTAATTAGCGGAAAAATAACCCCTAATATACCCTTTATCCCATTTAATATCATATTAATTTTTATAGATTTATCTTTCATATTCGTTACCATTCTCAATATTTTTTGTTATTGTATTTGCTAATTGCATAGCTAAATCAACTGTTACATCTGAATTATAGTGTTCATGTTCTCCCCATCTTCCTAAACCATATACATTTTTGGTTTTACACCATTGTAGTAGCGTCTTCATTATTTGTGGTTTATTAATTGTATTTAATGGGTATGCATATTTATTTAAGTATTTATAGTTATCATCTTTTTGTTCAATTTCTATTCTTTCTGAATTTGTTTCAGTCCAATATCCTCTACTATCTTCACAAAAATTATGTCTTACTAATATTCTATGATATGGTAGTTTTGGATCTGGATAATAAACCCAGTGCGCTTTTGTATCTAAATTATTAGGATAATATTTTGTTTCAATTGAGCTATATTTTAGTTCTTTAATAGAATTCTTTATATCCTCTGGCATACCTTCAATTTGGGTAAATTCTAGCCATGGTATTGTTGTTATAATCATATCTGCTTGGTATTTTTCGTTGTCAGATGTTGTTACTGTTTTAGTATCAAAGTTAATTTCTTTTATATCTTTGCTGTATTTAATATTGTTTTCTATGTTTTTAGCCATACGTAGCCATAGCTCTCCATATCCATATTTCTTTGGATAATAAAATTTAGCATGTCCTGGTTGTTTTCCATATGCCTTTTTAGTTAAGCATGAAAGCAGTGTTTCTTCAAAACTTACATTAGGAAGTTTTTCTAGCCAATATGTACCTAGTTTATCTAGTTCCTTATTAAACATTTTTTGATTATATGGTATCATATAATCTTCAGCTATTTTGTTTCCTAATTTCCAATATATCCAATTTGTAAATTCTTGTGGTATATTAGTTCCTATGTTACATCCTGCTACTGCAATTGACTTTAAATATTCCACTTGATCTTCTAATTTCATTTGCCATATATTTGCTTCAATTGGATGATTAACTATATTTCCATTTACTTCTATTCTACTATCTCTTTCATATAAGTTCCATTCTTCTTTAGGCATAAATTTAAAAAGGAATTCATTAACTTGTGGTCTTCTTACATCTAAAAAATGCCCTCCACCTATATCAAATGGCGAATTATCTACATTTGTTGAACGGCAAAGTCCTCCTGCCACTTCTTCTTTTTCAAGTACCAAAAAGTCACTTTCTCCATTTTCTTTTAATTTATTTGCAAAGGTAAGTCCTGCTGGACCTGCACCTAGTATTAGATATTTCATTTTTTACTCCTCTATCATTTTATTAAATAATTCTAACATTTTTGAACTATATAAATTATCCCAACTAAAATCTTTTACTATTTCATACGCATTGTTAGATATCTTTTCATAGTATTGTTTGTTATTCTTTAAATTCATAATTTCATCATAAATCTGATCAACATTTTCTGGATCTACTATAATTGCATTTTCTTTATCCTCTAATAATTCTATTGCTCCTACACTTTCTGATACAATTACGGGAAGACCACAACTCATAGCTTCAAATACAGCTAGTCCCCAACTTTGGTTAATGTTTATAAATAAAAACATATCTGCATTGTTGTGAAGTTCTACATATTTATTATCATCAACTTGTCCCCAAACAGTTATGTGCTCTTCTAATTTCATATCTGTTATCATATTTTTTATTTTATTTGAATAATTTACATCCCATTCAGTAGATCCCATAATATCTAAATGTACATTAATACCATTTTTTACAATCTTATTAATAACCTTTATTAATGTTTCATAATTTCTATATGGAAAAAAAACTCCAGAGGAAAATAAATTTAATCCATTTTCATTATGAATTGAAAAATGTTTTTCTAAATTTTTATTTACATCGACCCCACAGTAAAATACATTTGCATCACGTTTTAGGCACCTTTTTACAATTTCTTTGTTTTTCGATACATTTACTGTTATTGTATCTACTTTTTTTATTAATTTTTTAAATCTAAATCTTTTTATTTTATTTTTCCAATTATCTTTTTGCCCTTGAGCATTTCCTTGTAAAAAGTATTGGGGCATATCGTTAATTTGTAGTACAATTTTTTTATTATGTATTGTTTTAATTAAATTTGTAACACCACAATCATGTATATTAATAATATCTGCTTTATCTACTAATTTTTTAAATAATTTTCTTTCATTAATTATTTTTTTTATCTTATTTATAACTTTTTCAAAAATATTATGGCTTTGAAAATTTTTAATATTTGGAGTAACAATTTCAAATTTTTCAAATTCTGAATAAGTTTTTTCTTTTTCGTATATTCTTGTATATATTGTTACTTTGTTGCTTTTTTCTAGGTATTGGCATAAGCGTAATACCTGTTTATGTGTTCCACCTTTTATATTTAGTTCATTTACAATTACTAATATGTTCAATATTATTCCTCCTTAGCTTCTATTAAATGCCAATTTGGCATATATATATCTGGTGCGTCTATATTTTTACCTAAATGCCACTTAGTAGGTGCAACAACTTCCTTTTGCTCATTTTGAGATAAGTATTGTGCCCACCAACTAAATGTTGAATTAGATATTATAAAATGCTTGCATGAATACATTAATCTTAGTTCTTCGTAATCAGGATTCTGTAAATCTACATATATAACATTATAGTCAAATTTATAGTTTTCTTTAATCCATTCATGATCTTGATGGGAATTAGAAAAAATGTAAAATGTAGGATTTTCAACTTTTGTTGCTATATAGTCCATTGCTTTTTTGTAATAATTATAATTACATATTTGTAAAGTATTGGCATAATATGAATTAGTATAATCTCCCCTCCTAATATGTACACATACAGAATTTGTAGTCTGTATGTTGTCAAACATTTCTTTGTTTTCTTTGCTCATTTCTTTTGATACACAAAATTCATTTATTAATTCTTTTCTACATTCTTTAAAATACTTCCAAGTTTGAAATGCACCTTCTATATAACTGTTGTTTTTCAATTTTAAATTAGAGTAGTATGTATATATATCAGGTGAATAACAAATATTCAAGAATTTAAATATTTGTACTGTTTTTTTGTGGCTTATATGTAATTTTTCTAATACCTTAGATAATTGTTTTCTTATATATATTTTATATTTAATTTTTAATTTAGCTTTTTCTTCATCTATTGGGTTAATTTTTATAGAGCAGTTTAATGATTTTAATGCAAATTTTCTATTATCCTCATAACTATTCTTGTGCATAACTGCATAAATATTTTTGTTTAAATTATTTTCCTTTATTTGTGCATATATATATGCATATAGAAACATTTGATTTCCAAGGCCTCCTCCAAAAACTGCGTTTATCATAATATTTCTTTTCCTTTCTCTAAAATATAAATTTGTATTAAATTTTAATAAAGAATACTTCTAATCATTTCTATTTTATTTCTTAATAGTTTTATTTTATTTATTCTATTTATCTTGTGCATATATATGATAACAGGCAATTTTATATTTTTATGTTCTAATTTTTTATAAATAAATCTCTTGTCATATTTATACATTTTGGGAAAATAATGTGCCTGAGATATATCACTATATGGCTCAATATCATATTTTTTACATAATAGACTAAATATTGATTGATCTTCTCTATGTGCAATAAATTTTTCATCTTCATTTTTATTATCTGATGGAGCAATTAATTCATAATCAGTGCAAAGTTCTAACCATTCATTTATAAATTTTTCAGTAAATTTTGTTTTTTTGATTATAAAGTAAGTTGCTATAATTTGATTTGTTTTTCTATATTTTGAACTATTACAATCCATTTTTTCAAATACTATCTTTTTAGTAAATTGTTCTTCTATTAATGGTATATCAAAACATATAATGTCAAAATCTGATACTTTATCTAAAACTTTATTGATTTTGCCAGTAAAATATGAACCTGAATCTGTATAGAATATAATATCTCCATAATCTAACTTTTCTAATGTTTTTTTTATAAAATATGGTTTCCAAAGCCAAAGTCCATTTCCTCTTTTTTCAGATAATATTTTTTTATTTTTATCATAAAAATTATTGTCTATTTCTCTTTCAGAATATTGAAATACTTCATCAGCTTGTCCTTTTTTTAAAGCTGTAAAGGTATTGTAAGCTTGAGTTTCTCTATATTTATTATTTGCATAGTTGACTACTACTTTTTTCATTTTTAATTCGCCTTTCTATTAAATTTTAATATATTATGCTTTATATTTAATTATTTTTTTTATAAATTTAGCTATACTTATTTTTATATCAAATAATTTAATTATTATTTTTGAATAATATTTTTTTTCTACTTCCATAGATTCAATATAAACTTTTTCTTTATTTACAGAGCTAACTCCGGTTGTATCATAATAACATATTTTTATTGGTAAATGCTTATATCCTATTTTTCTATTCTCTATTGCATTTATTAGCCAATCTTCATCAGCACAATATTTATATTTTATATCAAATAAACTATTCTTTAACGATTTAGTTGGTGCAAAAATACATTGGTGACATATCATTCCTTTTGCAATAAAATAAAGTGGTATTATTTTATTAGGGTGAGTCATTAATTTTCCTTTATCTGTTACAGCATCACCATAATAAATTATATCTTCGTTAAGATTTGAAACTACTTTTTCTAATACTTTATTATCATAAAATTTATCCCCCATATTTAAAAAGTATATAAACTTTCCTGTGGCTATTTTAATTCCTTTATTCATCGCATCATATATTCCATTATCTTTTTCCGATATAATAGTAATATTTTTAAACTTACTATTATATTCCTTTATATTATTTAAGGTATTATCTGTTGAATTTCCATCAATAATTATATATTCAAAATCTTGGTATGTCTGACTTATAAGTGAATTTAAAGTTATATTAACTAAATCTTCACAGTTATAGCATACGGTTATAATACTTAGTTTTTTCATCATTTTACCTCTTATCTTCTTAATATTGTTTTTACAAAATATCTTATTTTAAGATATTTATATATAAGTTTTATATTTTCTTTTTTTATTATATTAAAAAGCATTTTGTTCTCTCTGCTACACATTTGATTCTCACATAAAAGTTCTTCCTTTTCCATTTGTTTAATCATATCATCTATATAATATATAATTTCCTTTTTGTCTTTATTTCCCACAAATAAATTCTCTACATTACTCTTTATAAGATCAATGCTTTTGTTCCATACATACTTCATATTATAATTATTTTTTTTATAAAATTCTTTTAATGTTCTTATAATTATTAGTTCGTTCTGAATATTTCTGTTAGTATATCTTCTACATAAACTACTTTCAAATATATTATACAAATACAATGGTTGCTCTATATATTTTGCTCTTTGTATATTATCTATATATTCTATGTTGAATAAAAAGTCTTCACCAACTTGAATATTCGGATTAAATCTTATATTGTTTTCTTTAATTACTTTCGTTAAATATATTTTATTCCATAATGGATTAAAAAGCATGTCATCTTCCATTAATTCAATATAATTATTAAACTTATTTTTTTCATTATGAAAAGATTTTACCTTTGACCTAATTACTTTTTTCTTTTTTTTTACAATTAAATAATTACAAGTACATAATTCATATTCTTCTATATTTTTAACTAAAATCTCAATCATATTTTCTTGAATAGAATCATCAGAATCAACAAACATTAAATATTCTCCTTCTGCTAATTCTAGTCCTTTATTACGAGTTTTAGATACTTTTTCATTTTCTTTATCTATTAACAGAATTCTACTGTCTGTTAGTTCTAGCTTTTTACAAATTTCAAATGTATCATCTGTTGAACCATCATTTATTAATATTATTTGTAAGTTTTTATATGTTTGTTTTATAATACTTTTTACACATTGTTCTATAGTATTTTTAGCATTATATATAGGTACTATTATTGTTACTTTTTTTTCATACATCCAATTTCTCAACCCTTCTATTTTTAGATAAATATTTATTCATAATATGTTTTAATAAATATATTATTGGAATAAAATATAATATTCCCATCTCTATGTATATTAAGCCATACCAACAAATTCTAAATGATGCTGCAATTACATAACAATAGATAAAAAATTTAATATCACTTTTAATACTTAATATTCCATATAATATTAAATTTTCAATTAGTTCAAAAATAATAACGCCCATTATTCCAAAATTAACTAATGGTTCACTTAATAGATAACAACCACCTGGTGTATTATATTTAGACTGTATTATTAATTCTATCCTGTCTTTTGATTGTAATAAAGGTATAGCTTCAACAAGATATGCTATATATGATTTTCCATTAAGATTTTCTTTATTTAGATTCATATCTACTGATGCATTAAATACATAGCCTAAGTCTGAAGCTGTATTTTGCATTAATATTTTTTCTATTATATTAATTTTTGTTTTATTATCTCTTAACTCTCCAATACCAATCATCATAGCAAACAAGCACAAACCAATAAAACATATCTTTAATATTCGTTTCATATCTGTTTTTATATCAACATTAGTAATAAATAGTAACCCCAGTAATATTATTATTCCAAGTATATCTACTCTTTCATAATGTGCTAAAAACCAAAATATACAAAATATGTAAGATACTTTCACTATATTGTTTTCTTTGAATTTTGGATATGCAAAAATTAGAAATATAATAGTCAGATGATTCCATGCATTCCCTGGTAACAAAGCTTTAAATCTAATAGCCTCATCAAATTTTATAAATGGTAAGCTAGGTAATGCTATAACTGCAAATAAAATAGCCATTATTCCACTAAAGTCTGCAAATATTTTATTTATTTCTGGTTTTAATTCTAGTAATACTTTTTCTTTTTTTAAAAAATTCGTATTTATCATTATTAAAGACGTTATACAATTATAGATAACTAAAATCGCATTTATCTCAAAAAAGTGCAATTCTATATTGCTTGATTGTAAAATACCATAAGCTTGATTAAAGTTATATTTTATGAATATTGGGGATAATATGTAGTTTAAAATTATTGTTTTTAGTGTTATGTATGAAAATCTACATTTATATATAATAAAAACACATAACAGTATATTTAATAAAAATAATAAGTAACTATTTTTATTTAAAAAATATTCTATTACAAAAATAATAAATATTATACCTATTAAAATATTTTCTTTGTTGTTTTTTTTCATATCTTTATTTTTTTCCTTTTAACTCAATTTTTTCTTTTAATAATTTATTATTTTTTTTTATGATTTCTTCGGATTCTATCTTTTCATTAATAATTACTCCTGCACCAATTACATTTCTATTATTTATTTGTGCATTTTTTAAAATTGTTACATTTGAGCATATCCAGTTTGCATTTCCTATTGTAATTTTGTTAGTTTTAAATTTATTTTTTAATTCTTCTATATTTGTATTAAATATATGATTATGATCATATATCTTCACATTTTCCCCAAATATGTTATCATTTCCTATTGTTATATTTTCTAAACAATTTATTGAACAATCATTATTAAAAAAATTATTGTCACCAATTTTCAAATATCCGTTTTTCTCTATTAGTATATCAAGTCTTTTTCTAAAACATAAATTCTTTCCTATCTGTATTCTTTTTCCATATTTAAGTTTCCAATACATTATTTTTAATTTTATTTTAATTTTATTTATCACTTTTTCAATTAATATAATAAACATATTGTATTCCTTTCTAATCATTCAATATTTCTAAATAAAAACTTTCTAATTCTTTTTGGTATTCACTTTCATCAAGTGGATCTTTCCAATAAATTTCATATGCATTATTACTTATTTCTTTTAGAAATTCATTGTTTTCGCATATTTCTATTTTTTCTATTAAATCATCAATAGAATTTCTTTTAAATATTAAGCCTGTTATTTTTTCTTGTATGAATTCTATTGCTGCACATTTATCTGATACAATACAAGGAAGACCTATTGATAAAGCTTCTAATGGTGTTAGTGGTGCACCTTCATACCACAATGATGGAAATATTAATGCTCTTGCTTTTTTCATATATTCTATTATTTCTTTATTGTTTTTCCATCCTACAAATTCTATATTTTTATATTCTTTTTGTAAAACTTGCTTTTGGTCTCCTTCGCCAACAACAATTCCTTTATATCCTAATTTTGTTATAGCTTTGCAAAATAAATCTGCACCCTTTTCTTTTGATAACCTTCCTACAAATAAATAGTATTTATTTTCATTTATGTTTTCTATTCTATTCTCCATATTAGCTTGTATTGGATTATATATTCTTTTTATTTTAGCATTTTTATTTATGCTATCTTTTAAGATATTAATACTATAATCTGATATTGAAACTATATATTTTATTTTTTGGTTAATTTTTATAATATTATTTTGTACTATTTGTCTAATAATTCTATAAATTTTAAAGAAATAGTTTCTAGAATCACAATTGCATTTTATACATTTTAGTTTCATTGGTTCTATATTACAAATTTCCTCTTTTTTATAGTTATAAAATCCACCATTTGGGCATGCTGAAAAATAATCATGAAATGTAACTACTGTTTTAAATTTATTCTTTTCTGCTACATAAAATATACTACTCGATAATGCTTTCATCCATCCGTGTATATGTATAATTGTGTTATCCTTGTCTAAGCAATTTAATAATTTTTGAAATTCTCTCTTTGCTTTTATGTTCCATATTCCGTTAAATATACCTCTAATTATATTTCTATCTTTTAAAGCTTCTTTTTGATTTGTACATATATATCTTACATTTTCTATTTCTTCTTTTTTGATATTATTTACAGCTGAGAAAAAATATACATTTATATTTTTATTTTTTGAGAATGCCTTTGCTGTATCTATTGCTACTTTTGCTGCTCCTCCATTTATATAGTTAAAATCATTTACTATAACTATATTTTTAATTTCTTTCATTTGTTTCCTCTACTTTTTCTTCTACAAATTTTTTAATCTTCTCCTGAAACACACTTTCATCAAACTCCAAAGCATGCTTCCTTATTTCTTCTTTATCAAACTTCATAGTTTCAAATTTATTTATAGCCTCTTTTAAACTTTCTACTGTTTGTTCCTTAAAGAATACTCCTGTTTTTCCATCTATTACAGAATCTAGTACTCCACCTTTTCCATATGCTATTACTGGTCTTCCTGAGCTTTGGGCTTCTACTGGTACTATTCCAAAGTCTTCTTCTCCTGGAAATAGTAGTGCTTTACATTCTGACATGTATTTTTTTACAATTTCATCTGGTTGTCTTCCTAGGAATGTTACATTTTCGTTTGCTAGTTTTTCTAATTTTTCTTTTTCTGGTCCTTCTCCTATTACTACTAGTTTTTTTCCTAGTTCTCTACATGCTTGTACTGCTAAATCAAACCTTTTATATCCTACTAGGCGTGATAGTACTAAGTAGTAGTCTCCATCTGTTTCTGATATGTTGAACATATTGCATCTTACTGGTGGATTTATAACTACCGAGTCTCTTTTATAGTGCTTTTTTATTCTTTTTTGGACTTCTGTACTATTTGCTATGAAATAGTCTACTCTATTGCTTGATGTTACATCCCATATTCTCATGTAGTGGCATAGTATTTCTACTAATTTCTTTTTTAGTTTTCCCATGCCTTCTGTGTATTCATCTCTTTTTTCCCAAGCATAACGCATTGGTGTGTGGCAATAACATATGTGAATACTTCCTGGTTTTGTTAGTACTCCTTTTGCACATGAGCTACTACTACTTAGAATAACATCGTATTCGTTTAAATCAAATTTTTCAAATGCCATTGGCATTAGTGGAAAATATTTTTTATGATTTTCTACCATTTTCTTTTTTTGTAAATGGCTTGTTTTTACTTCTATATTTTTTAGTTTATCATCTAATTTACTTGGATTGTAAAAAGTAGTATATATTGGTGCCTCTTTATATATTTCTTTAAAATTTATTACTACTTGTTCTGCTCCCCCCATATTGGTTAGCCAATCGTGAACTATTGCTATTTTCATTTTGTTCCACCTTTATACAATATTTTTATAATTATGTGCTTCTGCTAATTTGTCTTTTTTTCCTATTATTAATACTCCATTTGAATCTATGCAGAATAAATCTTCTACTCCTAATAGAATTATTTTTTTATTTTCTGCATATATAATGTTATTTTTTGCATCTTCTGTGTATGTATTTCCTATTGCTACATTTCCATTATTGTCTTGTTCTATATATCTTTCTAAACATTTCCATGTTCCTATGTCGTCCCAACCTAGTTCACTTGGTATAACATATATGTTTTTACTCTTTTCCATTATTGCATAGTCTATAGATATTGCTTCACATTCTTTATATTTCTTTTTTAATTCTGTTTCATAGTTATTATCAGTAATTTGAGGTAATTTTGATAATATATCATATGAATGTTTATAGTTTGTTTGTAGTTCTTTTAGCATATAATTTACATTAAAAATGAACATTCCTGCATTCCATAAGTATTTTCCTTCTTTTAGATATTGTTTCGCTTTTTCTATATTTGGCTTTTCTACAAAACTTTCTACTTTTACTATTTCTTTATATCTTTTTTCTCCATATTTTATGTATCCATATCCTGTTTCTGGTCTGGTTGGAGTAATTCCTATTGTTATTATTGAATTTTCATTTTCATTTCTTATATAATTGTTTGCCTTTCTTATTACTGTTGTAAAACTTTTTACATCTTTTATCATATGGTCTGATGGTAATACCACTATATTTGCATTTTCATATATTTGTTTTATATATAATGCTGCTAATAATATACATGGTGCTGTATTTCTTCCTGTTGGTTCTATTATAATGTTTTTCTCTGGTAAATTTGGTAGTTGCTCTTTTACTATATTTTTGTAATTTTCACCTGTTACTATAAATATTCTTTCTATAGGAGTAATTTCTAATGAACGTTCAACTGTTAGTTGTAACATTGTTTTTTCACCTAATAAATTTAAAAATTGCTTTGGTTTTTCTTCTGTTGATTTTGGCCAAAATCTTGTTCCTCTTCCTCCTGCCATTATTAATGTACATAGATTATTATTTTGCATATTTATTTAGCTCCTTCTTTTCCAAATACTTTTAAAAATGTCCTTATAAATATTTTTGTGTCTAATATCATACTTTTTCTTTTTACATAGTCTGTGTCTATTATAATTCTATCTTGAAAAGTTGTTTCTGACCTACCATTTACTTGCCATAGACCTGTTAAACCTGGTTTTACTTTTATTATTTCGTTATATCCTTCTTTCATATCTTTTATTTCTCGTGGTAAGTATGGGCGTGGTCCTACTAAGCTCATTTCTCCTTTTAGTACATTTATAAATTGTGGAAATTCGTCTATGCTCGTTTTTCTTATTATTTTTCCTATTACTGTTATTCTTGGATCATTTCTTAGTTTTTTATATTTTCTGTATTCTTCTCTTGCCTCTTCATTTTCTGCTAGGTATTTGCTTAATTTGTCGTCTGCATTTACTACCATTGACCTATATTTATATAGTTTAAATAACTTTCCATTTTTGCCTATTCTTTCTTGTACAAAAAATATTGGTCCTTTGTCTTTTACACATATATTTGCTACCCCTATTATTAGTGTTATTGGCAATAACATTATTATTCCTATTATACTTGCTGATACATCTATTATTCTTTTCATTATACTATATATTGTTTGTTTCATTTTATTTGTTTTTTCTATATTATTAGTAATTGATAATACACTATTTTGTAATATTTCTTCTTCTCCTGTTCGCATGTTCATATTACTAACTCCCCTTCTATATTTACTTAAAGTGTTACCTATTTTTCGTTTTTTTTATTGTATAACAACGTTGCATAATAGTCAAGTGAAAAAAAGATTTTATTGTCGGTTTTTGTTTTAGTTGTTGTTATTATTTTACATAAAAATAGCATATTTGGTATCTTTTTCCAATTATGCTATTTTTCTATTTTAATCTACTATTTCAATTATTCCTAAATCAATAAACGATATTAATAGTAGACTTATCATATATTGATTTTTATTTTTTTGTTCATATTCAAATATTTCATTATTGAATTTTTTTATATTGTCTAAATTAATTTCATTAATATTGATATTATTTAATGATTTTAACAATTCATTAAAAGAATTCAACAATGTATTAATAGACATCTTTTGATTGTCATATTTGTTTAAACCTATATATTCCTTTAATGTTTGTGTTTCAAAATTAAATCTTTTATTAAACTTAATCATATCATTTTCAAAATTAGATATAATAAAGGATTCAATTGATGGATAACTTAATAATAGCATTCCTCCAACACTATCATATTTATTTTCTTCACTAGGTTCTCTAGAGTTTATATAGGTGTTTATTAATCTTTTTATATTCTCTTTATCTTTTTTTCTATCACAATCAAAAATATAATAAATTGGTATGTTTTCATAATTAAATTCTTCATCATAATTCTTTAATAGTTCAAATTGTTTGTCTCTAAATTCTGTATTAGTTATACTTTGAATATTGCTTTTTTCTGAATTGATAACAAATACTTTAGAATTTCTATTTTCTTTACTAATATACTTTACTCTTTCTCTTCCATTTCTATCTATTCCTATTACTTCTTGATATTTTAATATTTCACTAAATATATGACCTAATAGCATAATTTCTCTTCTTTCGCCTTCAACTATATATATAACATTTCCTATATTTTTATCCTTATTAAATTTTACTTTTTTGCCTGCTATTTTATATTCCATTAAACACTCCACTTAAATACATTTTTTCCAAATTCTGAGCTTCTCTTGGTTTGCTATCTGATACTCTATTTAATTTACTTCCTTTTTTATCAATAAAGTCTACAGTATATATTTGGTCTGGTCTTAGTAACCTATTTGTTAATAAATTAGTTGAATGCGAGACAATAAAAATTTGAGCACTTTTTGAATTTTTCATAAAATATTTTATAATTTTTTCTTCTAAGGTATTATGAAATCCACTTCCAAATTCGTCAATAAGCACCATCGCATTATCTTTCATTGCATCTATAATAAAAGGAACAACATTTATTAGCGTTTGATTTCCAATAGATTCAAATTCAATAGGTAAACCAAATCCTTTAAAATCTTTTCTTTCTAGAACCACATCTTTCTTGTTTTCTTTGCTCAAAAATTGTACTTTGTCTATTTTATATTTTTCGGTATATACTATATTTTGATTATAATTTATATCCTCTAAAAATTTATTAAATTCTTCTGTACCATTTTTATCAAAATAATCACAATATGTTAGTTGTGATGAACTTCCAACAGCTCTATTTATAGTCTTTTTAGATTGATCTATATACACTGACTTCTCCATAAATTCAAACCATAATTTTAATGTAATATTGTCAATAAATTTAGTTTCAAAATATACTTTTCTTATTGCAGATTGATTATACTGTAAGTTATTTATTTCCACGATATTTTTGTTTTTCCCAATATACTCTGCTGTAGTTCCCATTCTATTTAAGACAATTTCATTTTTCACTTTTAGAATTTCTTTAAAAATTTTATCTCCTATAACTTCTATGAAATAATTAATTTTTGCTCCATTTATTAAAAACTCATATTCTAATTCCATCCCCAGTTTGCTTTCATTAAATAAGCATACATAATTTCTTGTATCAAGGTTTACTTGCCACACTAATAATTCTAATAAAAATTTAATTGCACTCAAAACTGTAGATTTGCCAGTTGCATTTTCTCCAACAAACAATGCTCCTTTTAATATATTTTCTTTGCTTTTATTAGTATCATTTAGTATTTCATAACCTGTAGCATTTAAGTCAACTTCTGCCTTTTCCATAAATGATTTAAAATTTTTTATAGACAATTTAACTAGCATATTATCACCCTCCTCTATATTTTTATTTTACCACATCAAAAAAAATAATGCAATTTTTTTACATATATTTCAATATTAAATGTAATTTTTTTACTTTTAGTATATAATATGCTTTGATTTCTAATTTTTATACTAATAAATAGAAGATATGTTTTTTCTAAATATACCAGATAAAATTGTGTATGTAAATAAAGCAAGTAGAATTGTTGTTGTTTCAATTCTACTTACTTAGTTTATTGTTTATACCCTGTTTTATTTATTATTTTGTTACTTATTTCTTTTATATCTTGTGGTATTTCATAATTTTCTTCATCAAATAATTCTTTATGTAATTGTTTTACATTACTTTCTAGAGTTACTGGTACTCCATACCACCTATCTAGTGTTATTCCTTGTGTTTTATATGGCCAGCCTATACTTTCTGTAACATTATAGCTTAATAAATTTGGTACCATTGCTATTATGCTTGATGGTGTGATATTTGTGTATACTTTTGGTAGTATTTTGTCCATTAAGTTATTTATTTCTCCTACACTTTTTGTTTTTAACTTCTTTAACATAGCTTCTATAACATCTCTCATACGTTCTGTTCTTTTGTAGTCTCCTCCTGCTGTGTACCTTATTCTTGAATATGCTACTGCTTGTACTCCATCTAGAGTTTGCTTTCCTGCTTTTGTTATATTTGATGATTTTATTCCTGTGTTCTCTGATGTTCCTTTTATGTAGTCATTTATATATTCAAGTTCACTTGTTTCTATTGTTATTTCTACTCCTCCTAATGCATCTACCGCTTCTGCTACTAGGTCAAAGTTTACTGTTACAAATTCAGTTATGTTTAAATCTAAATTTGTATTTAATGTTTTTATTGCAAGTGGTGCTTCTCCATATGAGTATGCATGTGTTATTTTATCTAGCCCATGACCTTCTATTTGTACATATGTGTCACGATATACTGATAGTAACCTTACATCTTTTGTTTTTTCATTTATGCTTGCTATTATTATACAGTCACTTCTATTTCCTTTTCCTAGGTTAGAGTCTCTACTGTCTACTCCAAATAGTGCTATGTTTCGGTATCCTTTTATTTCTTCATTAACATTTAATTCGTCTATATTTATTTGCACTTGTTGCATTTTATCTAGTTTGCTAACTATATATGAATATCCGCCTATTCCTATTCCTGCTATTATAATTATTAGTATAAGTAATATTATTCCTATTACTTTTAATGCCTTTGCTTTTTTAGGTTTCTTTGGTGGTCTATTGTTTTTTACTATTTTTTCTTTTCTTGGTATTCTTTCTCTTCCTTCACTTCTACTAGCTGAATGTTTACCTGCCATTTCTATTCCTCCTATTATATACAATTTATTCACATTTATTTTTATTTAATGATATTATTTTACATATAATGTATTAATTTTTCAAGTACTTTTTGTATATTTGTTTTTTACATTTACATTTTTTCACACTTTAAAACGCTACTTTAAGTATTAAAGTAGCGTTTTAGCTTTACATTTGTATGAAATTAAAATTTATTTTGTAAGTATCTGCAAAAAATAATTTTGGTCTTTGTAATTTATACCTTTGGGTAATGGTGTTTTCGCTTAATTCTAGTACTTTTATATTCATTCTTTTGCACTCTTTTAGAATTTGATGTACAGCTTCTGTACCATATCTTAAAGACCACATTTCATTTGGAATTGATACTGTAAGCTCTCCTATGGCTCTAGTGTCATTTAATGAAAGCTTTATAAGCCCTATCATTTTATTTTGGTCTTTAAATATTGCTATATAGGTTTCATTTGTCCCTACTTCAGTAGTTTCAATTTTGTCTTCGGCTGTTACATATGTGCAATATGTTAGCTGCCTTTTATATTCTTTTAAGTCTTTCTGTGTTGCAGTACTAAATTTTAGTATCCGTGTTGCTTTTTCAATTTTTAATTCCATAAGTAAGCCTCCTTATTTTTTTGTTGTTACTATTATACTTCATACTTGCCTAATTTGTAAAGTAGTTGATGAAAAAGTTTTCTCATTTTTATAAAGTATAATTTTCTATTTCTTCCTCTATACGTGTTATAAAGTCTTCTACTGACATCTTTCCTATGTCTCCTTCTTTTCTTGCTCTTACTCCAACACTATTTTTTTCTATTTCTTTGTCTCCTATTACTAGTATATATGGGACTTTTGACATTTGTGCTTCACGTATTTTGTAACCTAATTTTTCTTGCCTCTCATCTAGTTCTACTCTTATTCCTTTTTCATTTAATTGTTCTTGAACCTTTTTGCTGTATTCTAGCTGTTTGTCTGTAATTGGCAATATTTTTACTTGAACTGGTGCAAGCCATGTTGGAAATGCCCCTGCAAAATGCTCTGTTATTATTCCTATAAATCTTTCAAATGACCCAAATAGCGCTCTATGTATCATTATTGGTGTTTTCTTTTCGCCTTCTTTGTCTATATATGATAGGTTAAAACGTAGTGGTAGTTGGAAGTCTACTTGTACTGTTCCCATTTGCCACTCTCTTCCTAGACAATCTTTCATTTTTATGTCTATTTTTGGTCCGTAAAATGCTCCATCTCCTTCATTTACTCGGTAATTATCTTTTCCACAAATTTCGTCTAGTACTTCTCTTAGATTTGCTTCTGCTTTTTCCCATAATGATATTTCTCCCATGTAGTCTTTTGGTCTTGTTGATAGTGTTAGCATAAATTCTAATCCAAATATATCATAGAATTTTTTTGCTATTTCTAATATGTCTTTTATTTCATCTTTTATTTGTGATTCCATTATATAATTGTGTGAGTCATCTTGTCTGAACATACGTACTCTGAATAAACCATTTAATTGTCCTGATTTTTCGTTTCTATGTATTACATCTACATCATTAAAACGAAGTGGTAAGTCTTTATAACTTCTTAGTTTTGTTTGATATACTTTTATTGAGTTTGGACAGTTCATTGGTTTTAGTGCTTGCTCATTTCCATCTGTATCTGTTAATACAAACATGTCTTCTTTGTAGTGATCCCAATGTCCTGATGTTTTCCATAAACTTGAACTGTTTAGTTGTGGACCTGAAAATTCTTGGTATCCTCTTTTTTCGTGTTCTTTTCTCCAAAAATCTATTAAAATATTCATCATTTTAAATCCTTTTGGTAGCCAGTATGCCATTCCTGGAGCTGTTTCATCAAAGAAGAATAAGTCTAGCTCTTTTCCTAATTTTCTATGATCTCTCTTTTTTGCTTCTTCTATCATAAATAAGTATTCATCTAGTTGGCTTTGTTTTGGGAATGATATTCCATATATCCTTTGTAGTGTTTGTTTTGTTTCGTCTCCTCTCCAATATGATGATGATGATGATAATAATTTTACTGCTTTTACCTTTCCTGTACTTGGAAGATGTGGTCCTCGGCATAAGTCTACAAATTCACCTTGTTTATAAAATGATATTACTTCTCCTTCTGGTAAGTCTTTTATTAATTCTACTTTGTATGGTTCTTCTCTATCATTCATTAGTTTTATTGCTTCTTCTCTTGGCAATTCAAATCTTTCTAATTCTAGGTCTTCTTTTATTATTTTTTTCATTTCTTCTTCTAGCTTTGCTATATCTTCTTCTGTAAATGGTTTTTCTACATCAAAGTCATAGTAGAACCCATTTTCAATAGATGGTCCTATTGTTAATTTGTAGTTTGGAAATAGCCTTTTTACTGCTTGTGCTAATATATGTGCAGTTGTATGCCAATACATGCTTTCTTCTACTTCCATTGTTTTTCCACCCTCTAATTTGATTTTAAACATAACTTTTCCTCCTTCACGCGAAGCGTGTACTATTCATTATTCACTCTTCACTATTCATTATTCATTTTTTATTTTAGGATTATTACACCGCATTTAAATATTCTTTTGTTAAAAATAGATATATGTCTCTCAGGTCGCCCACGGATGTGACTCTTGCAATGTGAAATGTATTCTTAAAAATAGACTTTTCATATGTAGAACAAAAGGGCACAGTGGTGTCATTGCCAATGAGGTATTCCCACAAACGGTGCCCCTACAACGTAAAATTTGATTTTTCCTATACTACAAGAAATCGGCTTTGCCACCCTACGTCTTAAATTACTCGCCACATCGCTTGCGTTTTGTATATGCTTTTTCGCAGGCTTGAAGCACAGAAAAAGATATACAAAACAAGCAAGTGGCTACTCTATAACTCAAAACAGCGTACTTCCCTATAATAGAACAAAAGGGCACGGTGCCCCTACATTTGAAATCGATTTTTCCTATTCAAAAATAAAGCACTCACTATGCTCTTTTGAACATAGGAGTGCTTATATATTTTTAGCACGGTTCCATCCTAATTTTTACTTAATTTGTACTTTTAACGCAAGTAATACGTCTAGTTTTGGCTAGAAACAATGAGGTAGTTTTTCAAATATGTTTGCTTTTTAAGTTTGCTTTCAGCCGGTGACAAACTTTCTCTTTTTAAGTAACCTTTATTTTACTTTGTCTCATTTTTGTTTTTTACTATATTTTTATTATACTACTTTTTTTCATTTCGTCAATGCTTTTTTTGTTTTATTTTTTGTTTTTACATATAAATATAGTCAAGCCCCCTTGGAGCTCAGGCGATCAATATCGCCCCCTACATTAATTTAAAGTTATTTAGGGCAGTGGATTGTAATTCTTTTAATGTTAGTTTTCTTTTATTATTATTGTGTCTATTAATTTAGTTTCTTCAGAGTATTTTGCTTCTACATTATATATTTTTGTATTTTGTATTTGAGATATTATATCTTCAATTTCTGATTGTCCTGTAACTCCATTTATATCGTCTTCATATAATACTTTTATTTTATTTTCATTATCTGATGAAGTGTTATTATTTGCTATTTGTCTGCATAAAGTTTTTACATTATTTCCTTTAACATCTTCTCCTATATATCCTGTAAATTTTGAATTAAATGCTTCTATTATAGAATCATCTAAGTTATTATCGTTATTTATGCTATTCATTGCATTATATGCTGAATTATATACAGCAAATGATTGCAATTTTTGGCTAAATACCTCTACTGTTTTTTGTGCTACTGCTTGTATTACATTTTGTAGGTCTTCTTTTGAATAGTCATTTAATATTGCACAGTTTGTTTCGTTTATTTTCTCTGTTTCGTCTATTTTATCCACAAATTCTAGAGTTTGATTATATGAAAGATTTACTGTTTCATTTTCATCAGTTGTTATTTTTACCTCACATGTTGTATCTAATTTCCTTGTTGCCGCTGCACCTGTGTTTGTTAGTTCTATGCTTAACATTTCTTCACTATCTTTTTCTACTTTTATATCAAAGTATGATTGTGTTGTTGTCATTTGGTATGCTATATTCATATTAATTACGTTATAGTCAGCACTTGAGCTTAAGTCTTCAACTGTTATTTTTATATTTTTGTCCATATTGTATATTGCCATTTTTTGTTCATTTTTTATTATGATTTCTGCTGCTATTGTTTTTCCTTTATGATTATATACAACAAATGATGTGTCTGTAAATTCTATTTCTTCTATTTCAGATATCATATCTTCTATTCCATTTGTTATGTCTTGTATTGTTACTTCTGCTCCGAGTGCTTTTGCTTTTGTTGCTATTAGGTTTAGTGTTATGCTATCTGTTTGTAATGTTTTTAGTATATTTGCTAATATATTTGCCATTTGGTCTGCACTTAAGTCTAGCCTATATGATGTTGTATTATATTTTGTTCCCGCATTTTCTATAACTGCTCCTGTTTGCTTACTGTAACTATCATTTGGTATACTTTGTTCTATTACTTCTATATATGTTTCTTTTATATGTTTCAATTCTTCTTCTGTAAATTTAAATATTTCATCATAATTTTTTGTTTCTATTTTATCTGGAAAAGCACTTACGTCTTGTACTCCTAGTTTTTGTAATAGTACTTTTAGGTTTTCATTTCTTATTCCTAAATATACTGTAATTATTTCATCTGATTTTATTGCATAAACATCATCTGCATTTGAATGTTTTAAATTAAACATTTCTGCTTCATCAAATTCTATTTTAAAATTTCCATATCCATAGTTATTTGTTTTATCTGTTTGACTATTTATAGATATTTTTGCTTTTTCTAGTGTTTCACTTATTTCTTCATCATTTGAGCTTGCTGTTAATTGTCCTTGTATAGTATATGGATTTTGAAGTTTTAGTTTTTCTATATCTTCTAGTTGTGTATTTTGTGCTATTTTATATGCCTCTGTACCATTTGACATATATTTCCAAAATAATGTTTTGTTTGATTTAAACAAATCTGTTTTTAGTACTATAAATATACTTGTAATTGCTAGTACAAGTACTATAACTGCTATTGTTACTCCTATAATTATTCCTTTTTTTCTTCCGTAATACATATTTTTTCCTCCCTTTTGGAAGTTGAATGTTGGAGGTTGGAACTTTTGGTAATTTCTTCGAAGTATTTACCCGATTTTCCAACTTTTAACTTCTAACTTCTATATTATTTTCTTTGTTTTGCTGCTTCATATATAACTATTCCTGCTGAAACTGAAGCATTTAGTGATGTTATTTTTCCTTTCATTGGAATTTTTACTAAGAAATCACAGTTTTCTTTTACTAATCTACTCATTCCATAGCCTTCACTTCCAATTACTATTGCTATTGGTCCTTTCATGTCTTGGTCATAATAATATGTTTTTGTATCCATATCTGTACCACATATCCAAAGCCCTTGCTCTTTTAAGTATTTTATTGTTTCTACTATGTTGTTTACTCTTGCTATTTGCATATGTTCTACTGCTCCTGCTGATACTTTATTTACTGTTGCATTTACACTTGCAGCTCTCCTTTTTGGTATTATTATTCCATGAACTCCAGCTGTTTCTGCTGTTCTTATAATTGAACCTAAATTGTGTACATCTTCTATTCCATCTAATATTACTACAAATGGTTCTTCTTGTAAAGTAGTTGCTTTAAATAAAATATCTTCTACTTGTGCATAGTCATATGGTGGTACTATTGCTATAACTCCTTGATGATTAGTTGTTTTGCTCATTTGGTTCATTTTTTCTTTGCTTATTTGAGTTATTAAAATTTTTCTTTCATTGGCTATTGCTATTATTTTGTTGATTGAACCATGTTTTTCACCTGATTGTATAAATATTTTGTTTATGTCTCTTCCTGATTCTAGTAATTCTATTACTGAATTTCTTCCTTCTACTTGATCAATTTCTATTTCTTTATTATTTTTTTCTTTCATTTTTTTACCCTTTTCTAGAATTATTATATATTCTTATTATTTTGTATTTTAACTTTTAATATTATTTTACAATGTTTAGAAAATCTACTGTTATGTTGTTATTGTTCAGATTATTAATATTTTCTTTAAGCAAATCCGTTGGAGCACGGACAGCACACGACTTTCCAGCTACATCTATATTAAATATCAAGTAATTTAATAATAAATTATATATAGTCTGAGCAGTAATGTTATGTTACTATTGCAAAAATAATTTATTATGTTCCTTATTGACTTATGTTGATTTTTATTATATACTTATTTTACTTATTGTAGTCCCTTTAAAAATTATTTTATAAGGAGGTTTTAATATGAGTATAATTACTTATTTAAAAACACGGAAAAAGAAACGTTTAATTTTAAAGCTTCGTAGTTTAAAAAAACTATCTTATGAGTATCTAGAAACTGCTAAATCTTATGAAAAATCACAAAATTATGATTATACTATTCAAGATTTTTCTAACGAAAGCATTAATAGTTATTTGTCTTTCAGAGCTTTTGCAAGCAGTAATTATTATTTTGAGCAACCACCTATTTACAGTAGTTATGATAATTATTGGTATTTTTATTTTCTTTATAAAAGTACAGAAAGAAAAATAAAAAAAATCCAATTAAAGTTGCAAAAACTACAACTGTAGTTTTCTATAGGCTAGAGCAAAAGGGCACACTTTTTTACATTCCCTTTTGCTTTTTTATATTCTTAGGAAAGTCATCCACGATAGTGGTGAGTTTCCTTAGAAGATAGTTATGGAAGAATTAGATTTTCTTAGCGAAGAATGAGCTTAGAAAATTTTATTCTTGCTTTTTATATCATATATCATTTCTATTCTTCATCTAATTTTAATACACTTAAAAATGCTTCTTGTGGTATTTCTACATTTCCTATTTGACGCATTTTCTTTTTACCTTTTTTCTGTTTTTCTAGCAATTTCTTCTTTCTTGTTATATCTCCACCATAACATTTTGCAAGTACATCTTTTCTCATTGCTGATATTGTCTCTCTTGCTATTATTTTTCCACCTATTACTGCTTGAAGTGGTATTGCGAACAATTGCCTTGGTATACATGTTTTTAATTTTTCTATCATTTTTCTTCCTCTTTCATAGCTAGAGTCTTTGTGTACTATAAATGATAGCGCGTCTACTCCTTCTCCATTTACCCATATATCTAGTTTTACTAGTTCTGAACGTCTATAATCTTTTATTTCATAGTCAAATGATGCATAACCTTTTGTTCGTGATTTTAAATTGTCAAAAAAGTCATATATTATTTCATTTAGTGGTAACTCATATACTAGTGTTACCCTATTTTCATCTAAATATTTCATGTCTATATATATTCCTCGTCTATTTTGACATATTTCCATTATATTTCCTACAAATTCTTTTGGTGTTAAAATTTCGGCTGTTACAAATGGCTCTTCCATATATGATATTTCGTTTGATGGTGGTAAATCTGATGGGTTATATAGTTCAAGTCTTGTTCCATCTGTTTTATATACTTTATATATAACTGATGGTGATGTTGTAATTAGGCTTAAGTTAAATTCTCTATCTAGTCTTTCTTCTATTATTTCTAGGTGAAGCAGACCTAGAAATCCGCATCTAAACCCAAAACCTAATGCATTTGAGGTCTCTGGCTCATATTCTAGTGCTGCATCATTTAGTTTTAGTTTTTCTAGTGCTATTTTTAAGTTTTCATAGTCACTTCCATCTATTGGGTATAAACCACAATATACCATTGGATTTACTTTTTTATATCCTGGTAGTGGTTCTTGCGCCTTATCATTTTTTAATGTTATTGTGTCACCAACTCTTACATCTGATAGGCTTTTTATACTTGCTGCTATGTACCCTACTTCTCCCGCTTCTAACATTTCACATGGTTCATAGCTTCCTGGCTCAAAGTGACCTACTTCTGTTACTACAAAAGTTTTATTTGTAGCCATAAGTAGTATTTCATCTCCTACTTTTACTGTTCCGTCTTTTACTCTAACATATGCTATTGCACCTTTATAATCATTGTATATTGAGTCAAATATTAAACATTTTAGTTTTTCTTCTTTTTCTCCAGTAGGTGCTGGTAAGTCTGTTACTATTCTTTCTAATACTTCATCTACATTTAGTCCAGATTTTGCGGATATGCAAGGTGCGTCCATTGCTGGTATACCTATAATATCTTCTATTTCATGTTTTACTTCATCTGGTCTTGCATTTGGCAAGTCTACTTTATTTATAACTGGCAAAATTTCTAGGTTATTATCTATTGCTAAGTATACATTTGCTAGAGTTTGTGCTTCTACTCCTTGACTACTATCTACTACTAAAATTGCACCATCACATGCAGCTAAGCTCCTTGATACTTCATAGTTAAAGTCTACATGTCCTGGTGTATCTATTAAATTAAGTTCATATTCATTTCCATCTTTTGCTTTGTATTTCATTCTTACTGCTTGAGATTTTATAGTAATTCCACGTTCTTTTTCTATATCCATATTATCTAAAACCTGGGCTTCCATTTCACGTTTTGAAAGCACTCCTGTCATTTCTATTAATCTATCAGCTAGTGTTGATTTTCCGTGGTCTATATGTGCTATTATACTAAAGTTTCTTATATATTTTTTCTTATCTTCCAATTTTGTTTTCTCCTTACTTCCCATTGGGGACGTTTCCTTTTGGGGTATCTGTCACTTTTGGAAACCTTATTTATATTGGTATTTTAACATATAGTATTTTTAAAATCAATAGAAAAATAGCCTTTAAGCTTTAGTTTATATGAATTTTTCTACTTCTATGAATAATCTTCCTTTTCTACTGTTTCCCACTACGTTTTTTATTATAAACCTTCCTCTCCCTCGAATTGTTATAGTATCATTTTCTTTTACTTCTTTTGAAGATTTTTCTACTATTTCATGGTTTAATAATACTCTTTCTTGTGCTAATAATTCATTTGATTTTACTCTTGAACATTTTGCAAGTTCTGAAACTATGTTGTCTAATCTCATTGAGGCAACCGTTATTTTTATGGTTTGTATTTTTATCTCTATTTTTTTCAAGTTTTCTAAATTTATTTGCTCTATTTTTGATTTGCTAAATCTCGTTAAACTAGGAATATTTATAATTAAAAATTTTAACATCTCTGGAATAACCAAAATATCTGCTCCGCTTTCATCTACTAAAATATCTCCTATTTTTTCTCTTGATATCCCTAATTTCATTAATCCACCCAAATAATTTTTATGTGAATATTCTCCATGCATTTCATTTGGTAATTCTATTCGTACAGAATTTATGTATTCATTCAAATTTATATTAGTTATAATATTTTCTAATTTTTCTGGATATATTACTAATATTTTTCTTTCCGCTTCTTCAAATCCACCTGTATAAAAGTAATTAGATATTTTCTGTGATTTCAAGAAGTTCTCTAATAGCTTTTGTTCCATTTCATCTAAAAAATCTGTGGTTTGAATTTTGTTTTTAGTTTCACAAAACCTTATTTTATCTATTAGTTTTGATATTAACAATCTATCTTTTTCATTTTTGTATTTATTTATTACTGTTCTATCCATGTTTTCTCCAAATTTTTATTTTATATTTATTGTAATTTTCATTTAATGATTTAATGTTATTGGGGTCGCTGATGGCGACGACCCTTGCATATTATATTTTAATATTCCCAAAAGGGACAGATATCCCAAGAGGAAACGTCCCTAATGTGAACTAAAACAAATATTTTTCCTCTAGTTCTGAAACATTTCCTGCCTCTATGAATTTGTCTGGATAAGCATAACATTTTAATTCCACATTTTCTAATTTGTTTTCTGCAATTACCTCTTTTATTTTTGTAGCTAATCCACCTACTACACTTCCATCTTCTATTGTTATAACATTTTTTGTTTTTGTAATTGTTTGTATTATTTTTTCTTCATCAAATGGTTTTAAAAATCTTGCATTTATTAGTTCTACACTTTTTCCTTGTTTTTCTAATTTTTCTGCCATTTCCATACCTTTTGCTACCATTTTTCCTACCCCTATTATGCTTATATCTCTTCCTTCTTTTATTGTTTCTGCTTTTCCTTGTTTTATTTCTTCATGTTTTTCAAATTTTACTTTTTCGTTTTCTCCACCTCTTGGGTATCTTATTACTACTGGTGAGTTTAAAGTTATAGCATATTCTAACATATCTTCTAATTCTTTGAAATCTTTTGGTGCCATTATTGTTAGGTTAGGTACTATATTAAAGAACGCTAGGTCTAGTAGACCTTGATGTGTTTCACCATCTTGACCTACAATTCCTGCTCTATCTACACACATTACCACTGGCAGGCTTTCTATACATATGTCATGTATTACTTGGTCATATGCTCTTTGGTAGAATGATGAATATATTGGTACTACTGGTTTTAAGCCTTCTTTTGCCATTCCTGCTGCTAAACTAACTGCATGTTGTTCTGCTATCCCTACATCGAAAAATCTGTTAGGATATTTTTCCTTAAATTCTTTTAATCCTGTTCCATCTGTCATTGCTGCTGTTATTGCTACTATTTTTTCGTTTTCTTTTGCTAACTCTACTAATTTTTCTCCAAATACTGCTGAATAGTCTTTTTTCTTTTCTTTTTTTGATTTTCCAGTTTCTATTTCAAAACTTCCTGTTGCATGAAATCTATCTGGATTTTCTTCTGCTGGCTTATAACCTTTTCCTTTTTTAGTGATGGCGTGTATAAGTACTGGTCCTTGTTCTTTTTTTGCTAGACCTAAAATCCATTCTAGTCTTTCTATATCATGTCCATCTACTGGTCCTAAGTATTTAAAACCTAAATCTTCAAAAAACATATTTGGTAAAAATAATTGTTTTAAACTATATTTTACTCTTCTGGCTACTCTTATAATTTTAGTTCCTACTTTTGGTGCTTTTTCTAGTGCTTTTCTTATACTATTATTAGATTTTTTATAAAATTTTCTTGTTCTTAGTTTAGTTAAAAATTGAGAAATTCCTCCTACATTTTTTGATATACTCATTTCATTGTCATTTAATACTACTATTAATCTTGTTTTACTATTTCCTGCATCATTTAATGCCTCTAGTGCCATACCTCCTGTTAACGCTCCATCTCCAATTACTGCTAGTACATTATTTTTTTCACCTTTTATATCTCTTGCTCTTGCCATACCAAGTGCTACTGATATTGATGTACTACTGTGACCTGTGTCAAAGCTATCATATTCTGACTCTTTTATTTTTGGAAAACCTGATATTCCTCCTAATTGCCTTAATGTATTCATCTTATCTTTTCTTCCTGTTAATATTTTATGTACATATGTTTGATGGCCTACATCCCATACTATTTTGTCTTCTGGAGTATTAAAAACACTATGTAATGCTATTGTAAGTTCTGTAATACCTAAGTTTGATGCTAAATGCCCACCTGTTTTTGATACTGTATTTATTACTTTTTCCCTTATTTCATTCGCTAACTGCTCTTTTTCTTTTATATTTAGCTTTTTTAGTTCTTTTGGTGTATTTACTTTATCTAATATATTATCCATTTTTATTTATTTTTAGCTTTTGGCAATACTATTAATTTAAGAAAGTGTGTTAAAATAAACAAAGTATATTAATGTTTCTTTTTGTGTTAATAGTATCGACTTCTGCTCCCCTTTCTTCTCTATTTTTAATTTATGGTTTAAGTTATAAGTTGCTTTTATATATTATTATTTTTACTTATATATTTAGCTTAAATATTATTTTTGTTATTCATTAAATGATTAAACACATAGTAACATTAAACATGTTGCTATTGGTACACTTAAATTGTCTGTTCCTTTTATTGATATTGCCTCTATTATTGTAACTACTATTGATATGATTATAGTTTTTATTAACCATAAATTTACTTTTGTTACATATAAAAGTATTGATAGTATTATAAATGTTACTATGAACATTGTTAGTGTTCCTGCTAATGTCTTTTTGGTATTTCCTATTTTGTATTCATAACTTCTTATTGCTTTTCCTATTATTGATGCTAAACCATCTCCATATCCCATTATTAGTATACTACATAAACCTATTTGTGTTTTTTGGTTAATTCCAAATGTTAATATTACTATTATTAGTAGTGAAATTGCATAATACACTGTTCCTAACCCTTCTTGTTCTTTTCTTTCCATTACTGATATTATATTTTTCTTATACGAAATATAGTTTATTATTACAAAACTTATTGGTACTAAAGAGGCCCAAAATGCATTACTATAAAAGTACATTGCTATAAACCACCAGTTTGAAAGTACTATATGTATAAATTTTCTACTCGCTTCTTCTCCATATTTTTTGAAGAATTTTGCTAATATTATTACTGCTATTATAAATATATATGATACTATTATTCCTATTATATTTTTCATTTTATTTTCCTTTCAGTTTTTATTTTGTGTTTACTATATTATCACAAAAATTTGCTTTTTTCTATAAAATATTACAATTTTATTTCATTTTTATTAATATATTGAAAATTGTATTTACTTATAATATAATTAAGTAGAAAGAATTGTTTTTATAGAAGGGAATTGAAAAATTATGAAATTACTAAAGAAAATAAGTTTTATATTTTTATTATTATTTGTTGTACTTTCTACAAGTGTTTTAGCTACTATTGTTAGCTCTGAAAAAGCTACTTTTGAAATAGTAGAAAATAATGTATGTACAATTAATATTACAGATAAAGCTGTATTTGAAAAGAAAATTATTGATTACGACTTAGAAAAGAAGGAGGTAACTATAGGTTTAAAAGTAAGTAACACTGCTACTTTACCTTTAGATAAACCAAGTGAAATAGTTCTTGTTATTGATGACTCTAAAAGTATGAAAGATACTATTGCTACTGGTGGCTCTAGAATGGAAGCTGTTGCTGATTCTGCTAAAGTTCTTGCAACTGAACTTTTAAAGTTAGATACTGTTAAACTTAGTGTTGTTAGTTTTTCTACTGGTACAAATGAAGGTACAATTACAGATGCTACCTTGAGAACAGGCTTAACTAATTCTAGAGATGTTGTTCTTAATTCCATAACAGAAATTTGTGATGACTTTTTTGACCGTATAGAACATTCTGATCCTTCAAGTTCTGTTGGTGCAAGAACTAATATTGAAGCTGGTATTACTCTTGCTGGCGAACAATTTACTGGAAATTGTGAAAATGAATTTATTATTTTATTAACAGATGGTGTTCCTAATATTTCACTTGGAAGTAATAAAATATTATATTCTGGTCAAACCTCAATTAATACCAAAAATGCTTTGACTAAATTAAATAATGATGGAATTCAAATTTTATCTATGATGACTGGTGTTAATGAAGATGTTGAGACTATGCAAACAAATAAAACATATAAAGCTTTAGCAGAAGAAGTTTTTGGAACTCCTGAAAAGCCTACTGTTGGAAAGTTTTATTATATTACAGATAGTGAAATTGAAGAAACTGTTTCTACTGTAATTTTAAATCAGTTAATTGCTCCTTTAGATGATATTTTAACTGATATTGATATTTATGATTATTTTCCACAAGAAATAATAGATAATTTCAATTTTGAATATGTAGAAAGACCAGGCATAGGTACTGTTTCTGAGGATATTGATTTACAAAATAATAGAATAGTTTGGCATATTGATAAATTAGGTTATGAAGAAAGTGCTACACTTTCATATAAATTGACTTTAAAAGATAATATCAATGATGAGATTGATGGTGTTATATTAGATACAAATGAAAAGGTTGATATAACTACTGATAAAGTTTTAAATGATAATGACTCAAAAAAAGTAATATCTTCTGATGTTACTCCAAAAGTTAAAGTTACTTTACCTGAACCTGAACCAGAACCAAAACCTGACCCAGAGCCAGAACCTAAGCCAGAGCCTCCAAAGGATGACACCGTAGCTCCTGACCCAATACCTCAAACTGGTGCAACTATTTTAGGTATTGTTATTATTTCAGCAGCGTTAATAACCTCTATAGTTATAGGATTAAGGTTATACTTTAAGGGTAAGGATATAAAATAATTTTTTAGAAATACTTTTGAATTAATCACTGCTTAATATATATAATATATGAAGAGACTATTCTAAAACTAATATTTTAAGAGATTTTAAGTACAACTTTTAAAAATAGAGTATATTAAACCACTATATGGTAAAATATACTCTATTTTTTTAACAATTGAACTATCACTTTTATGAGATTAATTTTACATATTTTTATTATTCTCCTAACTCTTCTTCTATATTTAGTAATCTGTTGTATTTTGCTACTCTATCTGTTCTACATGGCGCCCCTGTTTTTATTTGCATAGCATTTGTTGCTACTGCTATGTCTGCTATTGTTGTATCTTCAGTTTCTCCTGAACGATGCGAAATTATTGTTTTATATCCATTCCTTTTTGCTAATTCTATGCAGTCTAATGTTTCTGTTAGTGTTCCTATTTGGTTTGGCTTTATTAGTATTGCGTTTGCAACACCTTTATTTATTCCATTTAATAATCTTCTTTTATTTGTTACAAATAAATCATCTCCAACTAGTTGTACATCTTTTCTCATTTTTTCTGTTAATAGTCTCCATGAAGCCCAGTCATTTTCTGCTAATGCATCTTCTACTGATATTATAGGGTATTTATTTGTAAGCTCTATAATATAATCTATCATTTCTTCTTTTTCTTTGAATATATCTTTTTTCCAGAAATAATATCCTTCTTTTCCTATTTTTTTGGCTTCATCCCACATTTCTGTTGCTGCTATATCTAAGCTTAATGCTATGTCTTCTCCTGGAATATATCCTGCTTTTTCTATTGCTTCTAGTATTATTTGTATTGCTTCTTCTTCTCCACTTAAATTTGGAGCAAATCCTCCTTCATCACCTACTGCTGTACTATAACCTTTTGATTTTAATACTTTTTTTAGTGTATGATATACTTCTACTCCCATTTCCATCCTTTGTCTAAATGTTTCTGCTCCTATTGGCATTATCATGAATTCTTGAATGCTTATATTATTGTCTGAGTGTTTCCCTCCATTTAATATATTCATCATTGGAATTGGAAGTTCTTTTGCATTTATTCCCCCTAAATAACTATATAGACACATTCCTAACGAATTTGCCGCTGCTCTTGCTACTGCAATTGATACTCCTAATGTTGCATTTGCACCTAATATACTTTTGTTTTCTGTTCCATCTAATTCTATTAGTTTATTATCTATTTGTGCTTGATTATATACATTCATTCCAGTTAACGCTTTTGCTATTTTATTGTTTACATTTTTTACTGCTTTGGTAACTCCTTTTCCGCTTAGTCTGTCTTCATCTCCATCACGTAATTCTACTGCTTCAAAGCTTCCTGTTGACGCCCCTGATGGTACAAGGGCTATACCACTAAACCCTCCTCCGTGTAACTACTTCTACTTGAACTGTTGGATTTCCCCTTGAATCAAAAACTTCTAATGCTTTTATACTTTCAATACCTAAATAATCTTTCACTTTTATATTCTCCTTTTTTCAAATTTTAATTATATTATTTCCATATTTTTAATAATATTACATATATTATTAAAAAATGGCTTTTTATACTGGATTTTTATATTTATTTGTGTTATTATAATTGTGTTATTGATTTATTTATTAAGTACTTACATTTTTTAGTTTTTAATTTTTATAATATTTTATATATTGGGGTGTAGCCAAGCGGTAAGGCAGATGGCTCTGACCCATCGATGCGTAGGTTCGAATCCTACCACCCCAGCCAGTTGTCTAAATATTCTTATATAATATTATTTCTTTTCTTGGTAATAAAGGGTTCTATTTTATATTTTTAAAGAAAAAAGTGGTTAGATTATACATATAATGCTAATCACTTTTCTCTTTAAAAAGTAACATAAATGTGCTTTTGGTTGTGCTGTGTAATTATTGATTTCAAGCTACTTTTTTTGCCTGTAATTTGAATTCTCCCATATTTGTTTTTGCATAGATATTTAAGTTGTTTCCTACTAGTTCACCTGTTATATCATATTTTATTGTAAGCATATTGTTTTTCATTTGTCCTGAAAAGTAACATTTATTTCCATTTACTTTTCCTTGTGTTAGTGGATTTTTTGAACCCATTATTTCTACCATTCCATTTATGATATTTCCTGTCTGTTTTAATGCTATACGTGCATCAATATTACCCATTGGTGTGTTTATACTTGTTTGATATACTCCATCCATATTTCTATACCTCCTGAAATAATTATATTCCATTTTTTTAAATAGTTTACTATGCTGTGGTTGTACTTTTATAAAATTACCTTATTTTTTATTTTACAGTGTTATTTTTATATTTGTTTTACAGCATTTTATATTTCTATTTAATATATTTGACCTTTTAGTTCATCTTCTATTTTTTCATAATTTGGTATATATGTTTTTACCATATTATAGAATGATTTTGTGTGGTTTTTATATTTTAAATGGCAGAATTCATGTAGAATTATATATTCAATTGTTTCTCTACTATACATGGCTATATTAGGATTTATGATTATTTTTTGGTTATCACATTTTGCTAGTATTCCTCTTATATCTTTTATTTCATAGTCCTCTGGAGCCATTTGCATAGTTACTCTTGCTTTTTCCATGGCTTTTTCTATTTCTTTTTTAGATACCATATTATACATTTTTTCTATTAACATTTTTATTATTTGGTTATTTTCCATTTTTTTATATTTATTTGGAAGTGTTACTAATATTTTCGCTTCTTCTATAGATAAATTTGGAGTTTTTACATTTTTATATTTTATGGCTAAGTCATAGTTTATTCCTAATACTTTTACTGTTTTTAGCTTTGTATAGTATTCTTTGCTTTTTCTTGTTTCATATACTTGCTCGTATTCATTTATTTTGTTTATTATCCATTGTTTCTTTTCTTCTACTATTTTTTGTATTTGGTTACTTGCCATATACCAAGGAGCGTTAATTATTACTTCTCCATTTTGCACTGATATATATAAATTTGAGTAATCCTTTCTATTTACTGTATATGTTATTACACTATTTCTATTTTTTAATAAATTCATTTTCATCGCTCCTTACAAATTTTTGTTTTTAAAACTCTTGTTCGTTTTGCAAGGTTATTTTATATCTTATATTTTATTTTGTCAATAGTTTTTTACAAAAAAATGTTTGTTTTTGTAATTTGTAACATAAATATAGCCACACCCTTGAAGCTCAGGCGTTCAAGATTGCCCCCACATTAATTTGAAATTATTTAGAAACAGTGAATTGTAATTGATTTGTAATTCAAAAATATAAACACTAGTTATATTAAAATTTTACTAGTGTTTATATTTTGGTTTTTTATTGGTTTTACTTTATATTTTTAAAACTCCACCTATTGTCCTATTCATTGGTTCATTATTATGGCTTGATAGTATTGATGCTCCTCCTGCTATTACTATTATTTCTCCATCTTTCACATATTTTCTTTCTTTTGCATTTTTTATTCCTTCTTCTATTACATCATTTGGCTTTTGTTTATTTGTTATTAATATTGGTGTTATATTCCATGCTAATGCTAATTGTTTGTATGTTTTTTGGTTTGTTGTTACTGCATATATTGGACAACCTGGTATGAAGCTTGCTACCATTCTTGGTGTGTCTCCTGTTTGTGTGTATGCAAATATTGCTCCTGCTTTCATGTCTCTTGCTGTGTTTGATATGCTATGGCATAAGTTGAATTCATAGTTTACGCTTTCACGATCTTCCTGCCTTCTTACTACTCTTTTCCAGTAGTTTATATTTGGTTCTATTACTTTTGCTATTTTACACATTGTTTCTACACATTCTACTGGGTATTTTCCCATTGCACTCTCGCCTGATAGCATTATTGCTCCTGTTACATCAAATATAGCATTTGCTACATCGCTTACTTCTGCCCTTGTAGCTCTTGGGTTTGATATCATTGATTCTAACATTTGTGTTGCTGTTATTACTGGTTTTCCAACTTCATTGCATCTTTTTATAAATTGTTTTTGCACTATTGGCACTTGTTCCATTGGTATTTCTACTCCCATGTCTCCTCTTGCTACCATTATTCCATCTGAAATTTCAAGTATTTCCTCAAAGTTGTCTATTCCTTCTTGACTTTCTATTTTTGAGATTATTTTTATTTCTTCTCCATTATTTGCTTTTAATAAATCTTTTATTTCTTGAATGTCTTCTTTTCTTCTTACAAATGATGCTGCTATATAGTCAAAGTCTGCTTTTATTCCATTTGTTATGTCATCTATATCTTTTTTTGATAATGCTGGTAAATTTAGCTTAAGACCTGGTACATTTACTGTTTTTCTACTTCCTAGCTTTGCTGTATTTAGTGCTTTGCATATGATGTCTTTTCCTTTTATTTCTATTACTTCAAATTCAAGTGCTCCATCATCTACTAATATTTTGCTACCTATTTTTACATCTTCATATAAATTTTTGTAGCTTACCGTTGTTTTTGTTTCGTTTCCTATTATTTCGTCATTTACAAATGTAAATATGTTTCCTTGTTCTATTGTTACTTTTTCGTTTCCAGTTTCTAATACTCCCGTTCTTATTTCAGGACCTTTTGTGTCTAACATAAGTGCTACTGGTGCATTTAGTTCCTCTCTTGCTTTTTTTACATTTTCTATTTTTTCTTTATTTTCTTCATAGCCTCCATGTGAAAAGTTTATTCTTGCTACATTCATTCCTGCTTTTATCATTTTCTTTAGCATTTCTTTGCTTTGTGTTGCTGGACCTATTGTACATACTATTTTTGTTTTTCTCATATATATTTTTCCTCCCATATTACTATATTCTTTACTACTTAACTTGGTTATTATAACATTATTTTTATTTATTTTCAATACCGCTTTTTCTCTAATTTTAAATATCAAAAAGCAACATAATATTTCTAAAGCTTTGAAGCTGTATTTCTAACTAAATTTACTTATGCCTAACTTTAAATATTTGAAGCACTTTCCATTAGGTTTTTATATTTTAAATAAAATAACTTTTTGTCTTTCATTTTTATTGCATTATTCATTTCATTTACTAGTATATATGTTTTACTTACAAAGCTTTGATTTTTATCTTCATTTATGGAATTTATTATAAGCCCAAAGTATTCGTTTGCTTTTGCAATTTGTGCCTGCATTTCATCCCATCTTTCTTCTTCTAATAATGCATAACTATTTACTATTGCTGATTTTGTATACATTATATTTATTTTATCATTGTCATCTGAGTATTGCTCTTTATATATAGGTATAAAAGAATACAATACTGCTAAATTACTTAAAGTCGCCTTTTTATCCTCATTTTGTATGGCTACTATTAAAGTATCTAATGTTCCTGAAAATGTTAATATGTCTTCATTTTTTATGTTTATACTATGCAAATCAAGCATTATTGTTGGCCAGCTTGTATATATTATTTCAACTACATTTTTCATATAATTCCAATCGATTTCTGAATTTGTATTTATTAGTATATTGGGTGTTTGTATGCTATATTTAGTATAATCTTTACTTTTTTGACCTTCTGATGAACTTCCTCCTTCAGAAGATTGTGAGCCTGAAGATGAACTATCTTGCCCTGATCCTCCTGAACCTTCGCCACTTCCGTCCTGATTCTGAACTCCCACCAGACGAGCCTCCACTACTTTCCTCATCACTTGATTGACCTTTTATATCATTTTGTTCTAATAATACAGAATTTGAAAATGGAATATTGTTTAGTGAGTTTATCATTCCCATAAGTTTACTTTCCATAAAATTAATTTCTTCGTCTACTTTCTCTTTTATAGTGTCTTTGTTATTTGTATTGGCAAGTATTACAACACTTGTTATAATAACTGCTAAAAATATTACTACACCTATAAAAAAAATAAAATATTTTTTATTCATACACTTTAACTCCTTACTTTTATATTAGTATGAATTAAAAATTTCAATTTTATTCCTTGTATAGTTATAAAAAAAATATTATATACTACTATTATTAACTTACTTTAAATAAAAGGAGATTTTTATATGAGGACTTTTGTAAAGTTATATAGTAATACAAATGGAGAAATTAGTAAATTTTTGAATAAATTTTATTTGCCTACAGATAATGTGTTAAAAAATATAAATGATGATACTTTAGAATTACAAATAGATTATGAAAATCCTGTTGAAATGGGAGATTTGATTGGTACCTTTATTGAGAATAAAGATGATTTTAGTATAAATATGTGGCTTAGTATAGATGCTGATGTTTTGATAAATGTGAGCAGTAATAATGCTGATGAAATTATAAGATATTTGTATGAAAGATTTCCATATTAAATGGAGGTTGGAAGTTAGAGGTTGGAAGTTGGATTTAGGGTAATTTCTTCGAAGAATTACCCTAAATATTATTCTAACTTTCAACTTCTAATGTAATAGTAACTGGTCCATCATTTAGTAGCTCTACTTTCATGTGTGCTCCAAATTTTCCGTGTTTCTACTTTTACATTTTCTTCTTTGCATTTTTTTATAAAATATTCATATAGTTCATTTGCTTTTTCAGGTTTTGCTGCATTTGTAAAACTTGGTCTGTTTCCACTAGATAAGTCTGCATATAATGTAAATTGTGATACTATTAATATTTCCCCTTGTATATCTTTTACACTTAGATTCATTTTTCCTTTTTCATCTTCAAATACTCTTAGTTTTATTAGTTTTTTTACTAAATAGTCTGCTTCTTTTTCGGTATCTTTTGTTCCAACTCCTAATAGTACTAAAAAACCTTTTTGTATTTCTCCGATTATATTATTTTCTACTGTAACTTTTGCATTTGTTACTCTTTGTATTACTAATTTCATTTTATATTCCTTTTTTAAATTTCAATTCCTTTTAATATAATATTTCTTACATACCCATATGAATTTGAGTTATTGTCATCATATCCATATACTTTCATTTCTAAATAGTCTATGTCTTTTGTTTTATCTAAGTTTAAAGTTACAGGTACTGAAGTTTCTGACTGATATTGTGTAGCCCCTTTATTACCAGAAGTAGTTGTTCCATCTTTATACCTTACAGTAGTTGTAAATCCTACATTTGAAGGACATCCATATCTTGTATTTGCAAATAACCTATATTCTATATATAATTGCGGAGCTTTAAACATATTTAATTTTAATGTGTCCCATTTTACTCTAAAAGTCCCTGAATAGTCAGCAGAATCACGATGATGACCTGCTTTTAAATAATTTAACGAAAATCCACTATCTTCTGAATGAGAGTAAGAACTTGTAAATCCACTTTGGCTAAGTGATTTTCCTTTTCTTGTAGTTTGTTTAAATATATCAACATCACCTTTTAATGGAACATTTACTATTTCTTGTTTTATTAAAGTATCATTATATTGATTTACTTCTTTTGTGTATAAAGTTGTAGTTTTATTTTCTGGATTATCAAGGTCTGCTAATTCTATTTGCATTTTATTACTATATTCTATCCATTTTTCATTATCATTGCCAACTTTATAATAGTTTTTTACATTTTCATTAACTAAGTCTGTATTATATTCTATATTATATTTATGTGCTGTTTCTGTGCTTTCTTCTTCTAATTTTGTGGTTATCATATATTTCTCTATATAATCTGTTGGTATATGCATAACTTCTGTTGTTTCTAATTCATTAGATACTATTTTAAATGGAATATCTACATCTACTGTTGCTTTTAAGTCTATTGCTATTCTCTTATTTCCTTGCCCTTCAATTTTTACAATTTTTCCATCATTGTCTGTATATTCTACACTATCTATTCCTTCTTCTTTTGCTATTGTTACCACTGTTTTTAGCTTTTCTCCAGTATTATCATATATTATATATGACAGCGTATTTTCTTCCATCTTTTGTGTTTTATCTTCTATATTTTTTTGAATTTGACCTAAAATATTATATTTTATCATTAAGTATACTATTAATAGAGTAATAATACTAAGTATAATAATTAATATATTTTTACTTTTCATATTTTTAAATTTCCTTTCATATTTACTCTGCTTTTTTCTCTCTTGTCATTAACATATTTACTGCTACTTTTGGTTCTAAGTTTTCGTATAGTACTTTATATACTGCATTTACTATTGGTGTATCTAAATTGTATTTTTTTGATATTTCATATGCTACTTCTATATTGTCTACTCCTTCTATTACCATTCCTATTTCTTTTCTTATTTGGTCTATTTTCATTCCTTGCCCTAATAATTTACCTGCTCTTCTGTTTCTACTATGTTCACTTAAGCAAGTTACTATTAAGTCCCCTAAGCCTGTTAGACCATAAAAAGTTTGTTTATTTCCTCCTATTGTTTCACCTAGTAATGCTATTTCATTTAATCCTCTTGTAATTAGTGCTGCAAATGAGTTATCTCCCAAATTTATTCCTGCTGCTATTCCCGCGCAAAATGCTATTATGTTTTTTAGAGCACCACCTAATTCTACACCTTTTACATCTGTACTGGTGTATACTCTTAAATTTTCATTCATAAATATATCTCTTAATTCATTTGCAAGTTCTATATTATGTGCAGCAATTACCATTGCGGTTGGTATCCCTACTGACACTTCTTCTGCATGGCTTGGACCTGATAACACTGCTATTTTTGCATTTGGTATTTCCTCTGTTATTACATCATCTAGTGTTGATAATGTTTCTTTTTCAAAACCTTTTGTGCATATTACTATTGTTTGCTCTGTTACATATTTTTTATACTCTTTTACTGTATTTCTTGTAAATTTTGATGGTGTTACATGCAGTATAATTTCACTTCCTGTAATTGCTTCTTCATATGATGTTGTGCAATATATCCCTTCAGGTAATTTCACGTTTGGCAGAAATTTACATTTCTTTTCATTATTTATGAGGTTCCTTTCTTCTTCCATATATGACCATATTTTTACATTATTACCTAATTTTGCTAGATGTATTCCTAGTGCTACACCCCAGCTTCCACTGCCTATTATACATATATTTTTCATTATAATTCCTCCGTATGGAAGTCGGAAATTAGGGCAAGTTCTTCGTAGAAATTGCTTTCATTCTGACTTCTGATTTCTGACCTCTGACTTCTATTTAATCTTTTTAAAATCCAATCTATTTTCAGTACCATTTAATAATCTCTTCACATTTGCTCTATGATTGTATATTACTAGTATGGCTAATATTATAGAATATACTATGTAATTTCCTTCTACTATATAGGCGTTGCTTGGCATAAACATTATTAGTACTGGAAATAGTATTGCTGCTGCTATTGAGCCTAGTGATACTATTCTTGTAAGTGCCATTAGTACTAGTGCAAATACTAGACATATTAAACCTATATTCCAATTTGTCATAAGTAATACTCCTAATGATGTTGCTATTCCCTTACCTCCTTTGAATCCAAAGAATATTGGGAATGTATGTCCTATTATTACTGCTATTCCTGCTATTTGAATTAGCAAGCTTTTGTCTACATCTTTTGCTATTTTTCCTACTATATATGCTACTAATATTGCTACTACTCCTTTTAGTACATCTAGTATTAATGTTATTATTGCAGCTTTTTTTCCTACACTTCTTAATACATTTGTTGTTCCTGCATTTCCACTTCCTTTTTGTCTTACATCAAACCCTGCCATTTTTTTACTAATTATTACTGAAAAGCTTATGCTTCCTAGTAAGTATGCTATTGTTGCTACTATTATGTATGTTATCATATGTTTTTCCTCCTTTATACTTATTCATTTAAGCCATTTCTTCGAAGAGCGGGCGATGCCATCATCGTCCCTACAAATTAATTATTCACTATTCATTATTCATTCTTCACTATTCACTGTGCGAAGCACACTTTTATTCTTTTCTCTCCCTAACAATCATTCTAACTGGTGTACCTGTTAATGTAAATTCTTTTCTTATTTGGTTTATTAGGTACCTTTCGTATGAAAAGTGAAATAATTTTTTGTCATTTACAAATACTACAAATGTTGGTGGTTTTGTTGTTGCTTGTGTCATGTAGTATATTTTTAGTCTTTTTCCTTTATCTGTTGGTGGTTGAACTATTGCTATTGCTTCATTTAGTACTTGATTTAGTACTGATGTTGATACTCTCATTGCATTTTGATTTGCTACCATATTTATCATTTCAAATAGTTTGTGTACCCTTTGACCTGTTTTTGCTGATATAAATATTATTGGTGCATATGAAAGATATGATAATTTGCTGTATACTTCTTTTTTGTATTTTTCTGTTGTATTTGTATCTTTTTCATATTCATCCCATTTATTTACTGCTATTATTACTGCTTTTCCTGCTTCATGTGCTTCTCCTGCTATTTTAGTATCTTGCTCTGTTACACCTTCATTTGCGTCTATCATTAAAATACATACATCTGCTCTTTCTACTGCGAGCATACTTCTCATTACACTGTATTTTTCTATTTGCTCATCTACTTTGCTTTTTCTTCTGATACCTGCTGTATCTATAAATACATATTTTCCAAATTCGTTTTCAAAGTTTGAGTCTATTGCATCTCTTGTAGTTCCTGCTATATCGCTTACTATTACTCTGTTTTCACCTAATATTTTATTTACTAATGATGATTTTCCTACATTTGGCTTTCCTATTATTGCTACTTTTATTGTTTCTTCATCATCTTCCTCTTGTTTTTCTGGAAAGCTTTCATATATTGCATCTAATACATCTCCTATGCCTATTGCATTTACTGCTGATACTGGGTATGGGTCTCCTAAACCTAAGTTATAAAATTCGTATATATCGTTTGAGGTTTTTCCGTAATTATCTGCTTTATTACATACTAAAATAACTTTCTTTTTAGATTTTTTAAGCATTAATGCTATTTCTTTATCCGCTGCAGTTACTCCTTGTTTTATATCTGTTAAAAATATAATAACATCTGCTACACTTATTGCAATACTTGCTTGCTCTCTCATTTGAGATATTATTATATCTTCTGATTCTGGCTCTATTCCTCCTGTATCTATTAATGAAAATGTTCTACCTCTCCATGTACTTTCAGCATATACTCTATCTCTTGTGACCCCTGGCTCATCTTGTACTATTGATATTCTTTTTCCTACTATATAATTAAAAAATGTAGATTTTCCTACGTTTGGTCTTCCTACTATTGCTACTGTTGGCTTTGACATATTTTTCTTCCTTTCATTTATTGCTATTAGTATTTTATATCATTTTTAGTATTTAGTCAATTAATTTTTACTTTTAAGTTTCGGTTATTTTCTATATCATACAATCATGCTATTTATATTTTCTGCATTTGCGTATTTTGTCAAATATTTCATTGCTATATCTATGGATTTTAATAGTATATTGTATACTTAAGTTATATTTTTCATATTTAACAACAAAGTTCGCACTTCACTTAAAAGTGTAAAACTTTCTTTATAATCAAATATATAAACTTATTTACAATATATTTAAAAATTTCCCAAAAGGGACAGATACCCCAAAAGGGAACGTCCCCAATTGGAACAATAAAATAAATGTGTATTATTTACACATTTGTTTTATTTTGTAATATATATCATACCAACTATATACTCTTGTTATATTCTTTCCTTTTATATCTGCATTATAACTACAATTGTAACATAGTACTGGCATTTTTGTTGCTACTTGTTTTATATTTTCTGGTTTATCTTCTATCATTATATCTATATAATTTCCTACACAATATGGTAATTTGGTTTCTTCTGTGTGTACTATTTTATCGTAATATATGTTATTCTTTTTTAACCACTCTTTTACAAATTTTTTCATTTTTCCATAATCGTCACCTGTTAGACCATATTCATTTCTTGCTGTTACAATATATATTTCGTGACCATATTCTTTTAATTTTTTTATTACTTCTGAAGCAAAATCTCTTGCTCTATATTCTTTAGCATAGTATTTCATATATTTATTCCAAAATTTATCTACATTTTCTTCTGATATGCATAATGCTTTTGCTTCATCATATTCATTTGATTTTATTCTATAACTTAAGTTGTTTTCATAACAAACTGGATCTATGTCAAGTTTTTGGACACTTTTTTTGAGAATTTTTTTATATTTTTGT
>CANPTO010000013.1 GCA_947577025.1 uncultured Clostridiaceae bacterium | reverse complement strand
AAAACTTGCCAGATGATATTGAACAATTGTGTATATTACAAAGAATGCAAATAATACATCCAGTTGCGTTTAGAGATAAAGAAATTAGAAATAAAGAAAAATGCTTTTGGGGAGATATGACAAAAGTAGAAGTTACTAGGTTAGAATATGAAGATGACATTTTTCCAACCGCACAAAGTGTAATTGCAGAACTATTAAGAAAAAATCCAAATTATAATATAAATAGAGAGGCAAAAGATAAAGTACATGTTACTTGTAGAAGTCAAGCAATAATATTAGCAAGTATATTAAAAGCAAAAGGAATACCAGCAAGAGCAAGAAGCGGGTTTGCTGAATATATAAAATATGATGGAATATATTATGACCATTGGATTACAGAGTATTATGATAAAAAAGAAGGAAGATGGAAATTAGTGGATCCAGATATGCACTGTCCTGCGCATAAAATAGAATTTGACTTAAACGATATTCCATATGATAAATTTTTATTTGGTGCAAATGCTTACTTAGGTATAAGACAAAATAAATATAAACCTGAAACTATTTTATATTCTTCTGATCCACCAACTTTAGGCTTAAAAGCTTCAATAAGAGGATTATTTTACGATTTCCATTCACTAATGAATGATGAAATTATATTCTTACATATGCCTAAATATATACAAGATAAGAAATTTGAATTATCTGAAGATGAATATAAAGAATTAGATAAATTAGCAGTCTTAATGCTAAATCCTAATGAAAATTTTAGTAAATTACAAGAAATTTGGAACAATACTTCTAAATTTAGAATTATGTCAGGAGCATTAAATTAGTTTGAAAAATGATAAAGCAGTAATGGAAGTTTACGGCTTTGATTTGAAATAATGGCTGAATTTAATTATGGAGTTGAATTTATTACTTGTAAATTGACTCGCTTTTTCTTTCTTAGGCTATCTAACACAATAAAATTATGGAAGAAATCTATAAGGATAATTTTGTCCTTATTAAACTTCTCCAAATAAGGTTGATTTTTTGTTTTTAGAAAATAATTAGCAAACTCTTGTTTTTTATAAAATAATATAGTATAATATTCCCAAAAGTGACAGACTTCCCATTTGGAAACGTCCCCAATGGGAACTTAGGGAGGAAAAAAATGAACAATAAAATAATAATAAAAGGCGCCAAAGAACACAACCTAAAAGATATAAATATAGAAATACCACGAGACAAACTAGTAGTAATAACAGGCCTATCAGGCTCAGGCAAATCATCACTGGCCTTCGACACACTATACGCAGAAGGTCAAAGAAGATATGTAGAAAGTCTATCAAGCTATGCAAGGCAATTCTTAGGTATAATGGAAAAACCAGAAGTAGAATCAATAATAGGGCTTTCACCAGCAATATCAATAGACCAAAAAACAACCTCAAAAAACCCACGTTCAACCGTAGGAACAGTAACAGAAATATATGACTATATCCGTTTACTATACGCAAGAATAGGAGTACCATACTGCCCAAACTGTGGTAAAAAAATACAAAAACAAACAATAGACCAAATAGTAGATATGGTTATGGAACTAGAAGAAGGAACAAAACTTCAAGTATTAGCCCCAATAGTAAGAGGAAGAAAAGGTGAATTTGTAAAACAATTAGAAGGATATCAAAAAGAAGGTTTTGTACGTGCAAGAGTAGATGGTGAAACAGTAGAGCTTTCAGATGATTTAGACCTAGACAGAAAGAAAAAACACAACATAGAACTAATAATAGATAGACTAGTTGTAAAAGAAGACATTAGAAGTAGACTAGCAGAAGACATAGAAATGGCTTTCAAATATGCAGAAAAACTAGTCTTAATAGAAGATGCTACAAACAAAACAGAAACACTATATAGTGGAAACTATGCTTGCCCAGACTGTGGAATAAGTATAGGAGAACTAACACCAAGAATGTTCTCATTTAACAACCCATATGGAGCATGCCCAAGTTGTAGTGGAATAGGCTTCTTAATGAAAATGGACGAAGAACTAATAATACCAGACAAAAACAAAACCCTATATGATGGAGTAAAAGCCTTTGGTTCAAGTACAATGAAAAAAGGTGACACCATGGCAAAAATGTATTTTGAAAGTATAGCAAAACACTATGGTGTGAAAATAAAAGATGTACCAATAAAAAAACTACCACGAGATTTCATGGAAAAAATATTATATGGTACAGGAGATGAAGTAATAGACTTTGAATACACATCGTTTGCAGGAACCAGAAAGTTTTCACAGCCATTTGAAGGAGTAATACCAACATTAGAAAGACGTCATAGTGAAACAAAATCACAAGGAATGCGTGATTTCTATGAAATGTACATGAGTGAAAGTGACTGCCCTACCTGTAATGGAGCACGTTTAAGTAAAAACAGTTTATCAGTAAAAGTTGGAGATAAAAACATAAACGAATTAACAGACATGTCAATAGATAAAATAAAAGACTATTTAAATGCCTTAATATTAAGTAAAAAAGACGCAATGATAGCAGACCAAATTCTAAAAGAGCTAAATAAAAGGCTACAATTCTTAATGGATGTAGGCTTAGAATACCTAACACTATCAAGAAATGCAGGAACTCTATCAGGTGGAGAAGCACAACGTATACGTTTAGCAACACAAATAGGTTCTGGATTAACAGGAGTACTATATATACTAGACGAACCAAGTATAGGGCTTCACCAAAGAGATAATGATAGACTAATAGCAACCCTAAAAAAATTAAGAGACTTAGGAAACACAGTACTAGTAGTAGAACATGATGAAGACACAATGTATGCAGCAGACCAAATAATAGACATAGGACCAGGAGCAGGTGTACATGGTGGAAAAGTAATGGCACAACGGAACTGCCGAAGAAATTAAAAAAGTAGAGGGCTCAATTACAGGAGACTACCTAAGTGGAAGAAAACAAATAAAAGTCCCTAAAAAAAGAAGGAAATCAAATGGAAGAGCAATAGAAGTAAAAGGAGCTATGCAAAACAACCTAAAAAACGTAAACGTAAAATTTCCACTAGGGCAATTTGTATGTGTAACAGGAGTTTCAGGATCAGGAAAAAGTACACTAGTAAACGAAATACTATATAAAAGTGTAGCAAGAGACCTAAATGGCTCAAACGAAAAACCAGGAAAATGCAAAGAAGTAAAAGGACTAGAAAACATAGATAAAATAATAAACATAGACCAATCACCAATAGGAAGAACACCACGCTCAAACCCAGCAACATACACAGGAGTATTTGACTTTATAAGAGACCTATTTGCAGGAACAAATGAAGCAAAAATGCGAGGATATGACAAAGGAAGATTCAGTTTCAACGTAGCAGGAGGAAGGTGTGAAGCCTGCAATGGAGATGGAATATTAAAAATAGAAATGCACTTCTTATCAGACGTATATGTACCATGTGAAGTATGCCATGGAAAAAGGTACAATAAAGAAACCTTAGAAGTAAAATATAAAGGAAAAACAATATCAGATGTACTAGACATGACAGTAGAAGAAGCGTTAGAATTCTTCAAAAACCTACCAAAAATAAAAAACAAAATACAAACACTATATGACGTAGGCTTAGGCTATATCAAACTAGGACAACCATCAACAACCTTATCTGGTGGAGAAGCCCAACGTGTAAAACTAGCAACCGAGCTATCAAAAAAAGCCACAGGAAAAACACTATATATCCTAGACGAGCCAACAACAGGCCTTCACATAGCCGACGTACACAAACTAGTAGACATATTACAAAGATTAGTAGACACAGGAAACAGCATAATAGTAATAGAACACAACCTAGACCTAATAAAAACCGCCGACCACATAATAGACCTAGGCCCAGAAGGTGGCGACAAAGGAGGCCAAATAATAGCAATAGGCACACCCGAGCAAATAACAAGAAACGACCAAAGCTACACAGGAAATTTTCTAAAAAAATACCTAAATTAGCTAGGGGACTAGCTTTGGGGACGGTTCGTAATCGGAAACAAGATAGAGAAGAACTTCAAGGCAAAAAAACAAAAATAATCTGGCTAGATTAGGAACTGTCCCCAATGCGGAAACAAGGGAAATAACTTACAAGAGTAGAAAACAATAAGAAGTAAAAAAAACAAAGCACCCCCTTGGGTAATCGAAGGCAAGTAACCGCAAACGCAACATATAAAGGAGGATTTTGTATATGGAAAATTTTTCAAACGAAACAAAGAACAAGCGGAGAAATGCAATAGTTAAAGTAATTTTAAAACGATATTCTTTTGTTGTATGGCTACCATTATTACTAATAATTTGTAACTTTATAGGTGCTACGTTTTTGACATTAACTGTAGCACCAGAGAGCTACATAGGATATAGTATATTTTTTATTTATTTTTTAAATGTTTTAGTGGGCTTTGCACTAGGCATAGCACTACTATTAATTATTATTCTTATAGTTGGAATAATAGATGATTTCATAAAATATTTAAAAAGAGGTACTATAATAGAGGATTTTATTAACAACGTTAAGCTTGTAGCAGAATTATTTATATTTTGTATTCTAATACCGAAGAAGATATTCCTAAGAATTAAAGATGAAAAAAGGCGTTTTAATAATGCTTTGCAGAAAGAATTAGAAAAGGAATAATAATTAAATAAAATAAAAAGAAACACATTACATAAAAAAAGTAGTGTGTTCTTTTTATTACTTATTTCATTTCCTTAACCTCAAACCCAAACTCCGCCAAGGGAACACTATCAAAATAAATCTTCTCTGGTGCAATATCTTGACCAGTACACCATTTTAAAGTTATTCCACAAACGCAAACAGTTTTAAAAACTTCTCTATCTCTCAAATTCTTATAATAATCAAATTTTAACAGTTCCTTCATATCATATATTTTTTTCTCGCCATTTTGAAATTTAATATATAATAAAAAATCCTCCAATGCCTTTACCTCTACAGGCATTTCTTCTATTTCATTTTCCATAATTACCCCCAAAAAATATAAATCATTTTAGTGGCTCAATTGTAAAACCATTAGTACCATTTTGAATAACACTCCATAAAGCAATTAAATCTTCTTTTCTAATTTCTATCCACGCTTCAACTAATTTTCTTTGTCTATTTGGAATATTTCCAGAAAGTATGTTTCCATTAAAATCAAAAGTACACCTATATTCAGCATATTGAACATGAATATGTGGCAGATGATGTCTATCAGTATCATTAAAAAACATACTAATAATTATTCCATAAAATTGTGAAACAATTGGCAACAATTATCACCTCCTGAATTATAACATTTTAAATAAATAATATCAATAAATTTGAAATTTTTACTATAGAGTTATAGCAAGAATTAAAAAAATGAAATAATAAAATACTTATAGCATAATATTTTACATAATGCAATAGCAAAACTGAAATTTATAATATTTCTTGTCACTAGACATTCATAATTACTATTGTTTACCACGATAAGCAATAGTGATTATGAATGTCTAGTAACGGTAAAACTAGAAGAAAAACAACATTATGTTGATTTTGCTCAAGAAATATGTTAAAATCATATTAGAATAAATAAACTAAAAAGGAGGACATTTGTATATGAATAAATATTCAAACAAAAAAGCAAGGCGGAACATAAAGGTAGGAGTAACTGTAATGTTAATACTATATGTATTAAACAGAATAGGAAATTTACTTCTTAAAACAATATGTTCAAATGAACATGTGTTAATTGCTATAATGTGGAAAACAATAGTTGGCGCAGTAACTGTTGGTGCAACTGTAGTTATTATACTTATAGTTTGTTTTATCTTTTGTGAATTATATGAACATTTGTCAAAAAGAAAGAAATAAAAGAAAAAGGCATATAGCAAATAAAAAGCTATATGTCTTTTTCTTTAGCTTTAAAATTGAATTATCTACAATTATTGTTATTATTTTCATTATTGTTATTTCTGTTTTGGTTATTTTGGTTATTTTTTTGGTTGTTCTTATTATTTTTATTGTTTTTATTATTTTTTTCTGACATAAAAATGCACCACCTTTCTAATTATATTTATATTGTGACCTAAAAATTATAAATATATACAAAAAAATAATATGTCAAAAATTGTCACGAATATTTGTTTGACAAGTATATATTCATATGTTAAAATGCATAATATAAAATAAAGAAAGGTGCATAAGAAAAATGATTACAAGTATGTATGATTTTAGAGATGAAAATGGCAATATCATGTCATATGAAGAATATGAAGAAAGAAAAATAATGGAAGCTGCCGAATTTGCTGAGAAGTTAGACAAAGGTGAAATTGAAGGAATACCATTTGAAGTATTTATGAAAGAATTAGATGAGTTAATGGAAAAAACGAAAAAGAACATAAAAACAGTGAAAATAAGGAGATAAAAGTTGCCTATTAGAAATAAAGTAATTATATTTCCTTCATTTTCAGAAAATTTTTATCAAATAATTAAAAACATTTCAGAATATTCAATTCCGTTATCTCAAAAAAATAGAAAAGAACTGTATTCAAAGATTTCATATATAAAAAAATATCCTAGAATGTACCAAACAATAAAAATTATTAATCAAAAAGAAATTAGAAAAATTGTTATCAAAAAATATGTTATTTTATATTCTATAAATAATAACAATATCTTAAATATATACCCACAAAAATCAAATTACATAAACTTAGCCAAAATCTAAGCTATCTATTTTACAAATGCAAAAAATATGTTATAATGCCTTTATAAATAAAAAAGGAATGATAATATGAAAAATATGGTGGTAGGAATAGAAGGGTTAGTTGGAAGTGGAAAAACTTCAATATGTAGGGAATTACTTTATAAAATACCCAATAGTGTAATTTTTCATGGAGGAAACCTATATAGAGGAATAGTATATGCATTTATGACTAAAAATAAAAATCTCGAAATATTACAAAATATTGATATTACAAAAGTAATGGAAGAATTAGATGTAAAAATTGAACTTGAGAACAACGAAACAGTAGTATATGTAGGAAATGAAAAAATAGAAGAAGAGAAATTGCAAAATAAAGAAACGTCAATGGCTGTATCAGTTGTAGCAAATAAGGCAAATAATATAGAAATGTTTATTTTAGCAAGAAAAATCATAAATAATTTAAAAGAAAAATATAATGTAATAGTTTCAGGAAGAGCACTTATGGAAATATATCCAAGCTTAGACTATCATTTTTTTATTACAGCAGGTTTAGAAGAAAGAGCAAAAAGAAAGTTAAAACAGTATAACAATGAAGTAAGCCTAGAAGAACTAAAAACACATATTGCTAAAAGAGATGAATTACAAGAAAAGTCTGGATTTCATAAAACATATCAAAATACAATAACAGTTGATGTTACTGAGTGCAAAACAGCAATAGAATCAGCAAATAAAGTATGTGAATACATAAAATAAATTGAAACAATATTTTGTACATAGAAAGGAAACAAAATAATAGAAAAGATGTAGGTTGATACTTGTTAAATGTCTTATCTTTCATATTGATATATTAAAATAAAAATCAAATCTTTCAAGTTCACGGGTATTCAACGCCTTAGGAGAGCTGTAGGCATTTAATTTTTATTTTAATATATCAATACAAAAGATTACTCTATATGTTATAAATACTACTATTTGGACATTATACATTCAACTTCTAAATAAAAAAGGAGAAAAAACAAATGGAATTTAAAAACGAAAAATTAGAACAATTTAATAAATTTGCAAGTAGAAAAAAAATAGCAATTATTGGATTAGGAGTGAGCAACTTGCCACTTTTAGAATATTTTTATAATCTATCTTGCAAAATATCTGTTTTTGACAATAGAACAAAAAATGAATTAGATAATGCTACAAGAGAAAAGATAGATAAATATACAGTAGAATATTTTGGAGGAGATAACAACTTACAAAATTTGAAAGGTTTTGACATTATTTTCCGTTCACCAATAGTAATGCCATATAGAGAAGAAATAAAGGCAGAAGCACAAAGAGGAGCATTAGTAACTTCAGAAATTGAAATGGTACTAAAATTAACACCAAGTAAAGTAATAGGAATAACAGGAACCGAAGGAAAAACAACTACAACATCAATAATTTATGAAATAATAAAAAAAGCAGGTTATAAATGTTTTTTAGGAGGAAACATAGGAAAGCCAATTTTTACTAAAATAAAAGATATGACCCCAGAAGATATAGTTGTTTTAGAAATGAGTAGTTTCCAACTAACAAATATGGCAATCAGCCCTGAAATTAGTGTTGTAACAAATATATTCCCAGATCACTTAAATGTACATAGTTCATATGAAGAATATAGAGAAGAAAAGAAAAATATATTTAAACATCAAAATGAAAGAGGAACTGTTATACTAAACTATGATAATGAGTATACTCGTGAATTTTCAAAAGAAGCAAATGGAAAAGTAATATTTTTTAGTAGCAAAGAAAAATTAGAAGATGGATTTATATATGACAATAATGATGGAATTATAAAATACTGCGAAGACGGTGTTAGAAGGCATTTAATAAAAAAAGAGGAAATAAAATTAAGAGGAATACATAACTATGAAAATATATGCACAGCATTAGCAGCAACAAATTCATTAGTAAGTTTAGAAACAGCAGTGCAAGCCATAAAAGAATTTAAGGGAGTAGAACATAGGCTAGAATTTGTAAGGGAAAAAAATAATGTAAAATGGTATAATGACTCAATAGGAACAAGTCCAGCGAGCACAATAGCAGGACTAAGTGCATTTGATGAAAATATTATATTATTAGCAGGTGGTTCAGACAAAGGTTTAGACTACAAAGAAGTAGGTAAAGTAGTAGCAAACAAAGTACAAACATTAATACTAACAGGTCCAACAGCAACAAAAATAGAAGAAGCAACAAGAAAGGCACCAAATGGAGAAAAAGTAGAAATATGCTATGTAGAAAATCTACGGAGAAGCAGTAAAACTAGCAAGCAAAAAATCAAAACCAGGAGACATAGTACTACTTTCACCAGCAAGTGCAAGCTTTGATGCATTTAAAAACTTTGAAGAACGTGGAAATAAATTTAAGGAATTTGTAAAACAGTTATAAAACATAATGCAAAAGGTTATTTTATATTATAATTTTTATTATATATTTTATAAAAGGCTGATAATAATCATAATATAATACAAAATATTCAAAATGCTATTTTACAACCAAAAAACATCTGACTTAACAATTAATAAAAAGTTATATATAATAATGAAATAGAAAAGAAGGTAAAATCATATGAAAGAATACTTAGACTTCAGAAATAATATAGAATATGAAAAATTAAAAGAAATGGGGGAAACAATACAAAAAGGTGAAATAGTTGTATTCCCAACAGAAACAGTATATGCAATCGGAACAAATGGCTTAGATGAGGAAGCTATAAGAAAATTATATAAAATAAAACAAAGACCATTTGATAAGCCAACAAGCTTACTAGTTTCAGATATGAAAATGATTGAAGCCTTGGTAGCAGATATAACAGATAAAGAATATAAATTAATGAAAACATTTTTTCCAGGACCATTAACAATTATATTAAAAGAGAAAAATATAGTTCCAAATATATTAACAGGAAATACTGGTACAATAGGAATAAGAATGCCAGAAAACGAAATTGCTAGAAAACTTATTGCATATGCAAATGTTCCAATTGCAGCTCCAAGTGCCAATATAGCAAATAAACCATCAGGAACTAATATAGAAAATATAATAAATGACTTTAAAGAAACAGTAGATTATTATATAGATGGAGGAGAAAGCAAAATAGGCTTAGGTTCTACAATAGTAAAAATTGAAAATAATGTTCCAATAATTTTAAGAGAGGGTAGTATAGCAAAAGAACAAATATATGAGTGTTTAAAGTAAAAGATTTGATATGTGTTTAAAAATTTTCAAACAATTATGTTTGGAAATTTTTTTAGATATTTCTAAATCTTTCATACTGATACATTGTTAATTAAAGTATCACACAAAAGAAAGATACTGAATAAGATAATGTATAAAAGTATAAGGAGGAAAACTATGTATTATCAAAACTATGAAGATTATATGAGAAGTGTTCTTGGATATCCAGTAGAAACTACATACGATAATTACATTATTCAAAGTAGAGATTATAATGTAAGCTATCAAAACAATAGCGAATTAGAAAACATGTACCCTGAAATTTATAAAAAAATAAACCCAATGGTATGTGAAGTATGTGAAAGAAGTAAAACGCCTATTACAAAAGAAGTATTAGAGAATATGGTAGAAGAAGTATATCAAAGGATAGAAATAAATAATGAAATTTGGCTAAAAATAAATGTAGATGAAAACATTACACAAAAAGAAATACAAAATAGAACTACAAACACAAATGCAAATAGCAAAGCAAATTCAGTTCGAAATGTTTCAGAACTAGAAGGAGCAAGGCAAGTAAAACAAATAGAAAATAGGCAAAGAAGACCAAACAACCCATTATTAAGAGATTTAATAAGAATATTAATATTAAATAAAATATTAGGTGGATTTTTTCCAAATAGACCTCCACACCCAAGACCACCAAGACCGCCATTTCCAGGACCAGGTAGACCACCATTTCCAGGAGGACCAGGAGGTATGCCACCACGCCCACAACCTAGAGACTATGAGGACTATTTTAAATTTTAAAGATAAAATAAGAAAATCAATTTTATTTAATTTTAATAAGAAAATACCTAAGTAGAAAACTACTTAGGTATTTTCTCAGATTAGCCTAGGTATACGACCCTCAAAAGAGCAATGTAACTGTACCAATCCTGGGCTTTATCCTCAAAAGGACTTATCACCTTAGTAGGGCAAGGAAGAATCGAACTTACCGTTTCTACACTTGTAGGTGTAGCGTGCTTCCAACTTACACCACTGCCCTAAAATAAACGTAAATTTACGTTGTAACAGCCCAGACGGGATTCGAACTCACAACTATTCAGTTGACCCCCGAGAGCTTTAACCATTAAGCTACTGGACTTAAAAATAAATGTAAAATATTTATAGCATAATTTTTTATATATGTCAACCTTTTTTGAAATAAATTTTGCAATTTTATGAAATCAACTTAGGTAGAAAATGTTGAAAATTGACATAAAGTGAATAGGCTGATATAATAATATTGTAAGTATATGTACATAAATCATTAAAATATTATGAAAAAGTAGAAAACTTTAACCTTTTAATATACTAAGAAAGAAGGGAAATATTTATGAATAATGTAGAAGATGTTAAAAAGTATATAAGTAGTTTAGGGTTTGATATAGATTTAGAAATTGATATATATAAAGAAGCAATAAAGTACTTTTTAGATAAGCAAGACTTAAATGGATTAATTCATTATATATCGCAATTGCAAAATTGTGGGGGATATGCATTAGAAATACCAACATGCATTTGGCCTGTAAAAGAATACACATTTGAAGAAAAAGTATTAAGGATATTAGAATTGTATCCATTTGTTAGATTATTATCAACTGGAGAAATTAAAGATAACGAATATGTAGTACTGTATAGAGCAAAAGAAGGTGGACACCACTTTATAAAAATCAAAGATAGTGGCGAAATAGTAGAGAAGAACGAAAGTAATATGCCACAGAAATTTTGTGGATGGGATAATTTAGAAGATGCGCCAGAAGCGGTTTTTGCAGTACTAAAACAAGAATATAGAGATGAAAAGATGAAAAAATTACCACAATGTAATACAACCATATATTTAGATCAGAACGCTTATGAATATGAAGAAGATGGATACAAAGATATATGTAAAAAAAATGCACGGAACACCATCTACATTTGAAATAAAATTGCAAGAGTCATATAACAATAGAAAATCTTCATTTACATATAATAATAAAACATTTTATTTAAAACATAAAAAAGGAGAAGACTTAATATACATATGTGACGAAAATAAAGTACTAGGTGTGATTTGCACAGATGGAGAAACATTTATAATAGAAATAGAAGAAGAAAACAAAAATGAAATATATGGTTTTGAGGTCGCAGTTGAAAGTTTAACAAAAAATAATAATTTAAAAGATGATTCAAATAATGAAATAGAAAAGTAGAACCATTAACTTTAAGTTAAAATAAGGGGCTGTCAAAAAAAGTAAGTCAAAAGGGATAGGGGAAATTGACACACTTTATCTTTTTAAGATGTGTCAATTTCTCTCGCCCCTTTTAACCTACTTTTTTGACAGCCCCTTATTTTATATAAATGAAAAAATACCAAAAGTTAAAACGATGTTAACCTTGACAAACAAATATAAAAGTTATATAATGTTAACCAAAGTTAACAAGAAGAATAAAAGGAGATAAAATGGTATCAAAAGCATTAGAAGAGTATTTAAAAACAATGTATATACTAAAAAAGCAAAATAATAATATTCGAGTTACAGATATTGCAGAAAAAATGAACTGTACAAAAGCAAGTGTAAATAAAGCAATATATAATTTAAAAGATAATGGACTTCTAAACTATGAATCTTATGGAACAATAGAAATGACACAGGAAGGAGAAAACTTGGCGAAAAAGATATTAGAGGCATATGATATTGTTTATTTGTTTTTAAAAGATGTTCTAAATATAGAAGAAGAGAAAGCTAAAAAAGAAGCAGAAAATATAAAATCTACAATAACAGATGAAACAGTAAATAAACTTGCTAAATATGTGCATAAGGTTTTAGATTTAAATAGTTTAGATTGCGATTATGATATTAATAAAGAAAAATGTAGGAGTTGTGCTAGGAGAATAAATAGAAAATGAATAATTATAACCTATAGGAATGACCGCCATAGACGACCCATGCTCCAACAAAATTACTTAATAAATATATTTATGGTATGTTCTTCGAAGAGCAAGTTACTGATGACAAAAATCCCTACAAATGAACTATACTCAAAAATAAAATAACCTAAATTATCAACTATAATAAACTAAATTAAGGAAGGAAAGATATGGAAAATACATTATTAGAAATAAAAGATTTATATGTAAATGCAGAAAATAAGGAAATTTTAAAAGGAATAAATTTAAAAATAAATAAAGGAGAAATTCATGTAATAATGGGACCAAACGGCTCACGGAAAAAGCACAACAGCAAATGCAATACTAAATAATCCAGAATACACAAAAACAAAAGGAACCATAAATTTTGAAAAAGAAGATATAACAAACTTAAAAACAGACGAAATAGCAAGAAAAGGAATATTCATGTCATTCCAACTACCAGAAGAAATACCAGGAGTAACAGTTACAAACTTCCTAAAGTATGCCAAAAACAAAGTAACAGGAAAACCAGTAAAAATATTCGAATTTAAAGAAGAACTCAAAAAATATATGAGTGAGCTAAACATGAACTCAAAAAATATGGAAAGAAGCTTAAATGTAGGATTTTCAGGAGGAGAAAAAAAGAAAAACGAAATACTTCAAATGCTAGTACTAAACCCAAAACTAGCAATACTAGATGAAACAGACTCAGGCCTAGATGTAGACGCAATAAAAACCGTTTCAAAAGGAATAGAAATGTTTAAAAATAGCGAAAATGGAATACTAATAATAACCCACAACACAAAAATATTACATAGCCTAAAAGTAGACTATGTTCACATATTAGTAAATGGAAAAATAGTAAAAACAGGTTCGCAAGAATTGGCTAAAGAAATAGAAGAAAACGGATATAGTGAGTATAAATAAAATTAGAATTGGGGCGTCGCTAGCATTGGGGACTGTCCCTGAATGGGTGCCGAAAAAACAAGAGAGGGTAGCTTTGGGGACGGTTCGTAATCGGAAACAAGATAGATAAGAAATTTAAGTAACGAACAAAAATAATCTGGCTAGATTAGGAACTGTCCTAAATAGCGGAAGCCAAGAAAAATAACTTATAAGGGTAGAGAAAGACAAGAAGTAAAAAACAAAAAGCACCCCCTTGGGTAATCGAAGATGTCCCAAGAGGGACTGTCCTAAACAGCGGAAACAAGATAGAAAATTAAAATAATTGCAAAACAAAAATAATTGAAATAAACAAGTTTTAGCTAAAAATAACCCGTTCAAAGCGTAGACTTTCCTAAGAATAGAACAAAAGGGCACAGTGGTGTCATTGCCAATGAGGTATTCCCACAAACGGTGCCCCTACAACGTAAAATTTGATTTTTCCTATACTATAAAAAAGTATTAACTCAAAAAATGAGTTAATACTCGAAAGGTTTACAAATTATTGATAATAGAAGCAACAACAATTATCAGTATAATTATTGCAATTATTATAATGACTCCAATAATAGATGATATAATAGCTGAAGTGACATACAGTGATAATATAAGTTCTAAAATCCGTGACAAAGCTTCCATAGATACCTCTCTTTCAAAAAGTTATTAATTTGTAACATCAATATTATTATACCAAATTTAGCACTAAAAGTCAAATTTAGAAAGGAACCAAAAATGTCAAAAACAAACATAGACGAAATAAACCGAAATATCTACGATATAAAAAATAAAGACAAATACGAATACAAAATAAAAAAAGGTTTAACACCAGAAATTATAAAAGAAATATCAAAACAAAAAAACGACCCCGACTGGATGAAAGAGTTTAGATTAAAAGCACTAGAAGTCTACAATAAATTAGAACTACCAACTTGGGGACCAGACCTATCAGAACTTAACATGGACGAAATATCAACCTATGTAAAACCACAATCAAAGCTAAATAATTCTTGGGAAGATGTACCAGAAGACATAAAAAACACCTTTGATAAACTAGGAATTCCAGAAGCAGAAAAAACATCACTAGCAGGAGTAGGTGCACAATATGATTCAGAAGTAGTATACCACAGTATGAAAGAAGAACTAATAAAACAAGGAGTAATATACACAGACATGGAAACAGCAGTAAGAGAATACCCAGAGATAGTAAAAGCACACTTCATGAAATGTGTACCAGTACATGATCATAAATTTGTAGCATTACATGGAGCAGTATGGTCAGGAGGTTCATTTGTATATGTACCAAAAAATGTACACGTAGATATACCACTTCAATCATACTTCAGACTAAACTCACCAGAATCAGGTCAATTTGAACACACACTAATAATAGTAGAGAACAACGCAAGCCTTCACTTTATAGAAGGTTGTAGTGCACCAAAATATAACAAAGTAAACTTACACGCAGGATGTGTAGAACTATATGTAAAAGACAACGCATATTTAAGATACTCAACAATAGAAAACTGGTCAAAAAACATGTTAAATCTAAACACAAAAAAGGCGATATGCGGAAAAAATGCACAAATAGACTGGGTATCAGGCTCATTCGGCTCAAAAATATCAATGCTATATCCAATGAGTATATTAAACGGAGAAGGAGCAAAAACAGAATTCACAGGAATATCATTTGCAGGAGCAGGGCAAAACCTAGACAATGGCTTCAAAGTAGTACACAATGCGCCAAACACATCAAGTGTAGTAAACGCAAAATCAATATCAAAAAACGGAGGAAAATGTACCTACCGTTCACTAGTACGAATAAACGAAAACGCCAAAGGCTCAAAATCATCAGTCTCATGTGAATCACTAATGCTAGACGATAAATCAATATCAGACACAATACCAACCAGTGCCATAAAAGCAGACGACGTAGAATTTTCACACGAAGCAAAAATAGGAAAAATAAGTGACAAAACAATATTCTACCTAATGAGTAGAGGCTTATCAGAAGAAGACGCCAAAGCCATGATAGTACGAGGTTTCGCCTACCCAATCTCAAAAGAACTTCCAATAGAATACGCCGTAGAAATGAACAACCTAATAAACCTAGAACTAGAAGGCTCAATAGGCTAGCAGTAGCATAGGGATGTTGCTAGCACTGGGGTGTCACTAGCATTGGGGACTGTCCCTGAATGGGTGCAAAAAAACACGAGAGAGTAGCTTTGGGGACGGTTCGTAATCGGAAACAAGATAGAGAAGAACTTCAAGTAAAAGACAAAAATAATCTGGATAGATTAGGAACTGTCCCCAATGCGGAAGTCAAGAAAAATAACTTACAAGGGTAGAGAAAAACAAGAAGTAAAAAACCAAAAGCACCCCCTTGGGTAATCGAAGATGTCCCAAGAGGGACTGTCCTCAACGCGGAAACAAGATATAGAAGCACTTTAAGCAACAAACAAAAATAATCTGGCTAGATTAGGGAACTGTCCAAATATTGGAACCCAAGAAGAACAACTTATAAGTGCAGACTAAATAGTGGAAATAACACAGAAAATAAAAAAGAAAAACTACTGCCCAAAATTTAAGGCAGTAGCAAGAGATTTTAAGATATATCCTTATTCACCATCTTTAAGAAATACAGTAGCAATACTGACGATTAAAAATGCTGTACAGATACAGATTACACCTGCAATAACCAGTGCACCATTTTCAAGTGAACTAGTAATGAGTAGTCCAAGCCCCACAAGAAAAAGAGCAAAGAACAATACAGCAATAACAGTACCTTTTTTCATAAAGCAAACCTCTCTTTCAAAATAAAGTTATTAACTTGTTACATTACTATCATAACACATTTTACATAAATATGCAAATATAGAAAGGAAAACCAACATGCCAAACCTAAAATTAAACGAAACACCAATAAGAACTGCAAGAAATTACAATATAAATAATATAGAATTAGAAAACATAGAACTACCAAAAAGCATAAGTCAATTTAAAAATGTTTCAATAACAGGTGTAGAATATACAAACAATATAAATACAAATAATTTAATATATGGCTTATCAAAAACATTAGAAAACCAAGTAAAACAAAACTCAAATCAAAAAATAAAAATACATGTACAAAATAATGAAAATGCACAAATAGACTTCAAATTTGATAAACAAAACACTAGGTTAGTAGAAAACATTGAAATAGTATCCAAAGAAAACTCACGGAGGGACAATAACAATAAAATATGAATCAGTGGAAGATATAAAAGCCTACCACAACGGAATAATAAACGTAATAGCAAAACCAAACTCTAACCTGAATATAATACTAGTAAACTTAATAGATATAAACTCAAACAACTTCCTAGCAATTCAAAATACACTAGAAGAAAATGCAAAAGTAACATATTGGATAATAGACTTTGGAGGGAATAATAGTATAACAAACTATTATTCAAACTTAAAAGGAAATTTCTCAGAAAATAATATAAACACAATATACCTAGGAAAAGAAGAACAACAATTTGACTTAAACTACATAACACATCTACAAGGCGAAAAAACAAAAGTAAACATAGAAGTACAAGGGGCCCTAACAGACAAAGCTAAAAAGAACTTCAAAGGAACCATAGACTTTAAGAAAGGTTCAAAAAAAGCAATACGGAAACGAAGCAGAAGCATGTACACTATTATCAAGCACAGCAAAATCAAAAGCCCTACCAATGCTACTATGTTCAGAAGAAGACGTACAAGGAAACCACAGTACAAGCACACGGAAAAATAGGCAAAAAAGAGTTATTCTATATAATGAGTAGAGGTCTAACACAAAAAGAAGCAAACAAGCTAATAATAAGAGCCAAATTCAACAAAACAATAGAAACAATACCAAACGAAGACCTAAAATGCCAAATAATAAAAGAAATAGAACAAAGACTAGACTAGCATTGGGGACTGTCCCTGAATGGGTGCAGAAAGACTAGATTGGGTAACAAAAACAAGATACAAAATAAAGAAATAATGAAAAACAAAAATAATGTAGAAAAAACAACAAATGTACCCAATCGGGAGCCAAGCAAAGAAAGAATAAAGAGTAGAGAAAAACAAGAAGTAAAAAACAAAAAGCACCCCCTTGGGTAATCGAAGATGTCCCAAGAGGGACTGTCCCCAATGCGGAAACAAGATAGAGAAGCACTTTAAGTAACGAACAAAAATAATCTGGCTAGATTAGAAACTGTCCCCAATGCAGAAACAAGATAGAAAATAAAAACAAGTGCAAAACATAAATAATATCAAAAAAAGAAATCACAAATAAAAGAAAAAAGGAGAAAAAGACATGAAATTTTACATAGGCTCAGGATTCAAAAATGCAGAATTAGTAAACGAATTCTCAAAAAAAATACAAAGCCACGGCTGGGAACACACATTCAATTGGACAAAATATATAAGCGAATATGAAACACTAGAAGACCTAATAAACTATTCTGAACTAGAACAAAAAGGAATAGAGCAAGCAGACGCCGTTATAATAATACTACCAGCAGGGAGAGGAACACATATAGAACTAGGAATGGCAATAGCATTAAACAAAAAAATATATCTATATTCTAACCAAAAAGAAGAATTCGACATAGAAAACACAGTAAATTTCTATCAAATTCCAAGTATCAAAAGAATAGTTGGAGATATAGACTATGCCATAAAAGAAATAACAAAATAAATGGAGGAAAAAATGAAACCATCAGAAATGAAACAAATAGTTAACATGTTATATAATGAATGGAATTTAGGAAAAAAAGAAGCAAAAGCAAAAGGAAAAATATGTGCATGGATATATCTATTTGAAGTACTTGAAGAAACAGAAAAAGTAGTATTAGAAAAAGAAAAAAATAAAGTTATAGGAATGTGCGGATATTCAAAAAGAAATTCTAAAAAATACATACTAAGAAAGAAATTTTTCAAATTACTAAAAAATATATGTATAAACAGCCCATCAATAAAAGATAAAAAAGCAATTATAAAATATAGTCAAGACTATGATTACACTCCAGCAGAACTAAAAAATCATTTCGATGGAGAAATAAGTTTACTAATAGTAGACAAAAAATATCGAGGAAAAGGAATTGGCCAAAAAATGATTAACAAAACCTTCGAATATGCCAAAAAAGATAATATGAAAAATATAGAAATACTTACAGACGAAAGTTGTAATTTCAAATTTTATGAAAAATGTGGATGTAAAAAGATATACGAAAAAGATATACCAAATGGAGAGCCAGATATACTAGGAAATATAACAAGTGAAAAAGGCTATATTTATGAAAGAGGATTATAAAAATATGAATAAAAGAATATTTACAGGAAATTATGAAGAATGTAAAGTTGGAAATTTAATTTCTATTTCAGGTGATAGAGGAAGAAGTGTAGGGTTTAAAGGAAGAGCAATACCACAGCTTGCACCAAAGCGAGGTTTTTGGAATATATGGTATGAAAATATTGGTAAAATTCCAGAAGAAGAAAATACAAGATATTACATAAATGAATATTATAAACAAGTATTATCAAAAGTAGATATATTAGAATTACTAAAAAATGAAAAAGACCCAATATTATTATGCTTTGAAAAAGGACAACAATTTTGCCATAGACATGTTTTAGCTGAATATATAGAAATGAAATATAAAATAATAGTTAGAGACATTAAAATAGATGAAAAATTAAATATTACAGAAAATAAGAGACCAGAAAATATAAGAAGAATTTTAGAAGATATAATTCAAAAAGAAATGGAGGCATTGCAAATATGAATATAGAAGAAATAAAAAAAGACTTCCCAATATTACAAAATAAAGAAATAACATATTTAGATAGTGGAGCAACAACCCAAAAGCCAATACAAGTAATAAAAGCAATAGAAGAATACTACGAAAAATACAATGCCAACCCACATAGAGGAGCATATTCATTAAGTATAGAAGCCACAGAAGCTTACGAAAATACTAGGAAGAAAATAGCAAAATTTATAAATGCAAAGCAACCAGAAGAAATAATATTTTCCAAAAATGCCACAGAAAGTTTAAACTTGACTGCATATTCATATGGAATAGAAAATCTAAAAAAAGACGATGAAATAGTAATATCAATAATGGAACATCACTCAAACCTAGTACCATGGCAAAAAGTATGTAAGCAAACAGGTGCAAAACTAAACTATATGTACATAAATAATGAATTTGAAATAACAGAAGAAGAAATAGAAAGCAAAATAACAGACAAAACAAAAATAGTTAGTATAACACATGTTTCAAATGTTTTAGGAACAATAAACAATATAGAAAAAATAATAAAATATGCCCACAAAAGAGGAGCGATAGTAATAGTTGACGCATCACAAAGCATACCACACATAAAAATAGATGTAGAAAAGCTTCGGCTGTGACTTCTTGATATTCTCAGGCCATAAAATGCTAGCACCGCTAGGAATAGGAGTTCTATATGGAAAAAAAGAATTATTAAACAAAATGACCCCTTTCCTAATGGGTGGAGATATGATAGAATATGTATATGAGCAAGAAACAACCTTTGCACCACTGCCAAATAAATTCGAAGCAGGAACACAGAACATAGAAGGAGTAATAGGCTTAGGAGCAGCAATAGACTATATAGAAAATATAGGGTATGATAATATACAAAAAATAGAAAAAGAAATAGTAGAATACGCAAAACAAGAGCTATCAAAACTAGATTATTTAGAGCTATATATAACACCAAACAGTAGCAATCATTCAGGAGTAATATCATTCAATATAAAAGGAATACACCCACATGATGTAGCAAGTATATTAGATAGTAAAGGAATATGCATTCGTTCAGGAAACCACTGTGCACAACCACTAATGAGATTTTTAGGAATAGACTCAACGTGTAGAGCAAGTTTTTATTTCTATAATACGAAGTATGATGTAGATAAACTAGTAGCAGGATTAAACAAAGCTTATGAAATATTTAGAAAATATATGAAAGGATAGAAATAAAATGAAAAAAAGATTAATTATAGTAATAAGTGCAATTCTAATTATAAGCATATCAATTATAGGAATAATATTTTTAGCAAAAAGGAAACAAACATATACTTTTGAGCAAATAACGGGAGTTAATCTTGATGATGTTGCCTATATTTTAGATGAAACTCCTTGGAAAGATGATGAAGAAAAAGATAAAATCAATACAGAAAAGTGGATAATTAGCTTGAAAAATGCTATTTTTAAAGAATGCAATGAATATCATAATAGTATGATGGCTATAGAAAATTATGTTGCATATGATAAAGAGAATAATAAATTATTTGAGCTTGGCTTAGGAAATGATTGGTGGTTTTCACCAGATAAATTTCGTAAGTCATATCAAAGAATAAAGTAGGAGAAAATTATGGAAGATTTATCAGATATATATAATGAGTTAATAATGGAACACAGTATGAACTCATACAACAAGAAAAAACTAGAAAACGCAGACTATCAGCAAATAGGGCATAACCCAAATTGTGGAGATGAAATTACACTAGAATTAAAATTAAATGGTAATATAATTGAAGACATGGCATTTTCAGGCCATGGTTGTGCAATATCGCAGGCATCAACTTCAATAATGATAGATACATTAAAAGGAAAAACAATAGAAGAAGCAAAAGAGATTGTACAAACATTTATAGGAATGATAAAAAGAGAAATAGAAGACGAAGAAACCTTAAAAAAACTAGAAGATGCAATAGCTTTCAAAAATGTATCAAACATGCCAGCAAGAGTAAAATGCGCACTACTTGCATGGCATACTATTGAAAAATTAATATAGGTATAGTATAATGTTAATACTATTAGTAACCATAAACCTTAGCCAAATGACAGGAGGTAATTTTATGAACTTAGTATTAGCAATTATAGAAATAGCATTAATACTTATTCCTACTAGCATTGTTATTATGGCAGCACGTGCTAAGTGGAAAGATTTAGTAAATCCAATAAATACTAAGGAAGACAAAGATTCATTTTGGTTTTATGAAGCTAAAATGAAAAAACAAGAAATATGTTTTAAAAAGTAAAAAAGCATAAAAGAGGTTCTTCATTAGAATCTCTTTTATGTAATAATATGAAACGAGAAAAGGAATGAAGTAGCAAATGGAAAATAAAAAAGTACTATTAGGTATGAGTGGTGGAGTAGATAGTTCAGTATCAGCCGTCTTACTAAAAGAGCAGGGTTATGAAGTAATAGGAACAACACTAGAACTATTTACAGGAAGTAGTTGTTGCAATATAAATACATATATAGATGCGAAAAATGTATGTAACTCATTAGGAGTACCACACTTTACCTACGATTATAAAGAAGAATTTAAAAAACATGTAATAGGTGATTTTATAGAATGCTATGCAAATTGTAGAACTCCAAACCCATGTATAGAATGTAACAAATACATGAAGTTTGGAGCCATGTACGAAAAAGCAAAAGAATTAGGTTGCAAATATATAGCAACAGGGCATTATGCAAAAACAGAATATTCAGAAGAATATGGCAGATGGGTGCTAAAAAAATCAAATGCAGGTAAAAAAGACCAAAGCTATGTTTTATGGAATATACCAAAAGACTTAATACAATATGTACTATTTCCACTAGCAGAATTTGAAGAAAAAGAGCAAATAAGGCAAATAGCAAGGCAAAGGAACTTAAAAGTAGCAAATAAGCCAGATAGCGAAGACATCTGTTTTGTACCAGACGGAAACTATAAAAAGTTCTTAGAAAATAATTCGCAAATAAAACCAAAAGAAGGAAATATAGTAAACAAAAAAGGAGAAGTCCTAGGAAAGCATACAGGCTTATATAACTATACAATAGGTCAAAGAAAAGGTTTAGGAATTTCAAATGCAGTACCACTTTTTGTACTAGGTTTTAATAAAGAAAAAAATGAAGTAATAGTAGGAGAAGAAAAAGAATTATACAAAAAAGAAATACTAGTAACAGACATAAACTTACTATTAGTAGATGATATAAAAGAAGAAATGGAAGCAGAAGTAAAAACAAGATATTCAGCAAAACAAGCCAAAGCAAAAATATCAAAAGATGGAGATAAAATAAAAGTAATATTTGACGAACCACAAAGAGCCATAACTCCAGGACAATCAGCAGTATTTTATATAGGAGATATAGTACTTGGTGGGGGTAAAATAGAAACAGCAAAAAAATGAAAGCAAAAGATATGGACATAAATACAATAATAGAAATAACAGAACTAACAAAAGAAGAAATTGAAAAATTATAGTTTATATTTAATATTAAAAGAAAGACTCATTTAAAATATATTTTTTATAAATATATTCTAAATGAGTCTTTAATTATTCAATTTGCTATTTTATATATTTTCTATTTAGTCAAATTATAGAAAAAAATTAGGGATTGTTAATAATATAGCTAAAGTAAAAATTTGGTATTGAGGGACAGCATGCAATTATAACTAGTATTCCACATAATATAAACATACATCAAATTCCAAACGTGGCCAAGTACCATCTACAGTTTGATATGGAATTTTGAACGAAAAAATCCCAGTTTTTTTATCATAATTTTTATTTATATCTTCAAATACTCGATTAGAGGGAGTGCCAGCAGCTCCTGTAACTTCAACACGTTTTAAATCAATTGCAAAATTTTCGCAAGAAAATAGTTCAAAACCGAGGATATGAAGATACATTATATGAATAATTACCACCATCTCTTCCAATATAAGTCTCACTTGCAAGAATTATTTTTTTTAATGTACCTGTATTTTTACTATTCGGAATATAGTTATCTATTTCATTACTCAATTTTGATATTTCTAGAACTTCTTGATTGGCAGCATTTTCATACTTTTCTTTTGCAATTTTAGCATATTTGAGAATACTATTTTCTCCTAATAACATATTTATTACTACTCCTGCTAAAATTAGCAAAATAATTATTGTTATTATTAAGCTCATTAATGTTATGCCATAAACTGAATTTAAGCTAATATTTCCTTTTAATTTCCTATTATTGCTACTTTTCATTATTTCTTTTGTTCCTCCTTTTTTATATTTTGTCCAATATTTATAAAATTATTATATTATAACTTTATAATATATACAAGCATCTTATTTGTGTATTATCTAATTTTATGTACTTTTTATCTCAACTAGAATATTATTCCTTTTGAGATTTTTTCTTAAGAATTCCTAAACATTATTAATAAATTCTTAAACTACTTAAAAAACAAATAAATTGCTATATAATAAAAACAGAAAATTAAAGGAAAGAGGTAAAATAAATGGAAATAGTAAGAGTAGAAAACTTAAAAAAATATTATGGGAAAGGAGACACATGTGTAAAAGCTTTAGATGATGTTTCCTTCTCAATAGAAAAAGGTGAATTTGTTGCAATAGTAGGACCATCAGGCTCACGGAAAATCTACAATGTTACATATGTTAGGAGGTGTAGATAGACCAACCTCTGGAAAAGTATATATAAATGGAACAGACATAAACTCTTTAAAACCAGATGAATTAGCAATATTTAGAAGAAGAGAAATAGGCTTAATATACCAATTCTATAACTTAATACCAGTACTAAATGTAGAAGAAAATATAACACTTCCAGTTTTATTAGATAAAAAACAAGTAGATAAAAAGGACTTAGAAGAAATCTTAAAAATTCTAGGTCTAAATGCAAGAAGAAAGCACTTACCAAACCAATTATCAGGAGGGCAACAACAACGTGTATCAATAGGAAGAAGCTTAATTACACACCCTTCAATAATATTAGCAGATGAGCCAACAGGAAACTTAGATAGTAAAAATTCAAGAGAAATACTAGACTTACTAAAAGAATCAAACAAACAATACAATCAAACCCTAATAATGATTACCCATGACATGAACATTGCCAAAGAAGCAGATAGAATAATATGGGTAGAAGACGGAAAAGTACAAGAGAATAGGGGGTAAGGACTTTGAAAATATTAAATGAAATAACAAAGAAATACTTAAAACTAAATACAAAAAGAAGCCTAGTAACTCTAATTGGAATAATTTTGTCAGGAGCAATGATTAGTGCAGTAACAACACTTGCAGTAACTTTCCAAAGGTTTATGCTAGATGTAGAAATATCACAAAGTGGAGAATGGGAAGCTATAATAGAAAATGTAAATTTAGAAGAATTACAAGAAATAAAGGAAAACAAAAAATTAAAAGAAATACTAATAATGGAGCCATTATCAATAGCAAAAAATGAGTATTCGGATGATGAATTCATAATGTTATATAAATATAGCAAAGATGCCCTAACAAAAATGAATGGCGAAGTACTAGAAGGAAGAATGCCACAAAATGAGAATGAAATAGTTTTAAGTTCTACATTTTTTGACGGAAAAGAAAATGAGCCCAAAATAGGAGAAAAAGTAACCTTCACCTTAGGAAAAAGAATGGATGAAGGATATGAACTACTATCACAAGCCAAAAGTAAAACAGAAGAATTTATAGAAAGTGAAAAACGAACATTTACAGTATGTGGGAAAATGTACAGACCAGTATTTGAAAGTTATACAGACCATTATACCTCAGGAATAACCCTTCTAGAAAGTGAAGAAAAAATAACATCAAATTTAGTAGATATAGGAATAATAAATAAAAAAGCAAAAGATGTATATAAAAATACAGAAGAAATTTGTCAAAATTTAAGTATTGAAAATACTCACAAAACTGACTATAACACATATGTACTAGCATATAAAGGGGTAAATCACAAAGCAGAATTTAATAGTGTATTATATAGCATTTGTTCAATATTAATAACTGTTATAATAGTGGGGTCAGTATTAGTTATTTACAATAGTTTTGCAATATCAGTATCAGAAAGAAAAAAGCAATTCGGAATGTTATCATCAATAGGAGCAACCAAAAAGCAAATAAAAAGAAGTGTTGTATATGAAGCAGTAGTTTTAGGAAGTATAGGAATACCAGTAGGAATATTATCAGGAATAGCAGGAATAGGAGTTACATTAAAACTTGTAGATAATTTACTAAAACCAATGCTAGCAGATACAAACTGGGGCTTCAAACTTACAATATCTTGGCCATCAATACTAATAGCAGCAATATTAATAGCTTTTGCAATATATCTATCAGTAATAATACCAGCAAAAAGAGCAAGTAAAATAAGCCCAATAGAAGCAATAAGGCAAACAACAGATATAAAAGTAAAACCAAAAAAACTAAGAACACCCAAAATAATAAGAAAAATATTTGGAATTCAAGGAGAGCTTGCACTTAAAAATTTAAAAAGAAGTAAAAAAAGGTATAGAACAACAGTAATATCACTAGTAATAAGTATAGTATTATTCATGGCAACAACAGGCTTTGTAGGTTATATGTTTGAAGGGTTTGACACAATATATAAAACAGTAGACTATGACTATGAAATACGACTAAAACAAACAGAAAAAACGGAAGAATTATATAAAAAGATAAGTAATATAGAAAAAATAGAAGATATAATCAAATATAAATATATAGGAAAAACAATAGAGGTGCCAGTAAATAAGTTAGATGAAAAATTAAAAAATACAATTAATGAAAATAGAAAAAAATATGAACAAAAACTATTAGATGAAAACGGTACTTATAACTTATCAGCATATATATATTGTTTAGATGAAAAAACATATAAAGACTATTTAAAAGAAATAGGAATAAATAACTTAAATCAAGATGAATTTGTACTAGTAAACTATGCTAATTTATTGCAAGAATACAAAATAGAAACAGAAATATTAAATTATAGAAATGGAGATGAAATACAAGTAACAAGATATAAATACGAATATGATGAATATGGAGATGAAACAAAGAAAACAGAAGATGGCAGTTTTAAAATAAAATTTGCAAAAATAACTCAAAAACTACCATTTGCAATAGAAGGTTCAAGCTTTATAGGAAATGCAATATTCATAACTTCAAAGGAGAACTTTGAAAAAATAAATAAAGATGACATGGAACTAGAAGAAACAGTAAGAATAAAAACAAAAGATTTAGCTGTACTAGAAGAACAAATAGGAATGTTAAAAGAAAAATATACAAACGAAGGATTAGAAAATACTATAAATATAAAACAACAAATAGAGCAAATGAAAAACTTAAAACTAATAATTCAAATATTCCTATATGGCTTCATATTCCTAATATCAGCAATAGGAGTATCAAATGTATTTAATACAATATCAACAAATATAACACTAAGAAGAAGAGAATTTGCAAACCTGAAATCAATAGGAATGACAAATAAACAATTCAAGCAAATGTTAGATTTAGAATGTATATTTTATGGAAGTAAAGCACTACTATATGGACTGCCACTAGGAATACTAGTATGTTACCTACTAAATAATGCATTTAGTGATATGATAGAGTTTATGTTTAGAATACCATGGAAGAGTATAATGATATGTGTAGTAGCGATATATTTAGTAGTATATGTGACGATGGTGTATGCGAGTAGGAAGGTGAAAAAGGAGAATATTATAGATGTGATTAGGGATGATAATATTTAGGTTACCTTCCCATTGGGGACGTTTCCAAATGGGAAGTCTGTCACTTTTGGGAACATATATTATTACGAATATATTTAAAATAATAAAATTAATATTGTAGGGGTCGCCGCCTTCGGAGACCTGCTCTTTCTACGAAATTACCATAAAATGTCTGACAATATACATAAAATTTAAAACAAATATTGAAAAATTATGTAAAATGTGTTACAATAAATATATAGTTTAATACTTGTAACAATTAACAAAAAATTCAATGCTTATTAGCAAGGAGGAAAAAAGAATGAAAATTGAATATGTATGTTCTATTTGTGGAAAGAAAAACGTGAAGCTTTGGCGGCCATATGGCGACTCAGCTCCATTAATCTGTGCTGAATGTGCAGAGAAGCGGCAGTCACCACGTAAATATATGGAAAAAGTGTGGTCTAAAGTAGGCGAGGAGCATTTCTCTGGGGAATATACTGGCAAAGAACTTCCTTTACCTAAGTGGGAGGTCAATGAAAAGGGTAAAATCCCCACAAATATGGGACCTGCTCCTGAGGGAATGAATATGATACCTATGACAGACCAGCTTAGTGTTGACCTTTCAGATGTTTCTAAAGCATATTCGTCAGGAAGTACTACAATGATACCAGCTTGCCTAACTGCTGAAGAAGATAACTTTTGGTGCTATACAGCAGTGCCAGAAGATGTATGTAAATGGTGGGAAGAGTTGCCTACCAGATAAAGTAAAAGAGCAAAATGCAAACGTTGAGTCAAAAAAGACTCAACGTTTGTTTTAGATTTATAATGATTATTTTAAATACACAAAAAAACGCTTAAAAGTGATGTACAAAAAGCCATGAAAACAGCAAAAAATATATGACAAGATTATTATACAGTAAAAATGGATGTGACAAAATATAGATAAAAAGATATTGTGGAGTATTTTAAAGAAAAAAATTAAGGATAAGAAATTGCTATGGTTAACTAGAGGAAATTAGTCGAATAGATACGAAAATATACACATTTTCACAGAAAAATCATAATATAGAACAAGAGGTGAAAAAAATGGCGTATTCTGAAAGGGAGTTATTAGCAAGGATTGTACAGTGTGAAGCTGGTGGGGAAGGGGATAATGGTATGAGGGCAGTTGCCAGTGTTGTAATGAATAGAGTAAATGTTCCAGATGGGGAATATGCTAGAATTTCGCAGGGTCGGAAGTATTAGAAATATTATTTATCAACAGGGGCAATTTGATTGTGTACGTGAGCAATTATATGGAAAATATAACTTTCAAAATATATATAATATGAATCCAACAGATGTACATTATTATATAGCAGACTGGGCAATAGCAGGAAATAGGTTAAATGAAATAGGAGAATGCTTATGGTACTTAAATCCATTTAAGCCTACTTGTGATAACGAATTTCCACGAAATGGTTCAGGCTCATTTCATACAAGGCTAGGAGACCACTGCTTTTATAGACCAACCGCTAAATACAAAGATACCTAAAATGGAGGGAAAATAATGCAAGATAATGAAATAAATTATACAGACCAAAGAGAAACAAGGCAAGGAGTGGAAATTAATCAAAATTCACCAGAAGTATTAACAAATAACATATACACACCAGCCTTTTTAAGAGAACAAATAGGAAAATTAGTAAGAGTAGAATTTTTAATAGGAACAAATAACTTAACAGATAGAATAGGAATATTAGAAGATGTTGGAGCAAGCTACATTTTGCTTCGTGCAATAGAAAGTGGAGTATTAACATATGCGGATATTTATTCAATAAAATTTGTAACAATATCACCATACCCAGTTCCAAGAACAACTACACCACGATATTATTAAAAAGAAGAATACAACAAATAGCTTTTGGTTAAACTAACCTTATTATGGAGGAAAGAAAATGTTTAATCCAAAAGCTATTTATTACGAAAAAGAAATTCTAAATTATGATTTAGGAAAAGAATTAATGGAGAAATATAAGGAAGTACCAAAAATAGAAATTGAAAATCATAACAACATAGAAGAAATGAGAAAAAAATCAAACAAAGAATTTGCCAATATGAAAAGAAATTTAATAATAGGAGTTAGAAAAACACATAAATTTGTAGAAAACCATAAAACTTCAGATTATTTAGTTCCATATACATCGTCAGGTTGCACAGCAGCATGTATGTATTGCTATTTGGTATGTAACTACAATAAATGTGCATATTTGCGTTTGTTTGTAAATAGAGAAAAAATGTTAGATAAAATAATAAAAACCTCAGAAAAGTCAGAAAAAGAATTAACCTTCGAAATAGGAAGTAATAGTGACCTAATATTAGAAAACACAATTACAAATAACCTAGTATGGACTATTGAAAACTTTAAAAATACAAACAAAGGAAAATTAACATTCCCAACAAAATTTGACATGGTAGACCCTATATTACCACTAGACCATCAAGGAAAAGTAATAATAAGGGTAAGTGTTAATCCAGAAGAAATTATAAACAAAGTAGAATTTGGAACTTCAAGGCTAAAAGGAAGAATAGAAGCAATAAATAAACTAAAAGAAGCGGGATATAAAATAGGCATTTTAATTGCTCCAGTAATATTAGTAGAAAACTGGAAAGAGCTATATCATAACTTAATAAAGAGGCTAAGTGAAGAACTAACAGAAAAAGTAAAAAAAGATGTATTTTTCGAAATAATATTTATGACTTACAGTTTTGTTCATACAAAAATAAACGAAGAAGCATTTCCTAATGCAATTTCATTATATGATAAAGATATGATGACAGGAAGGGGTAAAGGAAAGTATTGGTATAAAAATGAAATACGAAAAGAAGCGGAAATATATTTAAGGCAGCAAATGCATAAATATTTTTCTAATAATGTAATTGAATATATAGTTTAAATCAAAAAGGAAGCAATCATTATTGTTTCCTTTTTGATTTAAAATTTCTCAAAATCCCTTGTACTTTTTCAAATTTGCCTATATAATAATAACGGATTAAAAAACGAAGGAGGGAATGAAGAAAATGTCTTTTATAGAAGATATAAAAGCAAGAGCAAAACAAGATATAAAAACAATATGCTTACCTGAAAGTAGCGACATACGTGTTTTAAAAGGTGCTGAGCAGGTATTGCAAGAAGGTTATGCAGATATTATATTACTAGGAAATAAAGAAGAGATAAATGAATTAGCAAAACAAAATGATATAAATATTGAAGGAGCTAAAATAGTTGACCCAAAAGTTAGTGAAAAGTTTAGTGAATATGCTAATAAATTTTATGAATTAAGAAAAGCCAAAGGAATGACAATAGAAAAAGCAAAAGAAATAATGAAAGACAATGTATACTTTGGAATGATGATGGTAAAAGAAGGAGATAGTGATGGTTTAGTATCAGGAGCATGTCACTCAACAGCAGATACTTTAAGACCAGCCCTTCAAATATTAAAAACAGCACCTGGAACAAAACTAGTATCAGCATTTTTCTTAATGATAGTTCCAAACTGTGAATATGGAGAAAAAGGAGCTTTTGTATTTGGCGACTGTGGGCTAAATGAATACCCAGACCCAGAAGCATTATCAGAAATAGCAATATCATCAAGTAAAAGTTTCAAACAACTAGTAGGGGCAGAGCCAAAAGTAGCAATGTTATCATACTCTACATATGGAAGTGCTCACTCACCACTTACAGACAAAGTAGTAGAAGCAACAAAAATATTAAAAGAAAAAATGCCAGACTTAATGGCAGATGGAGAATTACAACTAGACGCAGCAATAATTCCAGAAATAGCAAAATCAAAAGCACCAGGAAGCCCACTAGAAGGAATGGCAAATACATTAATATTCCCAGACCTAGATGCAGGAAACATAGGTTATAAACTAGTACAAAGATTAGCAAAAGCAGAAGCCTATGGACCACTATGTCAAGGAATAGCAAAACCAGTAAATGACCTATCAAGAGGGTGTTCAGCAGAAGATATAGCAGGAGTAGTAGCAATAACAGCAGTGCAAGCACAAAATGGAATGGGAAAATAAAAAATAATGAACCTATGTATTGTGAAAAATTAGACTGGGTTGATATGAAATATCCTGTTCCAAATTTAATTGAATACATTAATATAGCCTTAAAAAATTATATAGAAAAACCTGATAATAAAATGACATTATATGGGTGGGATACTTCTAAATAACAAGTAGAATGTTAAAATACAGAAGGTGCAAGATATCGCAAAAAAATAAATATAAAACATGTTAAAAATTGACAAAAAAGATAAATGTCAAAAAAATATAAGAAGCAGATACTAGATATTAGAGGGAAAATTAAAAATATAAAAATCCGACCTCCGACATCTGACTTTTGACTTCTATAAAATCAAGGAGGAAAATAAAAATGAAAATTTTAGTATTAAACAGTGGTAGTTCATCACTAAAATATCAATTAATCGATATGGAAAATGAACAAGTATTAGCAAAAGGAAATTACGAAAAAATAGGAATGGCAGGTTCATTTGTAACACACAAAGCAAATGGAGAAAAATATACATATGAAAGAGATGCAAAAAATCATGAAGAAGCAATAACATTTGTATTAGAACAATTTACAGATAGCGAACATGGTGTAATTTCTTCATTAGACGAAATAACAGCAGTAGGACACAGAGTAGTACATGGAGGAGAAAAATTCAATAAATCAGTAGTTATTACAGATGAAGTAATAGACACAATTCGTGACTGTATCGAACTTGCTCCATTACATAATCCAGCAGCATTAACAGGAATAGAAGCATGTAAAAAAGTAATGCCAGGTAAGAAAAATGTAGCAGTATTTGATACAGCATTTCACCAAACAATTCCAGAAGAAAGATATATATACCCAATACCATACAAATATTATGAAAAATATGGAGTAAGAAGATATGGTTTCCATGGAACAAGCCATAGATATGTATCAAACAGAGTTGCGCAGTTAATAGGAAAACCAGTAGAAGAACTAAAAACAATAGTATGTCATTTAGGACAAGGTGCAAGCTTATGTGCAGTAAATGGAGGTAAATCAGTAGATACATCAATGGGCTTCACACCTTTAGCAGGTATAGCAATGGGAACAAGGTCAGGAGACTTAGACCCATCAATAGTAACATTCTTAATGAAAAAAGATGGACTAACACCAGATGAAGTAGAAAAAGTATTAAACAAAGAATCTGGATTATTAGGAATGAGCGAAGTTTCAGCAGATAACAGAGATATATGGGAATCAATTAGAAATAATGACGAAAACGCATCAAAATGTAAAACAGCAATTGAAAGCTATACATACATAATAGCTCAGTATATAGCAAAATATGCAGTAGCATTAGGTGGAGTTGACGTTATAGCATTTGCAGGTGGAGTAGGAGAAAGAGGACCAGAAGAAAGAGAAATGATACTAAACCATTTAAAATGGATGGGGGTAGAAGTAGATAAAGAAGCGAACAAAGTAAAAGCAGAAGAACAAGAAATTTCAAGTAAAGACTCAAAAGTAAAAGTATGGGTAGTACCAACAGAAGAAGAATTAATGATTGCTAGAGATACAGCAGAATTAGTAAAATAGAAAATAATTTATATATAATATAGAGCGAATATACAAAATTTGCTCTATATTTTTTATTTAATATTGCAATTGACATAATAGTGTGCTATAATATTAACATATTGTAACTTATTAATTTCTATAAAACAAATGTATATAGGAGGAAAAAAGATGAAAGAACAAGAATGGAACAATGTGATGGAGTTTTTGAAAGAAAAAGAAAAGCGATTTATAGAAGATTTTAATATAGCACCTATGATTAGAGATGGTTGTCCTTTAGAGATTATAGAGTTATTGATAATAATGGGAAATCCTATTACTTGTAGCAGACTTCTTTTTCAAGCTATATTAAATAGAAGACTATCTGATACTATTCAGACTATGGAACTTTTGAAGAAATATGGGATAAATTTTAATAATGAATATGCTGCTGAAATATTATATGCTTTTATAGAAAAAGAAAAATTTATAACAGCATCTTTTCTTATTGATAATGGAGCAGATGTACATTGGAAGGATAATGCTATTATAAAAATGGCAATATCTGAAGCAAAAGAAAATGAATATTATTATGAAATTTTAAAAGCTTTATTTAACGCAAAAACATATTAAGAATAAAGTCATAAGCTAAATATAATATATTTAACTTATGACTTTTCTTTTGAAAATTAGTTTTATTTCTTTTTATTTTTCTCTTGTACTTTTAAAAAATAACAGTTATAATAACAAGAGTGAAGAGTGAAGAGCACACGCTTCGCGTGAAGGAGGAAGTAGAAATGAAAATTTTAGTTATTAACTGTGGTAGTTCTTCATTAAAATACCAATTAATAAATATGGAAAATGAAGAAGTATTAGCAAAAGGAAATTATGAAAGAATAGGGCAAGAAAATAGTTTTTTAACACATAAAGTAAATGGAGAAAAATATGTATTAGAAAACCCAGTACCAAGTCATAAAGAAGCTTTAGAATTTATGCTTAAGCAATTATTACACCCAGAATATGGAGTTATATCATCACTAGATGAAATAAATGCAATAGGACATAGAGTGCCACACGGAACAGACATATTTGATAGATCTGTATTAATTACAGACGAAGTAATAAAAGAAATAGCAAGTTGTGAAGAACTTGCACCAATACACACACCACCAATTTTAAATGGAATAGAAGCATGCAAAAAAGTAATATCAGGAAAACCAATGGTAGCAGTATTTGATACAGCCTTCCATCAAACAATTCCAGAAGAAAGATACATATACCCAGTTCCATATAAATACTATGAAAAATATAAAATGCGTAAATATGGTTTCCATGGAACAAGCCACAGATATGTTTCAAATAGATTAGCAGAGCTTACAAATGAACCAATAGAAAACTTAAAAACAGTAGTATGCCACCTAGGTCAAGGAGCAAGCTTATGTGCAGTAGATGGAGGCAAATCAGTAGATACATCTATGGGAATGACTCCAGTTTCAGGAATAATGATGTGTGCGAGGTCAGGAGACTTAGACCCATCAATAGTAACATTCCTAATGAAAAAAGAGGGGTTAACACCAGATGAAATTGAACACATATTAAACCAAGAATCAGGTACATATGGAATATCAGGAGTAAGCAAAGACAATAGAGATATAACTAAAGCAGAAAAAGAAGGAAATAAAAGAGCAGCTTTAGCAAATAGAGCATATGCATACAATGTAGCTCAGTATGTAGCAAAATACGCAGTTTCAATGAATGGAATAAATGCAATAGCATTTACAGCAGGAATAGGTGAAAATCAAGGAAGCTTGCGTGAAGAAATATGTAATTACCTAAGCTGGATGGGAATAGAAATAGATAAAGAAGCAAACCAAGTGCAAAGTGAAGAAAAAGAAATATCTACAAAAAATTCAAAAATAAAAGTATGGGTAATACCAACAAACGAAGAATTAGTAATTGCTAGAGATACTAAGGAAATTGTAGAAAAATTATAACTCTAAAATAGATAAGCATAAACATTATTATAAAACAATAGACGAGGTAAACTTACACATCTTAAAAAGATAAAGTGTGTTAATATTTACCCCGTCCTTTTTAGCTCACTTTTTCAGTAGCCCCTACGTTTTTTATATTCTTAGGAAAGTACCGTGTAAAGAGCTTAGAAAATTTTATTCTTGTTTTTTATCTTCTAAGGAAAGTCATCCACGTAAGTGGTGAGTTTCCTTAGAAGATAATTATGGCGGAATTTAGAATTTGTAGCATTTTTAATGCGTACAAATTCTTATTTCCGGTTTTTTATATAATTTCAAGATAGTATTTTAGGACATGCAAACTGAACTGTAATTTTTTTAAAATTGATTAAAAATTATGTAAATACTATATTGTAAAAACAGAAAAATTATGTTAAAATAACATATGTAGAACTTTGAAAAATAAATATACGCAAACTCAAGGAGGTTAAACTATGTGGAAATTAAAAAGGTTTTTTAAAAAAAGTGAACACAAGAAGTATGCTTGTTGGGCAGTAGCAGTAATAGTGGGGTTATTATTTGTACTAATTGGACGGGTTAATGAAGCAAAATTAAATCAAGTACCAAAAGAAAAAACAACCATCTATGTAAAAGCACCAGAAGATATGAAATCAGTTTTTAAAGATGTAATTATTAAAACAAGTCTTAACAAAGATTATGAAATTGAGTTTACAAATGAAGAAAACAAAGCAAATTTTACCGTAAAAGAAGGATTGAAAAATGATGGTGAACTTATAGCATACTCGCCAATAATAGCAGTGTTTAATGGAAGTGATGAAACATTTAATGAGTATAAAGAAAAAGAACTATTTGTAAAATCAGATATAAATAATTCAGATTATGATTTTGATTTTAAAAAGGTAATAGATGAAATACTATTTAGTCAAAATTCAGAATTTAAGATTTACTATCCTTCCCAAAATTCAACAATGTGGGATGAATTTTACAGCTTTTTATTATTTACTGTAAATGATGGATATTATCCAAAAGAAGGTACAGATATGGAAGAAGCAGTAAAAAATATAGAAGACTTTTTTAATAGTAGAAATGCTGAGCCTATAGATAGTACTAATATAAGAATAATGAATGGAATTTCTAAAAATAGTATATATTTTATGACTTATGCTGATTTAGCACATCTAGATAAGAACTCTAGCCAAAAGGAAAATTCCTTCAGAATAATGTACCCAAAAACAGTTGTATATCATAATTATTATGCTAAATTTGATGAAATTGGATTAAATTTATATAATGCTTTAGGAAAGACTACGTGGATACAGGAAAATGTAGGTTACTATTATCTTGAAAAACAATATTATAATACTAAATATTCATTTGGAGTTCCAAATATGAGTACCAATATACAAGGAGAAAGGACACAATTTAATAGTGCTGAAATTCCAATAAAAACCACTACTAACATTTTGAAGGAGGAAGAGTAATGATGAAAATATCAAAAGGTTACTACAATTCCGAAGGAAAAATAGTTCATGATGTTTCTTTTGAAAATGGAAGTTTTAAAGAAATAGAGAACATAAAAAAATTTGCAAAATGTGCAGAAAGCAATTGTAAGTACTATAGAAAATGCAAAGAGAATAATGGAGTAGTAAGAAAAATTGATTGTAAAAAGAATCAATGTAGACTAATGCTTTTTTATAATATAATTACAGGTGTAATTTTATTTATTATAATAATGCTAATTTTTAATGTTTTCCATTTAAAAATAACTACAGGAATTGGAGTTTTAATTATTTCATTAGTTACTCTAGACATACTTTCTAATATTTTAGAAAGTATGTCTCCAAAAATTTTCCAAAGATTTTTTTACAACAAATTAAATACCACTAAGAAAAAAGAAGAAAAAAATGTTAAACTAAAAGAAGAAAAGTTAAACAATCCATTATATAAGAAAGTACTAGAGGCAGAAGAGTATGTAAAAAAATTCAAAGACTTTTGCCAAAAGAACAACTTTGGAAAGAGTAATGATGATGTAAATAAATGCACAGAAAAGCTTTCAGAAATAATTGTAGAACTAAAAAAAGATAGTTTAGGTTATGCAAGAGTAGAGCCTCTTTTTGAAAAACATCTACCAGACTTTTACAATACACTGAGTTATTACTCTAGTTTTGAAAAAGCAAAAGCTATAGAAAAAGAATATGACGAAGTATTGAGAAGGTGTGTTGAGAGATTCCTAAAATTTGTAGAGACCCAAAGAGTACAAGCCATATTAGACAAAGACAAGCTAGAATCGCAGTTTAAATCAACCGCAGAAAAACTTACAAAAATGATAGATAACGAAGAATGCAATTAAGACAAAAAAGCGTATAAAATTAAAACCACTCATATACACAAATGTGTAGAGTGGTTTTAATTTTATGAAGTTAAGGGAATTAGCAAAAAATACAAATTATTATATTTTTCTTAAATATCTTCCAAAAGTTTACAAAAAGTGATATAATATATATATTAGGGACTTAAGGGGGGGTTTTATGAAGTCAATAGCATTAATTGTAGATATTAAAGGATGGGCATTTGACATTGCAGCTAATATTATAAAACAAGAGCTAGAAGGAATTTTTGAAGTTGAAATTTTTTATAGTAGATCAGAGGAATTTGACGAAGAGCTTATGAATAAAATAAAAGATTATGATATAATTCACTTCTTTTGGAGAAAAACATTATTGAGACTTTGTAAAGAGGAATTTCAAAATAACTTAGAAAAAGATAATATCAAAATAGAGAAATTAAAACAGAAAATATCTACAGGAGTATATGATCATTTGTTTATTGATGAACCTATTTATTATGAAGTTTTTAATGATATGTGTAAAAAATATGTAGTTTCTTCACAAAAATTGTATGAAATATACTCTAAAAATGCAAATATAAAAAAACCATGGGGAGTATTAGGAGATACTTTTGAAACAGAAGTATTTTATCCAGAAAATGTAGAAAGACTGAAAAAAGATATAAATAAGCCACTTGTAATAGGTTGGGCAGGAAACAGTTTATGGAATAATAAAACAAAAGATGAAAATGGTAATTCAATCGATTATAAAGGCTTTCATACAATTTTAACTCCTGTTATAGAAGAACTGAAAGAAGAAGGGTATAAAATAGAAACTTATTATGCAGACAAAAATACGAATTATATTCCAAACGATAAAATGCGCAACTATTATAATACCCTAGATGTATTTATATGTGTTTCGATAACAGAAGGAACTCCAAAACCATTATTAGAAGCAATGGGATGTGGAATTCCAATTATTACAACTGATGTTGGAATTGCAAAAGAATATATGGGAGTTGAACAAAAAAAATTTATAATTGGTGAAAGAATAATAGGTAAAAGTGATGAGAAAATAAGGGAAAAATTGAAATCTAAAATATTAGAGTTATATAATAATAGAGAGTTACTATTAGAATTATCTTATGAAAATTATGAAAAGTCAAAAGAATTCAACAATAATGCTTTTAAAGATAAATATATAAATTATTTTACGAATTTTTAATTATTAAAAATAAATGTATTTTTAGAAATGGAGAAAAGGTATGTTAAAAGGAACAAATAAACCAAAATTTAGTATTATAATACCAGCATATAATGTAGAAAAATATATTGATAAGGCAGTTAATAGTGTAAAAGAGCAAACATTTCAAAATTTTGAAATAATAATTGTTGAAGACTGCTCAACAGATAATACAAAAAAAGTAGTATCTAAATATAAAAAGGAAGCAACTATTATTTATCATAAAAAAAATAAGTGTCTAGGAGGAGCTAGGAATTCCGGAATTAGAGTAGCTAAAGGAGAATATATTATTTTCTTAGACTCAGACGATTACTTAAATAACAATAAAGTATTAGAAAAATTGGACAAGTTAATAGGAAATCAAAAAGTAGATGTCATCTATATGGGATTTATAAGTATTGGAAAAAAAGAATTTACAGTAATACCGACATCAGAAAACTGTGATAAGTCATATAGAATATCAGGAGATAGATACACTAATGCTTGGAGTAAATGCTGGAATAGAGAGTTTTTAGTTAATAACAATTTACTTTTTCCAGAAAACAGATATTATGAAGATGTATTATTTATATTCGAAGCAATATCAAAAGTAGAAAAATACTTAATTGCAGATTTTCCAGTTCATACATATGTTAGTGGAAGAGATAATAGCATAACATCCAAAATGAGCTTTAAAAATATTTATGATAATATTAGAAATATTGAGGACTTAATAAAAATACGTTCTAATCTTAGAGAAACTGAACAATTAGATAGCAAAGTAATAAAAGAAGTTAAGCGTTGCAAAGAAAGATTAGATGAACTTATTGAACAAATTGGGATAAATGCAAAAGAAACATAGCACCTGAAAATTTATATTACGAAAGTATAACATTAGACGAATACAGAAAGAATAATAACATATAGCAAATATATGTTGTTATTCTTTTTATAATTGAACAATTGGTCAGAAAGTAAAGCTAATATTGAAAAACAAGAATAATTATTGTATAAAGTATTAGGAGGAAAAGAATATGAATTTAGAAAAAATTAGAAAAGCCAAAACTAACTATATAGGAAAACAAATAATATATAAAGAAGAAATGGAATCTACACAAGAAACAGCGAAAAAATTAATTAAAAATGATGCGAAAAATGGATGTTTAATTATTACAGATAATCAAACAAAAGGAAAAGGAACAAAAGGTACAATATGGCAAACAAGTAAAGAAAAAAATATAACAATGACAATAATAATAAAGCCTAACTTTAAAATAGAAAAATTAGAAGGATTAACTTTAAAAATAGCACAAGCTATAAAAGAAGCAATACAAGAATTATACTCTTATAATTTAACCATAAAAGTTCCAAATGATTTATTGCTAAATGGCCAAAAAATATGTGGAATATTAACAGAAGCATCAATCATAGGGGATAAAGTAAACTACATATTAGTAGGAATTGGATTTGATGTAAATGAAGAAAATTTTAATGTAAACTTACAAAGTATAGCAACTTCTTTAAAAAGAGAATATGGAAAAGAATTTGAAAGAGAGGAAATTATAGTAAAAATAATTGAAAAACTAGAAAACCTATTAAACGTATAGATATTTTTAAGTATAATCAAAAAAGAAAAATAGGTAAGCAAAAAAGCTTTTAGAATACAAGTTTATTACACTTACAACACCAAAATTAATTAGTGCATTTAATTTTTAATACTATATAATCATTTTGTATAAATAATTGTAAGAAATAAAGGCATAAAAGTTAAATTTTAGGTAAAATGACAAAAGTAGTAAAAACAATAAAAATAATACAAATTTGGAAAAATATTTTTGAATTTCTTAAATAGAATATTAATATTTTATTTAATTATTGAAATATTAAATAAATAAGAGTAAAATAGAAATAATAAAATATAAAGAAGGGCAAAAAATGAAAAAAATATATATTATTTTAACACATACAGGTACAGTATTATCAAATATTGTAAAATATTATACAAAATATGAATATTCACATATATCAATAGCACTAGATGAACAGCTAAACACAATGTACAGTTTTGGAAGGCTAAATCCATATAACCCATTTTGGGCAGGTTTTGTACATGAATATATTGATAAAGGAACATTTAAAAGGTTTAAAAATACAAAAACAGAAATATATTCATTAGAAGTAACAGAAAAACAATATACCAATATAGAAAATTTAATACAAAAGATGAAAGAACACCGAAAAAAATATAAATTCAACATAATAGGTCTATTTGCTGTAAGTATTAATAAAAAAATAAAAACAAAAAATTCATTTTATTGTGCAGAATTTGTCAAATATGTAGTCGAAAATGCAGGAATACAAATGGAATTACCAGAAATAATAAAACCACAAGACTTTAGAAATCAAAAAAACTTAGAAAAAATATATACAGGATTATTAAGAAATTATAATAGGAGAGAAAAAACATGCCTGAACCAATAGAAATAACAAACATGAAAAACAACTCAAATAATAGAGAATATGTATTAAATACAGTAAAGGAAAATGGAAAGCTATTAGAATTTGCATCAGACGAATTAAAAAATGACAGAGAAATAGTATATGAAGCAGTAAAAAACAATAGTGAAGCTTTAGAGTTTGCATCAGACGAATTAAAAGGTGATAGAGAAATAGTATATGAATCAGTAAGTAATTTAGGATGGACATATTGTTATGCTAGGGAAAATCTATTATTAGACAAAGAACTTCTAATAGCCGGACTAAAAAAAAGTGGGCAAATACTATACTTTTCACATCCAGACATGAGAGATGATAAACAAGTAGTTTTAGAGGCAGTAAAAAGAAAAGGAATAATAGTAAAATATGCAAGTTCAAGACTAAGAGAAGACAAAGAAATAGCTATAGAAGCGATGAAACAAGATAAAAGTTGTTACATATTTTTAGGAGAAAATATAAAAAAGGACGAAGAGATACAAAATCTTAAATAATAAGAATAAGCATAAAAAAGAATAAGATTTTCTAAATATCGAAGCCCCATAAGAAAATGTAATTAATGAGATGTGTAATTTAGTTCTTAAAAGTTTTTAGACTTAAAAAAAGAGTTTACAAAATATAGAAACAAAAAAATCTCATCACTTTATGCTTGGAAAATTAAGTATACATACAAAAAAACAAATTGGATAAAATACTATTATTGCACTGTTATTACTTCAAGATATATAAAATTGAAAGGTGGTATTAATAATGAAAGTAAAAGACTGTATGTGTAATAATGTTTACTATGTTACACCAAATAGCACAGTAAAAGATTGTGCAAAACTAATGTGTGATAATCATATAGGTTGTATTCCAGTATGTGACACTTTAGAAAATGTTGTAGGGTTAGTTACAGATAGAGATGTTATATTAAGAGCTATATCATGTGATAAAGACGTAAATAGTACACCAATAAGTGATATAATGACATGTAAAGTCTGCTGTTGTAATTCAGATACAGATATAAAAGAAGCAGAAAACTTAATGTGTCAAAATCAAATAAGAAGACTACCAGTAGTAGATAATCAAAATAAAATAATAGGAATAATAACATTAGGAGACCTAGCAAAAAATAATAATATAAGTAATGAAAGCGTTTCGAACACTTTAGAAAACATATGCAAATGTGAAGAAAAAAACGCTGAATAGTAAAAAAAGGAAAGATTTGGGATGTGTTCGAATCTTTCCTTCTTACTTAAATTTTGAAAATTTGGGCGCATCCCAAATGTTTTTTCGAAGAAATTACCTAAAACGAACCTCCAATTTCCAATTTCTAACTTCTATTACGTATAATTTTGGGACAAACTACATAAAATTATATAAATCATTTAAATTTGGAAGGAAAGTTTTGGACGCGTCCCAAATCTTTCTTTAAGGAGAAAATATAGTATGGTTATAGATATGAACTATTGGTCTAAAGTGTTTAGAAAGTTATTAATTTTATTGGTTACAATTTTAGGTATATATGTGGCTTTCAAATTTGCAATATTTTATATGCCTTTTTTAATTGCATTTGTATTATCTCTTATTATAGAACCAATTATTCGTTTTTTTATGAGAAACTTAAAGCTAAAGCGTAAGCTAAGTGCTATAATAGTTTTTATAATTTCTCTTTCCTTAATAATTGGTTTATTAACTTGGGGAGTAATTTCTCTAATTTCAGAAGCCTCTAATTTATTAAATGGACTAAATGATTATTTTGCACTTATTTCAAATAAATTCAATGAATTAATAAATAAAATAGATTTAAGTAAACTAAACTTATCAAATGATATAATTAATACAATTCAAAGCTCTGCAATTGATGTACTTAGCTCTGTAACTGAATGGGCAAAAGGAGTTTTAAGTAATTTACTAGAAGTTATTACTTCATTACCTACAATGATGATTTATATAGTAATTACAATACTTTCATTATATTTTATATGTACAGATAAAATATATATGATAGATCAACTAGAACATCATTTGCCTAAAACGTGGGTTAAGAGAATTTCAAAATTTATAAAAGAAGTGTCTAGCTCACTAGGAGCGCTACTAAAAGCAGAAGCAATATTAGTATTTGTGTCATTTTTAATATGTTTAACAGGTTTATACATCTTTAAAATAGCAGGTCTAAATGTTGCATATCCGCTTCTAGCAGCATTAGGAATAGCATTTGTAGATGCACTACCAATTTTTGGCTCAGCAGCTGCCATAATACCTTGGGCAATAATAAGTGCATGTAATGGAAACTTAACACTTGCAATAGCACTTCTTGTACTACTTGGGATAATGGGAATAGTGAGGCAAACATTAGAACCAAAAATAGTTGCAGGACAAATAGGTATACACCCAATATTTACACTAATTGCAATGTATACAGGCTTTAGGTTCATTGGAGTAATTGGTATGCTATTAGGACCTGTAATATTAATAATTTTAAAAAATGTATTTGGAGCGATGATAGATAAAGGGGTAGCAAAATCAATTTTTGAGAGAGAATAAAATTAAGGGGCTATAAAATTTTACAGCCCTTTTTATAATTATAAAATTAAAGAAGTAGGAATATAATTTTCATCAGGAGGATATACATACTCGTCATTAGGTTTTTCAATCTGTTTTAAAGAATTTATTTCAAGAATTGGCATATCACCATGATAGTTTCCTTTAGTAATAGTACCTTCTATTTCAACCCATTCATTATCTCGTAAATTTACAGCTTCTTTATAGTGACATAAAAAGCCAACTACAACACTTTGAAAGTCAGAAGAAATAATCATATTTCTACCTAAAACAAATTGCTCTTTATCTAAATCATAAACTCTGTATACAAAACCAGAAAATTTTATTTTTTGTCCAGCATATATATCAATATTTTCGTGAACAGACTTTAAAATAGAAGAATAATTTTTATTTGTAAGTTTAGGTACACTACCACAAACTATATCATCATCAACTTTAACACTAGCATTATAAAGTTTATATCCCACTACACCACATAAAAAAACAACAAAAATTATAATTAATATAAAAATTAACTTAAATATTTTGGTACCACTCAATTTTATATTATATATAAACATATAAAAACCTTCTTTCAAATGGAAGTTAGAAGTAAGAACCCTTATTTCTAAAATCTTTTATTAATATATATGTATTTCTATTTATAAATATACTTAGATTATTTACTATTACAAAGGCTGGCTGTAAAAGGTGTAGAGGGCGACTTTTTCTAAAAGCCATTAACTAATAACTATTTTCAAAAGCATTTTATTAAGAGACTTGTATAAAGAATAAAAAAATGATATATTATAAAATAAATAGATTAATGAAGAGTATAAATAAAATATAGAAAGAAGAGGATGAAAATGTTTTCAAATATAGGAAAATATGAACCATGTGGAATATTTACAAAAGGACATTTCATATTAATTGGCATCACAATAATAAGTATTGCAATTTCATTAAAACATTCCATAAAAAGTAGTAAAGAAGAAATATTTAAAATAATAAGAAAAGTAACAATAATTATATGTATATTAGAAACATTTAAAATAATTTATAGCATATCGCTAAACTCACTATATGAAGTAAATTCATACTTACCACTATATTATTGTAGTATGCTAATGTATGCAGGGCTACTTAGTTCATTTGGAAAAGGCAAATTCCAAAGAGTAGGGGATGTATTTTTAATGTGTGGCTTAAGCATAGGAGGAATAGTGTTTATCTTATATCCATCAACTTCATTACCAACATATCCAGCTTTTCATATTTTGAGTATATATAGTTTTTTATATCATGGTATAATGCTATACTTAGGAATATTAGTAAATAAAGTAAGGTATATAGAATTAGAAAAACAAGATATAAAATATTTTGCAAGTTTAGTAGGAGTACTTTGTGTTATAGCATTTATAATAAATAATATTTTCCGGCAGTAACTTAATGTTTATATCCAAAAATTTTTCTATTATGCCAATTAGCCTATTATACAAAATAACAAATGGAAGTGCCTTGTTTAGTTTAATTATGGCATTAGCACAAATGACATTACCATTCTATATTTCTTATTATACAATAAAGAAAATAGATTCTTTAAAAGAACAAAGTGCAATAAAAAGTGAAAATGTAAGGATTTAAACAACAAAATTTTATATTGTAGGGGTGACTAGTATTTGTCCATTCTTCAAAGAAATTACCTTAGAATTTTATTAAAGCGACTTCACTGAAGCACAGACAGCGGACGGCGCTGCCCCTACAATAAATGTTTTTTAAATTAAGGTTGCATAATGTGCTTAAAAATGATATAATATACACTATTAATTATATAAATTCCTTTTATATCTAGGAAATTTCCTAGTCTATATATAAGTAACTATTAACTTTGCTTATAAGAAAGAAGGTATCGGTATGAAAAAAACATTAAAAAGGACATTGTTAATAACTGGTGCTGTAATTGTATTCTCTGCTATTTCATTTATTATCCAAATTTATTTATCCTCAAGTAGCATTGTAAACATAATTTTAAGTTCTGTTTTTGGATGTGGAAGTATAGCATTTTTAGTTGCAATGGCATTTTATTTAATCAATTTGGAAATTGAAAATTATAGTACAATGCAAAAAAGCCAATTGACTATTTTAAAAATCTTTTTGGCTATGTTAGCCATTTCTGCTTTATTGTTTATATCAATAGGAAATAATATTGCAATTCAAATTTTTCTTATAATTAGTTTAGCATTGACAACAGTGTATGGAATATATTTTGCTATTAAAGGTTATTAAGATGAAAAAGCAGGAGGAAAACAGTATGAACAGAAACCATTAAGCATATCGCATTTTAAAAAGTAAAAAATCAAGAAAAACAAGTAATAAAATATTGCTTGTTTTTCTTGATTTTTAAGTTAAAGAGTGATATAGTTTAATTTGTAAAAAAGCAAAAGAATAGAAAGGAAGAAGAACATGGGATTATTTAAAACATATAGTGAAAAAGAAGTAAAAAGAGTAATGCCACTAGTTGCTAAAATAAATGAATTAGAAGGAGATATCTCTAAATTAACTGATATAGAATTAAGAAATAAAACAAACGAATTTAAAGAAAGATTAAACAAAGGTGAGAGCCTTGACGATATATTACCAGAAGCTTTTGCGGTAGTTAGAGAAGCTTCTAAAAGAGTACTTGGAATGCGCCACTTTGATGTACAATTAATAGGTGGAATTATTTTGCACCAAGGTAGAATTGCCGAAATGAAAACAGGAGAAGGAAAAACATTAGTTGCAACACTACCAGTATACCTAAATGCACTTACAGGTAAAGGTGTACATGTTGTTACAGTAAACGACTACTTAGCAAAACGTGATAGTGAATGGATGGGAAAATTATACCGCTTTTTAGGTTTAAGTGTAGGCCTTGTAATTGCTGGAATGAATCCAAACGAAAAACAGCAAGCATATAACTGTGATATAACATATGGAACAAATAATGAATATGGTTTTGACTACCTAAGAGATAACATGGTTATATATAAAAATCAATTAGTACAAAGAAAACTTCACTATGCAATAGTAGATGAGATAGATAGTATTTTAATAGACGAAGCACGTACACCACTTATCATTTCAGGAAGAGCAAATAAATCTTCTGACCTATATAAAAAAGCAGATAACTTTGTAAAAAGACTAAAAGCAAAAGTTATAGTTGAAGAAGATGTTAAAGATTTTGAACAAGCAGAAGATAACGAAAAATATGACTACATAGTAGACTTAAAAGCAAAATCAGCATCATTAACTGGGAAAGGAATTAAAAAGGCAGAAGAAGAATTCCACTTAGAAAACTTTAATGATATAGAAAACTCAGAATTAGTACATAATGTAAACCAAGCACTACGTGCACATGGTATTATGAAAAAAGATATAGACTACATAGTTAAAGATGGGGAAGTTCTAATAGTAGACGAATTTACAGGACGTATAATGTATGGAAGAAGATATAACAATGGTCTTCACCAAGCAATAGAAGCAAAAGAAAATGTAAAAATAGCAGATGAATCAAAAACACTTGCAACAATTACATTCCAAAACTACTTTAGAATGTATGATAAATTATCAGGAATGACAGGTACAGCTATGACAGAAGAGCCAGAATTCCAAGAAATATACCACTTAGATGTTATAGAAATACCAACAAACAAAGAAATGGTACGTATAGATAACCATGACATAATATACAAAAACGAAAATGCAAAATTTAGGGCAGTAATAGAAGAAATCAAAAAAAGCCATGAAAAAGGTCAGCCAGTTCTAGTTGGTACAGTATCAATAGAAAAATCTGAAAAATTAAGTAGTATGCTTAAAAAGGAAGGAATAAAACATGAAGTATTAAATGCCAAATTCCATGAAAAAGAAGCAGAAATAATAGCACAAGCAGGTAAATTAGGAAGCGTTACAATTGCAACAAACATGGCAGGTCGTGGTACCGACATTATGCTAGGTGGAAACAGCGAATATTTAGCAAAACAAGAAATGAGAAAACTAAAATATTCAGAAGAACTAATAGAACAAGCAACAGCATTTAACGAAACAGATAACCAAGACATATTAAATGCAAGAAAGAAATTTAAAGAATTAGAAACAAAATATAATGAACAAATTAAAGACGAAAAACAAAAAGTATTAGAAGCAGGCGGTTTAAAAATAATTGGTACAGAAAGACACGAATCAAGAAGAATTGACAACCAGCTACGTGGACGTAGTGGACGTCAAGGAGACCCAGGAGAATCAAGATTCTACATAGGCTTAGACGATGACCTAATGAAAATATTTGGTGGAGATAAAATAACAACAGTATACAATATGTTAGGTGCAGACGAAAACATGCCAATCGAATCAAAAATGATTTCAAAATCAGTAGAATCAGCACAAAGAAGAGTAGAAGATAGAAACTTCAGCATAAGAAAAAATGTACTTAACTATGATGATGTAATGAACACACAAAGGGAGATAATATACAAACAAAGAAGAGAAGTATTAGACGGAGAGAACCTAAAAGAGCAAATACAAAAAATGATGGACTCAGTAGCAGAAGAGTTAGCTAATACATATCTATCAGAAGAAACAGTAAATAAAGAAGCCTTTATGCAAGACATACAAACAACATTTGGAATAGAAAAATTACATTCATTAAAAGAAGAAAAGCTAAATGCATCAGATGTATTAAATGAACTAAAAACACAAATACATGAAATATATGAACAAAAAGAAGCAGAATTTGGCTCAGAAGACCTACGTGAATTAGAACGTGTTATAATGCTAAAAATAGTAGACCAAAAATGGATGGATCACATAGACGCAATGGATGAACTAAAAAACGGAATAGGGCTTCGTGCATACGGGCAAAAAGACCCAGTAGTTCAATATAGAATAGAAGGCTTCGACATGTTTGACGAAATGATAGCAAACATAAAAATAGATGTAGTAAGATTTTTACTAAATGCAAGAAAAAGAGAAACAGGAATAGCCCAAAGACAAGACTCTGTGCATATAACAAGTGCAAGTTTAGAAGATACAGCAATAAAATCATTAGATGGAACAACACCAAAAAAAGACAATGCACCAATAGTAAATAAAGAGCCAAAAGTAGGAAGAAATGACCCATGCACATGTGGAAGTGGGAAGAAATACAAAAACTGTTGTGGAAGAAATCAGTAATAGCAATAATTACAGAAATTAAGTAAGTAAACATAAATATGCAAACAAACCAAATTGTTTGCATTTTGTTTTCGTAGTAGTAACAAAGCATTGGCACACTTTTGAAATAATTGCAAAAAAATATTAACAAATAGCATAAAAGCAAGGTATAATGAATATAATAGAAATAGATATTTAATATCTATTTACAGTTAAAAAATCAGGTGAACCCTACCAATAAGTGGGAGCTGTAAAATCAAAAGGTAGAGACTTAGGTCTTTACCTTTTTGATTTTAGGAGGAAAGAATGAAATTATATGCAATAACAGATTAATATCTATATTAATTAAGACGATTTGACTATAAAGTTTATGGAAATAAAGAAGATAAAAGAAAGATGTAAAGAATACAAAAATGCTGAAAATAACTAATATATAAAATATTGACAAAACATATTGACATAATGTAAAAATAATGATAATATATTAACTGAAATTATGTATAAACAAACAATTTTAAATTTGGAGGGAGCAATATGATGGAAAATCAAAAAAAAGAAACAAACCAGACAAATGAAATTGGCGCAGAGACATTTGGTTTAGAAATTTCTAGGCCTAATGTAGATGCAATAGCAGATGTACCTTTATTAAACTATGAGAAGGCATATAATACCTTCTCAGAAGAAGACAAACAAAGGATTCAGAATCTAGCAAACAGTATTAAGCTTACGGATCATGACAAAGTAATGAATTACGGTGCAGGTCCGTTACTAAAGACATTTGAGGAGTGTCAGGAACTATTAAAAAGCAGAAGAGGATCTTATGCTGAACAAAATGTAATAAAAGAGGTTATAGAACTGTCAAAGAACATAACCCAAAGTAGTGATGAGTTCAACAGTCTGTTAAAAGAACCAAATGTAGTACAAAAGACATTTATGAAAATCTTCTATGGGAATAAGCGCTCAAAGAAGTTAACTGCTCAAGTACTAACTATTTATGATATGATTGCAAATCTAAAGGATTCTTATTCTAAATGGTTAGAAGACTTAGAAACGGCTATGGAAGAAATAAAATATGTAGCAATAAGCGATGTAAATTCCTTGGCAATACTAAATAAGTATATTATTGCAGGGAAAATTGCAGATAAACGTCTGCAAGAAGAACTAGCTGAAGCTAAACAAAAATACGAGGAAACAGGAATTTTTTCTTTGGAATACAAAGAAATGCAGGAAGGATACGAAAGATTCAATCGAAGAATGGGTGATCTAGAAGATGGCAGAGTAATGTACCACTTAAGTATAGCTGAGGTGATGCTTATTGGCAAAGCCAACAAAAATACTCAAGAAGTTATCAATAAACAGTCAAACCTTATACTTTCAATCTTATCCATGCAATTAAGAAATGCATTACTGAACGAGATGGTTAAGGAAGTAGTCGAAGGTCACAAAGCTGTAACAAAGCTGAGCGGCGAGATTGTAAAAAGGATCTCCAAAAATGTTGGCGCTACAGCGGAAGCAACTGAAAGGATGCTGTATCAGGCAATTATTGATCCTAATATAGTAAAAGAGTCAATTGAAAGTGTATTAAAGAGTTTTGAGGCAATAAATAATGTACCAAAAGAAATGGAGCCAAAATTAAAAGCTGCAAGAGAGCAGAATAATGAACTAATAAAAAAGTTACAGCCAATTGTAACATCCACAGAGGCTGCTATTGCCGCAAAAAAGGTAAGTACATCTACTGCTACAGGAGAAGAGTTAATTTTTTAATTAAAATCAAAAATAATGAACGAGGGAATCTAAAAATTAGGTTCCCTCGTTCATTTAGATAAAAAGGTGAAATTATGTAAAATTCAGTTTTTCTATTGAAATTACATAAAAAATATTATATAATACTATACATAAAAATATGTATAACTAATTAAAATTAGAAAGGAGAAATGTTTATGATTATAACTTCTCAAGGATATGGTCATTATACTCAAGGATTAAATAACCAGGATTTTGGATGCGAAACTCCTCAGATGGTACTCATTTTAGATGGGTGCAGTGGAGCGAAATATTCAGACGCTGGGGTACGGCTTTTTGCACAGCTATTATCAAGAAAGGAGGATTGCGACAAAGAAGAATTCTTTGAAGCTAATGTAAAAAGTACGTTTAAAGACATTATTGAAATGTCAAGTAAATATTACAAAACCAAAGATGACTTAGAGAACAATTACATATTAGAAAATTTATTGTTTACGATTATCGCATGTTTCCAAACCGAAGACAATTTCATTGTGAAATTGTTTGGAGATGGCTATATCATTACCCAAAATAAGTATGAAAGCATAAGTTATATGAGATTTTCATATGGACAATGCCCACCATACTGGGCGTACAAATATTGCTCTGAACATACAGACTTTTTTAAAAACTATAATTTTAAAAAGTTCGTATTTGACAAAAAAATATTTGAAAAAGTTGCGATAGCTACAGATGGAATTATGCCAGCTGCTTTAGGGCAACTAGAAAACTTTGATAGAGTACTTAAAGAAGGAAATGAAGAAATCATTAAATGGACACTCAACAAAAACCGTCAAATATTTGATGATGATGTCACAATAGGTATGTTTGGAGGGAAATAATATGGAAAAAGTATTGAAACCAACAAAAAGTGATACAAAAAGTAAAAAGAAGGAAAATTCAAATACACCAAACAATAAAGAGCAAAAAAAGGAAAATATTTTTGAGACTATTAGTAAAAAGGTGAAAAATAAGGTAACAGCTAAACCGCAAGACTCAAAAGAAACCACTAAATGTTCTGAACTGCAAAAAGAAGAAACAACTGAAGTCAAAACGAAGGAAAACAGCAATAAAGATAATATAGAACATAATGAGAAAATAAAAGAGGTTTACTATCCAACAGATGAAAGAACAACTCCAAAATTTATATACAAAAGAACTGTATATAGAAAGCTTACGATAATTTTAATTGAAAATACTCTAGAAGTTATCAAACAAAAAGATGTAATAGTTAAAATCGTTGATAATATTATAAGTAAAGCGCAGCTAATAAGTATAATTAACTATTCAAATAGTGTTATGAAACATAGTGTTATTGATGTTTCTACACTTCCAGCAGTAGATTTTAAATATTTGGAAGGTACAGAAAATAAAGCATGCCTATATGATGCTATACAAGAGATGAAAGACATGATATCAAAATATAGACAAATTGCAATAGAAGATGAATACCAAAAGATAGAAGTAAACAGAATTGAAATTATAGCTATAGGAACATGCAAAGATAATTGTTCAAAAGTTTCTAAAGAAACAACTATTGAATCTTTCAATAATATAATTAGTATGCCAAATATTAGTTGCAAATGTTTTTGCTTAAAAGAAGCAAATTTTATTAATGCAGCTGAAATAGGTTTTCATTCAATTGGAGCTATTTGCAGAGAATATATCCAATAAGTAAAAGATGGGAGTGGTAGTATTGAATTTTCTAAAAAGATTGTTTAATTTTATTTTTCGGTTTTCAGAAAGAAAAACAGCAGAGAATGAGTACCTTATAGAAGAAAAGGAACCAACCACATTAATAAAAGAATTTGAAAATGAGAGCACTTTTGACGATGACGATGAAAAGATAAATATTTCCAGAAGAACACTGTTAACAAGACTTTATATGGCAGAGCAGCAAATATCCATTATACAAAATGAGTTTCCACAGGAATATACAGACTTTATAAATACAATTGAATTACTAAGAGAGGACTATAATGAAACATTACAAGAAAGTATGAAGGAACTAGCATTTGAGATAGACCCAGAAGATAGTGGAATGAAGTTAGGCAAAGTATTAAAGCTTGAAAGAGACATTAATAAGTTTTTAGAAAAAGAGTTTAAATTTAGTATTTTGTCAAAACGTATGAAAAAGCTTATAAAAGCAATGAACATAATGTATAATGTTAGTATTTTCAACATAGAACCATACGAAAGAGAAAAGATACTTTCAAAACTCACACGTGCATTAAAAATAGAAGAAGAGCTAATATATGAATTCAAACAATCTGATTATATACTAAAAGATAGAGGTCTAAAAGAAAAAATGATAGAGCTCATTTCATATTTAGACTACGAAATGTTTAAAATAGCTATGCGTAGCTCTCAAGAACAAAAACCAATAAATGAATTGATAGAAAAGTTAGCTATATTACGTGAATTTAGAGGTTTTGAGTATGAAAAAGCTTTCAAAGCATATATACAAAAAGAGGTATTAAATTTAACGAATAATTTAATACCACTAATTGAGGATACCCACTATCAAGAAAAGCAAAATAGAAGAGTAGCAGAGCTCTTACAAAGGCTTATATATGTAGAGAATAATGATATACTCTTAGAAAATTTATTTTGGAATGACTATTTAGACCTAGAAACGAATTTACTTATGATACTTAAGCTTAATGGAATTTCAAAGGAAATATGTAAAGTACAATTAATAATAAACATAGATATAGATGAGGATGAAGTGCTAAATTACCCTAAAGATACTACAATGTCAGAGTTAATAAATATTTTTTCCAAAACACATGATGAAAAAATACTATTAGTAATAAAGGTACTAGAAAACATATCAAAAGATATCACATACAAGGAAATATACTTTTTGCTATTGTTATTTGATGTAATTGAAATTATACAAACTACCCCAAATGCAATAATAAAAAATATAGGAAAATACATAGAGGAATATCCATATGGACACAATAAGATAGAAAAAAAGAAAAATACTTTTATGAAGCAGTCATCTAATAAAGGAGAATATATATATCTATTGTCTTTAGATGACTATGACAAGCAAAGTATAATAGAGGTTCTAAAAAAATTGAATATGGATATGAAAGTAGAAAAAAATAATGTACTAATTAATTCTTTCTATTTTCAAGGGCTAGATAATGTACTTCGTAGTTTAAAACAAATCTCAATATAATGGAGGAAAAAAATATGGCAAATTTCATGGACTTTTCAACATCACAACCCTATGTATATGAATTGGTAGTAGATACATCTGGATCTATGGGACCAGAAGTAGATGACATGAGGAGGGGACTAATAAAATATAAAAAAGATTTTGAGAGCTTCCCACAAAAAGGCTCAATAGCAATTGCGGTTAGCAAGTTCTCTAATGATATTAAATTAGGGGACTTCAACGTAGCAAATAGAATAGACACATCATATGAAGCATATGGAGCGACAGCACTATACTATGCTATTAATAAAAGTGCAAAACACTTGGAAAATTATATAACGGAAATTATAACCCAAAATAAAGTTGTCCCAATATGTACATACGTATTACTTTCAGATGCTGAGCCTTGTAAAGACAAAATGTCACGGTCATCTGCTGAAACTTCAATAAAGAAGCTTAACGATATTGGAGTAAATACAATTTTTGTACCTTTTGGAAAGGCAATATCATCAGACTTCGGGGAAAGATTAGGCTTCAAAAGTACAAAAAAGCAAGATTCAGGAACACTAATTGAATTTTTTGACGAATTAATCCAAAGCTCAAAAAAGCAGTCTCAAAGTAGGAAATCATTAGGTTCTGCTTTCTTTAGTAAAGCTAAAGCAAATCCAAATACTAAAGAATACTCGCAAGTAACAGGGCAAGTGCTAGATGATGACGATGATGACTGGTTAAATTCAATCTAGTGTCAACCCATTTTTCGAAGTAAGCTACATTTAAGCAATTTCGTAGAAAAAGCGGGGCGATTAATTAACGCATAACTTATCTGTAATTCACTAATGTTCGAATAGATAAGAAAAAATCGCCCCTACAAAATTAAAGTTCAAAGGTTATTAGCAAGAAAGGGGAAAAAATATGAAGATGACATTAAAAAATAGAATTGTATATAACCATATAAAGCGGTTTTATGATAAGGTAAATGAAGTAGAAAATACAGAAGAAATATATTACAAAGAAGGAAAGTTAGTAGTTGTAATAAAAGATGAAGAACTGGGAAACAAAATTTATGAAATTGTAAAAGAACTTTATGATGTAGATGAAGAAATTTATACATATAACATGTTATTAAGAATAAGTAAATATGTTTGTGATAAACAAAACGCAATACAAATGATATATATTGATATAAAAATTGATAAACCATGGTGGATGTTTTCAGAGCCAGAGAGACTTAATGCATGGGTAGAACTAGTAAAAGACATGAAAGAAAAAGGATATATTCTAAATCCTTCGGAATTTAAAAGTAAAAAATGTAATAGTATAGCAAATATATTATCATTTTTTACACTAGGAATTGAGGAAATAGAATATAATGAAACAGAAATAGCTTGCTGTGTAGTAAAGCATATACACTATATGTTAACCAAAAAAGATTTTTCTTGGGACGATATTTTTCCGAGTAATAAAAATTTCTTACACGTAGATGAATTGCCTTATGGACTATCAATACTTAAACTATGTTATAAGTGTGTGAATTATGAAGAAATTACACTACAAGAAATTAGTGAAGCAATAAATAATATGTATTGTACAATAGGGATGAATTCCCTAATTGTCAATAGGGATTTATGGAAATCTGATTTGTCTGATTTGCACGATATAAGAATATATAGTGATAACCTAGAAATCTATAAAAGATATGGTCTTACGGAGGAGCAAGTTTGGAAAAATTTTGGTAGCAAATATTGTAATAAGACAAACGAATTTAAGGAATTTTTGAAAAGCTATGTTCTTTACTCATACAAAAGAAAAATTAAACTAGTAAATGAGCCACAAAACCTTATATGGGATGTTTGTGGAAATATTAGAGGCTATAAATATGAAACAAAAGCAATGGAAGTAGATAGAATTATAGATAGCACATTTCCTTCACAATCTAGCATTATAAGCTTGATAAAAGAGATTAGCCAGTATATTAATGATGCTACTTGGGGAGGAAATGGAAAAAGTTTATTTGACATATTATCTCTAAAAATACAACTAATACAAGATATGGATTCATATACAAACGATGTAAGAGTTCTGGATATTGAAGACCTATTTGAATTTGCAAATACGGATAAACAATATCTTGAAGAACAATTAATTAAACTTTTCTTTGAATTTTACCTAAAATATGTAGGAAAAAAGAGCTGCAAAAATGAATACTTAAGTACAATAGATGTTAAATGTTTAAGTCCAATTCTCGCAAAAGAATTTATTAAATATGCTTTAGGATATAAAGTAGATTACGAAATTGCAACAAAAGGACTACTTGATTTTATACATTTAACAAGCCGCTCAACAGGGAAAATAGGTAATGAAGAGAAATACTATGATGACAGGTTATGTTACAACCCAGTGGATGTTCCTTTTATTTTTGATTATGAACTAATAGATGAATGTGGAGTAGAATTTGAAAAAGGAATGAATAAATGGATGCCAGATGGAAGAAGGATAATAACATTTAACAAAAGTAAAGACATTTTTAAATTCCAAAAAGCAGAAGAACAAAATATTAACAAAGTAAAAAAAGTCAAAGAGCAAGATTATTTATACAAAGAAGCAGATTCATACGTAAATCCAATGAGTATCTCTAAAATAATTTATAGGACAGATATACAAAAAGACGGAATGTACAAATTTGCAGGTTTTATAACAAAACCAATAAAAAATCCAGAGCTTTTGTCAGAAAAAGTAACAAAATTAAACAATAAAGATATGTTAAAAGTTGCAGCAAACCTAATTACCCTATTTAACTCTGAGTATATACCAATAGAATTCATTTTTATGAGCAATAGCTTTGACTTCTATATTGACATATACAATGAGAAATTTGACGTAAAAAAAATGAAAGAAGCAAATATGAAATGGTTCATAAATTATATACTAAGTAATGGTGGAGATAAAAATTCTATTATAAGTTTGGCAGAAAATGATAGAGTATATGTACAGCAAAGAGAGTATTTATTAGATAAAGTAAAACACTTAACTAATTACTGTAATAAGCATTTTATATACTATTGGGATAATGAAGACTTATGTCCTATTTGTAGTAAAACAAGCTACTGTATACCAGAAGATGAATGTTTTTCTAACGAAGCAATTAAAGTTTTTGAAGACAAATATGCAATATACTATAAGTATAAAGAAAAGAACTTAAAAATATATAAAGCCCCTTATATGAATAGGGAAGAAGTTATAGATGAAAGATTGCAAAAAGAAAATCCTATTCAAGCTTGTTTTATTCCATACAAAAAAATAGTAACAAAAAATAGCAGCAAATTTATGGGTTATGTATATGAAGAAGAAAGTATCGAAAGCGAAAAATTTTTAGACTTTACTTGCGAAAATTTAACCAATCTACCTAGAATAAAAGGACTAATAAGACTAATACTTCAAGTAAAACAATATCTTGAAGAAGATTTAAGCTTTATAGAGGATCCTTTTACACATGTATTTTTAAATAAAGACTATAAAGAGCAGGTACAAATACTGAATATTGATTTACTAAGTGAAAAAGGAAGTAAGAAGGATACTGTAAAGTGGACATGTGATTATATAAAAAGTGTAATTTTACTAGATGAATGTATTGAAATAGATATAAAAGATAAAAACGAAGACTTAGATAGCCTTTTCAAAAAACTGAATAACTTATCAAAACACCTAACAAAAAAATGCAAAATTCATAAGATATACTATAATGACAAACAGTTATTTTGCCCCAAATGTATACCTAAAAATCACAACATGAAAATAGAACTAATTGACAAAAGTATAATTACTAATTGCGAAGAAGTTGGTTCAGGAGGGGAGTCTGTTATTCATGAAGTAGATAGTGTTAATAAAGTAGCAAAAGTATTTAAAGAGGATGCTAATGTTGACCTAAGCTTAAAGTGCCAATTATTTTATCGCATTTTTAGTAGTAAAAAAGAAATACTAGAAGAGATAAATAGAAAAAAAGAACTTAAGTACAAATATATTATACCAGAAACAATACTTGCAGACTGGGATAAACACGAGGTTTTTGGATACACCATGAAAAGAGTATATGATAGTATGCCAATATCATTGTTAAGTGACACAAGCATACTAAAAGAAATAGGTTTTACATTAAAAGATGTATTAGAAATACTAATTACAGTAGGTGAAGGAATTGAAACATTGCATAACAAAGCTAATATATACATAGGAGATCTAAATGGAGGGAATATACTATTTGATAAAGATAAAAATGTATATTTCTTAGACTTTGATGGAATGGGAATGGACGAAATTCCAACAATTTGTTTTACTGAAGAATATACTGATCCTAGGTCCATAAAAGGAAATATCACAATGGAAGATGATTGGTATTCATATGCAGTACAAGCATTTTTATACCTCACTTTATCACACCCATTTAGTGGGATTTATTATGATATAAGTGAGAGTAAACAGAAAAAGCCATTAGAAATTGTAGAAATGATGGAAAGAAGAATTTCTATACTAGGGGAACATGAAATAGAGGCTCCAAAAATAACAAGAGATTGGAAGGAATGGATGACAGATAGCTTAAAAATAGCATTTTTAGACATTTTTGAAAACGAAAAACGAATGAGCATTGTTCCAGAGCTTATAGAGCAGTATAAAAAGCTATATTGTGGAGAATATGCTGATAAAGAACATTATGGAGAAATAAGAATAGCAAAAAATTTTACAGCAAAAGAAATTACTCCATTTGTTGGAGAAGTAGTAGCTGCAATAAATTCATATTCTGCAATTTGCGAAAATACCAACAGCTATTATATTGCAGTATTAGTACATGAAAAAGAATATAATATACAATTTCCACAATGCGGTACTATTAGAGACATATTACTCTCAGAGGAAAACGATATTATTTATGCAATTTATAATAATAAAATAGTAGTAGTTGACTTAAGTACAAGTAAGACCTATGATAATAGAGTATATACAATTGATTTAAGAGATACAAACACTATAATATATACTGAGGAAATTGACAATATAAAAAATGCTATATTAGATGAAAATACATTGTACTATACAGCAAATTATAATGGTGAGGATATAATTTTTAAAAGCGAATTAAAAAAAGAAAAAAGTGGTATAAAAGTACAAAAAGAAGAAATCAGATATGAGGTAGGTAAAGAAACAGTAGGCTTCTTATCTAAATTTAATTCAAAATTCGTTTTTGTAAAACGCTCAAAAGAGGAAAAGATAGATGAGATTTATTGTAACAGCGAAAAGTTCTATGATATGACGTACAACTCAGAAGACGTTAAATACAAAATCCTTTATGATGAAGCGACTAAAACATGGTTAGTAATAAATAGCCAAAGAAGCGGTATCATAATAGAAAAAGATGGAATGTACAAAGAAGTTTTAATAGATAAACAAATGGACATGCAAAACATAAAAAATGTAATATACAGAAAGAGGAAAATATATATTCCAAATGAAGACTTATTATATATAATAAATACAGATGACCAATCCAAAAATAAAAAAATGGAGTGTAGTGAAATACTAAACTCAAATTCAAAAATATACAATATTAATAAAAGAGGTTTTAACGTAATTACATTAAACCGATACTATGAAGTTCGTCAAGATTAAAAACGAATAACCAAAACTCCCCCTAAAGTCTTATATAATTTGACTTTAGGGGAGTTTTTTATATTCTTAGGAAAGTCATCCACGATAGTGGTGAGTTTCCTTAGAAGATAGTTATGGAAGAATTAGATTTTCTTAGCGAAGAATGAGCTTAGAAAATATTATTCTTGTTTTTTATATTCTTAGGAAAAATTGTGTAATGAGCTTAGAAAATTTTATTCTTGCTTTTTATAAAAAGTATAGATTTTACATACATAAATAGTGTATAATAGTAAAAATTAAAGGAGAGTGATAAAATGTTAGACTTTGAAGAAAATGTTAAAATGCTAAATAACTTAAAAGTAAAACTAAAAGAAATAGGTGATTCACTTTGACATTTCAAAATTAGAAAAAGAGTTAATAAATCTAGAAAATAAAACAACCTCACCAGAATTTTGGAATGACAGTAAAACCTCATCATGTGTACTAAAACAAATAAATAATTTAAAATGTAAAACAGAAGAATATAAAAAAATAAATAATAATTTAAATGATAGTATAGAACTATTGGAAATATTAAAAGTAGAGCCAGAAGAAAACTTAGAAAAAGACCTAATAATATCAATAAAAGAACTAGAAAAAAATATTGAAAAATTAGAAATAAACACATTATTATCAGGAAAATATGACTTAAGTAATGCAATAATAACACTTCATCCAGGAGCAGGAGGAACAGAAAGTTGTGATTGGGCTCAAATGTTATATAGAATGTATACAAGGTGGGCAACTGCTAATGGCTATCAAGTAAAAGAATTAGACTATTTAGATGGTGAAGAAGCCGGAATAAAGAGTGTTACAGCATTAATAACAGGACCATATGCATATGGGTACTTAAAAGGGGAAATGGGAGTACATAGGTTAGTTAGAATATCTCCATTTGATAGTGGGGGAAGAAGGCATACCTCATTTGCCTCACTAGAAGTATTACCAGAAATAACAGAAGACATAGAAATACAAATAAACCCAGACGACTTACGAGTAGATACATATAGAGCTTCACGGAGCAGGAGGGCAGCATATAAATAAAACATCCTCTGCTGTAAGAATAACACATATACCTACCAATATAGTGGTTTCTTGTCAATCAGAACGTTCACAAACACAAAATAGAGAAACAGCAATGAAAATGTTAAAATCTAAGCTATTAGATATGAAAGAAAAAGAACACAAAGATACAATAGAAGACCTAAAAGGAAATCAAATGGATATAGCATGGGGAAGCCAAATACGTTCATATGTATTTTGCCCTTACACAATGGTAAAAGACCATAGAACAAACTATGAAGTAGGAAATGTGCAAGGAGTAATGGATGGAAACTTAAATGAATTTATAAATAGTTATTTAAAATGGAACAAACAAAATGATTTGTAGTAAATTTTTAAGTTTAATATAAAAATTCTATAAAGCTTAAAAACTACGAAAAGAGGAAGAAAAAATGAAACTTAGCGAAATATATGAAAAAAATAAATTTAGAAAATATGCACAAGTAGAAGAAATAACAAATGATATAACATTAAAAGCAAGAGTAAAATATTTATTAGATAAAAATAAAAAACTAGCAATTATAATATTTAGTATAATTTTAATAATAATATTAATAACTTTCCATTCAAATATTCAAGCCTTAGGCTTAGTATTATTAATGCTTACAATGTTAAGCATATTAACTATATATTTTAATACAAGTACAATAATATGTAAAAACAATAAAATGACAATAAAAATGAATATGCAAGAAATACAAATAGAATACTCAAAACTAAAAAATGTATACCTAGAAAACAAAAAAAGTAGAATATATTTAAAAAAGAGAAACAGTTTTTGGCTTATAATACTATATGAAACACCAAATAGAAACATAAGTAGTATATATATACCAACAATATTTTTAAACACAAGTGATGTAGAAAAATTTTTAAATACCTTTAAAGTAAAAACAGAAAAAAGTAATAATAACATAGTAAAAGCGCAAAAATATCAGTTAAAAAGGTTATTAATAAAAACGGGAATATTTATACTAGTATGGGCAGTAATTTTACTTACGATATTATTTCACTAAATTAAATATAAAGAATATAATAATATATAGTCATATTTATAATTAAATATGTACTATATATTTTTTAAGAAAGTGGTACTTTAATATGGATACAATAGTTTTAAAATTTGGAGGAAGCAGTGTAGCAGACAATTTAAAGTTAAACATTGTAGCACAAAAAGTAATAGATTTATATGATGAAGGAAACAATATAGTAGTGGTAGTATCAGCACAAGGAAAAACGACAGACAACCTAATAAAAGAAGCAAAAGAACTATCAAACTTACCAGAAGAAAGGGAAATGGATGTACTTCTTAGTACAGGAGAGCAAGTATCAATGTCAAAATTAGCAATACTATTAAACCAATTAGGATATAAATCAATATCACTAACAGGTTGGCAAGCAGGAATATATACAAGCAAAGAAAGTCAAAATTCAAAAATAGAGCAAATAGATACAAGCAGAATAGAAAAAGAATTAGAAAAAAGGAAAATAGTAATAATAGCAGGTTTTCAAGGAATAAACGAAAATGAAGATATCACAACATTAGGAAGAGGAGGCTCAGACACAACTGCAGTAGCAGTAGCTGCAGCACTTAACGCAAAACACTGTTATATATTTTCAGATGTAGATGGAGTATATACAACAGACCCAAACAAAGTAACAATAGCAAAAAAATTAGAAACCTTATCATATAAAGAAATGTTAGAAATAGCAAATGAAGGAGCAAAAGTCCTACATAATAGATGTATAGAAGTAGGGCAAAAATACCATATACCAATAATAACAAAATCAACTTTTAACAATAAACCAGGAACAACACTGCAAGACAAAATAGAAGACACAAATGTAAAAAGTATAGTAAAAAATGATGATATAATATATGTCCACATGAAATATGAAACATATTCACCAGAGTTATTTAGTAAATTATTAAAACTATTAGAAAAAAACAATATAGGAGCAAATAACTTTGTAAACAACAGCATACACAGCATGGACGTATATTTTACAATAAAATCAACAACACTTGCAAAATTTCAAAATCTTTTAGAAAACGACCTGAAAGCATTTGACACAACATACAAAAATATAACTCGAATAGCAATAGTAGGTCATGGAATAATGAATGACAATAAAATATTAGAAGAAGCAATAAAAATAGTAGACTTAAACAACTTAGAAATAATAAATTTAGAAATAAACGAATCAAAACTAGCACTAATGTTTAGTCAAAAACTCTCAAACACAATATTAGAGCAATTACACATTGCATTAATAGGCTAATTCCCATTGGGGACGTTTCCTTTTAGGAAGTCTAAAAAGAAAAAAATGGTATCCTTTATATTTCAGGGTATCATTTTTATTTTTTACTAAATAGGAAACACTATGAAATTCTGCTTTGTTAATCAAAAGTGAAAATCGATTTCAAATGCAAAATTATACATAAGCGGTTGCATAAAAAGTTTATTAGTTTATAGTTCTAAATTAGACAAGACATGAATATATATTTATTAATGCAATTATTTTTTAAGGAGGTAGGAAATATATGCCTATGGAAGATAGAAAAATGATGAATACCAGTGTAATACAAAACTTAGTACTAGAAAATAGAGAAAAACTTAGTATATCAGGAGTATTAGATGTGCTTAGTTTTGATGACCAAGTAGTAATTGTAGAAACAGAGCTTCGGATTACTCACAGTAAAAGGCGAAAATTTAAGAATTAATAAATTAAGTATAGACACTTCTGAAGTAGTAGTTGAAGGAGAAATATACAATTTAGCATATAGTGAAAATGACTTAGAGAAAAAAACTGCTGGAATACTTGGTAAAATATTTAAGTAGAGGTGAAAAAAGTTGGATAACACAATAGCAATACAACTATACTCTTTATTAATTTTTACCATTAGTGGAATTGCTATTGGTATATTTTTCGACATTTTTAGAATATTAAGAAGAACCTTCAAAACACCAGACATAATAACATATATAGAAGATATTATATTTTGGGTTTTTACAGGAATATTTTTTCTATTTGTATTATTTAAATTTAATAATGGAGAAATAAGAAATTATGTAATAATAGGACTAATATTAGGTATATTAGTTTATATATTAACCATAAGCAAATACTTTGTTAAGATAAATGTAATAATTTTAGATTTTATAAAAAAGATAATACTATACCCATTAAAAATAGTTTTAAATATATTAAAAAAGATATTAAAGCCATTCACTTTTATAGTAATAAATGTAGGAAAAGGAACAGGAATTTTTGTAGAAAAATGTTTGAACAATAGGAAAAAAACAAAAAAAACATAAAAATACATATATAAAAAAGGATTTTAGAAATAAATGTAGAAAAATATTAATTAGAAGGGTAAAAAATATAATTATGTATCAATAGTTATATTTTTAAATAAAAATTATCAACCAAAACTGGAGAGATTCACATATGAAAATAATAAAAAAACACTATAAAAAAATATTAATATGTATTGCAATAGCTTATTTAGTTAGCATTTTTATATCACAACAAAAAATGCTAAATTCTTATAATGCAGAAATTAAAATATATGAAGCCCAAATAACCAAAGAACAAGAAACAAAACAAACATTAAATGAAATAAAAGAAAATGTAAATTCTCCAGAATACATAGAAAAAATAGCGAGAGAGAAATTAGGAATGTATTTACCAAATGAAAGAGTATATATTGATATAGGAAAATAGAAACGACAAATTGTCGTTTTTTCTATTTACATTTTTTCCAGAATATGGTATAATAAAAACGTATATCACAAAAATTAAATCAAAAAAGTTAATTTCTTAACAAAACCAAAAAGAAGAAATTTAATATATAAGTAATTAACCAAAATAAAGAAAGGGGCTAAACAAATGAATTTAGAAGCTAGTACATTAGTTGAATTACGCCAAATTGCAAAAGAGAAAGGTGTAAAAAATGTATCAAAACTAAAAAAGGAAGAATTAATAGAAATAATATCTTCAAACGAAAAAGTAGAGGAGAAGACAAGTGAAACTCCAGTGTCAGAAGGAAAAAGGAGTTTTTATCCATATTTAAGAACTGAAGAACCAGAAAACGAACCAGTTTTAGAAGCAGGAGAGGGTTACAAGCTAACAAGCGAAGATGATAGAATAGTACAAGGGGTATTAGAAATTTTACCTGATGGATATGGATTTTTAAGAGGAGAAAACTATTTATCAACACCTAGAGATATATATGTTTCACCAGTACAAATAAGAAGATTTAGACTAGACAAAGGAGATAAAATAAAAGGAATAGCAAGGCTTCCAAAAGAAGGAGAAAAATTCCCAGCACTAATATTTGTTGGAGAAGTAAATGGAGAAGCACCAGAAAAAGCATATAGGCGTATTAAATTTGATGACCTAACACCAATATACCCAGAAGAAAGAATTCGCTTAGAAACATCACAAAATGAATATTCTATGAGAATAATAGACTTAATGTCACCAATAGGAAAAGGTGGAAGAGGGCAAATAGTTGCACCACCAAAAGTTGGTAAAACAACATTACTAAAAAAAATAGCAAATAGTATAAGTATAAACAACCCAGAAGTTGAACTAATAGTTCTTTTAATAGATGAACGTCCAGAAGAAGTAACAGACATGAAACGTTCAATAAAAGGTGAAGTCATATACTCAACATTTGATGAATTACCAGAAAACCATGTAAAAGTTGCAGAAATGGTATTAGAAAGAGCAAAAAGGCTAGTAGAGCATAAAAAAGATGTAGTAATATTATTAGACAGTATAACAAGGCTTGCACGTGCATACAACCTAGTAGTACCATCATCAGGAAGAACATTATCAGGAGGTATAGACCCAGCCTCACTACACAAACCAAAAAAATTCTTTGGAGCAGCAAGGAACATAGAAAATGGAGGAAGCCTTACAATCCTTGCAACCTCATTAGTAGAAACTGGAAGTAGAATGGATGATGTAATATTTGAAGAATTCAAAGGAACAGGAAACATGGAAGTTCACTTAAATAGAACTCTTTCTGAAAAGCGTATATTCCCAGCGATTGACATAAATAAATCAGGAACAAGAAGGGAAGAGAAACTATTAGATTCAAAAGAACTAGAAACAGTATTTGCACTAAGAAAAGCAATGTCTAGTATGTCAACAGAAGATGTAACTGAGCAGCTTATTAATGAAATGACTAGAACAAAAAATAATAAAGAATTTATAGACAAAATGGACATATTTTTACGAAGATTTAAAGACTAATAAAAACTTTATTAATAAATATGTATATTTGACAAAATATTGCATTTGCCTTTCTTCATAATGTAGGAAGGAGAGGTACAAAATACGTGACTTTATAAAACTGCTAAAAGACTAGGAAAATTGAAATAGGTTTCCTAGTCTTTTTTATTTGAGCTCTTTACGATTTTGCTAGTTACAAAATTTTATTCTTATGATATAATCCTATAAAACATAATATGAAAAACAATAAAAAACGTTATTATAGAAGGAGTATTGAGATTAATGAATAATGATAAAAAAACTTTACAACTATTTGGAATTATAAACCCCAAATTAATAGAATACATATCGAAATTGGTACAATATCATTATAGTTTAAATGATAAAGGACACGATATAAGTCATGCTGAATATGTGATAACAAGAAGTTTAGAATTTTCGAAAGGAATAAAAGATATAAACTACGAAATGGTATATGTAATTGCAGCATACCACGATTTTGCACATCATATTGATCCTAAGAATCATGAAAGCGTTTCTGCAAAAATGTTACTCGAAGATAAAACATTAAAGGACTTTTTCACAGATGAACAAATAAAAGTTATGAGTGAGGCTGTTGAAGACCATCGCTCATCATTAGATGGTGAACCTCGAACTATATATGGAAAAATTGTATCTTCTGCTGATAGAAATACAAGTGTAGAAACTACTTTAAAAAGATGCTACTCATACAACACAAAACACTCACCAGATTTAAAAGAAAATGAAGTTTTAGAAAAATGTAGAGTTTTTTTACTAGAGAAATTTGGTGTAAATGGATATGCAAGAGAAAAAATGTATTTTGATGATAAGGACTATCAAAAATATTTAGATGATATAACTGCATTATCATTAGATAATGAGAAATTTTATAAGGAAATAAAAAGAATTAATGGAATTACTTAATCAGAAGAACAATAGCGAAACGCAGTGTAGAAGAGGAACAGATAGACTTGGGAAAGTGTAAAAAAGAAATACATCACATTGCGCAAAATCAAAGTTTTGTGCAATAGAGCATAGGATCAAAAATAGAACCATGTAATATGGTCCTATCTTCGTAAATCTTGCTATTCCTTTATATTAGCTACTCTCAAGCTTATTCTTTAACAACAAACTATAT
>CANPTO010000012.1 GCA_947577025.1 uncultured Clostridiaceae bacterium | reverse complement strand
AAAAGGAAAGTTTTGAACGCGTCCCAAATCTTTCCTTTTTTTACAGCCCCTTTTTGGATTGTATGTTACTAAACTACTAACCAGATACTACAATTTGCATCAGAAGGCATTCGTAAATCGCCTCTAGGCGATACGCTTACACTACCAACTTTAGGTGAGTCAGGTACACAATTGCGCTTAAACTGATTGCCAAAGTACCTCTGAACAAATTTATTATAATATTCAAGCAATTGCTCAGAAGAGTATTTGTCCTTAAATGCATGTTCTGCCAAAAACAAAATTTTCTTACCTGAAAACTTGGTTCTTAAAAAGTAATAAATGAAGAAGTCATGCACTTCATAAGGCCCTATTGCACTTTCTGTTTTCTGTACAATTTCTTTTCCATCACTAGGCAAAAGCTCTGGACTAATAGGCGTATCTATGATATCAAGTAAAATATCACGAAGCCCATCATCTGCACCACCAAACCTAGCATACCATTCAATAAGGTATTTAACCAATGTTTTGGGAACAGAAGCATTTACTCCATACATACTCATATGGTCCCCATTGTATGTACACCAGCCAAGGACAAGTTCAGAAAGGTCACCTGTTCCAATTAAGATGCCACGGTGTTTATTTGCCATGTCCATCAGTATTTCTTGCTTAATATGGCAGCCAATGACAGATGCCACCATTGCAGATAAGTACAAACGTATACTTACAAAGTATGCTAAGCTTACAGGTTGCAATCAAACAGGCCGAGTATTTAATCAAGGTGGAGACTTTTCAATGCGTGGTATGGGAAGCCCAGAGGCTGCTTACCGTGGAACACCTGGACATTTGCTTAGCTTTGGAGGTTCAGCAACAGTGCCTGCAAGGAACTACCTTATGGCATATTATGATGCTAAACCTAATGTAATTGCATATGCACCATCTACAGAGCACAGTGTAATGGAATCATATGGCCGTGACGAAAAAAATGCACTCCTGCAACTTATTACAAGAGTGTACCCAAGCGGAACAGTAACTATTGTATGTGACACATATAACCTGTGGAATGTTGTAGACAATGTTCTAACAGATAAAGAAGTAAAAGCAGCAATTATGAACCGCAATGGAAAGGTAAATATAAGGCCAGACTCAGGAGAACCTGTAGATATTATTGGTGGTGATCCAAATACTGCAAATATATCTGAAAAGTTAAGGGGCTTTGAGCAGACCATTGAGAAGGGCTTAGTACAGCGCTTGTATGAAATCTTTGGTGGCACAAAAAATGAGGCAGGTTTTATCGAACTCGATCCACACATTGGCTGTGTATATGGAGATTCGATTACTCCAGAAAGAGCAGAAGCAATTGGAAGAGACCTGTATGAAAAGGGTTTTGCAAGTGTAAGTGTAGGTTTGGGAATTGGTTCATATACCTATCAGTATATGACTCGTGATACCTTAGGGTTTGCACTGAAGGGAACTGCTGAAATAATAAATGGGTGAGTTCAAATCCATCTACAAAGATCCTGCAACAGATTCTGACAGCTTTAAAAAGTCACAAAAGGGTATGGTAGCAGTAGTCTTTAGAGATGGAGACTACCAGCTTATTGACGGATTAACTCCATAAACAGAAAAAGAAATACTTGATAATGAATTGCAGGAGGTGTTCGTAAACGGCAGCTTTGTTAGAACACAGACTTTTGACGAAATAAGAAAAAGAGTAGCAGAGGAATCCAAGAGAGTTTATGGTGAAGCACTTTAATATTTGAAATTAATTATTATTTATAAGAAGTAAACAACGAACGATATGGTTTTTTAACTATATCGTTCGTTGTTTTAAAAATGCTATATTTTTGGGCTGTGACTAGAAATACAATACCAGATATTGTGAAAAAAGGAACAGACCCATATTCAGAGATGTTTGGAGCTATAAAAGCTGAATATGATCCAACTAACCGAAAAACTAAGAAAGTAATAAAGGCAGCAGAAGAATATGATGAAATATATATAGCAGGAGAGGCTTCAAGTCATTGCTTGCCAATTACAGTAAAACAAACAATTGAAGAATTTATAGGCAGGCAAGATATTATTTCTAAAATTACAATTTTAGAAGACTGCACATCACCAGTAAAAGGATGTGAAGATCTACAAAAAGAGTTCTTTAACGAATTTAGAAATTGTGGAATTCGAATTGAAAACTCGCAAAATATTAATTTATAATTAAATTGTATAAAAGTTAAAACAGATGATGTCTTATATAGATATCATCTGTTTTAACTATATTACTTACTTCGCGCTAGTGCAGATAAAATGTTCGTGAATATTAACAACACAACTTAAAATATAGATTAATGTCTGTAAAATCACTTTCCTTTTTTCCCATCTAGTGATAGAATAATATGCATAAAATTAAGGAATATGGATAAATGAAAGTAGAAAAAATTAGAAAATCAATAGATAATTAAATAAAGGAAAAAGAATTTACTACAGTAGTAAATATCCTTATTGATATTGGAATTTCAGATAAACTAGGTTAGAAAATTGGAAAAATGGGAAAGTAGCAGATAAAGGAAAGGAGAAATAATCCAATTAGGATTATATGTGAGAAATTTGAAAATAAAAGAATTAATAAATTATGGAAAAAAGCTATTAAAAGAAAACGAAGTACAAGAAGGTAATATAATAGCAAAAGTGTTAGCAGAATATATTTTACAAATGGATAGAATGCAAATTGTAATAAATGAAGAAAAAGAAATAGGAGAACAAGAAAAAACAAGGTATTACCTAGCACTAATAGAAATAATACAAGGAATGCCAATACAATACATAACAAACAAACAAGAATTTATGAACTTAGAATTTTATGTAGATGAGAATGTATTAATACCACAGCCAGATACAGAAATTTTGGTAGAAGAAGTAATAAAAATAGCAAAACAAAAAAAAGAAAATATACAAATATTAGATATATGTACAGGAAGTGGTGCAATAGGAATATCACTAGGCAAAAACTTACAAAATGCACATATAACAATGTCAGATATAAGTAAAAAAGCCCTTAAAATAGCAAAGCAAAACAGTGAAAAAAACATAGAAGCAAATAAAGTAGAATTTATTCAATCAAATATGTTTGAAAACATAACAAAAAAATATGATATTATAGTTTCAAACCCACCATACATAAAAAGAGATATAATAAAGCTATTACCTGAAAATGTAAAAAAAGAACCAAAAATAGCATTAGATGGAGGAAAAGATGGATTAAATTTCTACAAAATATTAGCAAACGAATCCTATAAATTTTTAAATAATGAAGGCTATTTATGCATGGAAATAGGTTATGACCAAAAGGAAACAGTAATAAATATACTAAAAACTACTAAAAAATATAAAGAAGTATATTCAAAAAAAGACTTATCTAATAATGACAGAATAGTTATAGCAAAAGTGCAGATTTAATAGCTGGAAAAGTAAAAAGACATTAACTAGTAACTATATTTTAAAAATAAACATAATGCTATTTACATAAAGAAAAACATGTGGTATAATTTTACAAGTCACATATATATGGTTGTATTAGAATTATTACAACTACCAATAATAATATTTGAAAGGAGCCTTACAACATGAGCAAACAAACTTCAATACAATTAAAGGATTACATCTACGCAGGATATCCAGCTATTATTTTAAATACTTCAGAAGAAGAACGGGCACTTCAAGAAATTGTCGAAATAGCATATAATGCAAAAATGAGACTGTACGTTTGGTCAGAAACTACGAATGTTACTGAATATGTCCTACAAAGAAATGGTCATGAAATTTTAAAAAAAGATTTAAATGTAAAAGTTTCACCAGATGAAGAAGCTTTAACCCATGGATTAAGTTGTGGTGATAACGTAATTTACTGCATGTTAGACTTTCATCCATACATCAAGGGACCTTCGGTTTGGAGAACAGCAAAAGATGTATTTAGCGCTGCTAAAGCACGTGGAGTAACATATATATTTATAAGCAATAAATTTGATGTTCCTCCTGAGCTTGAACATGAAGTAACTATAACTAACCTTAGTTTGCCAGGACGAGAAAATTTAAAAGAAATAGCAACAGAAATATGTCAATATTATGGTGTTAATGTACCAGAAAATATTGAGGATGTTATAGATGCAGCTATAGGACTTACAACATTGGAGGCTGAAAATGCATTTACAACTGCTTTTTCAAAAATGAAAAACTTTGACATATATATTATAAATGCTGTAAAAAAGCAAATTATTTGTAAAGACGGCTTACTAGAATACACAGAGTCGAAAGAAACATTGGAAACTGTGGGAGGAATGAAAGAATTTATAAACTATGCAGAAGAAAGATTTTCAGCATATTCGAAAGAAGCACAGGATTATGGACTACCATATCCAAAGGGAGTATTACTTGTAGGTATACCAGGGTGTGGTAAGAGTTTAGCAGCCAAAGCTCTTTCTAATATGTGGAAAAAGCCATTACTTAAATTAGACATAGGAAAACTGTTCGGTTCTTTGGTAGGAGATACAGAAGCAAAAACGAGGAGAGCGTTAGAAATTGCAGAAGCAATGGCACCAGCTATTCTGTGGATAGATGAAATTGAAAAAGGACTTTCTGGAGTTGGAAGCAGTGGAAAAACAGATTCAGGAGTCACCTCAAGAATGTTTGGGACAATTCTTACATGGCTACAAGAAAAAGAGGTACCAGTATATGTAATAGCTACGGCTAACAATATTTCATCTTTGCCACCAGAATTCTTAAGAAAAGGCAGATTTGACGAAATATTTTTTGTTGATTTACCCAGTGAAGAAGAACGAAAAGAAATATTCAAAATTCAAATCGAAAAAAGGAAAAGAAAAGCTGAAGAATTTGACATTGATAAACTTGCAAGTTTATCTGATGGATATACTGGTGCAGAAATTGAAGAATGTGTTATTTCATCAATGTTTTATGCTTGGAATGACGGAAAAAGACCGTATACTACAGAAGATTTGATTATTGCTATATCAAAAATTAAGCCAATGTCAAAAGGAATAATGAGTGATACAGTAAGTGCTTTAAGAAATTGGAGTACAGCACAGGGGATTAGAAATGCCAATATTGCACCGGAAACATTAGTAGAAGAAAATGAAACAGAAACAAAATGTCAAAGAGTTATTCGTTTTGAAAAGGAGGAGCAAAAATGAGCCATTTCACGAAGATAACAACAGAAATTAGAGATTTAGAAGCTTTAAAAAACGCAGCACAAAATATGAACTTAAGCTTTGAACACAATACCGGATGTCGGTATTATTACGGTTCTCAAACTAGAGAAAACGTCATAAAGCTTCCAGGCAAATATGATGTAGCAATTGAAGCCAAAGACAACGGAACATATGACATTGATGCGGATTTTTACGATGGACATGTTGAAAGATTCATAGGAAAAAATGGAAATGAACTTTTAAGGCAATATTCTATAGAAAAGCTAAAAATTGAAGCTAAAAAGAATGGCTACAAAGTTTATGAATCTGGAGCAAGTATCAAACTTATAAACAAAAATAATGGAGGAAAAGCTGTTGTAAATATTGGGGATGATGGCAAAATAAATGTTGAGACATCAGGCTTTAAAGGGCAGTCCTGTATGAACTTTGGAATTATTGAAAAAGCATTAGGCAGCATTAGTAACATAAAGAAGAAGCCAGAGTACTATCAAAATAATGTATCAGAAGTTCACCTTGAAGAATGGAGCTAAATATGAAACAAAAAATTGCTATTATAATGTGTAATGATATGCATATGGATATAGAGCAAGTAAACATACTTATAAATTACATTACTAAAAATGAGGACTATGATGTAGTTTGCGATTATACCATTGCAGATATAATTATTGTACAAACTTGTGCATTTGGAGAAACAAAGAAGTATAGTGTACAAGTAATTGCAGATGTGAGAGCGAATGCTCTCACAAATGCAAAAGTAATTGTAACAGGTTGTTTACTTTCCATTAATAGAGAAGAACTTAAAGCTATTCCTGGAATAGAGGTCAAAAGTTTTGAAGAATTAATTCACTTCTTTAGAAGAGAAGAAATTTATCCTTTGAAAAAAATTGTTCCTCAAAATAAAGTAATTGTTTCAGAAGGCTGTTTGAAAAAGTGTTCATACTGTATATATTCCATAATTTGTAAAAAATATAAAAGCAAACCTATAGAAAAAGTGCTTTTGGAGATTGAAAGTTTATATGAAACAGAAACAACAATATATCTTACAGGAGCACAGGAAACGTCTGACTATGGGATCGACTTATATGGAAGGAAAAGTTTTCCAAATTTAATGCAAAAAGTTTGCACAGAGTTTCCAAATTGTAACTATGTAATTGGATGGTTTCATCCTGCAGGGTTAACAGATGAAATGATTTCTGTTATATCTAAAAATAGAAATATTACAGAGATAATGCTACATATTCAGCATGTTTCAAATCCGATCCTCAAGAAAATGAATAGGCCATCATTTGATTTTACTGATGCTAGAATTCAAAAATTGCGAGAAGTAAGACCAGATATACTGATTTCAACAGAAGTTATAGTTGGGTTTCCTGGTGAAACTAAGCTAGAGTTTGAAAATCTAGTTGAATATTTACAAAAAGGATATTTTGCTGATATTGCAGTTGCAAGTTATGAGCAAGTATTAGAAACTAAAGCTTCTATAATGGAAGACCAAATTCCTTTAGAAATAAGGGAAGAAAGGTTAAACATTATCAAAGAAAAGTTTGGTGCATACACATATGAAACCAGCAACAACATAGAAATGTCAATCATTGAAGAATATGTAAAGGCATACAGTTTTTTCAAAACTTTACCCAAAAAAATTTTAAATGATGGGCAAAAATACAATTTTGTTGCTAGTACAGATACCAACGTTAAACTTGATTTAGAAAGTGCTTTACAAGAAATTTTTAAATATGTTAGCGATTCAAGAAGTGAATTAGACTTTCGAAGAAATCATAAATATTTGAAAGAAAAGTACACTTTAGAAGCAAGAAGTTTGTTTTATGAAGTTTTTGAAAATGGAAAATTCAAAACTGGAATTAAGCAAAAGGCAAAAATATTATTAATTCCTACATTAAATTTATGAGAGGAGAAAAAAATATGTCATTTAATCGTGTTATTCGGTTCCAAGATGATTCAGCACAAAACCCAAAAAAACAAGTGAATATTAGAACGAAAAATAGCAATAGCTCTAATAATGAAACTTTAGTAGTAGAACAAGAAAATCAGTTAGAGGATGAATATGAAATAGAAAATACAGAAAATGAAGAAACTGTGTTAGAGAGAATAAATAGTGCAACTGCTAGATTAAAAAGCTGTATTGAAGTAATTACATCAGGAAGAAATGATAACAATATGATTGGAGTTTTCGGAATGAATTCAGATGTTGCTATTAACAATGTACTTAGTTTAGAGGAAATGAAAGATAATCTTCTTTTCTTAGGAAAAATAGAAATAACATCAGATGTTTATGTCGACATAGGAGAAAGTTTGCTTGCTTATGCACGCAATAAAAGGGGTTATGAAGTAAGTGAAGTCCTGTATTATGAAATCGTGTTTATTATGGAAGGAATTTATGCTTCTAGTGATGATGAAAATGCAATGCATTATGCAGGAATAAATGCACCACTAAAAATTTTTGCTAAACCTGTAAGACATAAATATTTATTAAATATAATTGATGCAGTTAGACGTCGTCAAAATTACAGATCTTATTCAAACAGTAGAATAGTAATAGCATTGGAAATGCAAAAATTTGAATACGAAACTTTAAATATGCTTGCTAAACTAAATTCTTCAGATTTAGTAATAATAGTATTTTCAATGTTAAACTTCGATATGGCTAGAATGTCATTAAGAGATTCATCTAATGTAGATTGTATGAGTAAATTCTTTGATTCAATGAATTGCGTAAATGCAAATTAGCAAGGAGGAAAATGTGATTATTTTAAATATTGACGAAAACGAAGGGTTTGTTAGTGAGAATAAAACTTTATAAATCTTTAAAAACAAAAACCTCAGTGATTTTTCACTGAGGTTTTTGTTTGCCCTTTATATTTAGTATAGAGTTATAATTCAAATTTTAAGTTTCGTTTTTATCTATTGAATCACTTTGTAAAAATGTGAAATATTATTTACACATATTAGATTTTACTAAAGTATAACTTATTCGTACGAATTAAAATGCTACGACTAAGAAATCTTAACGAAGATTTCTTAGCTGTTTGACCGTAGGGAATTACAGATATGATATACTGTGTAATGTGCTTAGTAAATTTTATTCTTGTTTTTTAAAATAAATAATTGCTCAAAAAAAACATATATGATATACTAAAAAAAGAAAAAACATTAGGAGGAAGCAAAAAGTGCAAAAAAATACGAAGGAAGATAATAAAACAATAGAAAAAAAACTAAAAAATATAGGATTAGATTTAGAAAATATACCAGAGAGTCTACTAAACATAGAAAAAATAAAGTACAAAGCAATAAAAGCATATGAAGATAATAATTATAAAGTATATAAACATGTAAATATAAAAGATATAGAAATATTAATAACTCCAGCAGACAGGTTAGACGACTTAAACGAAAAACTAAAAAAAGCTCTGCCACTTGCATTTTATTTAAACTCAGAAAGTGAAGAAACAATAGAACAATACACTACTTTTCTAAACATGATAAGAAGATTAGACTTAGAAAAAATGAAAATAATAGAAGATGAGCAAAAAAAGTTAAATAAAACTATACCATATGAAATAAAATATAAAAACAATTATATATGGCAAATATATTATTCAGAAATAGAAGACAAATACTTTATGCTATTTTCAAGCAATGAGGACAATGCAGAAGCACTATTTTATTTAATAAAGAAAAAAATAGCAGCACAAAAAACTAAGAAAAAAGAAACAATATATGTACCAGTAACTCATATGGAATACACAAATAAAATGATAAAAAAAGCACAAATAACAGACTTAGAAAACTATTTATGGTTTTTCACAAAAGAATGGCCAAGCATATATGAAGTTTATAATCAAAAAGAAGAAGAAACAATCCAAATAATAGGAAAAACCGAAATTTACGAAGAAGTAAAAAGCATATATAAAATAACATTAAAAGATAAAGAAGAAGCAGTAAAAAAATTTAAGCTATTAAAAGCACTATTTATATTACAATCAACAGATGGAACAGGTTATAACTTTAAAGCAAGCATAAATGAAGAAGGAAGCTTAGACTTTTATTATAATTCGAAAAAAATAACATATGAAAATTTATCAGAATTCATAAAACAAGAAGTAGAAGAAAAGCAAGAAAATACAGAAAAAACATTTAATGAAAATATACTAAAAATAGAAAACTTAGAATTACTAAAAGAAACAGTAAGAAAACAAAAAGATGAATTCATACAAAAAGAAAAACAAATAACAAATTTTCTAGAATGTAAGAAAAGCTTTTTTGGAAAAGTGAAATATTTCTTTAAAAAAGAAAACAAAATAAGTAAACCAAAACAAGTAAATATAATACAAGAGAACGAAGAAACCAAAACAGTACAAATAAATCCAATAGAAAGAATAGAAAAAAAAGACCTATACACAATAGAGGACTTACTAAAAGTATGTGAAAATCTATTAAAAGAAGAAACAAAATTAAAAAATATGCAAATGGATATAAAAGCATTAGAAAACAAAAAAGAAAACTTACAAAGAAAAATACAAAATGCCACATTATACATAAACGAAATAGAAAGCCATAAAAAAAGCATATTTGACTTTTGGAAATTCACAAACAAAGATGAAGTAAATATGTTAATGGAAGCAGAAAAACAAGAGCAAGAAAATAAAAGAAAGCTAGAAAAACAATTCAGCTTTGAAGAAGACATAGAAGAGCTAGGAAAAAAAGTTGATGAAAAACAAAGAGAAATATTTTCAAAAAATGAATGTGATGCAGTATATGCAATATTAAATGACATAGATACATTTAATATACTAAACAAAGAAAAAATACTAAAAAAAGATGATACACAAATAACAAAAAAAATAAAAGCACTAAAAGAAGAGTATGCAAATAATATAGAAGAAATAGAAGTAAAAGACTTTGATATATTTGGAAACATAGCACAAGACAAAACAAAAACAAAAATACTAAAAGGAAACAAACATAGAGAAATAGAAAAAGACAAATACAAAATATTAGGAATAAAATCAGAAACAACAATAGAAGAATATAAAGAAAATGTAGAAAATTATAGAAAACTCCTAAAAGAAGCAAATGGAAAAATGATTAGTCCATACAATATATCTGTATACAAAGTAACTAAAGAAGGAGAAAACTTAAATGAAAAAGGATTTGAAATATTAAATATAAATTTAGCAGACGAAATACAAAAAAGCGAAATAAAAGGTGAAAAACTAAACTTATATAAAATAAACATAAAAGAAAAAATGCCAGTAATATTTTATACAAACATAATGTTTTACGACAACCTAAATAAAACACTACCACTAGGAATGGACGTACAAACAAAAACACTAATAGAATTACAAAATTACAATCTAAAACCAATATCACAAAAAGAATTCTACACAAACATAATAAAAAGTGACTATGAAAACCAAATAAAACAAATAAAAGTATACGAATACGACCTAACAATACAAGGAAACTAGCATTGACCTAGAAACAAGACAATAAAATAGTACTAGTTAATGCTTTAAAGAAAAAATCCTCTACAATTTATATAGCAATTTCTTCGAAGGTTTTTATATAAAAAACATTAATTGGTAACATAAAACAATACGAAAAAAGATAAAAAGGAGGAAAAAATGATAAATAGAGCGATAATAATAGTATTAGATGGCTTTGGAGTAGGTGAGCTACCTGATGCTAGCAAATATGGAGACACTGGAAGTAACACACTAAAAGGAATATATAACACCTGCAAACCAAACCTACCAAACATGAAAAAGCTAGGAATATACAATATAGACCAAATAGGAATAAACGAAAAAGAAGAAAAACCAATAGGAGCCTATGGAAAACTAGCTGAAAAATCAATCGGAAAAAACAGCCCAGTAGGTCATTGGGAAATATCAGGACACATAACAAACCCAGGCTTTACAACATATCCACAAGCATTCCCAAAAGAAATGATAGAAGAATTCAAAGAAAAAACAGGAATAAAAGGAGTACTATGTAATGAGGTAGGCTCAGGAACAGAAATACTAAAACAATATGGAGAAGAACACACACAAACAGGTTACCCAATAATATACACATCAGCAGATAGTGTATTTCAAATAGCAGCACATGAAGAAATAATACCAGTAGAAAAGCTATATAAAATATGTGAAATAACAAGAAAAATACTAGATAAGCCACAATATAATGTAGGAACAGTTATAGCAAGACCATTTATAGGAACAAATAAAGAAAATTTTGAAAGAACATATAACAGAAAAGACTTTGAAAGTAACACTTTTGGAAGAACAATGTTAGACCAAATAAAAGAAGAAGGAAAAGAAGTAATAGCTATAGGAAAAATAGAAGACCTATTTAGTAAAAGAGGAATAACAAAAAGTTATCACACAAAAGGAAATGAAGATGGAATAGAAAAAACAATACAAGAAATAAAAAATAATACAGAAGGACTAATATTTACAAACTTAGTAGATACAGACATGTTATATGGTCATAGAAATAATGTAGAAGGGTATAGTAAAGCACTAGAATACTTTGACAGCAAAATTCCTGAAATAATAAAGAACATGAAACAAACTGACATACTAATAATAACATCAGACCATGGAAATGACCCAACAACTCCAAGCACAGACCACTCAAGAGAATACACACCAATACTAATATATGGTGAGCAAATAAAGCCAAACACAAATATAGGAACAAGGCAAACAATGTCAGACATATCAGCCACAATATTAGAAATACTAAAAATGCCAAAACTAGAAAACGGAAAAAGCTTTAAAGATGAAATAATTAATGAAAAATAAAATAGGGCTGTAAAAAAAGTAAGTCAAAAAGGAAGTCAATGGGGACGAAGAATTTTGACTTACTTTTTTTGCAGCGCTCAATATACCAGAAATAACCTTGGCAATATAGCTTAAAAACCTTGACAAATAAGCAAATAAAATATACAATAACCCTATCAAAAATAAACAAAAAGAGGGAAAATATTAAATATGAATAATAATGAAAAAATTGATATTTTACTTGCAACATACAACACAAACATACAATATTTAAAAGAGCAAATAAATAGCATATTAAATCAAACATATAAAAATATAAACCTAATAATAAGTGATGACAACTCACAAAAAAAAGAAGTAATAGAAACATTAAAAAAATACGAAAAACAAGATGAAAGAATAACATTATATACAAGAAAAGAAAACATAGGCTATATTAAAAATTTTGAATATTTACTAACAAAATCAAACGCAGAATATATAGCATTTGCAGACCATGACGATATATGGTATGAAAACAAAATAGAAGAATGTATAAAAACACTAAAAGAAAAAAAAGTAGACTTAGTTTATTCAGACTGTAATCAAATTAATAGTAATGGACAAGTTATAAATGAAAGTTATATAAAATACAAAAATATGCCAATAATAAATGGAAAAGGAAATATATTAGCCTTTTCAAGACATATAGCAATAGGATGTTCGACAGTATTTACAAAAAAAATAAAAGAACAAATGCTACCATTTAGCAAAAATGTAATGGCACATGACTGGCTAAATGTATACTTAGCCTCAAAACAAAATGGAATAGCATATATACAAAAACCATTATTTGGGTATAGAATTCATAGTACAAATGAATTTGGAGGAAGAAGCCTAGAGCAAAATTTGTCAAAGTGGAAAAAAGAAAATGGAATTAGTTATAAAGCATACAAAAAATATAGAAATGAAAGAGTAATAAAAACGGCCTACCTAAATGGGAGTATAATGTGCAATGAATATAGAGAAAAACTAAAATTAGAAAATAGTAAAGAAGAAGAAAATGTAATAAAATATTACGAAAAACTACTAAAAACAAACATATTAAATATAATGCTAGGAAAATACAAAAAATACTTAGAATTTAAAGGAATAGGAAAAAGAAAAATAAAAGAAACAATGTTGTTCCATTTTCCACTAATATCATATATAGTATATTTAATAAAATAAAAAACAAGAATAAAATTTTCTAAGCTCATTACACAGTATATCATATCTGTAATTCCCTACGGTCAAACAGCTATGAAATCTTCGCTAAGAAAATCTAATTCTTCCATAACTATCTTCTAAGGAAACTCACCTTCTTCGTTTCACTACGCATAAGTTATCTGTAACTCACTAACGTTCGAACAGCTAACTTAACTATCGTGGATGACTTTGCTAAGAATATAAAAAAAGAGGAGAAAACGATAAATGGAATATATAAAAACATTAATAAAAAATAGGAAATTAGTATGGCAACTAGGAAAAAGCGACTTCAAAAATAGGTTTGCAAGTACAAGTTTAGGTACAATATGGGGGTTTTTGCAACCATTTATATTTATGATAACATATGTAATAGTATTTGAAAGTATATTAAAAACTAAAAGTAGTGGAGACTACACATATGCAGTATGGTTTATACCAGCAATGGCAATGTGGCAAACATTAAATGATATGATAATGAGTGCAAGTAGCTCAATTAGAACATATAGTTATTTAGTAAAAAAAGTAGTATTTCCAGTAGATATAATACCAAATATATCAATAGTAGCATCAAGTTTTGTAGGAATATTTTTATTTTTAGTTTCAGTAGGAGTGTGCATAATATTTAAACGTCCACCAAATATTTTAATATTACTATATATAATATTTGCAATGTACTGTTTTGTTATAGCCTTTACAAGGTTCACATCAGCAATAACAACAATAATACCAGACTTTAGCAATTTACTAGGAATAGCAATGCAATTATTTTTCTGGTTTACACCAATTATATGGAATTTAAGCATGCTTGCAGAACATGGTACAATATTAAAATTAATACAATGTATACCATTTACGTATTTAGTAACAGGAATGAGGCAAGTATTTATAAATGAAACCAATATAATAACAGGTAGTAACGGAATATATACAATAATATTTTGGGCAATAACAATTATTCTATTTATATGGGGAAACAGTATATTTAAAAGAAACAAAAAAGACTTTGCAGATGTATTATAGGAACTAAAGAGGTGTAGGGGCACCGTTTGTGTGAATACATCATTGACAATGACACCACTGTGCCTTTTTGTTCTTCGAGAGACAAGTGAGGTAGAAATAAGTGAGGTTGTCTCTACCCGTTAGTATAAATATAAAAGAAAGGTAAACGAATGGAAAATATTATAGAAATTGAAAACTTAACTAAAAGCTACAAAATGTATAAAGGAAAAAAGTCAAGACTATTAGAAATGATAATTCCCAAATATAATAACCACACAAATTTTAATGCACTAGAGGGTTTAGAACTAAAAGTAAAAAAAGGCGAAATATTAGGAATACTAGGAAAAAACGGAGCAGGAAAATCAACACTTTTAAAAATAATAACAGGAGTTACAGTTCCTACTTCGCGGAAGCTTAAAAATAAATGGGAAAATAAGCTCACTATTAGAATTAGGAACAGCCTTTAACATGGAACTTACAGGAGAGGAAAACATATACCAACATGCACAAGTAATGGGGCTTTCAAAACAAGAAATTGAAAGTAAAAAACAAGAAATAATAGACTTTGCAGATATAGGACAGCATCTATATCAACCAGTAAAAACATATTCATCAGGTATGTTTGCGCGTTTAGCATTTGCATGTGCAATAAATGTAGACCCTGACATTTTAATAGTAGATGAAGTTTTATCAGTAGGAGATATGGCATTCCAATTAAAATGTTTTAAAAAGTTTGAAGAATTTAAAAAGAGAGGGAAAACAATACTTTTTGTAACACACAATGTAACAGATGTACTTAAAAATTGTACAAGAGCCATAATATTGCAATCACGGAAAGAAGACATTTGATGGAGATGTTAAAGAAGGGGTAGAACTTTATAAAAAAATAATAACAGGAAATCATAAAGAGCCAAGTGACGATAAAAATGAAGAAATCGAAAATAAAAAGGAAAATGAAAAAGAAGACAAAAATACTTGGAAAAATAACTTTAACCAAAATCCAAATTTAATAGAATATGGAAATAAAGAAGCTGAAGTCATAGATTACGGTATATTTGATGAAGATGGAAACTATTTAAATGCGATAGATAATTCAAAAATAATTTTATTAAAATCAAAAATTAAATTCAATAAAGAAGTAGAGAGTCCAATATTTACAATGACAATAAAAAACTTTAATGGAATTGAAATTGCAGGAACAAATTCTATGATAGAAAAGGTATACACAGGTAAATTCACAAAAGGAGATATAGCTATAGCAGAATTTAAGCAAAAGCTTCCAATAGCACCAGGTCAATATACACTATCATTTAGTTGCACACATATAAATGCAAAAGGAGAACTAGAAGTATTAAATAGAAAATATGAAGCTTTACTAGTAGAAGTAATATCTAGCAAAGATTGTGTAGGCATTGTAAAATTAGATACTGAAATGAATATAGAAAGAGTGAAATAAATGAAAAATAAGAAAAAAATATTAGGAATAATATTATCGTTAACAATCCTTTTAATAATAAGTGTAAGTATATATAATATAAAAGAAAATAAAAAAATAGAATTAATACAATTATCAAACCATACAACAACACAAATGATGGGATATATAATAAAAACTAAAAATGACAAAATGATAATAATAGATGGAGGTATATTAGGAGATACTCAAAACTTAATGAACTATATAGAAAAACATAACAACAAAGTGGACTATTGGTTTTTAACACATAACCATAATGACCATGTAACAGCATTTACAGAAATTGCAAAAAATAGTAACGTTATGATAGATAATATATATGTATCATTAAATGAAAAAGAGTGGTATGAAGAACATGAAAGGGGGAGAGCAGAATTTTCAAATTACTTAATAGACCTACTAAATGAAGAAAAAATAAAGCCAAAAGTAAAAACGCCAGCTTTAAATGAAAAAATACAAATAGATGGAATGGAAGTAGAAATTTTAGGAATAAGAAATCCAGAAATAACACAAAACCCAGGAAATGAGCAAAGTATGGTAATAAAATTTAATACAGGAAAAACAAGTATACTTATACTAGGAGACACTGGCGAAAAATCAAGTGAAAAATTACTAAAAAATCAGAAAGAAAAACTAAAAAGTGATATAGTACAAATGTCCCACCATGGGCAATCAGGTGCAACAAAAGAACTATACAAAGAAATATCACCTAAAATATGTTTATGGCCATCACCAGACTGGCTATGGAATAATGATAGTGGAGCAGGAGAAAACTCTGGCCCTTGGAAAACATTAGAAACAAGAAAATGGATGGAAGAACTAGGAGTTACAAAAAACTATATAGAAAAAGATGGAGACATTACCATAAAAATAAAATAAGAGGTAAAAACATGGAACAAATAGATATACTTTTAGCCACATATAATGGAGAAAAATATATAAAAGAACAATTAAATAGTATACTAAATCAAACATACAAAAACTTTAGGTTGTTAATATCAGATGATTGCTCAAAAGACTCAACAAGGCAAATATTGCAAGAATATGAAAAAAAAGACACAAGAATAAAAGTATATTATCAAGAAAAAAATTTAGGGTATGTAAAAAATTTTGAATTTCTATTAAAGCAAGTACAAAACGAAATATATGCACTATCAGATCAAGATGACATATGGCTACCAGAAAAGATAGAAAAAACATATAATAAGTTAAAACAAACACACTCAGACTTAGTATTTACAGACCTAGAAGTGGTAAATGAAAAATTAGAAACAATAGAGCCTTCATTTAATGACTTTATGAAATTAACAAGAAAAATACAAAAATATAAACAAAGTTATAAAATGCAATACCTATACAATTGTATAACAGGCTGTACGTTAATGTCAAAAAAGAAATACATAGAAAAAATAATACCAATACCAACAAACTCAAAATATGTAATACATGACACTTGGATAGGGGTAATTGTATCACTATATGGAAAAGTAGAATACCTAAATGAAAAAACTATAAAATACAGACAACATGGGAATAATCAAGTAGGAACAGAAAAAATATCACACAAATTTACAAAATTAGAACAAGTAAGAAACTTATTTATAGAAGTAAAAGAAGGGTTATTTACAACATATGTAGAAAATGAAAGAATATTCAAAGAAAACTTAAAACAGCAAAACAAAGAAGCGCTAGAATATTTTAAAATGATAAAAGGCAAAAAATATATCAATTTTAAGGGATGGAAAACCTTTCATAAATTATATAAAAACGAAACATCTAGTTATTATATACAAAACTTTGCAATAATGAATTTACCAGTATTTGTCACTGGAATGTTTGATATAAGAAATTTAGTTCTTAAATTATTGAAAAAGAGATAGTAAAAACAGAGGTGGTAATAATGAACACAAATATTTTACAATGGTACCCATTTAAAAAAAATGCAGATATACTATATTTAACAGTAAAAGAAGAAATAGAAATAGAAAAATATTTATCAAAAATAAGTAATAAATTAAAAGTAATTAAATTTGGTAATAATGAAAGTACTATAATAAAAACATTTCAAAACATAGAAAAAGTGGAAGGAAAATATGATAAAATTTCGATAAATAAAAAATACGATTATATCATTTTACTTGAAACACTAGAATATGCAAACGAAATAATAAAAAGTGGAAATGCATATATAGAATTATTAAAATATTCAAAAGAAGCATTAAAAGAAGATGGAACTATTCTACTTGCTTTAGACAATAGATTAGGAGTAAGATATCTAGTTGGAAATAAAAGTGAACATTGTAGCAATATATATGACTCAATAAAAAATAAATATAATATAGGTAAAATGTTTTCAAAAGAAGAAATAGGAGAGATAATAGAAAAAGTTGGCTTTAATTATAGAAAAAATTATTACCCATTGCCAAACTATAAGAATGCAAATGTAATATATACAGATAAAATGCTACCAAAGAAAGAAGATAATAAAATAAATTACAATGTTGTTTATGATAAAGATAGTTTAATAGTTCAAGACGAAATAGTTTTATTAAAACAATTTATAGGAGAACAAAATTTTAGTGAATATACAAATTCATATTTAATAGAATTATCAAACTCTGATATAGACAATAAGATAAAATATATAAGCTATAATGATATGAGAAAAGAAGAATATTCATTAATACTTAAGATGTATGACGATAGAGTAGAAAAACATATAAAAGGTTCAATAGCAAAAAAGCATATACAAGAAATAAACAATAATAATGCAAAACTAAGGAAGTTAGGATTTAAAATTGCAGAAGAAGAAGCGTTGCAAGAAAATGTAATAGAAAGTAAACTAATAGAAATGCCATTATTAGATAGTTATATTGCAAAACTAATAAAGAAAAATGATATTGATGAAGCTTATAAAATTATAGACACTTGGTATAAATTCATAGGGGAAAAATTAAAAGTAGATAAAAATGGAAATATAAAAGATGGGTTTATAGACCTAGTTTTTGAAAATACATTTTACAACTCAAAAGACAATAATTTTGTATTTTTTGATCAAGAATGGTATATGGAAAATGTAAAGATAGAATTTATATTATATAGGGCTATTCAAAATTTATATATGCATAACAGTATGTTAAGTAATTACTTACCGAAAGAAGAAATGTTAAGTAAATATGGAATAAAAGACAAAAATGAATATAAAGATTTAGAAAAGGACCTACAAGAAAAAGTAATAGATGAAGAGAAAAGAAAATTTTATTCAGAACAATATAAATATATAATTTCTTCTGAAGAAATTATAGAAATAATTGAAAATTTGAAAAGATTTGATAAAGATAATAAAGAATTAATTAATGAAATAAATAAAATACGTAATATGAGTGTGTTAGACATAATTAAAGATAAAATGAAAAGGTAGAAATATGAACATAATAAAAAATATATATGAAAGAATACTTACACCAATTGCAAAAAATAGAAAAAAGTCAAAAAAGAATTTTGAAAATTGGTTAGAGAAAAACAAGTTATCTAACATAGAAATAGAAAAGCAAAAAAATTATATATTTGAATATGAACCTAAGATAAGTATAGTAGTACCATTATATAATACAAAAGAAGAATATTTTAAAGAACTAATAAGTTCTATAAATAATCAAACATATAGCAACATAGAGCTATGCTTAGCAGATGGTAGCGATTCGAAAATAACATATATAAACAAATATTTAAATGAAAAAATAAAGTACAAAAACTTAAATGTAAATAAAGGCATAGTAGGAAACACAAATGAAGCACTAAAAATGGTAACAGGAGAATATGTAGCATTTATGGATCATGATGATATACTTAAAATAAATGCTATATATGAGGTAGTAAAATCAATTAATGAAAATAGAAATGCACAATTCATATACACAGATGATGACAAAATACTAGATGGAGTAAATAAAGAAATAGAACCTCAGTTTAAGCCAGATTTTTCAGAAGATATGCTATATTCAAATAACTATATATGTCATTTAACTGTATTAAAAAAACAATTAGTGGACAAAATAGGTTATCTAAATGAAGAATATGAAGGAGCTCAGGATTATGACTATATATTAAGAGCAGTAGAAAAAATAGAGGATAAAAGCGATATAATTCATATTCCTAAAATAGTATATAATTGGAGAATTAATGACAACTCAGTAGCATATAGTGCAGCATCTAAGCCATACGCATATGAAAATGGAAAAAGAGCATTAAAAGACTATTTTAAAAGAAAAGAGATAGAAGTAAAAGTTAATAAAACCAAATTGCCAGGTTTTTACAAAATAGAATATTTACAACAAAAAGAAGAAAAAATAACAATAATAATAAGAGATAAAAGTAATAAAAGGCAATTAAGAAAATGTATAAAAAATATAAAAAAATCTACATACCAAAATTATGAAATAATAGTTACTAATACTAAAACAGCCAAAGAGGAAAAGAAAATTATAGAAAAAATAGAAAGTGACTATATTTTATTTATAAATAGTGATGTATGTATAAAAAAACAAACAATAAAAGAATTAATAACAATATATGTAAGAAAAGATGCAGGAATAGTAAGTGGAAAAATACTAACAAGATTTGGAAAAGTTTATCAAATAGGAAGAACTATTACGAAAGATGGAAAAATTGTAAATATAGCGCAAGGAAAATACAATACAGAGCCAGGCTATATGGGAAGGCTAATAATAAACCAAAATGTGTTAATAACAGCACATAAAATGTTTTTGATAAAAAAGAAAGAATACCTTAATTTAGTAAATACAAATGAAAATGACGAAGAAATAAGGCACATTGAGTTATGCATAAAAATGTATGAAAAAGGAAGAAATAACATATTCATAGCAGATGCTGAAGCAATAATAAAAAGTCAAAAAGATATTATCAAAAGAGTGACACAACAAAAATTAGATAAATATAAAGGGAAAGATCCATATCTCAACTTAAATTTAAAAATATAAAGGAGATTTTAAATAACATGAAATTAGACATTGTAATAGTAACATATAATTCAGAAAAATGGTTAAATGGGTGTATTGAAAGCATAGAAAAACAAGAAGGAATACAATTAGAAGATATAAATTTATTTTTTGTAGATAATAATTCGAAAGACAATACCATAAAAAAATTAAATACATATAAAGAAAAAACTAAACTGGGCTCTTTTAATATAATTAAGAACTCTAAAAATAATGGTTTTGGACAAGCAAATAATATAGGATTTGAAAAAGGAGAATCAGAATATGTTTTCTTTTTAAATCATGATACAGAGCTTGACAAAGATGCATTAAAGAATATTGACAAAGCAATAAAAGAATCTGAAAAAGAGTTTGCAATGTGGGAATTTAGGCAAAAACCATATGAACACCCCAAATACTATAATCCATTAAATGGAGAAACATCTTGGGCATCTGGAGCATGTTTTATTATAAAAAGAACTCTATTTAAAAATATAGGTGGTTTTGACAAAAAAATATTTATGTATGCAGAAGATGTAGACTTGAGTTGGAAAGTGCGTTTAGAAGGATATAAAATAAAATATGTACCAGAAGCTACATTAACACATTATTGCTATAAAGAAGCTGGGGAAATAAAGCCAGTACAATATTATAATAGTATAATAAATAATTTAAACTTAAGATTTAAATATGGGAATTATAAAGATATTTTAAGATGGGTAAAATATACAGGAGGAATTATATTACGAAATGAAGAATTCAAAGGAGCTAAATGGGGATTAATAAAAGCTTGTATAAAAAACATACCAAATATTCCATACTATATCTTATGGAGAAACAAAGAGAAAAGAAGAGAGAAGTTAAAAAATTTCAAACCAACTTTTTACAGATATGACTATGAGATTGCAAGAGAAGGCGCATTTGTAAAAAATGATACAGAAATATTAAGCAATCCTTTAGTATCGATACTTGTAAGAACTTGTGGAAGACCAAACACATTAAGAGAAACTCTTATATCTCTAAGAAATCAAACATATAAAAATATAGAAATAGTAATAGTAGAAGATGGAGAAAATATTTCACAAAAAATGATAGAAAATGAATTTTCAGACTTAAACATAAAATATGAAGCAACTATAAAAAAAGTACGGAAGATGTGTAGCAGGCAATAGAGCAATGGAACTTGCAACAGGCAAATATCTAAACTTTTTAGATGATGACGACTTATTTTTTGCAGATCATGTGGAAACGCTAGTAAGAGGATTTGAACAAAATAAAGAATATAAATTAGCATATACAGCATCTTTTGAGACAAAAATAGAAGTAAGTTCAAGAGAGCCTAAATACGAATATGAAATAAAAGAAATAGCATTAGTTCATAATAAACCATATAGCCGTATACGATTATTAACTATGAATATGTTCCCAATACAAGCTGTTATGTTTGAAAAAGAAATTTTTAAAACATATGGAGGAATGGACTTAGAACTTGATAATTTAGAAGATTGGGAAATGTGGGCAAGATTTGCAATGGAAAATAAATATTTATACATTCCCAAAGTAACTTCATTATATAGGGTTCCAGCAAAAATGCAAAACTATAAAGAAAGGCAAGAAGAAATAGATAGTTACTATAAAAAGGCACAAGACAAAATATTATCAGGTCAAATAAAAATGAAGGCAATAGAATTACTTAAGGAAGATAAAAACAATAGAATGTAGATAGGAGAATTAAATGAAAATTATATATATTATAATAACGTTAGCACTGTTTATAACATTTTTATTATTAAAAAAGACAGAAAAAAAGCAAAATGTATTATTTTGGATTTCTGCTACAGCAGTACTATTTATACCATATAATGTACTTACATCATATATATTAACTGTAATAGGATTAAAATGTACATTATTTAGTTTAGCAGTAGTAAATGCATTAGTATTAACTATATTATTAATATCAATGCTTAGAAAAAGAGAAATACAAAAATATTATATAAAAGTAAAAGATATAATTTCAGTAACTTTATTATTAACTTTAGTAGTAGTAATAGCATATAAACAATATGGATTTCCATTACAGATAAAATATGAAACTACAGACCCAGGGGTACATTACAATGCTGCTAAAACTTTTTATGAACAAAAAGTTTTATTATGCAAATCAGAACAAACATCATACTACAATTTTAAGACATTTATGCCAGCAGCATATGTAAATACAGGAATATTAATGCAAATATTTTCAGGGATATTAGATGAAGTAGATATGTATATGATATATATAATATTTGACTTAATAATTTTATTTTTAATAGGTGTAATGTTTTATTTAACTATTACAAATGAAACAAAGGAAGTGATAAAAAGTATAATAGCAACTATATTATCAATTATATTTGTATTAGCATATCCATTAAATAGTATGCTTTTTGGCTTTGCATATTTATCTGTTAGTTTACTATTAATAATAACCATTATAGCTATGTCTAGGTATCTAAAAAATAATGAAATGAAATTTAGTATTACACTAACTACAATGTTTTTACTAATGTATGGGATATTTTTTTCATACTACTTATTTGTACCAGTAGTATATTCAGCAATAGGAATATATATATTAATTGATATTATAAAAAACAGGAAAGAAGTTCCAATATTAGCAAAAAATAATATTATAAAAATAATAATAATTTTAATATTACCGACTATTTTAGGATTTATATATTTAGTTCTACCAGGCATAGTAAGTGAAGGAAAAACAGAAATATCAAGTATGGCAAATGAAGGATATATCTATAGAGACTTATATAGTAATTTTATACCATTTGCACCATTTATGTTTTACTATATATGGTATGAATTAAAAAATAATAAGAATAATGTTGTGGTTATATTAACAATTATACTATTACTATTTATAGGAGCAACTTTTTTAGGAGGGTTATTAAACAAAGTATCATCATATTATTATTTTAAGTCATATTTTGTACTTTGGATATTACAAATGTATTGTACATTTAGAGCTTTTGAAATAATAATGAACAACAAAGAGATAAAATCAATTGTATATATATTTCTGACCATATACGTTGGAATAACAGTATTTCTTTATTTAGGGGTAGATCAAAAGATAACAAATAAAAATGTATTATTCAATCCATCACAAAAAAGTATAGCAATACTAGATATACAAGCTATAAATACAACTTTTATAAACCGAGATACTACAATAATAAAAAGAAGGCAAATTGACTCTATAAAATATATAAATAATAACATAGATAAGTCAGAACAAAATAGTATAATAATATATGGAAATTCAAACCAAAGATTATGGGTATATGAACTTACAGGAATTACAGATACTAAAAAACAGTCACAGTTATATGACTGTCCAATAAGTTCAATAGAAGAATTCATAAAATCAGATAAAAAGTATTTATTATATATGACAAATGATAAATCAGATTTAGAAATAAATAGTGAAGCTAGTGAATATTCAATAATATTTTCAAATGAATATTCAGCAATTCTTGAAAAGAAATAGAAGGAGAAAAAATGAAAACATTACTAATAATACCAGCATACAACGAAGAAGAAAACATACTAAATACTTGTAACAAAATAAAAGAATTAAACAATAATGAAATAGATTTTATTGTAATAAATGATGGTTCAAAAGATAATACACTAAAAATATTAAAAGAAAATAACCTAAATCATATAAGCCTAATAAACAATTTAGGAATAGGAGGAGCAGTACAAACAGGGTATAAATATGCATATGAAAATGGGTATGACATAGCTATTCAATTTGATGGAGATGGTCAACATGATGTTAACTATATACCCAATATATGTAAGCCAATTATAGAAGGACAAGCTAATATGGTAATAGGAACTAGGTACTTAGACAAAAACTCAAGTAAGTTTCAATCTACATTTATGAGAAGGTTTGGAAGTAATGTTATATCACTATTTATAAAAATATGCACAAAGAAGAAAATAACAGACCCAACATCAGGATTTAGAGCAGTTGACAAAAAAATAATAGAAGAATTCGCAAAAGAATATCCAACTGAATACCCAGAACCAGAATCTACAGTATGTATGATATGCAAAGGCTATAATGTAACAGAAGTTCCTGTAAGTATGAATGAAAGACAAGGGGGAACTTCCTCAATACGATTTTGGAAATCAGCAGACTATATGATAAAAGTAGTTTTAGCAATTATAATAGACAGTATGAGAAAATAAAATAAAAGGAGAAAAAACAAATGCACATATCTTTAAATATAGTACTAATAATTATAACATTAATATATATTTTTTTAATATTAAAATCTATTAGAAAGAAAAAATTACAAATGTCATTTTCAGTATTTTGGTTAATTACAGGAATATTGCTAATAATAGCACTATTAATTCCTAATTTGGTAGAGAATATATCAAAAATATTAGGATTTGAGGTACCAGCCAACATGGTATTTTGCTTAACTATATTTGTATCATTTTATTTAATATTTAACCTTACAATAGGGCTATCAAAAGAAAATAAAAAGAATACAATGCTAGTACAAGAGGTTTCTATATTGAAAAAGAGAGTGGAGGAACTAGAAAAAAATGCAAAATAGAAAAGTATCAGTAATAGTGCCAATATATAATGCACAAGAACACCTAAAATTATGCTTAGATAGTATACTAAACCAGACATATAAAAATATAGAGCTAATATTAGTAAATGATGGTTCAACAGATGAAAGCCTAAACATTATTAAACAATATAAAGAAAAATATAAAGGCATTATAAATATAATAAATAAAGAAAACACAGGAGTATCAGATACCAGAAATTTAGGACTAAAATGTGTTACTCGGATATTATATAATGTTTGCAGATAATGATGACTATATGGAAGAAAACTATATAGAGACATACGTAAAAGAAGACGATAATGATTATGACATAATAATAGGAGGATATATTAGAAAAACATATGATGGAAAAATATTATTTAAAAGAAAGCTAAAAAACAAAGAAATAAGTCCATACATTCAACTAGCCTCATGGGGAAAATTATATAAAACATCATATATAAAAGAAAATGAGTTTAGATTTTTAAAAACAGCAATAGCAGACGATTTCTACTTTAATATATTTGCATACAACAATACAGAAAAAATAAAAATAATAGATAATATAGGATATCATTGGCTATTTAACAAAAACTCATTATCTAATACAGACAGCAAAAATTTAAATCGAACAGACGATTTAATAGAAACATTAAGTAGAATAAAAAACGACCTAAAACCAAAAAATAAAGAGTTATTGGAATACTTTTATCTTAGAACAGCTATATACTATATACTATTTTCAAGTAAAAAAGTAGAATATAAAATAGTAATACAAGAATATGAAAAGCTATTTAATTGGATAAAAGAAAACACAAATGACTATTATACAAACAAATATATAAAATTATTTAATAATAGTGGAGAGCAAACAACAGTAAAAATAATAATTTATATATTTGTATTATTACAAAAAATTTATTTTATAAAACCATTTTTATGGATTTATAGTAAAGTGTAGGGATATATTTATGAATACAGATAAAAAAAACATTATGTGGAATATTATTGGAGCAACAACAAATGCGCTAAATTCATTAGTATTCACGATAATAGTAACAAGATTAAATGGAATAAATGATGCAGGAATTTTTACTTACTCATTTGCGACAGCATGTTTGTTATATGTTATAGCAGTTTATTTAGGCAGAACATTTCAAGTAACAGATATAGGAAAAGAAAACTCGGATACAGACTATATATATAATAGGTTTTTAACATGTGGAATAATGCTAATAGTATCAATAGAATTTGTAATTATAAAGAATTACGATACATATAAAAGTATGATATTTGTAATTTTATGTGGTTATAAATGTATAGAAGCATTTAGCGAATCAATATATGCAATAATTCAAAAAAATAACGAATTATATAAAGTTGGAATATCAATGTTTATAAAGGCAACCATAGCAATGCTTACATTTTTAATAATAGACTATATAACTAAAAACTTAATTGTTTCATCTATAAGTATAATAATAGTTAACATATTATTTTTAATAATATATGATATAAAAAATGTAAAAAAGATAAAAATAAGAAAAACGAAATATTCTTGGAAAGCCAATAAAAGACTATTAAGAACAGGTTTCTTTGCATTCTTACTAAACTTTTTAGGAATATACCTAATAAATGCTCCAAGATATGCAATAGATGATATACTAACAAATGACTTACAAACTATATTTGGAATTATAATAATGCCAGCTACATTTATGGGACTATTAGGTCAATATGTAATTCAACCATTATTAGTACAAATAACACAATACATAAAAAATAAAAAATACAAGCAATTGAGAAATATTATTATAAAAATTATTGGTATAATTATTACATTAGGAATAGGAGTATTTATAGTAGCCTACTTTTTAGAAGTACCAGTGCTACAAATTGTATATGGAGTAGAATTAGAACTATACTTTACTAGTATGCTAGTTATAATAGTAGGTTCAGTATTATATAGTATAGGTATTGTAATATCTACAATACTAATATCTATGAGAAAAACATTTATGCAGTCAATTATATATGGAATTTCAGCAATAATATCAACAATACTTTCTTACAATTTAGTAAAAAAAATACAAATACAAGGGGCAAGCATAACATATACCATAACAATGCTGACTGTAGCTATTTTATTTGTTATCTACTTAATATATAATATGAAAAAATATAAAAAAGACTGGGAGAAACAAAAATGAAAGTATCAATAATAACAGTAACCTACAACTCAGAAAAAACGCTAAAATATACTCTAGAATCAGTATTAAAACAAACATACAAAAACTATGAACACATAATAGTAGATGGTTTATCAAAAGATAATACAATGCAAATAGTAAAAAAATATGAAACAAAGTATAATGGAAAATTAAAATATATAAGTGAAAAAGACTTAGGGTTATATGATGCAATGAATAAAGGAATAAAAATAGCAACAGGAGATATTATAGGAATACTAAATTCAGACGATATATATGCAAACGAAACAGTACTAGAGAAAATAGTAAATAAATTCAAAGAAACAAAATGTGATGCAACATATGCAAACCTAATATATATGGACGAAGAAACAATGTCAAAACCACAAAGAATATGGAACTCACCAGAAGGAAAACTAGAAAATGGTTGGCACCCTGCACACCCAACACTATATTTAAAAAAAGAAGTATATGAAAAAATAGGAGTATTTAACATAAACTATAAAATTGCAGCAGACTATGACTTTATGATAAGAGTAATGAAAGAAAAAAGCATAAAATTATCCTATATAAATGAATACTTAATATATATGAGAGCAGGTGGAGCAAGTACAGCAGGTATAAAAGGTTATATAGAAAACTTAAAAGAAGCAAATAAAGTATTAAAAAACAATAAAATAAAACACAGATATATAGTAAATTTAAAAAGAATAATAAAAACACTAACCGAAATGATAAAGGCAAAAAAATAGCTACAATTTAATTTTGTAATAAATCTGCAAAGACTGGCTACAAAAGCTGTAGAGGCGATATTGAGCGACCAAGCTTCAAGTGCTTAACTATAGTTATGTTACAAAAATATTGTTTTTTATATTCTTAGGAAAGTCATCCGCGATAGCGGTGAGTTTCCTTAGAAGATAGTTATGGAAGAATTAGATTTTCTTAGCGAAGATTTCATAGCTGTTTGACCGTAGGGAATTACAGATATGATATACTGTGTAATGAGCTTAGAAAATTTTATTCTTGTTTTTTATGGAATTTTAGAGTATAATACAAATGTAACAGCAAACAAATTATATAAAAAGTGAGGTATAGCACAATGAAAATCTTAATAACAGGAGCAAACGGAATGCTTGCAAAAGCAGTAAAGAAGCGGTTTGAAAAAGAGGAACTAATATTAACAGGTTCAAAAGAATTAGACATTACAAATGCACAAAAAGTAGCGGAATTTATAAGTAGCAGTAATCCAAAAGTCATAATAAACTGTGCAGCCTACACAGCAGTAGACAAAGCAGAAGAGGAAAAAGAAGCGGCAAGAAAAGTAAATTGTGAAGGAGTAAAAAACCTAGCAATAGCATCGGCAAAAAACAACAGCATACTTATTCATATAAGTACAGACTATGTATTTGGAGGAAATCTACCATTAGAAAAAGCATACAAAGAAGAAGACCCAAAAGAGCCAGTAACAGTATATGGAATTACAAAATTAGAAGGAGAAAATCAAATTTGCCAAAATACTACAAAATTCTATATATTTAGAACAGCATGGCTTTATGGCGAAGGAAACAACTTTGTAAGAACCATGATAAAATTAGGAAAAGAAAAAAATGAAGTAAATGTGGTATCAGACCAATATGGAAGTCCAACATATGCAGTAGACCTAGCAGATATAATATATAAAGCACTAGAAAAGAAAATTCCATATGGCATATACCATGCAACAAGCGAAGGATTTACAACATGGTACAATTTCACAAAGGAAATATTTAAATTAGTGAACATACCATGTAGCATAAATCCAGTAACAACCGAAGAATTCCCGAGGCCAGCCAAAAGGCCAAAAAATTCAATGCTCTCAAAAGAAAAAATTGTGAAACAAGGAATAATTATTCCAACATGGCAAAACGGATTAGAAAGATATATAAAATCTGAAATATCACAAAAATAAAAAAGTGAGCCAAAAGGGGCAGGTTAAATTAATACACCTTTAAAATATAAAGTGTGTCAATTTACCTGTCCTTTTGTTTCTAGCATAGCAAAAATCGATTTAAAATCCAGACTTCAACAAGGTGACTTCAAAGGCATAGCTTGAAAAGTACATATAAGAATGATATAGTAACAATATAAAATGCGAATAAATAAAAGCATTAAAGAAAGGAAATGAAAATGGAAGTATTACAAATAATATCAAGATATATACTATTATATTTAATAATAGTATCAGGAAGTATATTTATAGCTTATAAATCAAATAAAAAGATAGAAAAATGTATAGCGCCAAATATAGGAATAATAATTTTAGCACTATACATATTTGGAATATTTGAAATATTAAAATATGGAGTATGGATAATTGCAGTAACAAATATTATATTAGGAATATATACAATAGCAAAAAATATGAAAACAATGGGAGAATTAAAAGAAAAAATATTAACACCAGGCTTCACATTTTTTAGCATAGTATTCTTTATACTAATGATAACAACATATAACAAAACTCTAGTAGACTATGATCATTACTTATACAGAAGTTTTAACACAAAAGTAATGTATAACACAGACTGTATAAGTAAAGGCTATAGTGCATTATATCCACCAGGAATTAACTTACTAGAATATTTCTTTATGAAAATAATAGGAGTATATGTACAAGGTGTAGAAGCATTAGCAGTACAAATTTTAGGATTTTCACTACTAATACCATTATTTGACCAAAACAAAAATACAAAATTTTTGAATATTGTAATATCAATAACAATAATATGTATGCCAGCAATATTAGCAAACTTAATATTTTATCAATCAGCCTATCCAGACGCACTATTAGGATTAATAATAGGATATAGCATGTATACACTTTGCGCAGAAAAAAGTAGTAAATTTAAAGTCTTACCAGTAAGCCTAATACTAGCAATTGCAACAATAACAAAGCCTGCGGGATTTTATATTTCAGTGATTGTAATAGGAATGTATTTTTTAATACAATTACTAAACAATAAATGTAATAAAAAAGAAAATATAAAAAAATTCCTAAAATCAAAAGAATTAAAAGAAATTATAATAATAACAATAATAATAATAATAACACTACTATCATGGAAAATATTTGCAAATATAAATAGTAAATATAATAAAGAAGTACGAGGAACAGATAACTCAAGAGTAGGCGAAAGCTCAGTAACATATACACTAAAAAGTATACTAACAACAACATTTGGATACTACGAAGAAAATCATAATGCAGCAGACTCAACTAATGACTTAATACCAAAAATATATGGAGTAATAGCAACAATAGCACCAATAAGAATATCAATATATGGAGTAATAGCAATAATAGAAATAATTCTATTAATATCATACAAATATATAATAAAACAAGAAAACAAAAGAAAATTTGCAAATGAAGCAATAGTGCTAACAATAGGTTTAGCAATATATATAGCATTTTTACAATTATCATATATACTAAAATTCTCAACCCAAGAAATGCTAGATCACAATGGCTTAAATAGGTACTTGCCAACATTTTTACTAGGAATAATATATTATACAGTAGCAATCATAATAAAAAATATGCAAGAAAAGCAAGACAAAAAAATAAACTTTTGCATACTTCTAAGTATAATAATAGCATTTACACCTCTGCAATCAATAGCAAATGTAACTATAAGTTCAGGAATATATAATATACAATCAATAGAATATTGCAATAATGGAAGAATACCAGCAAAAAAAATACACCAAAACATAGAAGAAAATTCATCAATAATAAGTATATCACAAAATGAAAAAACAAATATATTTAACCTAATGATAAAATATTATTTATATCCAGAACACGAAGTAAAAGTATGTAATAATATAACAAAAGAAACAGTAAGTAGAATAAAAGAAGAAATTAAAGAACAAAATATACAATATATATATATTGTAAGCACTGATGAAAAGCTAAACCAAGCTATAAATGATGAATTTAAAACAAAAGTCGAGATAAAAGAAAACACATTATATAAAATACAAATAAATGAGAACAATATAGAACTAAAAGAAAAAACCTTAGACTAAATAAAGTCCAAGGTTTTTTCTTTAAATACTAACGTCGATGTGAGTTGCAAAGTTAGCTTTAGTTCCGCTATTGTGATTAAAGCGTTTCCCCGTGTGGACAGGATGTACATCTTCCACCTTTCTTTCTTTTCTAACACTAAAAACAGTAACAGAACTAGGAACCCTATTCAAATAGGTACTTGCCACACCAACTCTAAAAGTATCAAACATAAGAAACCTCCTTATGAAACAAAATTTACAAATAACTAACTATATTATAACACAAATATAAAAAAAATACAAATTCAACAAAAGGCATGTCTCTTTTCATGTCGTTTTGATATGCTAAGGCTACATACTGCTCTTCAAGGAAAGATTTGGAAAGAAAGATTTGGGACGCGTCCAAATCTTTCCTTGCTCTAAGTCAAAACAAATACGATAAAAAAGTCATAAAATGTTGGCAAAGAAATATGCCAAAAGTATAATAAAAAAGACGACAAAAATATCGTAAAAAGTTTAAAAAAAGCAAAAAACAATAATATAGAAATACAGCTAAGTAGAAACTCTGCAAGAGTAATATTAAAATAGAGAATATAATTGGTAAGTTAGATTTGTTATTGTAAAAAATTCTACTATTTTTTACAATAACAAATCTAACTTACCCACATAATTCATAATATTAAATTATCGAATATTAATTGTAACGATTTTTTATTAATCATTATAAGAATTATTATTTTGTTTAGCATACATCCACACAAGAGCAACAATAGCTATACCTACAACAGCCATTATAAGCCAAGTCCATACAGTACCATTCATACCAAGAAAAGTTCCTTCACTAGCATCTACAGCACTTCTTGTTGTAGTTCTTGTAGCATCATAACCATTATTATCGTTAGTTAAACTTTCTGCTATACCATTTCCAGCGTTTTGCATTGTAGTACCAGTATTACCAGCTACATTTCCCATCATATTTTCACCATTAGAAGTTATATTTCGAACGCCATCTACTATACCTTTTCCAGCATCTTCAACCACATTTTCAGCTCCACCAACAACATTTCTAATACCATCTACAGCCTTTATATCATTTGCAGCAAATGAATAAGAAAATGCAAATAGTGTAGCAGCAATTATAGCTAATATAGATATATAAAGTTTCTTTTTCATACTAACCTCCTTATATATTTGAATTTTTAGATACATTTATGTTCATGAAAATTAAATTCAATATTAGTATAAAAAAATATAAATAAAATATACACATAAAAAATAACTTCAAAAAATTGGAGAAATATAAAAAGTAAAACAAGAAATAATAAATATAAATAAAATCAATAAATTTTGCAAATAAAAAAGATATATTTTCATATATCTTAAAAACTAATTAAATAATCTTATTAAAATAGCGATTGCTAATAAAATTAAAACTACACCAACAACAATTAGTAAAATATTTAAAATGTTAGTTAAACCTAAACCATCTGAAGAATCAGATTGTTTTACACTAGAGATAGAAGTAGAACTATTATTGTTAGATGTTGTAGCTGCCTCATTTGCTGCATTTGATGTACCTGTAGAACGTGTGTTAGTACTTTCTCCATTCTCAGAATAATTATTGTCAGTAATATTCATATCTATATCAGTTGCACAACAAAAGCTAGATATAGAAAAAAGAATAACTAATAAAATTAATGATATCTTTAAAAACTTTGACATAATAAAACCTCCAAACTTAAAGTCACAAAAGCAACCTTTTATCAAATGTATGTATAGATAATACACAATAAACAAAAAAAAGTCAAGAGGAAAAATGTAAATGTGTGATTAATTTATGATTAGTTCACCCTAAATTTAACTTATGAATTGTTCACCCTATGATTTATATACTCTTTACATTGAGTATAAATGTGTTAGCCTAAAATCCATTAGGCAAGCCATTTATATATTTTAATATGCTTGCTCCTAATGGCTATTAAAACGCATTTATAGAGGCTCAATGTCAAGAGTCATAGGGTGAACTAATCAAAAGTTATTCACAGAGGAAAAATGTAAATGAAAAAAATTGACATAAATAGAACATAATGCTATAATTGAAAAGAACAATTTAAAAAGTAACGCAATAATTTGCAAGAAAGGAGCTACTATGAAAATGACAAATGGCAATTCATTAAAAGCATCAACACAAGATAACGTAGAGCAGCTTATAAGTACTTTAAAGGGAAAAAAAGTAACAATAATAGGTCATGACAATATAGATGTAGATGCTGCTCTATCAGGAATATTGTTGTCAAAACTACTTGATTTTCTTAAAATTGAAAATCAGTTCTTAATTATTGATAAAGTAGAAGAAAACGAGACATACAAAATAATTAAAGAACTAACAGGCAGAGATTTAAAAAAATACCAGGGAAAAGAAGAAGAAAATAGGGTACTATTTTTAGTTGACCATTATGAAACAAAACATTTAGGTAGTGTAATAGGAATAATAGATCATCATAAAAATAACCAAGGACTTAACTACAAATTTGTGCATGAAAAAGCATCAAGTGCAACAGCATACATAATTTATCAAATGATGAAAGAAGTAAACTTTCCAATAAGTAAAGAGGAAGTAAATGAAATAATTATATCAATGATGGTAGATACTATTTCATTTAAAAGCTCAAAAGCAATAAAGGCAGAAAAACAAGAGGCAAAAAGACTTGCAGCTGAATATGAAATTTCCTATGAAGAACTAGAGAAAAAATGCTTATGTTTAACACCAATAGAAACATTTTCTATAGAGCAAATCATACAAAATGGTCAAAAATGGTATGATTATAAAGGAAAAAAAGTAGGTTCGTCATATGTACAATTATACGAAATACCTGAGAGGCAAAAAATACAAGAGTGGTTGAATGCGTTAAAAGCAAAGAGGGAAAAGACTTGCAGTGATATGTTAGTATTTATTATGACTTTAATAAAAGATAACATAACATATGAGTATCAAATAACAAATGAATGCATAAAAGAAACAGCCAAAAAAGGTCTTCTATCAAGAGGTAAAGATATAATGCCATTGATAGAACAAAGGTATAGCAAGCAAAAAGATGCAGAAGAAAAAATGGAAGAGATTGTAAAAAAGTTGGCAGAAAATAAACAGACAATCGTAACCATGGAAAGCTGCACAGGAGGGGCGGTAGCTAGTGAAATAACAAATGTATCGGGAGCATCAAGTGTACTAAAAGAAAGCTATGTTACTTATTGTAACGAAGCAAAAATAAGACAAGGTGTACCAAAAAAGACAATAGAAAAATATACAGTATATAGTGCACAAACAGCTAAAAAAATGGCAAAAGCTGCAAGAAAATCAGCAAAAGCAAATATTGGAATAGGTGTAACAGGGCAACTAGGAAGAATAGATCCAAATAATCCAGTATTTGAGTTAAATAATGTATGGTTTGCAATAAATAATAACGACAATGTAACAGTTTGCAAACTCTATATTTCGGAAAAATTAAAACGTTCAGAACAAAAGAAAATAGTAATAAGAGAAATAGTAGAGAACTTATATCAAAGTGATGTAAAAAACAATAGCAATAACAAAAATGCATCAATAGAAAAAAATTAAGATATATTTAAAAGAAACAAACATAAATAGAACTTACAGGCATATAAAAAGTAGTTAATGATAACATTAGCTACTTTTTATAATATAATTAAAAGTTTAAAAAATTTTTATTCTTCCCAGTTATGGTAAATTTCAGAAACATCGTCTAGATCTTCTAACATTTCAATTAGCCTTTCCATTTTGCTACTTCCAGCTTCATCTAAAGCTACATAAGTAGAAGGAACCATTTGAATTCCAGCCTCTAAAAACTCTAAACCTTCAGTTTCTAACTTTTCTCTTACTTCTGAAAATAATTCAGGAGAAGTAGTAATTTCATAAACTTCTTCTTCAACTGAAAAATCGTCAGCACCTGCATCTAGAACAAGCATCATAAAACTATCTTCATCTAAAGAACAATTAGCTTTATCAATAACAATTACCCCTTTTTTAGCAAAAAGGTAAGAAACGCAGCCAGAAGTTCCAAGGTTACCGCCACATTTAGAAAAAGCATGTCTTACATCAGCAGCTGTTCGATTTTTATTATCAGTAGCTGCCTCAACGATAACAGCAATACCATTAGGACCATAACCTTCATAAATAACCTCTTCATAGTTTTCACTATTACCTGCACCAGCAGCCTTTTTAATAGCATTATTTATAGTGTCATTAGGCATATTAGCAGCTTTACACTTAGCAATAACATCTTTTAATTTAGAGTTACCAGCAGGGTCTGGACCACCTTGCTTAACCGCAATTAAAAGTTCTCTACCAAGTTTAGTAAAAACCTTACCCCTTGCCGCATCAGCCTTTCCCTTTTTAGCTGCAATATTATGCCACTTTGAATGTCCTGACATATACAATCATCCTCACTTTCTTTAAAAATTGCAAACGGCAAATTTAAAAACTATTCACCATTCATTATTCATTCTTAATTAACAAAAACATTTTACCACACATTATTCATTTTGTGTAGCCTTTTTTAAAAAAATAGAGTTGTAAAAAAAGATTTTATAGTTCTAAAAATTTTAAAGAAACATATAATATTAATATTATGATAAATATAAATAGCATTTTAAGATGCTTTCCTAATAACACTGTAAAAAAAATAGACGAGTATTTTGTAAAAAACAATATAAATTTAAACTACTTAGAAGAAATACGAATAAGAGTAAATAAACCAATAATAATGAAATTAGGACAAGCAGAAATAATAATTGAATATAATGTAACATCTGAAGAAATATTAGAAATTCTGCAGCAAATATGTGATAACTCTATATATAGCTATCAAAACCAAATAGTAAACCGGATATATTACCTTAAAAGGAGGGCACAGAGTAGGAATTGCAGGTAATACAGTTATAAAAGATGGCAGGGTGCTAAATATTTCATACATATCAAGTTTAAACTTTAGAATTGCAAAACAGATATTAGGTGTAAGTGATAAAATAATAAAATATGTAATAAATCCTAAAGAAAATAACATATATAGTACACTAATAGTATCTTCACCAGGAGTAGGAAAAACAACATTACTAAGAGACTTAACAAAAAGAATTAGCAATGGAATAGAAAGTATGCATTTTAAAGGAATAAATGTAGGAGTAGTAGACGAAAGAGGAGAAATAGCAGCAATGTATAGAGGAATTCCACAAAATGACGTAGGAATAAGAACCGATATATTAGATGGAATAACAAAACATTTAGGAATGACAATGCTAATTCGCTCAATGTCCCCAAGAGTAATAGTAGCAGACGAAATAGGAAGTATGGAAGATGTAGAAGCGATACGATATGGAATATGTTGCGGAATAAAAGGAATATTTACAGCACATGGAAGTTCCATAGAAGACATAAAATTAAACCCAGCACTAAATAAATTAATAGAAAACTATTGTTTTGAAAGAATAATATTTTTAAGTGATAAAAGAGAAAAGTGTGGAATTGAAAAAGTATATGGACTAAATAAAGAAGAAAAATTGTATGTACAAATAAAATCGGATGAAAGTATTTACAATTTTTAGAAAATAATGTATACATACAATATGTAAACTTAAACTGACTTTGTGAAAGGAGCGTAAACATGATAATTTATGAGACGCGGAGTAAAATTAAAAAATATTGTATAGTAGTTATGATAATGAATATTGTTGCATGGTTATGTATGGCAGTTGTAGAGATTGTAGCTTTAATGCATATATTAAGAGAAGTGCTTTAAAAGGAGGACGACAATACAATAAAAAAGATGGAAATTAAATATTTCCGTCTTTTTTTGTTCTAAAACAAAATTCAACTGAATATAATTAATATAGAAAATGTAAAAAGGACAAGGTAACAAATATGCAAATAATAAAATACATAACACTAATATTAATTTTATCATCAACATCATACATAGGAATACTAATTTCAAAAAAATATTTAAACAGAGTAAAAGATTTAAAAGAGATGAAAAATGCATTAAATATGTTTAGCGCAAAAATAAAATTTACATATGAGCCAATTCCACAAACATTTAAAGAAATATCGCAAAAAACAAAACCCAATATATCAAATATTTTTAAAAGTGTATGTGAAAAGATGAACACGAAAAATGCAGGAAAAGCGTGGGAAGAAGCATTGCAAGAATCAAACACAAATATGACAAAAGAAGATATAGAAGTGCTAAAAAACCTAAGTAATCTACTAGGAAAAGTAGATATAGAAGGACAAGTAAATGAAGTAGAATTAGTAGAAAATTTTTTAGATACACAAATAGAACTTGCCGAAGAAGAAAAGCAAAAATACGTAAAAATGTACAAAACATTAGGTATAACAATAGGACTAGCAGTAGTAATAATATTAATATAGAAGTCAGAAGTCAGAGGTCAGAAAAGAGAAATTATAAAATTAAAAAATAACAATAAAATTAGAGAGGTATAAATATGGATATAAACTTATTATTTAAAATAGCAGCAATAGGAATATTAGTTGCTGTACTACATCAAGTGTTAGTAAGAGCAGGGAGAGAAGACCAAGCAATGATGACAACCTTAGCAGGCTTAGTAATAGTACTAACAATGGTAATAAAAGAAATAAGCACATTATTTGATACAGTAAGAACAATATTTGGATTATAATCAACCAAAAGGGACGCCCTTTTTTCAAAAAAATTTGCTAAAAGGGACATTCCTTTCATTTAGAAAAATAAAAGCAGATAGAAAGGCTGTCCCTTTTGGTAAAAATTTTCGAAAAAGGGGCGTCCCTTTTAGAAATTGAGAAAGGTAATAAAAAATGGATATTATAAAAATAATAGGAATACGGCTTAATTGCCTTAATTATAATAATAATTTTAAAGCAGTATAAGCCAGAATTTGTTATATATGTATCACTTATTACAGGAGCGTTAATACTTGGAATTATACTTAGCAAAATATCTGGTGTAGTAGAGCTTTTGACTAACCTTGCCAATAAAACAGCTATTAATAATCAGTTTTTGACATTACTTATAAAAATAACAGGCATAGCCTTCTTAACAGAATTTGCAGTAAGTATATGTAAAGATTCAGGAGAAACTGCAATTGCTAATAAAATGGATATGGGAGGAAAAGTAGTTATTGTTTCTATGTCTATTCCAATCATATCTGGGCTGTTGGAAACAATAATTAAGGTGCTACCATGACAGAGGTCAGAAGACGGAAGTCAGAAAACACAAAGTTTAAATGTATAGTTCAGAATAAATAATTGTATAAAAGGTTGCCGTCAAAGACCTATTCTTCGAAGAAATTACCACAAAATCTGACCTCCAACATCTGACCTCTGCCCACCAGCAAAAAGGAGTCCACAAATGAAAAAAATAATTCTAATTTTTGCCTTAATAATATTTTTACTATTTCCAACTTTAACATATGCAGAAGAGGTAAGCCAAGATGAAATCATATCTTCGCAAAAAGAAGTTTTAAATATTCCTAAATTCATAAATGAGTCAAAAAAATATACAGAAGATGTATTTGGTGATGTAGATTATGGGAAAATTTTAAACTCAGCTATAACTGGAAATATAGACAATAAACTGTTAGGCAAAAGCATATTAAATTTAATAGGAAAAGAAACTATTGTATCTATTAGAGTAATTGCAAGTATTATGGTAATAGTTATAATACATAGTGTACTAAAAAGCATAAGTGAAGGTCTAGAAAATCAAGGAATTACTCAAATTACATACTATGTTCAATATATATTAATAGTAACACTAATAATGACAAATTTTGCAGATGTTATTACTATGGTAAAAAACTCTATTAACAATTTAGTAAACTTTTCTAATTGCTTAGTACCATTACTTATGACTTTAATGCTAAGTACAGGAAGTATAGCATCAGTAAATATATTGCAACCAATTTTATTATTTCTTATAACTTTTATAGGAAACTTTATAAATGCAGTAATAATACCTATAACACTAGTTTCAACATCACTTTCGATAGTTTCAAAAATATCGGATAGAATACAATTAGATAAATTAGCAAAATTCTTTAAGTCTAGTGTAGTGTGGATATTAGGAGTAGTATTAACACTATTTGTAGGGTTATTATCGTTAGAGGGAAGCCTTCGGAAGTACTGTAGATGGGATAACAGCTAAAACTACAAAAGCAGCAGTTGCAAACTTTATACCTGTTGTAGGAAAGATTTTAGGAGATGCTGTAGACTCTGTAATAGGAGCTACAACAATACTAAAAAATGCAGTAGGAATAGTGCGGAGTAATAGTAATATTAGGAATTTGTATAATACCGATTATTAGGCTTGTGCTTCTAATGACAACATATTACATAGGCTCAGCCATTTGCCAGCCAATAGCAGATAAAAAGATTATAGACCTGCTTTCTCGGTATAGGAGATACATTTAAAATTTTACTTGCAGTTATTTCAAGTGTATCAGTAATGCTAATAGTAGGAACAACATTAGTTATCAAAATATCGAATAGTGGTCTTATGTATAGATAGGAGAAATAAAAAATGGAATTTATAATATCATGGGTTCAAGGAATAATAGTAGCTGTAATAATCGGAAGTATTATAGAAATGCTACTACCAAATGGAAATAGCAAAAAATACATAAAAGTTGTAATAGGCGTATATATAGTATTTAGTATAGTTTCACCGGTTATAAGCGAATTTACGAAAAGTGAATTTAAACTAGACTCTATTATAGATATAAATAAATATGAAGACCAGCTTTCAAGTTATGAAGTAGATACTCAAAATCTAGAAAATACAAATAATTCAAACATAAAAGAGATATATATTTTAAATCTAAAAAAAGATATTAAATCTAAAATAGAGGATAAAGGATATATAGTAAATAGTATACAAATCGAACTAGAAAATACTGATGAATATAAAGTAAAAAATATAAATATGACTTTAAGCAAAAGAGAAAGTAAAAAAGAAGATACAAAAGAAAATATTGTAAATGAAATTGAACAAGTAAAAATACAAGTAAAAATAGAAAATAATACTGCTGAAGAAAGTAGTCAAATGGTAAGGTTAACAGGAAAAGAAATAAATGAAATAAAAGAATATATATCCTCAGTATATGAAGTAAACAAAAAAAATATAAATATAAAATAGGAAGTTAGAAGTTAGAAGTTGGAAAATATGGTAAGGCTTCAAGAAAATTACCTAAAATCCAACATCTAACCTCCAACTTCCAAAAGGAAAGGAATAATATGTTAAAAGAACAAATGAATAAATTTAAAAATATTTTTAAGAATAACGAAGGAAACAATAAAAAGAAAATCGAAAACTTAGTAGTGCTAGTAATTATTTTAGTAATAACAATAATAGTAATAAATATGATATTAAAAGATGATAAAAAAGAAGGAAACACACAAACCAATAGTATAGGAAAAACTTTAGCAAAAACAGATAGTAGTATTCAAAATAATACAAAAGATGAATTACAAGAAAATTTAGAAACGATACTTTCAAAAATAGATGGAGTAGGTAAAGCAAATGTGTTAATTACATATTCACAAAGTAGTGAAACAATTGCAATGTATAATGAAGATAGCACAAAAAGTGATACAGAAGAAGCGGACTCCCGGTGGAGGGAGTAGAAAAATAAGTCAGACATCTAATAAAAAAGAAGTAATATATCAAGATAAAAATGGAGAAAAGGTACCAGTAACACAAAGTATATTAAAACCCAAAATAGAAGGAGCAATAGTAACAGCAACAGGAGCACGGAAATAGTGAAGTAAAGCTAAAAATAACGCAAGCAGTAGAAGCAGCAACAGGGCTTGCCACACATAAAATACAGGTATTCGAAATGAGTAATTAATATAATAGGGAGGAAAAAAATGAAAAGTTTAAAAAGAAATCAAGTTATTGTTTTTGTTATAGCACTTATGCTAGTTTCAGCAGGATATTTAAGTTATACTGCAAATAATGGAGCTATTACAACAAGCGCAGAGCTTAATTCAATAGATTATGCAGGAATTGGGGATGCTAAATTAGTTAATAGTAATGCAGTAGACCAAACTAATACTAATTCAGAAAGCATAACTACCAATAATGAAGAAAGTGATAACAACAAAAACACTGATAATAAAAATGTAAATAGTGAAAAATCAGATAAAGAGATAGAAAATAATAAAACTACTAATGAAACAATTACAACAAACACAAAAAATATAGATGAATATTTCTCATCTTCAAGACTAACAAGAGACACAATGTATTCACAAATGATAGAAACATATGAAAAAATATTAGAAAATCAAAACATAGCATCAGACCAAAAAACAATTGCACAAACAGAAATAAAAAATATAAATGACTGTAAAAATAAAATTATGATATGTGAAAATTTAATAAAAACAAAAGGAATAACAGATAGTGTAATTTTTGTAAATGGAAATAGCATTAGTGTAGTAGTAAGAGCAGAAAAAATAGAACAAGATCAAATAGCACAAATCCAAAATATAATAGCAAGAGAAATGCAAGCAGAAATTAGTAACATACATATAAGTAATAAATAAAAATATAAGATTAAAAAATAGGGTAATTTCTTTAAAGAAATTACCCTATTTTTTAATCTCAAACTTCTAACTCTGTCTTATTTATAAGAAATCTAATGAATAGTCACTGTCTATTTTCTTTGAAGTATTAGGAAAAACATGGGACACATAGAAATGTACATATTGCATTCTAGTATCTCTTAAATAAGGACTTAGAAAAATATAAAATGAATGTCTAAAAAACACTACATCAAGATATTTTTTTAGATAAGTAACATCACTACATAACTTATAAGCATGTCGAAGTTGATACTTGTATAATATTTCGTATAGATGTTCCATCTTTCGTGAGGCATAAATCTTAATAATAAAGATAAATGCAATTATAGAAAAAATAATAAATATTAAAGCCCGTGTCATAAAGTAATCTCCTTTCTTTTTTACAATTAATTATATTGATATATTAACATAAAATTATATAAATGTCAATAGACTATTAGATCCTAAAAAAAGAATAGGAAAAATATAATAATTATTAAATCCTGTAGCAAGTCTTTGAAGATCGGGTCGCCGAAGGTGGCGACCCCTACAAGGTATTTTATTCAAAAATTTAAAAAAACTGTTGTAAAAAATTCATTTATTGATATAATAAGAAACAAGGTAAGAAAATTTTTAGGAGGAAAAATAGTTATGGTAAAGAAAGTAGCAATACTTGCAAATGGTGGAGATGTTTCAGGGTTTAATGCAGTTATAAGAGCAATTGTAAAAACAGCTGAAAGTCATAATGTAGAGTGTTATGGTTTCATAGATGGATATAGAGGTTTGCTTAAAAATGACTATGTAAAATTGAGCAGTACTGACAAAGCATCAGGAATTCTTCAAAAAGGTGGTTCAATAATATCTTCTTCAACAAATGCAAATGTATTTCATTATAAGGTAGTAGATGAAAATGGAAATGTACAATATAAAGACTTATCAGATAAATGTGTTGAAAACGTAAAAGAAGATGGATTTGACTGTGTATTTACATTAGGAGGCGATAGTACACAAAAATCTGCAAGAGATCTTTCGTTAAAAGGGATAAAAGTTATAGGTGTGCCAAAAACAATAGATAATGATGTGGCATGTACAGACATAACTTTTGGATATAACACAGCTGTATCAGTAGCAACAGAAGCATTAGATAGACTTCACACAACAGCAGAAACACATAATAGAATAATGGTATTAGAAGTAATGGGAAGAGAAGCGCGGATGGATAGCATTAGAATCAGCAATAGCAGGAGGAGCAGATGTAGCATTAATTCCAGAAATTCCATATGATATAAATAAAGCAGCAGATGCAATAAAACAAAGGCAAAAATTAGGAAAAAACTTTAGTATAGTAGTAGTTTCAGAAGGAGCGTTTCCAAAAGGAGGAGAAATATCAGTAGCAAACCAAAAAACAGGAGGAGAAGGAGTAATAAATATTAAACTAGGAGGCGCAGGAGAAAAAGTAGCAAAAGAGTTAGAGGAGCTAACAGGACTAACAGCAAGATGTACAGTATTAGGTTATATGCAAAGAGGTGGAACACCAACAGCATATGATAGAGTACTTTCAACAAAATATGGTTCAAAAGCAATGGAACTTGCAATGAAAGGAAAGTTTAATGTGCTAACAGTTATAAAAAATGGTAAATTAGACTCAGTACCACTAGAAAATGTAGTAGGAAATAATAAAGAAATAGGTGCTATTCAAGATGGAACACTAGGAAATGTAAAAGTAGTTACAATGGAAGATGATTTAGTAAAAACAGCTAGAAATATAGGAATAAATTTAGGTGAATAGATAAGAAAACAACATAAAAAATAGCGGGGTAATTAATTCCCGCTATAAGGTTCTGTTTGTAAATTTTAGTTATCGTCTGAAGATAGCCAATTTATAATGCTATGTTTTAGCTTGTTTTCAGCTGCTTTACTTGCAGCTTTTAATTGTGCAGCTGCTTTCGCATATGAGTCTTTTATTTGCTGCGGAATAGCTCCGCTGATTTTATCCTTAACATCTGCACAACCTTGTTTTAACGAATCGAAGATGTCCTCATCAGTTTCCCTCAAATCAGAACCTAGAACATTAACAATTGAACGTGTTCTATAAACCACATCGGACATGTAAGTTACATTGCCTGACGATAAATCGTGGCTTTCAAGCATCTTCAAAAGTTCCTCTGATCCCTCACGATACTCTGGGTACTGAGAAAGCTGTGATAAATAAGACGCCAAATTAATGACATCTGCCATTCTAAAATTTGTATCATTAGCTAATGAAATATACAAATGTTCATAAATGGTTTCTAGCTTAATTAATAATTCCCGAAGACATTGATCTTTCATAAATTTACCTAACCTTTCTTAAACATACATTTATTGTGACTAAATAAATATACAACATTATGTTAAATATGTCAATAGTTTTACAAAAAATTCTTTTAAGGTTGTTACTATATAGTAGAGTATTATAATGATCCATATTTATATAATACTCATTCTAAAGTGTATACCAATTTAACTGATAATAACGGAAAGAATATAGCATATATAGTGTCAGAAACAAAAGAAGAAATCGAGCAAAAATTATAAGAAATATAAAATTTGTATAAATAATTAACTAAAAACAAAAAAATCCATTGAAATGAATGGATTTTTTTGATAATATATTAAAGGGGTTTAGGTATGGAAGAAATAAAAGAAAAATTAGAAGAGGCAAAACAATATTTAATAAAAGAGATTAAATGTGATGCAATAATACTTTTTGGAAGTTATTCAAGGAACACTCAAAATAAAGAAAGTGATGTAGATATAGGAATAAAGTCACAAAATGAAATACAACCTAAACAATTATTTAAAATAAAACAAAAATTAGAAGACATTTTAGAAAAAGATGTTGATTTAATAGATTTAAACAATACACAAGATGGAATAAGATATGAAATACTAATTAATGGAATTACTCTATATGCAAAAGATAAATTTAAATTTGAACTATATAAATTAGATATGTACAGAGAATATTTGGAATTAAATGAAAGCAGAAAAATGATTATAGATAATATAAAAAATGGAGGCACAATTTATGGAAAATGAAGCTGTTATTATAAATAAATACGAAATAATAGAAAGATGCATAAATAGAATAAACGAAGAATATGAAAATAACCCCAATAATTTACAAGATTACAGAAAACTAGATTGTATAGTATTAAACTTACAAAGAGCATGTGAAGCAACAACAGATATAGCAATGTATATAGTTTCTACAAGAAAATTGGGAATACCACAAACAAAAAAAGAAGCATTTAAAAAATTAGAAGAACATAAAATAATATCTAGTGGGATGTCTAAAAATATGCAAAATATGATAGGATTTAGAAATATAGCAGTACACGATTATAAACAAATAGATGAAGAAATATTACAAGAAGTTATAGAAAAGCATTTAGATGATTTACTAGAATTTGCAAGAACAATCATTAATTTAAAAAGATAATAAAGAAAGGTATGATATAATGTTAGATTTAAAAGACATAATAGCAAAAGCTATAAGCAAAGTAATAAATATAAATGAAAAGGAATTAGAGGATTTTATAGAAATTCCAAAAGATACTACAATGGGAGACTATGCATTTCCATGTTTTAGGTTAGCAAAAGAGTTAAGAAAAGCACCACCAGCTATTGCAAATGATATAAAAGAAAATTTAGAAATAGATGATAAATATATAAATAAAGTAGAAATAGTAGGGGGATACTTAAACTTCTTTGTAAACAACTCTATACTAGTAGAAGAAGTATTAAAAGAATTTGAAAACAAAAATGAAAATTATGGTGCTTCAAATATAGGAGAAGGTAAAAATATAGTAATAGAATATTCTTCACCAAACATTGCTAAACCATTTCATATAGGACATTTACGTTCTACAGTAATAGGTGGAGCATTATATAAGATATATAAATTTTTAGGTTACAATACAATAGGGATAAATCATTTAGGAGATTATGGAACACAATTTGGTAAAATAATAGAAGGTTATAAAAGATGGGGAGAAGAATATAAAGTAGAAGAAAATCCAATTGATGAATTAACCAAAATATATGTTAGAATTAATAAATTGTGTGAAGAAGATGAAGAAATATTAAATATATGTAGAGATAATTTTAAAAAATTAGAAGATGGAGATGAATATTGTACAAATATATGGCAAAAATTTAGAACATTAAGTTTAAAAGAATTTCAAAGAATTTATAATATGTTGAACATTGAGTTTGACTATTGGAATGGAGAAGCTTTCTACTCTGATAAAATGACAGAAGTTGTACAGAAATTAGAAAAAACAGGGAAATTAATAGAATCAGAAGGAGCAAAAATTATAGATTTACAAGCGCAAAACATGTCACCATGTATTGTACAAAAAACAAATGGATCAACAACATATGCAACAAGAGATCTAGCAGCAATTCTATATCGTGCACGCACATATGATTTTGACAAAGATATATATGTAGTAGCATACGAGCAAAATTTACATTTTAAACAAGTATTTGAAGTTGCAAAATTACTTGGCATAGACGAAAAATATATAAATGGCTTAGAACACGTTCCATTTGGAATGGTAAGACTTAAAGAAGGAAAAATGTCTACAAGAGAGGGAACTTTAATAAAACTAGAAGATTTACTAAATGAAGCAATTACAAGAGCTTTAAAAGTAATAGAAGAAAAAAATCCAGATTTAGAAGAAAAAGAAGAAGTAGCAAAAAAAGTAGGAATAGGAGCAGTAATATTTAATGACTTAGCAAATAGCAGAATTAAAGATGAAATTTTTGACTGGGATACAATGTTAAACTTCCAAGGAGAAACAGGACCATATATTCAATATATATATGTGCGTACAAAAAGTGTTATCGAAAAAGCAGGATATGTGCCAGAATTTAAAGATGTAGATATTACAAAACTAGAAGATAATCAATCAGTAGAAACAATAAAAACAATATATAATTTTGAAAATATACTAAAACAAGTAACTGAAAAAAATGAGCCATCAATATTATCAAGATACCTAATAGAGTTAAGCCAAAAATTTAGTAGCTTTTATACTGCAAACAAAATAATTACAGAAGAAAAGGATTTGCAAGATGCAAGGTTATATATAACATATGCAGTAGGAACAATACTAAAAACAGGAGCAGAACTATTAGGAATACAAATGCCTAATAGAATGTAATATTAACAGAAAAGGAGCTAAAATGAAAGCAAGGAAAATAATATTCTTAATATTAATAGCAATAAATTGTATAACAATATTCTACTTTTCAAATCAAGTAGCAATTAAGTCAAGTAATTCAAGTGGAAGAGTAGTAAATTTTGTTGTAAAAATACTACCAGCGCTGCGAAACCTACCAGAGGAAGAAAAGCAAGTAGTATGTAGCGAAATATTGCAGCCAATAGTAAGAAAAACTGCACACTTTTCAATATACACTTTACTAGGTTTTTTAACTATGAACTATGCCTTAACATGTAAAGGTACAAAACAGCAAAAAAGGGTATTTAGCTTTATGTTTCGGAACCCTATACGCTATAACAGATGAAATACATCAGCTATTTATACCAGGTAGAAGTTGTGAACTAAGAGATGTTTGCATAGATTCATTAGGAGTATTAACAGGAATAATAATAGCTACAATTATAATACATGTAATAGAAAAAATGATATATAATAAAAAAGTAACATCTAAAAATCAAAGTAAAATAAACACAGACACAAAAATATTGTTTATTTCAAGTACAGGAGGGCATTTTAGCGAATTAATGCAATTAAAACCACTAATGGAAAAATGCCAATATCATATAGTAACAGAAAAAACAAAAACTAATAGTAATTTAAAAGAAAAATACAAAAAAAATATAAACTTCCTATTATATAAAACAAAAAAAGAGCCATTCAAATATATATTTGTATTACTAGCAAATTGCTTTATAAGCTTATATATATACCTAAAAATAAGACCACAAGTAATAATAACAACAGGAACACATACAGCAGGACCAATGTGTTGTATTGGAAAAATATTAGGAAGTAAAGTAATATATATAGAAACATTTGCAAACAGAACAACAAAAACAGTAACAGGCAAGCTACTGTATTTAGTAGCAGACACATTTATAGTACAATGGGAAGAAATGCTACAAATATATCCAAAAGCACAATATTATGGATGGATATATTAAAAACATATAAAACTAAAAAGTAGAAATTTTTAAAAAATAAGATGAGGTAAAAATGATATTAGTAACACTAGGAACTCAAGATAAACCATTTGAAAGGCTAATAAAAGCAGTAGAGGAACAAATAGAATTAAAAAATATAAAAGATGAAGTAATAGTACAAGCAGGGTGCACAAAATATGAGACAGACAAAATGAAAATAATAGACTATATGCCTATAAAAGAATTTAGCAGTTTATTAGAAAAAGCAGATTTTATAATAACACATGCAGGAGTTGGTTCAATAATAGAGGGACTAAAGCAAGGAAAAAAAATGATAGTTGTAGCAAGAAAAAAAGAATATGGAGAACATGTAAACAACCATCAAGAGCAAATATTAGAGAACTTTGGTAGTAATGGCTATATTATACCGGTATATGATACAAAAAAAATAGAAGAAGCATTAAAAAAAGTAGAAAAATTTACTCCAAAAGAATTCAAAGGAAATAACAATAACTTTATAAATATGTTAGAAAATAAAATTAATGAATTATTAGATTAAAAAAATGAATAAAATTTTTATATTAGGCAATACACTAAAAATATAGCCTGCAAGAATTTTAAAGGCAGGGCTAGTATCCATAAAATATGTCAAATTCAACAAATTTTAGCATACCTATTGACAATAAATTCAAATTCTAGTATAATTTTAAAAGATTAAAAAAATGAATAACTATGAAAATAGATATACATACATAAAGATAATTACAAGGGAGGGAATATAAAATGGCACAACCAAAAAGAAGATGGTCTAAAGCAAGAACAGGTTTAAAAAGATCAACATGGAAATTAGAAAACAAAAATTTAGTAGCATGTCCACACTGCCACGAAATGATAATGCAACATAGAGTTTGCTCTAATTGTGGTTATTATAATGGAAAAGAAGTAATAGCAAAAAAAGAAAACTAATAAAAAAGTAAGAAGCAGCACAAAATGCTGTTTTTTTGTTAAAAATAAAAAATCGACTTTTATAAACAAATTTCAGGTTGCAGGGGTCACTACTAACGGGTGACCTGAGTCAGCTCTATAAAAAATCGTTTTTTGAAAATACAATTTATATAAGCTGAAGAAGTAAAAAGATTTTCAAATTTATTGAAAAAAATATATAAATACTATAAACTGTATAACATAGAAAAAGAAAATAACCAGATGTGTTTTTCCTCCACTTAAAAAAGGGAAGGCGTTTGATAGAAACATATTTACTATAAATTATATATAGAAAAAGAGGTGCTAAAATAAATGAAAGATATTGAAATTGCAAGAAATACAAAGTTAGAGCCAATTACAAATATAGCTAAACAAAATGAAATAGAAGAAGAATATTTAGAACCATATGGAAAATATAAAGCTAAAATTTGTTTAGAAAAGCTAGAAAAGCTAAAAAACAAAAAAGATGGAAAATTAATACTAGTAACAGCAATTAACCCAACACCATTAGGAGAAGGAAAAACTACTATATCAATAGGGCTAGCAGATGGACTAAGAAAAATTGGTAAAAAATCAATACTAGCATTAAGGGAGCCATCACTAGGCCCAGTATTCGGAATAAAAGGTGGAGCTACAGGCGGAGGCTACTCACAAGTAGCACCAATGGAAGATATAAATCTACACTTTACAGGAGATATACATGCAATAACCTCAGCTAATAACTTATTGTCAGCTATAATTGATAACCACATATACCACGGAAACGAATTAAATATTGAAAAAGTGACATGGAAAAGGTGTGTAGACCTAAACGATAGGCAATTAAGAACTGTAAACACAGGTTTATCAAATGAAAAAAATATTGTACCACGTGAAGACGGTTTCGATATAACAGTAGCCTCAGAAATAATGGCAATATTCTGCCTGGCATCTAGTTTAGAAGATTTAAAAATAAGACTAGGTAATATTATAATAGGCTTTAAAAAAGAAGGAAAACCTATAACTGCACATGACTTAAAAGCAGAAGGAGCATTAACAGTGCTACTTAAAGACGCTATTAACCCAAACTTAGTACAAACCTTAGAACATACCCCAGCAATTATTCATGGGGGACCATTTGCAAATATAGCACATGGATGTAACAGCATTGTTGCAACAAAACTTGCATTAAAACTAGCAGATTACACCGTAACAGAAGCAGGATTTGGTGCAGACTTAGGAGCAGAAAAATTCCTAAATATAAAAACAAGAAAACTAGAAAAAGTGCCAGATGCAGTAGTTGTTGTTAGCACAATAAAAGCACTAAAATATCATGGAGGAATTCCAAAAGATGAACTTACAGAAGAAAATACTGAAGCCTTAAAAAGAGGAAGCAAAAACTTACTAAAACATATAGAAAACCTAAAAGATAAATTCGGACTAAATGTAATAGTTGCAATAAACAAATTTGACCAAGATACACAAAATGAAATAGATACATTAAAAGAAATACTAGAAAGTAAGCAAGTTAACTTAAGCCTAGTAGAAAGCTGGGGAAAAGGTGGAGAAGGAGCAACAGATTTAGCCGAAAAAGTAGTAGTATTATGTGATAAACAAGAAAAAGAATTTAAACACATATATTCTCTAGAAGATAGCATAAAAGAAAAAATTAAAAAAGTAGCCTGCACAATTTATGGAGCAGAAGGGGTAGAATACACAAAAGAAGCAGAAGAACAAATAAAGAGTATACAAAAATTAGGATACCAAAACCTACCAATATGTATAGCAAAAACACAATATTCTTTCTCAGATGACGCAAAAAATTTAGAATGTAACTCACCATTTAATATACACGTAAAAGAAGTAAAACTAAAAGCAGGAGCAGAATTTATAGTAGTGCTAACAGGAAAAGTTATGACAATGCCAGGCCTTCCAAAAGTACCATCAGCAGAGCAAATAGATATAGATGAAGAAGGGAATATTGTAGGTATATTTTAAATAAAGATAGAGTAGAAAATAAATCGTTAAGACTTAGTAAACGGGAAGTTGTTACTAAGGCAAAAGTCTTAAAAAGCTTGCGTATTTATTTTCGCATTCCGCTATGAAAAATAAAAGAAGAAAAGTCTTCTTTCATTTTCGTGTGGAATGAAAATGAAAGGAGAATTTTTTCTATATCGTAGGAATTTTCTGACCAAGGGGAAGAAAAGCTACATACGAGATAGTTATGGCGAGTTTTAGATTTTACTAAAGCATAACTTATCTGTACGCATTAAAATGCTACAGTTAAGAAATCTTACGATTTCAATTGTTAGAAAATATTAAGGAGGCTTTATGAACATAGAAGAATATTTTAATAATTTTTATAAAGGAACAAAAAATCCTACTTTAAAAGCAATGGAATATTTTATGGAAGAATTAGCACATCCAGAAAAGCAGTTAAAAATTATTCATATAGCAGGCACAAACGGAAAAGGAAGTACCACAGAAATGCTAGCTAATATTTTAACTAAAAATGGATATAAAGTAGGAAAATATATATCACCACACTTAATAAAATATAATGAAAGAATTACTGTAAATGGTCAAAATATAACAGATAAAGAGATGGAAGATATAATAGAAAAGCTAAAAAATAAAATAGAAAAATATAATAAAATAAGTAATACAAAAGTAACTTTATTTGAACTATTAACGACTATGGCATTATACTATTTCAAAGAAAAAAAATGCGACTTTGTAGTTCTTGAAACAGGCTTAGGAGGTCTATATGACTGTACAAACATAGTATGGCCTCTAGTATCTATTATTACTTCTATTGGCTATGACCATATGGCAATATTAGGTAATACTTTAGAAGAAATTGCAATACAAAAAGCAGGAATTATAAAAGAAAACTCAAATACTGTTATAGTAGAGCAAAAAACAGCTATTCAAAATATAATAGAAGAAACATGTTTAAATAAAAATAATACATTAAATGCTGTAAAAAAAGCTGATATACAAAATAAAAGCTATGAAGGTGAATTTTTAACATTTAATTATAAAGAAAATAAAAATATAAAGTTAAACCTAAAGGGAGAGAAGCAATTTGAAAATGCAAGTTTATGCTTAGAAACAATTAATATATTAAAACAAAAAGGCTTTAAAATATCAGAAAAAGCAGTAAGAGAAGGTTTACAGGCAGTAGTACATAAAGCAAGGTTTGAAACTATAAATAAAAAGCCAGAGATAATATATGATGGAGGTCATAACGAAGAAGCAATTTTAAACTTTATAAATACAGTAAACACATATTATAAAGAAAAAGAAAAAATATATATTATATCTATATTAAAAAGCAAAGATTACAAAACAGTATTAAAATACTTATTAAAAGATGAAAACTCTACATTTATTTTTACAAATGGAAATGATGAAGAAAGATATGTATCAAGTAAAGAACTATATGAAACAGCCAAAAGGATAACAAAAAATGAACAACTATATCAAAAAAAATTAAAAGAAGCAATTTTATATGCAAAAAGTCAAAAAAATAAAGTTAGTTTTGTAGTTGGAAGTTTTTATATTTATGGAGATGTAAAAAAGATATTAGGAGTATAAAGATTTCTTAAAAATAATAAAAAATAGATAATGATATATTGCAATTGACATAAAAATATGATGAAATATTAATGTCTTTCGTAAATACACGAAAAAATAGCAAATAAACAAGTACTCAAAAACAATTGTAAGGAGGAAAAAATATGGTAATGAAGGAAGAAGGTAATTACAAATTACCAGATTGGTCTTTAGACGTAAGATGTACAGGAAAAGGCTGGGAACAAAAACATAAGCCATGTTATGGAATGATGACATTAGAAGATGGTGATGTATTAAAACGTATAACATGGGGAGAAGTATATTATGGGTGTATATGCCCAAAATGTAAGTGCTTTACTGAAATTCCAGAAAAACTTATACCAAGCGAAGTAAAAATATATGCACCACAGGTTGCCGTCCCTGGAAGTGACAATTACGAGAAGCTTACAAAAGAAGAAAAAGAATTAAGTAAATATCTATAATATATTAAAAAGAAGTACTTTTATAAAGTACTTCTTTTTAGTTAAAAGCCTTACAAAAAACTTACATCCAATCAATTGTAATAAACATAAAAAAATGCTAAAATAAAAAAGAAGGGAGCATAAGAAAATGCCAAAAATATTAATAGTAGAAGATGAAAAAAATATATCAAAATTAATACAAGACACTGTAAGCTTAGCAAACTATGAATTTGATTGTAGTTTTGACGGCGAGGATGCACTTAAAAAGATAAATGAAAATACTTATGATTTAATTTTGCTAGATATAATGCTACCAAAATTAGATGGTTTTCAAATAGCAGAGCAAATGGAAAACAAAGATATTCCAATTATATTCTTATCTGCTAAAAATGATGTAAGCACAATTGTAAAAGGCTTAAAAAGTGGAGGAAAAGACTATATAACAAAGCCATTTGAGCCATTAGAACTGCTTGCAAGAATTGAACTTCGAATGGAAAGTAAAAGAGAAAAACAATATAATTTTAAAAATATAAAAATAAACGAAAATACAAGAACAGTATACAAAAATGAAGAAATAATATATTTAGCACCAAAAGAATATGAACTATTTATATTACTTATAAAAAATCAAAATAGAGTATTAACAAGAGATGAAATATTAAACAAAGTATGGGATATAAATGCACAAATAGAAACAAGAACAGTAGATTACCACATACAACAATTACGAAAAAAATTAGACCTAAAAGAAAATATAGTAACAATAAACAAAATAGGATACATATTAAAATAGATTTTAATATGAAAATATTCTGTATTAAGTTATAGAGTAGCGCGAAGTAAGTAATATATTTTATTTTTGTAATGAAGTCTTACGCAGCCCTTTGAGGAGGGGGAATACCCGTGAGCTTGGAGGGCGAAAAAAATAAAATATATTACTTACTTAGGAGCGGACAATTTAACACGTAGCGTGGCAAAGCAAATTTTGTCTATCAACAAATAATTTAATAAAAGGAGTAAAACATGGGATTTGGCCAAAAAATATTTCTAATGTCTTTTACACTAATTATAATAGCAATAAACTTGATAGGTATAAATATGATAAACTATACATATCAGTCTAACATAGAAAAAGAAACAGATAAAAATATGATTCAAATTAACAACATAATAAATGAATTACAATATGGAATTAGTAACATTTCTATGCTAGGTAATACTTACTTAAAAAATAATGTAAATATAGAAATATATGATGAAGGAAGAAGAATATATACAAATTTTAAAGAAGATTATTCAAAAATATTAGAAGAAAAATTATTTATTGAAGAAGATAAAATGACAAATGAGGAACTACATGATAAATATAATGAATATAACAATGATGAACAATATGAAACAGATGGAAATATAACCACATATGTAGAAGGCAGTAAATTATTTATGAAAATGAGAAAATATACAAATGTAGTAGTAATAATGTCAGATATTTCAAAAATAAATAATATGAAAAAAGAGCAGATAGACTATTTCATAAAACTTAGTCTAGCATGTTCACTTACTATTGCATTCTTATTATCAATAAGTGTAAGTTTCATAACAAGAAAAATAAAGATATTAAATAAAATAGTAAAAGAGGTCACAAAAGGAAACTATACAGCAAAAGTCAAAGAGTTAGGAAATGATGAAATAGGAAATGTAGGTAAAAGCTTTAACAAAATGACTGATGCACTTCAAAAAAACATTTCAGAAATAGAAAAAGTTTCAGAAAATAGAAAAAGATTTATAGGGAATTTAACACACGAAATAAGAACACCTTTAACTTCAATAGTAGGATATTCAAGCTTAATAAAAAATAGAAAAGTTGCAGATGAGAAAGTAGTTTTAGAATATAGCAAAAGAATATATGATGAAGGAAAATATATAGAAGAAATATCACAAAAGCTAATGGACTTAATGCTTTTAGAAAATGGAAGTATTACAAAAGACACAATAAATTTATCAGAAGAATTAAATAGAATAATTGAAGAGATGCAAATTACATTTCCATATGTGGTATTTCAAAAACAAATTGAAAAAGATGTATATATTAATTTTGACAAAACACTATTAAAAACTTTAATAATCAATTTAACAAAAAATGCAATAAATGCATATGAAAATAATCCAATTGTAAGAATAGAACTAGATAAAAGAAAAGTTATAAAAGTGATAGATTATGGAAAAGGAATAAAAAAGGAAGAACTAGAAAAAATAAAAGAACCATTCTACACATTAAGTAAAGACAGAAACAGAAAATTTTCAGGAATGGGCTTAGGACTTACACTATGTATACAAATAGTAGAAATGCAAGAAGGAAAGCTAGAAATAGAAAGTAAAGAAAATGAAGGCACAAAAATTATAATAAAATTAGGAGACAAGGATTGACGGCCATTTAGTTAAGATAGATGTTTGAGCGATAGCGAATTACAGATATCTTATGCAGTGGTACTATGTAAGTTTTTAAATCTTACAAAATAAAAAGAAAGGAATATATGTTAGATTTAAAAACTAACATATGCTAGGAAAAATGAAAATTAAATCAATTTTAAAATTTATGGCAATAGGTATTATTATTGTATGTTTATATATAAGTTTTATTTTGAATATAGAACATTTTACAACATCATATAATAATAAAAAGCAAGAGCACAAAAATACATATTATAAAAGCGATAATAGTTCTGATATATTATTAAAAATAGGATATGCAATAGATGAATGTTATGGTGAGCTAGAAGAAAGAGACATAGATGTAATAAGAAATAGTAATATTATAAGGAACATATTAAAAAAATATAGTTATGTAGAAGATAATGAAATAAATCAATATATAAAAAAATTGATAAAAAAAGAAAGAATAAAATTATTATATGATGAGTACATATATATATCGGAAGATGAATACAAATTAATATTTACACCAGATGTAAACAATATTGAATACAGGGCTTTAGATATAGGTAATATGGCAGTAGCTGGAGAACAAAATACAAAAGCAAATAAAGATATTGATGAAAATAAAAGTGAAATATATGAAAAAGTAAAAATACAACTAGAAGAATTAGGAGTAATAGAAAAATTCGGATTTGAGCCAGAAACACTATATGTTCAATATTTCTACTCAAAAAAAGAAATGCAAAGTGGAAACTTAAATGAAGGAATATATGTAATAGAAGATAACAAAAATCACATAAAAGTAGAAATAGAAATACCAAGCTACAAAATTAAAAATTTGCAAGTTGGGTTTGAAAACTATATTTAAATACAATTCTCAAATTTGATTAGAAGAAGGTACCTATGCTTATAAATATGCAAATAAGAATAATAAGCAGATGAAACTATATATTAGAGTTTTTATATCTTAAATAATAAGAAGTAATTAGAAAATACTAAAAAATGAAGAAAAATTGAACTCTATCTTTTGGGAAAAAGTTCAATTTCTCTTCATTTTTTAGTATATTATTTTTTTGTCAAATCCACCTACAAGATTATTATCATAAGAATATGAAAATTGTCTACAATAGGCACACTCCAGCTTTCTTACTTGCCTAAAATATGTTTGCATAGTCATACATGTATTTTGAGAAATATATATATAATTATCACATTGACATATATTACTATCCTTTAAATTTCGAACTCGTAAAAAACTAGTAGGAAAAATAAAGCTTGAATAATCTACATAATGTTCTTGACAGTATTCATTAAAAGGCATTAACCCTACGAAACCAACTTCTGAAATTCCAATACTACTTACAGTATCTAAGTATTTACTAATTTCTTCTACGTTATCAATATGACCTTTTATCAAATTACAGTTTAATTTAATAAGATTGCCATATTTATTAACAGCAGTTGAAAGTTCAGCTATAGTAGCACACTTAATGCCAAAAATTGAATTGTTTTCTTCATCTAAGTAGTGATGCCTACTTATCCTAATTTCACTCAATACTTCAATATTTTTTAACTCATATATTTTATATAGCATTGAAGCATTAGTATTAATTGTTATAACAGGATTATTAACGTTCTCATAAATTGTAGCTAAAACATTATCTAAAAGATGTACATCTAAAAATGTTTCACCTCCTGTTATGGCAATTCTACCAAGCTTATTTTTAGTTATTAATTCTTGTAGAACTACTGATAATTTCTGAAGATCAAAGCTTACTCTAGGTGAGCAGGTTTTGTAAATATTACAGAATTTGCACCGTGCATTACACATTTTGTTGATATGAATGTAAAGAGTTAGAGCCCTATCATTAAAAGTTTGTTCTTCACCATCAGAAATACAATCATTAAATTTAATGTCAATATTGTGACCGAAAATTTCAGTTTTTTTACTATATGACATACAATCCTCCTTTTAACGATTTGTGGGATTGCAATAAAGTACAATCCCACAAGAAAAAAGTTAACAGCTTCTTGGCATTCCGCTAAGCCATGAAGGTCTAGGTCTACTATCGTTATCAAGCCCCCAAAACCTTCTTGCAGCTGGGTTACCAACATAATCACACCAAGGTAAGTCAGGTGTTCGCGCTTGAGGTTTTGACTGACGCTGACTGAAGTAACTCGAAAAACCGGAATACTCTTCCATAACTTCTTTGAGCAGGCTAAGTGTATCGGAAGAACTACTCCGCTCCGCATCTTTATATAATTCATAAAGTTTTCCATTTATGAATTCCTGCTGAGCCTCTGGAATACATCCAATTACAGCATAACCAGTAGAGTTTTTATAGCTTGCTACTGACTGTTCAACAAATTCTCTTACTTCTTTTTTAGTTGTACCTATCATAGTACAATCCTCCTTGAAAAAATTATTTACTTAAGTAGTTTCCCTAAAAATGCAAACAAGGAATAACAATATAAGTATGAAGAAATTATATAACAGACTACATAATATGTCAAGTAATATTAATAAAATTATGTAAAATTATTAGTCGAAATGATGAACTAGTTTTGATGCTCTAAATTAAAGAAACATTTATCTATAACAATTTCATTTAATATAATAAAATCATATATAAGTTTAAAACCTTACAATTTACTTACAACAAGATTACAGAAAAACGATTGAAAAAATATATATAAAATAATATCCTCTAAATATAGAGAAGTAGGAAGACAGAAATTTAAAAATAGCTGTAGGGCCTAAATCTGTAAGGAATACCTATGAGGAATACCGAATTTCGCCAAAACTTCGAAGAATTTACCTTAAATTCTGACCTCCGACTTCCGACAACCGAATAAATGTAAGAAAAAGTTAAGAATTAGTTAAGTAGTTCTTAAAACCTTCTTTTCATTTATTATATACAATCATATTAGGAGGAGAGCTAAATGGAAAGTTATGAAGAATTTATAAAAAAAGAAGATTTATGTGATTTTCAGCAATCTAGAGAATGGGCAAAAGTAAAGGAATTTTGGAAAAATGAAATAGTTATAGTAGAAGATGAAAACAAAAGTATAATAGCAAGTATGAGTATATTAATTAGAAAATTACCTATATTCGGGAATATAATGTATGTACCAAGAGGTCCAATAGGTGAAATATATGATGAGGAAACTTTAAGAAAACTAACAATTAAAATGAAAGAAGTAGCAAAAAAATATAAAGCATTTGTAATTATAATAGAGCCAAATGTAAAAAAAGAAAACAAAGAATTTAGTAGTTTGGTAAAAAAGCTTGGATACAAAATAAATAGTAAAGCCATAAAATTTGACCAAGAAATACAAGCAAGGCATAACTTTAGGCTAAATTTAGAAGATAAGACAGAAGACGAAATATTTAAAAATTTTGCCTCAAAAACTAGGTATAATGTAAGGCTATCTGGAAAAAAAGGAGTAATAGTAGAAGAAAAAAATGAAGAAGGAATAGATGAGTTCTATGAATTAATGAAAGAAACAGGAAAAAGGGATAATTTTAGGACAAGACCAAAAGAATATTTTGAAAAAATACTAAAAGAATTCCCATATCAAACTAAAATATATATAGCCTACTATGAAAATGAGCCAATATCAGCAATAATGCCAATAATATATGGAAACAAAATGTGGTACCTATATGGAGCAAGCTCAAATAAACATAGAAACTTAATGTCAACATATTTACTTCAATGGGAAATGATAAAACTAGCAATAAAAAATAATTGTAAAGTATATGATTTTAGAGGAGTTTCAATAGAAAAGCGGAGAAGAAGATGGACTATATAGGTTCAAAAAAGGCTTTGGAGGAGAATTTGTAGAACTAATAGGAGAAATATATATTCCATTTAAACCAATTAAATATCTTTTCTATAAAATTGCAAAGAAAGTATTTTGTAATTTAAGATATGTAGTTTATAAATTAAAAAGTAAGTAATTATAATCATATTAAAGCAAATTACCGAATATAAATATAAAAGAGGCACTTTGTGAAAAATATGTGAATTTTCAAACAATAGTATTGACATTAAAAGTAAAAAGGTATAAATTATTAGCAGTCTCAAATAAAGACTGCTAATTTTAATATTAGTAAATAAATATTTTTAAGGAGGTAATGTAAAAATGTTAAAACCATTAGCAGACAGAGTAGTAATTAAAATGATAGAAAATGAGGAGACTACAAAAAGTGGAATAATATTAGCAGGAAAAGCACAAGAAAAGCCACAATTTGCAGAAGTACTAGAAGTAGGACCAGGAACTGAAAAAGTAAAAATTGAAGTAAAAAAAGGAGATAAAGTAGTTGTAAGTAAATATGCAGGTACAGAAGTAAAATATGAGGGTGAAGATTTAATAATAGTTAGTCAAAATGATATTTTAGCAGTAGTAGAATAATTAAAATTATGAAATCAAAAATTAATGTAGGGATAGGCCTTGTGTCTACCCAGCACTTAGAAGAAATTGCTCAAATGAATAGTAGCAATTGTAGGGGTCGCCGCCATCGGAAACCCGAGGAATAGTAGAAAATTATGAAAACTATAATTAAAATTAATATAGGAGAGATTATTAATTGCATGCATTTCGTATAAATAGCTTTTATGAATAGTGAATAATGAATAGTGAAGAGTACAAAACTCTTCGAGTTTTGAAGGAGGAAAAAAATCATGTCAAAAGAAATAAAATTTGGCGAAGATGCCAGAAAAAGTTTATTAAATGGAGTTAATAAATTAGCAGATACAGTAAAGGTAACTTTAGGACCAAAAGGTAGAAATGTAGTTTTAGATAAACAATTTGGTTCACCACTAATTACAAATGATGGTGTAACAATAGCAAAAGAAATTGAACTATCAGATCCATTTGAAAATATGGGAGCTAGGCTTGTAAAACAAGTTTCAACCAAAACAAATGATGTAGCAGGAGATGGAACAACAACAGCTACAGTTTTAGCACAAAGCATGATAAAAGAAGGTGTAAAAAATGTAGCAGCAGGTGGAGACCCAATGGCTATAAAAAGAGGTATAGATAAAGCAGTTGAGCTTTCAGTAAATGCATTAAGAAATATAAGCGTACCAGTTAATGGAAAAGAAGATATAGCAAGAGTTGCAAGTATATCTGCCAATAATGAAGAAGTAGGAAAACTAATTTCAGAAGCTATGGAAAAAGTTTCAAAAGATGGAGTAATAACAATAGAAGAATCAAAGACTTCTAATACAGAATTAACAGTTGTAGAAGGTATGCAATTTGATAAAGGTTATGTATCACCATATATGGTAACAGACACAGAAAAAATGGAAGCTATAATGGATAACCCATATATATTAATAACAGATAAAAAAATAAGCAATATTCAAGAAATATTGCCATTATTAGAAACACTAATGCAAAGCTCAGGAAAATTATTAATAATATGTGATGATGTAGAACAAGAAGCATTATCAACACTTATATTAAATAAATTAAGAGGTGTATTAAATGTAGTAGCAGTAAAAGCACCAGGTTATGGAGATAAAAGAAAAGAAATGCTACAAGATATTGCAATATTAACAGGTGGAGAAGTTATAACATCTGATTTAGGTCTAGAATTAAAAGATACATCCATAGAACAACTAGGAAGAGCAAAACAAGTTAAAGTAGAAAAAGAAAATACAATAATAGTAGATGGAATGGGAGATAAACAGCAAATAGCAGAAAGAGTATCAAACCTAAAAGCTCAAATAGCAGAAGAAAAAAGTGAATTTACAAAAGAAAATTTACAAGAGCGCTTAGCTAAAATAGCAGGAGGAGTAGCAGTAATAGGAGTAGGTGCAGCAACAGAAGTAGAAATGAAAGACAAAAAGCTAAGAATAGAAGATGCACTATCTGCAACAAGAGCCGCTGTAGAAGAAGGAATAGTAGCAGGAGGGGGAACAGCTTTCTTAAATATAATAGAAGAAGTAGAAAAAGGAATAGAAAGTTTAGAAGCTGACGAAAAATTAGGAGCAAATATAGTATTAAAAGCACTACAAGAACCAGCAAAACAAATAGCAATAAATGCAGGTTTAGAACCAGCAGTTATAATAGAAAAAGTAAAAAATAGTGAAAAAGGAATAGGTTTCAATGCTTCAAATAATACATATGTAGATATGAAGAAAGTAGGAATAGTAGACCCAACAAAAGTATCAAGAAGTGCACTTCAAAACGCAGCATCAATAGCATCAATGGTACTTACAACAGAAAGTATAGTAACAGAAAAGAAAGAAGAAAAATGTTCTTGTGGAAGCCATAATGATATGGGCGCTGGAGCAATGGAAGGAATGTACTAGTAAATTTCTCCATTGCATGGAGAAATTTAGTGAAGAATTAATAGTGAAGAGTATAAATTAAAAAAATAATGTAGTGGCAGACCTTGTGTCTGCCTTTAATATTCTTAGGAAAGTGTACTATTTTAAGTTAAATTGTAAGGGCGAACATAGTTCACCCACTTTGCTAAGTTGTTTTTCTTATTGAATAGAAAAAATCGGCTTTTGGAATATATTCAACGTTGTAGGGGGCGCACTTTGGGCGACCTATGTGACGAATCTACTTTTTTATATTTTATTAAAAGTGTATAGATAATATTGATAAAAAAACAGTTAAAACTATTGTAAAAGTAAACATAAAATGATATGATGAAGCTATGTTACTAAATAAAACTATTTCTTAATTAAGAAGGGAGAAAAAATTATGAGTATTTTACGGAAAATGTGTAACAAATTACTTTGGAGCTATGTAACTGACTTTAAAGATGGTTATGCATTAGCAGTACCAGAGGGAAAATGTATAGTATATCTAATAGATGAAGATTATGAGATTGCTGGTTCAACAGATTTAAGAGTATGCTTATTTGATGAAGTAAGTGTAAAAAAGGCAATAAGTAATAACTGTAAGTACTTAGCAGCATTAGCTGAAGAGTGGGGCTCACGATACTATACATTCATTGATACACAATTAAAAGAAGTTGAAGGGCATAAATATGAGAATATTTTATATTATGTGCCAGGAAAGTCTGCAATAGTAGTGGAAATGAATGGAGATGTAACTGTTCTGAATAAGGACTTAAAAAAAGAGAAAGTTATATGTAGTTCAAATCCAGAGAATAGGTATGTTGTAGTAAATCAGGATTACTTTTATGTAACAAACGAAAAAACTCTGAAATTGGTTAATATAAACACCAAAGAAATAAAAGAGTTTGAAGGAAACCATGTAGAAATGGTTGCAGACGGTGAATTTTACAGAATGCTTCAGAACGGTGAATATACTTATTACGATAAGAATTTTAAACTTATGGAAGATTATAAAAAAGTATGCCAAAAAGATAAACAGGGGAGAATTCCGATAATGCTCAAAAATGGTGAGATTTTTATTTATCACTGTAATTAAATAAAACCATACAAAAAACCTAGAGGATTAAAGTATCCTCTAGGTTTTTTGTGTTATTTGGCTTCATATATAGATTCCAAAACATTCATATAGATAGTCAATTTTCCTTCTCTATCGCAATAGTTGCTACCATCTACGCTACCTTTTGCAATAATTTTGTCTTTATATAATACTTTTCCGTCATTAGCTCCAAAATATCCTGGAACTGGCTGAATATGGTATTCATCATCAACAAACTCTAATTCATAGGGTGAAGATAATATAATACCAAACCGACTTAATATAGTCTTAAGCTTTTCCCACGGTTCCATATCAAATGGATATGGGTGATAGTAATTAGTATCAGATGAGCTTATTAATTCAACTGTTTCAAGCTTACGGTCAAATTTTAATGTTGACATGTTAGTTCCTCCTTTTGATTAGTTGTTTGGTTAATATTTATTTTGTATAATCAATTAAACATAATTTTAGGTGGCCTTTGATTATTATCCTTACAACATTCAACAATAGCATTTGCAATGTCGTAAAAGTCTATATTATAATCTTTTACTTTTTCTACTACAGTATAAATAATACTTCTCATATATTTACCATCACAATCAAAACTCGATTCATATATTGGTTCTACAATTTTTGTTTTCCCTTCAACTTCAAAAAATAGTTGATAAAATCCTTGCTGTGGTAAGTAACGTGCCCGTAATGTGTCCTTAGGCTTTGGATAGTTTATTACTTTATTAGCCATTATCTGCATACCTCCTATTATTGAAACAAATACTATAAGTTATGTTTACCATTATAACATGTAAAAAACAAAAAATCAATAAAAATTTAATACAATGTTACTATTGCATGAAGTTTAGTTTCATCTTCACTTTTAATAGTAACAATATGTTCTCCATCAATATCAGAATAGAAACATTTAACCTTTTCACCTAACAAAGCACCAGTTTTATACATAATTTCTATATTATCAAAAGAAGTATTTTCGTAAATATCTTTTGGTAAAGCCTCATAGGCTAAATCTAAATAACATATATTATGCATATGTTTATTAATATCAATATCTCTTCTTTGCACAGTATATTCAAAAGTAAGAGTGCTATTTTCAGGTTCTTTAATTTTTTCAAAATTAAAATTATCAAAAGTACATTTATTCTCTGTTTGATATTTTTCTACTAATTCATCAGTAAAACGCATTAATCCTTTTTCTAAATGAATTAAAGTCCACTTAGAAGTAGCAATAGTGCATAGTTCTCCGTTTGCCATTATATATTTCATAATCACGATAGCAACAAGCACGAACAGCTCCTCGTGACCAAGTTTTTACATGAATAGAATCTCCATATTTAATTCTTTTTAAAACTTTAATTTTCCAATGAAGTAAAACCCAACTTAATTTAGTTTCTTCAATATCTTTTAAACCATACCCAGCAATATCAGAATGGTAACCACCAATATCCTCAAAAAAGCCAAGCATAGCTCTATTAGTTAACTCAGTTTTATCATTAATATCACGTATACTAAAATCAAAATCATGTTCAATAATTGCCATTTGCTTCAATCCCTCCTTGTTACAAACTTTTTATATTATAGCACAAAAAGTAAAGAATTTATAGATTAATTTAAAAAAATATGATATATTGAAAAAAGAAAAAATCCTCATATGAGGATCTTTTCTTTCAAACTAAGCCAAAAGACCTACAAGAATGAAACCTAGTAGCACAATAAAAATTGCGCCTAAAGAACTCGATGTACAGACAATAGATGCAATCGCAATTGCAGAAACTGCAAGATAACCTAAGCCTTTGTTGATGTTAAAGTTTTTCATAGTAGTTTGTCTCCTTATAAAATGCCTTAGAACTAGATTTTATAGTTCTAATTAAAAAGTTTATATAAATATAATATAACAATAAACATAAAATGTCAAGTAAAAGGAGTTATAAAAATGTTAGAACTATTAAAAAAATGTGAGGCATGTCCTCATAAATGTAAAGTAAATAGATTAGAAAAAAGGAAGCGGTAACTGTAAGGCAACAGATAAGCTAGAGATATCGCTTGTAAGTTTGCATACTTTTGAAGAGCCTTGCATTAGTGGAAAAAATGGTTCTGGAACTATATTTTTTACACATTGTAATTTGCATTGTATGTTTTGCCAAAACTATGAAATAAGTCAGCTAGGAAAAGGAAAAGAAATAAGTATAGAAGAACTAGCTAATATTATGATATGTGAGCAAGCAAATGGAGCAGAAAATATAAATTTAGTTACTCCAACAATGTATGCATACCACATAATAGAAGCTATAAAAATAGCAAGAAAGCAAGGTTTAAATATACCGATAATATATAATTCAAATGGATATGAAAGTATAGAAACACTAAAAGCATTAGAAGGCTATATAGATGTATATTTACCAGATTTAAAATATTATTCAGATGAAATGGCAATAAAATATTCAAAAGCACCACACTACTTTGAAATAGCAACAAAAGCCATAAAAGAAATGATAAGACAAGTTGGCTCTCCAAAATTTGATGAAAATGGTATGATAAAAAAAGGAGTAATGATAAGGCATTTAGTGTTACCACATCACATACAAAACACAAAAAACATTTTAAAATGGATTAAAGAAAATATACCAGAAGATGTATATATAAATGTAATGGCACAATATTTCCCAACATATAAAGCAAAAGAAGAAGAATTAATAAATAGAAAATTAACAAAAAGAGAATATAAGCAAATAGAAGAATATTTTTATGTATTAGATTTTAAAAATGGGTATATGCAAGAATTAGGAGAACATGAAGAAGAATATGTACCAAAGTGGGATATTTAGCTTAAAAATTTTGTAAAATATTGTCAGAAATTTCTTATATAAATTCAATAAAAGTTATTGACATAAAGTTAGATATAATATAGAATACTAATAAATAAAAAATAATGAGGAGGTAAAAAGATGGAGTTTACTGAGGAAGAAAAAAGAGAAATTGATGAAATGCTTGCAAGGGCTGATGAAGATATGAAAAATGGGAGATTTCATACAAATGAAGAATCTAAGAAAATGATTAATGAATGGATAAGGAGATTAGATTATATATACAATAATTAGGCGAGAAACGGCAGATTATGATATATTCAACATATATTATTATATCAAATTCAAATTATTAAATCCCATTGCTTCAGAAAATTTTTTAAGGGGAATAACTGCTAAAATTGATAGTTTAGAGTTATTCCCATACATAGGTGCAATTTATGAAAATTCACAAAACAGATTTATAATCTATAATAATTTTTTAATCTTTTATGAAATCCAAGAAAAAGAAAAATTAGTAATAGTAAAAGGTATTAGGAATAGAAGGAAAAATAAAGATGTCTAAATAAAAAACAGGCACCATTTATTAAATGATGCCTATTTTAGTTTTATAATAAAATTATGCTTTTACAATACCTTTGATTGCACCAAGGTGTTCATAACCAATGAGTTTACAATCATGTAACTCCTTTGAAGAGTCAAAAGAATAGAAATCTTTAACTTCAGGATTAAGCCAAAGCTTAGGTGCAGGTAAGGCACGATCCCAGCGATTAAGCATTTCATGCACCTGATCAATGTGTTCTTCATAAATATGAACATCAACCATATTGTAATGCATCTCTCCAGGATTTAAACCAGTTACATGTGCAAGCATATAGTTAAGTACAGCATACTGAGTAATATTAAAAGGAACTCCCAAGAATGTATCACAAGACCGCTGTTCTACAAAAGTGTGAAGCTTTCCATCTAATACAAGGAACTGAACCTTATATACACAAGGAGGGAGAACAGCATTACCAAAGAATGGAGGTTGCCACATGGTAATAATATTACGTCTATCAGCAGGACAGTTGATGATTTTGTAAATTGCTGCATCCATCTGATCTTTAAAATCAGGTTCACCACCATTAGCAATTATATAACCATAAGAAGAACCAATTGTTCCAGCCCACTGCTTGCCAAAGAATTTTTCCTCACCGTTGTCTGGATTACGATAAATTCCATCTGAACTTATTTCAAATTTATCCCAAATTTTAATACCTCTTTGCTGAAGCCAAGAAAGTGCAATACTTTTCTGCTGATAAATCCAAAGCATTTCCAAAACAGCAGTTTTAAAAGCCACTTTTTTCACAGTAAGAATAGGAAATTCTTTTTCTAAATCAAAAATCCAATGATTTCCAGGAATGCGGTATGTAATACCATTCCTAGACTCTGTCCGAGCACCATGCTGAATGATCTTTTTACAGGTTTCCAAATACATGTTATCAAATTGTGACATAGTTTTTCTCCTTTCATAAATAAACAAAAGAAATTGTTAACAGTTAACTTATGTTGATTAATGTATCACAATAAATAATATAAGTCAATAAAAATATGTAAACAATATAATAAAATAAGTAGAAAATTAGGCATGTAAAATGAGTTGACTGATGTAATTGAATATGATATATTAATTGATATAAGTCAACTGTACAGTAATTCTTTTTTATAATGAAAGGAGAATAAAATGTTAAGTATAATAGTAGCAATATCAAAAAACAATGTTATAGGAAAAGATAATAAACTAATTTGGCATTTGCCAGAAGATCTAAAAAGGTTCAAGAAATTAACCACAGGTCATACAATAATAATGGGGAGGAAAACTTTTGAATCTTTAGGAAGAGTATTGCCAAATAGAAAGCACATAGTTATTACAAACAATGCAAATATACAAATAGAAGATGAAAATGTAGAACTTATACATGATATAAAAATGTTAAATAAATACATAAATTCAGAAGAAGAAAACTTTATAATAGGTGGAGCTACTATATATAAATTACTTATGCCATATGCAAAAAAAATGTATATAACAAGAATAAATGAAGAGTTTGAAGGAGATGTATATTTCCCTGAATTAGATAAAAAAGTTTGGAAGGAAATAGAAAGAGAAAAAGGAATTCGAAATGAGAAAAATCCCTTTAACTATGAATATGTAACTTATATAAGAAAATAAGGAAAGATTTGGGACGTGTTGAAAAATTTACAAACAAATATAGCTAAAAAATATATAAAGTTATTTAATGTTTGTAAATTTTTCAACACGTCCCAAATCTTTCCCCTTGCCTTAAATTTTTGCGTCTGTCCAAAATCCTTCTATATATTTTTACAAAACACCAACAAAACTTAAAGAAAAAAACGTCTAAATAACAGAAAGGAAAAAGGTGAGGAAAATGAGTAAAAAAATAATAAAGATGATATTGACATTAATTACAATATTATTAGTAATTATAGGAGTTATATATATAATAGATATGAATAATATAAAAAATAATAAACCTATAATATTTAGCAATTTTGGAAAAAAATATTCTCCTCCAATCACAGAAGATTTATCTAATACCAAAAATGAGGAAATAGAAAATTTACCAAAAGAAGATTCATTATACTTTTATGCAAAAGTAATAGAATCTAAACAAAACAACATTATAGTAGAGCCAAATGAAGGAGAAGAAATACGAAAATCAGCTGATAAAATATCCATTGGTTTAGGTGAATATAATGATGCAATATATGAAGTGGGAACAAATGTAAAAATAACATATACAGGGTATGTAATGGAAACCTATCCAGCTAAAGTAGATGCAATAAAAATAGAAGTAAAATCTGCTGAAAGCTTTGAAATACGTTTTTATGATAAACATCCACCAATAGATACTAAAATAAACAAAATTTTAGATAAATCAGAAACAAATAGGTACAACTATGATATCTATTCATATGATGGATCAGTAAATATTTTAATAAATGGGGAAGAAATATCATTAAGAAATGCATTATTAGAAAACAAAATAACAATGGATGAAATTATAGTAAAAGCGAATAAAGACTTAAACAATAAAAACATAACAGGTGATACTTATAAAGATGGAGGAAGTATAATATATAATTATGATAATTATAGAATTATAAAATTTCATACTTTAGAAGGTAATAGAGATATATACATTGGCACAAAAGATATGAATATAGATAGTATCAAATAAAACATATTATTTGGTGGAAGCAAATTTTAATAGTGGTATTGTAAATTAAACTCCCAAAGTAATAAA
>CANPTO010000011.1 GCA_947577025.1 uncultured Clostridiaceae bacterium | reverse complement strand
TTTGGAAATTATTGGGAATATTACAATTTTGTAATATTTTATGAAATGACCCTGCAAGAATATTGAAAATAATGTAAGGTAATGATATAATATCAGCAAAGAATTTAGAAAAGAGGAATAAAAAATGTACGAACAATTTGGAATAAGTGAAAAAATAGTAAATTTATGCACAAAATCTGAGAAAGATGTAGAAAAAATATTTAAAGGAATAGATGAAATATGTGAATATAATACACTAAAAGTATTAAAAGCATTTCAAGATAACCACATATCAGAAATACACTTTGGAAGTACAACAGGATATGGATATTCAGACATAGGAAGAGAGGCAATAGAAAAAGTATATAGCCAAATTTTTAAAGCAGAAGATAGCCTAGTAAGAAGTCAATTCATTTCAGGAACACATGCACTAACAGTAGCACTATTTGCGTTCCTAAGACCAGGAGATACAATGCTTAGCATTACAGGTTTGCCATATGATACACTTCATGAAGTAATAGGAATTAAAGAAAATGCAAGCTCGTTAAAATCTTATAATGTAAACTATGACCAAATAGATATAGTAAATAATGACTTTGATTATGAGAAGATACAAAAAAGATTACAAGAAAGCAAAGTAAAATTAATAGAAATACAACGTTCAAAAGGATATAGCACAAGGAAAAGTATAACAATCGAGCAACTAGAAAAAGTAATAAAAGCAATAAGAGAAGTTGACAAAGAGGTAATAATAATGGTAGATAACTGTTACTGTGAATTTGTTACAAAAGTAGAGCCAATAGAAATAGGAGCAGATATAGTAGTAGGTTCACTAATTAAAAACTTAGGTGGAGGTATAGCACCAAATGGTGCATACATAGTAGGAAGAAAAGACCTAATAGAACTTGCAGGAGAAAGGCTAACCGCACCAGGAGAAGGAAAAGAAGTAGGACCAACATTAGGAATAAATAAATCAATATTGCAAGGGCTATTCTTCGCACCAAGTGTAGTATCATCAAGCTTAAAAACAGCAGTACTAGCAAGTAAAATGTTAGAAACTATTGGCTATAAAACAGAACCTAAATATGATGAAAAAAGAGCTGACATAGTACAAACAATAGAATTCGGGCTACCAGAAAAACTAATAAAATACTGTCAAGGAATACAAATGGGATCACCAATAGAATCAAGTTCAGTACCAGAACCATGGGACATGCCAGGCTACACCGACAAAGTAATAATGGCAGCAGGAGCCTTCACACAAGGCTCATCAATAGAACTTTCATGCGATGGACCAATTCGCCCACCATATGTAGCATTTATGCAAGGAGGGCTAACGTACCAGTATGGTAAGTTGGGAGTATTAAAAGCAATACAGATGCTAGAGAGATAAAAAACAAGAATAAAATTTTCTAAGCTCATTCTTCGCTAAGAAAATCTAATTCTTCCATAACTATCTTCTAAGGAAACTCACCACTAACGTGGATGACTTTCCTAAGAATATAAAAAAAGAAAGAAGTCATTAACTAAATATAGTTTATGTCTTCTTTCTTCTTAAATTCTTAAAACAATATTTATACTTTTTATAATTGCAGTACTACGGCAAAACAAAGTCCATCATATGAACAAGTGGCACAACAGTATAAGCCCCTTTCTTCAAGAACTTTACTAAGAAGCCTAAAACCTTCACGATCTTGTTCTGTTCTTACTAAACCTGAAAAAGAACTTGTTTCCTTACAGTGAGTTAATGCAAATTCTAAAGGAAGATATCTTGCATAGCATGCAAAATAAATACTTTCTTCTGCAATTTCTCTAAATGTTTTAGTAGGTTTTTCATTAATCTTCAAATAAGCATCATTAAATTGAGAAAAGTCCTCGTTAATTTCATGAAATTCTATACATATTTCTTTGGTTCCTTCTCTAATTTTATGATTCTTAATTACAGAACTACATTTATCCCAAAGAATATCGGCAGATTTTTCAAAAACTAGTTTGTTATCATCAGAAGTTGTTTTAACTAATTCCCGTAAACTGTTTGCATCTTTCATATTGTACCTCCTATTTGGTGTAATTGTTTAAAATAACTAAAAATATTTTCTACAGCGATATAATAACACATGCACGCTAGGGACCGTCCCTAGCGTGCACAAAAAATTATATAAGAGTATTGAAATATTATGTTGAATGTGCTATTATGTTATAGTAACTTTTAAAGTTTTTTGTGAAAGGTAGGTAAGAATGATGGAAATGATAAGAGGAAAATGGAAAGACAACTTAAGCTTTAGAGACAACGAAAACGTAGAACGGGCAGAGGCAGCGCTTAGGAATACGATAAAAAAATATGAACACTGGTTTAAAAAATTAGAAGGTACCAGTGAATTGGTATATGTCGTGGAACATAAGTATTACGCTACAAAAGAATCTCTTAGATTTATAAATTATACAGTAGGATATGATATAGATACAGGAGATGTTCTTTATTTCTTTAAGACAAGGGTTCTTTACGGCTTAGACTTAGCAGCTCAAACTAAAATATCAAAAATGATTCTTACAAATGCAAAAGAAAATTGGAAAAAGGCAAACTTTGAAATTGTAGAAGAAAGGATAAGTGAAGACGAGTATTATCACGTTAAGGAACAATCTCTGTTATTTAGGCTAAAACCACAATAAAAAGAACTACCTAAAAAGGGACCATCATAATAGGTGGTCTCTTAACTTTTGTTTATTATAGGGTGAAATAGTAAGAATAAATAGAAAACATTAATTCGGTATATTATGTAAATACTTACAAAGTTAACAATAAAATGGTATAATAAAAAAAGAAGGAAAAAGCAGCAAAAGTTCAAACTCTAATTGTTTCAGCTTTAGCAATTCATGTAACAAGACATACTTTATCTGAACTTAAAAATGTATGTGCAGAATATGAAAAATTAACTTCAGAGCAGAAAAAGTATGTGACAGCAGACATCAATACAATGATAAAATAGAAGTATTCCCTACATGTATTGTTGCTCAGAATAAAGGGTTTGAAAGAATTCCTGAGTTTAAAGCATCAGAAGAAGCAAATAATCCTGTAAGAATTAATATGACAGATTAGAAATTTTACCGTAATAAAGAGCCATGAATTTCGTGGCTCTTTTTCTAAAATATATATTAAAGAAAGAGTTAAAATAAAGTATATAACATTTATTTGTTGTATGCTTTATTTTTTTGAGGTCATATGATAGAATGACAAAGAAAAAAGTAAATAGAATAGAAAGGAGAAATGAAATGCAAAAACCAATAATGATAATAGGAGCAATGGACCCAGAAATAGATTTTTTAGTAGATAAGTTAGAGAATTTGAAAAAAAGCAAATTAAATATATATAATGTATATGAAGGTAATATTGAAGGAAAAGAAGTAGTAATAGCACAATCGGAAGTAGGAATAATAAATTCTTCTGTACTTACTACTCTAGCAATAGAAAAGTACAAGCCATCAATAATTATAAATGAAGGAACAGCAGGAGGAATAGGAAGAAACATTCATAAAGGCGACATTGTAATAGGTTCAGAATGTTTTAATATAATGTCAGCCAAAACACCATATAAAGAAGAAGGAGAAGGAAGTAACTCATTAGAATGGGAGTATATAACATTTGTAAATGGTGGAAAAGATGAAAAGAAAACAGTAAAAGCAGATGAGAAATTAGTACAATTTATTAAAAGTGTAAAAGAAAAATATAATAATGGAAATGTATGTACTGGAGTGATAGGAAGCGGAGATATATGGAACTGTGAAAAGGACAAGATAATGTATTTAAGTGAAAAACATGGAGTTCTTTGTGAAGAAATGGAAGGAATAGCAGTATACACAGTAGCTAAAAATTATAATGTGCCAGTAGTAGGAGTTAGAGTAATATCAGATAATGAAATATTAGGAGAAGAATATGATAGAAATTTAGGTTTAGAATGTCAAAAATTTGTATATGAAATTGTAAAAAGAATATGTATTATTTAAAAATATATGATATAATAAAAATGTGAAACAAAAATGATGAAAAACAATAAAAATGTTTCATATTTTTAAGGAGGTAGAAAATGGAAGATAAAATTGAAATCATAAATCTTCTACAAAATAAACAAATGCTAGAACGTGAATTAAACTCATTAGAGTATGGGTCAATTGAAATAAGACAGAATGCTTCAAATAAATATATATATGTACATTTACGAGAAGATGGAATACCTCTTACAAAATATATTGGAGAATATTCGGAAGAGTTATATAATTTAATTTTAAATAATAGTATTAGGGCTAAACAATTAAAAAAGCAAATAAGAGAAATATCAAAGCAACTAAAAAATCTAAATTATATAGAAGAAAAATTGGATTCAAAAGTTGAGTTAAATATAGATTTTGCAAAAAGACATTTAGTAGAAACAATTTATAAACAAGCAGTATTAGAAGGAGTAGCAACTACATATGCAGATACAGAAAATATTATAGAAGGTGGAAAAGTAAATAATATGACATCAGAAGATATACTGAAGATACTAAATTTAAAACATGCATGGGAATTTATAATAAATAAGAATGTCATTTTAGAACAAACAAATTTTAACTTGCTATGTGAAATAAATAAAATAGTAGAAGAAGGTTTTTACTATACAGCAGGGAAAATAAGAAATGTTCCTGTAAGTATAGGGGGGACTAAATGGAAACCAAGCTTGCCAATAGAAAGTGTTATAAAAGAAGAACTAGAAGAAATATTAAATAGTCAATTAAAAGACATAGATAAAGCAATTGAACTTTTATTATACACAATGAAAAAACAAATATTTATTGACGGAAATAAGAGAACATCAGTTATATTTATAAATCACTACCTTATTTCAAGAGGAAAAGGATTAGTAAGTATTCCAACAGAATTAACGGAAGAATTTAAAGAGTTACTTATAGCTTATTATGAAGACAAAGATCAATTAGAAATAAGAAAATTTATAAAAGATAAATGTTATACAGAATTATAAAAGCACGCTAGGGACGGTCCTTTCCGTTCCGATTTCGGAACGGAAAGGACCGTCCCTAGCGTGCGGAAAGGAAAAGTGTACATGAGAATTATAGTAATTGGTCGGAGGACCAGCGGGGATGATGGCTGCTATATCAGCGGCGAAAAGTGGAAATGAAGTTATATTATTAGAAAAAAATAATATGCTTGGCAAGAAGTTGTTAATAACTGGAAAAGGAAGATGTAATATAACTAGTTCTTTAGAAATGGATGAGTTTATAAAAAATATTCCTGGAAACGGAAGGTTCTTATACAGTAGCTTTGGAAATTTTACAAATATTGATATAATAAATATGCTAAAGGAAAATGGAGTAGAAGTAAAAGAAGAAAGGGGAAACAGAATATTTCCTGTTTCAGATAAATCGATAGATGTAAGAGATGCTTTTATTAAAGAACTTCAAAAAAATAGAGTAAAAATAAAGACAGGTATAGAAGTAAAAAATATATTACAAAAAGATGGAAAAGTTATAAGTGTTAAACTTGCAAATGGAGAAAAAGAACAAGCAGATAAAGTAATATTAGCTACGGGAGGAAAAAGCTATCCAGCCACAGGTTCAACAGGTGATGGTTATAATATGGCAAAAGAATTAGGGCATACAATTAATAGAATAAAACCATCTTTAGTTCCTTTAACAGCAATAAATGATGAAAACATAGAAATAAAGGAAATAGAGAAATCTCAATATAAAACCTCATTAAACTTATGCAAAAATCTACAAGGATTAAGTTTGAGAAATGTTAAAATAGAAATTATAGATGAAAACAAGAATAAGAAAATATATGAAGATTTTGGAGAAATGTTATTTACACATTTTGGAGTATCAGGTCCTACAATATTAAGCGCAAGTAGTCACATCTTAAGATACAAAAACATAGAAGAATTATTAAAAAATGGAAAAATAATATTAGAAATAGACTTAAAACCTGCACTATCAGAAGAAAAGCTAAATGCTAGAATATTAAGAGATTTTGAAACAAACAAAAACAAAGAAATAAAAAATAGCTTAAATGAATTACTGCCACAAAAACTAATTATGCCAATAATCAATTTATTAAATATAGATGAAAACAAAAAAGTAAATTCAATTACAAAAGAAGAAAGAATAGAATTAGTAAAACTATTAAAAAACTTCCAAATAGCAATTTCAGGCTTTAGAGGAATAGAAGAAGCAATAATAACAGCAGGAGGAATAAGTATAAAAGAAATAGACCCAAAAACAATGCAGTCAAAGCTAGTTCAAGGATTGTACTTTGCAGGTGAAATAATAGATGTAGATGCATACACAGGAGGTTTTAACCTTCAAATAGCATATTCAACAGGGTATACTGCGGGAATTAACTAATAAGATGATTAGCAAGTTGACAAAATTATGAAAAAAACATATAATGTTTACATATTAAATGTAGAAAGTTCTAAAATAATTTTTAGGAGGTAAAAAAATGAGCAAAGAAGAGAAAATAAAGGCTATACGGAAATCAATATTAGAAAATACTTATCCATTAATATTTGATTGGCGGGATTATAATAGAGAGGGCAATTGTTACAGTTATGCAATTGGTTCAAATTTTGAAGATAAAGATATGGAAGGATACATATATAATTTAGGAACTATGTCTGGCTTATACCCAGCAAAAAGTATTATAGAAGCTAAGAAAGCTTTTGTAGCGGATATGGAAACAATAGGAATATATGCAAGAGAAAGCTCATTTGAAGAGCAAATATCTATTGAAAAACAAGAATGGAAAATTGCATTCTTTTATGATTGTTTTTGTGAAGAAGGATATTATGATTTTCATTTTATGAGGCAAGATAAAGACATGCAGTGGTCTCATAAAGAATTTTTGAGGGGACCAATTAGGTGTTGGGGAAATGATAACCCTAAATTTTATAAAACAGACCTAGACTTTATAGCCTTTTATATTTTGAAGGTACTAAAAGAAAAAATAAAATGATATAAAAATAAAGGGACTGTAAAAAAGTTCATTAGAAAATGAGAGAAAGTATTTCTCTTATTTTCCAAATGGACTTTTTTACAGTTGTTTTTCTATGTGTTATTATCTAATAAATTAGCAACATCCACAACCATTGTTGTTACCACAACAACAGAATATTAATATTAAAACTATTATAATCCAGATGCAGTCTCCACCAAAACCGAAACCATTGCATCCACATCCACAACCTCTATTTTCTGGCATAAAAATTCCCCCCTTTCAAAAAATATGGACTAAATTTTTAGTTAGTACCTTTTAAAGAAAAACGCGTTTCAAAAGGAAAACTAGCAGCAACCATTGTCACAACATCTGTTACTTCCACAGCCACAGAATAATAATAAGAAAAGAATAATGAACCAAAGGATTTCACTATTATTACAGCAACAATTTCCCATGATAAGTACCTCCTATATATAGATTTTTTTGTTTGTTCTTTCGTATGGTATATATTATTCGAAATTAGAAAAAGTGTTACAAAATAAAAAATAGAAGTCAGAAGTCAGAGGTCGGAAGTTGAAAGATTTGGTGAAAGATTAGGAAAGATTTGGGACGCGTCCAAATCTTTCCTAAAGGGTTGCAAGGTATATATTTTTAGAATTATAAAAATAATTATATGTTAATAAGAACTCAAAATAAATACGATAAAAACATTATATTCTGTTGACAAAAAAATAGGCAAAAAGTATAATGAAAAAAATGAAAAGATGTCAAAAAAGTTTAAAAAAAAGCAACAAAGTAAATACTAGGAATGTATGGAGGAATACTAATGAAGCAGAAAAATAGAATAGCCAAAAAAAGTAGTATCTTAGGAAAAAAGGCAAAAAATAATTTTATACAAGGAATAACATTGATATCGCTAGTAATCACAATAATATTGTTAATTATCTTAGCAGCAGTAGGAATAAATTTAGGGCTAGGCGAAAATGGTCTATTTAGTAAAGCCAAATATGCGAAAGAAAAATATGTAAATTCTCAAACATCAGAAGAAAAACAAATAAATGAGTTGGACGAAGAAATTAATCAATATGTAGGAGAATTGGATGTATTTAAAAAAATATTAGAATTATGTAAGATAAAAGGAGAATATAAAGTAGAAGACTTAGCGACCAATAAAGATGGAATATTAACTACAATATTACAAAATGATAAATCAATAAATTATATAGTAAATAATGAAGATATATTTTTAGATATATTAACAAATTCTGAAATATCAGTAAGTGAAATAGTAGAAAGTGAAAAAATGAAAGAGAAAGTAGCCGGCAACTTAGAGTGGGCAAATAAAATAATACAAAAAGGAGCTACAATAAGTAATTTTCATGAAAAATGTGATACGATTCCAAAAATGACAAGTAACGAAGATTCAGTAGGACAAATAATAGTGGAAGCAACTGATTACAGAGTAAAACCATATAATATATTTGACAAAGATCGAGAAACATACTGGCTTTCTGAAACTGTATCTTCAGAACCTTCAAATGCTTATATCATTTATAAATATAATAAAAGTCATAGTATATATAAAATAGATATAGATACAAGAGAAACTACTAATGGAACTTCAGATAATACATTAGTACTATATATATCAGAAAAGGAACAGGGAGAAGATTCATGGGTAAAAATATATGAAGAATCGTATTCTTTAGGAAATAGTCAAGCAGGAAAAAAACGTAATATAACATGTAAGTTAGATAAAGTAACAAATATAAGAAGAATAAAAGTAGACTCATTAACACATTGTACAAGTAATAACTGGTGGTGTAGCAGAGTAATAGAAGAAATTAGAATTTATGGAATATGATGATATATATATAATAATAAAGTGGTAGTAAAAAAGTAAGCTATTTTTTACTACCACTTTTAGCATTAGAAAAATTGCAAAAAACACTATGCAAAATAGGCAAATTAGTGATATAATCAAACCACAATAAAAAAATGAAACAAAAAACGGAGGAAGAAAAGTGGGAAACATAGTATTATTAGATGACTTAACAATAAATAAAATCGCAGCAGGTGAGGTTATAGAAAGACCTGCATCAGTTGTAAAAGAACTAGTAGAAAATAGTATAGATGCAGGAGCAACAAGTATAAATGTAGAAATAAAAAACGGAGGAATTTCATATATACGTATAACAGATAACGGAAAAGGAATTGTGCCAGATGATATGGAAATGGCCTTTGAACGTCATGCAACAAGTAAAATAAGGTCAGCAGATGATTTAGAAACAGTAAAATCAATGGGATTCAGAGGAGAGGCATTAGCTAGTATTGCCGCAATTGCAAAAGTAGAAATGAAATCAAAAACTGAGCAAAGTCAAACAGGCTATCAAATAGTAGTTGAAGGTGGAAAAGTTATATCACAAGAAGAAACAGGTTGTCCAAAAGGTACAACAATAACAGTAGAAAACTTATTTTATAATACACCAGTAAGATACAAATTCTTAAAAAAGGATTTTACTGAAGGAGGCTATATAGAAGACGTAATAACAAGAATAGCCCTAGTTAACCCACATATAGCAGTAAAACTAATAAGCTCTGGAAAAACAATAATACAAACATCAGGAAATGGAGATATAAAAGGAGTAATATATAATATATATGGAAAAGAAATAGCAGAAAATATACTAGATGTAGAATACATGTATGAAAATATAAAAGTAAAAGGAGTGATAGGAAAACCAACAATATCACGTTCAAATAGATCAAATCAGTTATTTTTTGTAAATAAAAGATATATAAAAGATAAAACATTAACAAGTAGTGCAGAACAAGCATTTAAAGGAATGATAACAATTGGAAAATTTGGGTTTTTAATATTAAACTTAGAAATAGACCCACAAAAGGTAGATGTAAATGTACATCCAGCAAAACTAGAAGTAAGGTTTGAAGAAGAAGCAAAAGTATTTAAAGCAGTATACCATGCAATAAAAGATACATTGCTAAAAGGAGACTTAGTCTCAAACCCAGAAAGAGAGTATAACAATGATGAACCTACAAAAATAATAGAAGAAAATAATGGTGGGCTATTTGGAAGAAAATCAGAAAAAAACGAAGAAAATGAGCAAAACAATATAATAGCTCAAATATATGCACAAAAGGAAAATACGCAAAATAGAAAACTAGCGGAAACAAGTAGCTATCAAAGTATAATAGAACAAATGGCTAAAATGCAAAAAGGTTTAAACAATTATAAAAATGTAAACACTATAAAAGAAGATGACGAAGAATATATAAACGACTATAAAGCATTAGAGGGTATCCAAAAAATAGATATCAGAGAAACTAAAAAAGAAGAAATAGAAAAAGAACAATTACCAGAGAAAGTAGAATTAGAACAAGAACAACAAATAGAGAATATAGAAATAAAAGAAAACCATCCTTCAGAAGACCTACAAAAGACACAATTAGTAAACATACAAGAAATAATACAAAAAACAAAAGACCTAGAAAATATGAAAGCACAACCAGAAGAAAAATTTGAAGAAATGTATACATCAGTATTTGGTAGTATGCCAATAAAAGAAACAAAAAAAGAACAAGAAAAAGAAAATGTACTAGAAGAAGCAAAAGTAACAACAGGAGAAGCAATATCAATATTCGAAAAAGAAGAAAACGAAAAATATACACCAAAATATAAATATATAGGAATAGCATTTTCAACATATATAATAGTAGAATTAGATAAAGAATTATATATAATAGACCAACATGCAGCACATGAAAGAATAATGTACGAAAAAATAAAACAAAACTACTACAGTGACACACAAAAAGACTCACAAATAATGTTATTACCAGACATAATAAACTTAACACACAAAGAAATGGACATAGCAAAAGAAAATATGGAAATGTTTAGAAAAGCAGGTTTCACACTACAAGAATTTGGAGAAAACACAATAAAATTAGAAGGAGTTCCAAATATATGTATAGACCTAGACACAAAAGAGCTATTTTTAGAAACACTAGATGAAATCAATACAGTAGCAAGAACAGCAAAACAAGAAATAGAAGAAAAATTCATAGCAACAGTAGCATGTAAAGCAGCAGTGAAAGCAAACATGGCATTAACAAAAGAAGAAGTAGAAAGCTTAATGGAAAAATTACTAAAATTACCAAACCCATTCACATGTCCACATGGAAGACCAACAGCAATAAGAATGAGCAAAACAGACATAGAAAAGAAATTTGAAAGAAGAAAATAAAAAATAGAGGTCGGAAGTCGGAAGACAGAAGGAAAAGAGTGAAAATTTAAAATATATAATGAAAAAAATTAGAGATAAGATATTTGAATGCTTATGAAATCTGACCCCTGACTTCTGACCTCTAATTAAAATAAAGGAGAACAGAAAATTATGAACATATTTATAATGCTAGCAATACTTTTCGCTAATGCAGTAGCAATAACATTAATATATCAATTTGTAAAAAAGCTACCAAATAAAGAAAAGATAATATTTATAGCAGCAAGTTTTGCAACCATATATATATTAGTTTCAGTTATATATTGGATAAGTGGTTTTGGAATAGAAAAAAGAATAAATGATGCCGCAAAAGATTTTATAACATTTATATTTGTACCAGTAAATGTTATAATGTTAGTGCCATTTGTAGCAGCAAAATATAGTAAAGTTAAACTTGGAGTAATAAAACAAGAAGAACTTAAAAAAACATTAATAATAGTAACGATAGTAGGGATAGTTATTTTAGGTATAGAATGTGTGTACTTCAAAAAAATGAAACAAAATATGAAAATATTAAGTGAAACAAAGCAACAAAATTTACAAGAAGAACAAAATAAAGAAATAAATACAACTACAAATGAACAAATGAAAGATGACACAAATATTACAAATTCAGAAGAAAATACAGATAGCGGAATTAGAGCAAATGAAATAACCCAAAATATAATAGAATAAAAGTGGAGAAAGTTATGGAAAAACAAAAAGTAATAGTAATAGGAGGACCAACAGCCTCAGGAAAAACTGCTCTTTCAATAGAACTTGCTAAAAAGATAAATGGAGAAATAATATCAGCAGACTCAATGCAAATATATAAAGACATGGACATAGGAACAGCAAAACCAAATATAGAAGAAATGCAAGGTATACAACATTATATGTTAGATTTTGTAAGTCCAGAAACAAGATTTAGTGTTGCAGAATACAAAAAGCAAGCAAAACAAGCGATAAAAGAAATCTTAAATAAAGGAAAAATACCAATAGTAATAGGAGGTACAGGACTTTATATAGAAACACTAATATATGAAATAGAGTTTGAAAAAATAGAAACAGACTTAGCATATAGAGAAGAATTAGAAAAACAAGTACAAGAAAAAGGATTAGAATACCTATATAACAAAGCTACCCAGCTAGACAAAGTAGCAATGGAAAAAATAAGTCCAAATGACAAAAAAAGAATTTTAAGAGTACTAGAAATATACCATCAAACAGGAAAAACAAAAAGTCAGTTAGATGCAGCATCAAGAAAAGACCCAGAATATGACTACAAGTTATTTGCTATTAATATTGAAAGAGAAATCCTATATGATAGAATAAACAAAAGAGTAGATATAATGTTACAAAATGGTCTAATACAAGAAGTACAAAACATATGTAGCAAATATAACAAATTTCCTACAGCAATGCAAGGTTTAGGTTATAAAGAAGTAGTAGAATACTTAAATGAAGAAACTACATATGAGCAAATGGTAGAAAAAATAAAAATGGAAACACGAAGATATGCAAAAAGGCAACTAACATGGTTTAGAAAATATAAAAATATAACATGGCTAGATGGCTTAAATGACTTAGAAAAAAATATTGAAATAATTATTAAAGAATATGAAAAAGGAGTTTAAAGTTTAGAAAGCAATAAATGCCATTTTCGTAATAAAGGAATGATAGTTAAAAGTGAAAAAGAAAAGCAAACTTAACATTAAATATATTATAGCAGCAATAATAGTTATAGCAATAATAATATATTTAATAACACAAATAGTAAATTTAATACTAAAACCTACAGATACATTTTTAGTAGAAAATGGGAAAATATCATTTGAAGAAACAGTACAAGGCTATGTAATAAGAGATGAAACAGTAATAAAAGGTGAAAACTATAAAAATGGAATATCACAAATAAAATCAGAAGGAGAAAAAGTAGCCAAAGGAGAGGCAATATATAGGTATTATACAAGAGGAGAAGAAGAGCTACAAAAAAAGATAAATGAACTAGATGTAAAAATAAGAGAAACAATGGACAAAGAAAATGATATATATTCAAATGATATAAAAACATTAGATAACCAAATACACAACAAAATATACGAAATAGCTAAATTGAATGATATGCAAAAAATAAAAGAATATAAAAATGAATTAAATCAAGCAATTACCAAAAAAGCCAAAATAGTAGGAGAAAAGAGCCCAGCAGGTTCATATTTAAAACAACTAATAGAAGAAAGAAGTAAGTATGAAAATGAACTAAATAATGGCTCAGAATACATAAAAGCAACAAGAACAGGAATTGTATCATATAGAGTAGATAGCTTAGAGCAAACACTAACACCAGCTAATTTAGGCTCATTAAGTAAAGAAATGTTAGAAAAGCTAAAACTAAAAACAGGGCAAATAGTACCAACGAGCGAGGAAAGTGGTAAAGTAATAGATAATTTTTACTGTTATATAGCGTGTATACTAAAAAATGAAAACATAAATGCAGCAGACGTAAAAGTAGGAAGTACAGTAAAAATAAGGCTATCAAATTCACAAGAAATAAATGCAAAGGTCGAATACATATCAGCAGAAAATGAACAAGAAAGTTTATTAGTATTTAAAATAGATAAATATATAGAAGAGCTAATAAATTACAGAAAAATATCATTTGACATATTATGGTGGAGTGAAAGTGGGCTAAAAATTCCAAATGTAGCAATAAAATACGAAAAAGAAGGACTAGCATATATAGTAAGAAAAAGAGTAGGATATACAGACAACATATATGTAAAAATACTAAAGCAAAATGACAAATACTCCATAATAGAAAATTACACAGCAGCAGAATTAAGAGAAAAAGAAATAGAAGAAGAAAAAATAAAAAATAGAAGAACAATATCACTATATGATGAATTACAAATTTAATATTACAAAAACATTACAAATATATTAAAATATAATTACAACAGAAAAAACTCTTGACAATTTCATAAAAAAGTTAGATACTTGTAGTGTAAAAACGAATGACTAATATAGTAGGAGGTTAAAAATGTCAGGAGCTATAATGAACAAAGTATTAGACTTATTTGGAGTTGACGCAGCAGAAGATGAAGAATATGAAGAAGAATATGATAATGAAATAGAACAAGACGACGAAGAAGAAGAAGAAAATAGAAATTTTTGGAATAGACGTTCAAATAAAGTAGTAAATATGCCACAAACAAATCAAATAAAAATGGTAATATCACAACCAACATCATTTGAGCAATCAGAGGGAATATGTGATTTACTAAAAGAAAAAAGAAGTATAATAGTAAACTTGGAATATGTAAATAAAGATGTTGCAAGACGTATTATAGATGTCATCAGTGGAGCAGTACATGCATTAGATGGACATATACAAAAAGTATCAAATTCAATATTTTTAATTGCACCATATAACTATGATATAACAAATGAAATGGCGAGAGAAGAAATAAAAAATAAATTATCTGTTTCATGGCTTAAAAATACCCAAATGTAGTAACAGGTAAAATGGAGGAATAAATATGATTACACCATTAGACATTGAAAATAAAAAATTTGCAAAACAAATGATGAATGGTTACAGTGTAGAAGAAGTAGATGAATTTCTAGATGAACTAACAGTAGACTATGAAAAAGCATATAAAGAAAACAGCGAACTAAAAGAAAAAGTTGGAGAGTTAGAAGCAAGTATAGCACACTACAGAACAATAGAAGGGACACTTCAAAGCACATTAGTAATGGCACAAAACACCGCCGAAGAAGTAAAAAATGTTGCAAAACAGCAAGCAGAGCAAATCATAAAAGAAGCAGAAGGAAACGCAAGAAAGTCAGTAGAGGACTTAAGCCAAGAGATACTTATGAAAAAAAAGGAATTAGAAGATATCAAAAAGCAATTTGATGTATACAAAGCAAAAATGGAAGCACTATTAATTTCTCAACTAGAACTATTAAAAGATATAAATAACGAAGATATGTAAAAATAGAAGGAGCTGTAAAAAAAGTCTATCAAAGGAGACAGACTTCTTTACAGCCCTTTTTAAGGTAAGAAACCATGGAAAGGAAATCTTTTTATGAAATCAAATAAAGGAATAACATTGCTAACCTTAACAATTACAATAGTAATACTAATGATATTAACATTTACAGTAAGTGCAAATGTATCAACATATGTAGAAAGGAACAATAGAACAAACTTAGAAACAGATATAATAAAATTAAAAGAAGAAATATCATACTATTATAGTACAAACAAAAAGTTGCCAATAAGTAAAAAATATACCAACACAGATATGTTAATCAAAAATATAAATGACAACGAAAATTATTATATAATTGATTTAATAGAACTAAAAGAACTAGGCTTAAACTATGGAAAAGATTATCAAAAAATAGAAAATAAAAACGAAAATATAAATAACCTATTAGACATATATATAATAAATGAAAAAACACACACCATATACTATCCAAAAGGAATACAATACAATAATGAAATAATTTACACAACATTGAGTTTAGGAAAAATACAAATAGAAGACATACCAATATCAAAAATAGAAATAACAGGTCAGAGTGTTGGAAGAATAAATGAAACAATACAATTAACAGAAACAGTAATACCAGAATTTACAGAAAATACAGGAGTAATGTGGAGCAGCAGTGATGAAACATTAGCAACAGTAAATGAAAATGGAAAAGTAACACTACTAAAAGAAGGAACTGTAACAATAAACGCAATATCAAAAGACAACAACTCAATTTCAGCATCACACACAATAGTCATAAAATAAAAAATAAAAAAACACTTGCATAAGAACAAAAAATGTGCTAATATAATATAGTATTAGAGATAGGGGTATAGTGTTAATGGTAGCACATCGGTCTCCAAAACCGCCTGTGTGGGTTCGAATCCTACTACCCCTGCCATAAAAATAATAGGGGCTAGGGGTTAATAAATATATTTTCTCCTAGCCATTATTTATAAAATGAAAAATTGATTTTAAAACGTAGGGGCATCATTTGAGAAAATACCTGTTATATATAACACCACTGTTCCCTTTGAGTTCTATTCGTAATATAATAGATATGTATTAGAAAATGGAGAAAATATGGAAAAAATAAAAGAAATAATAAAAAAAGTATGTACAAAAGAAATAATATTTTATGCAATATTTGGAATATTGACAACAGCTGTAAATATAGGGTCATTTGCATTAATGACAAAAGTTTTGAAATTGAATGAAAATACATCAAATATAATAGCAATTATAATAGCAGTACTATTTGCATATATAACAAATAAAGACTTAGTATTTCATTCAAAAGCAAAAGATATAAAAGAAAAAACAAAGGAATTTATAAAGTTTATAGCTGGAAGAGCATTTACAATGGTAGTAGAATTTGTAGGATGTTACTTAATGTTTAAATTGCCAATACCAGAAATGATAAGTAAATGCATAATAACAGTGTTAGTTATAATATTAAATTTCTTTATAAGTAAATTCTTTGCATTCAAAAAATGAAATATAATGATATTACAATGGGAAATGTCATATTGTTATTTTAACAGTATATGAGAAAAACAATTTCAAATGTAGGGGGCACCGTTTGAGGGAATATCTAATAGAAATGACACCACTATGCCTTTTTATTTAGGAAAATAAAGAGAGAATAATATGGTAAATTATTTTATTGTGGGATGATATAATTGTGCCAGGGTAATTTAATGAAGAATGAATAAGTAATAATGAACAATTATAAACAAATAGGGGCGTAAATAAAGGAGGGAATCTTTATGTTAGGCTCTTTTTTGAAGCCATTTAATTATATAATTTTTAGTCTAATAATTTTAATATTAATAATTTCATGTTTCTTTACTCCAATAATATCAGGAGAAATTTTAATAGATTATGATTTAAATGCCATAGAAAATATGCAAATAAGTGGGGCACGGTTTTGTATGGCCTTCGCCAGGATACACAAAAATAAATTCATATTTTGGAAAAAGAGTATCGCCAACTGCAGGAGCCTCAAGCTATCATAAAGGAATAGATATAGGAGCACCAGAAGGAAGTAAATTAATAGCAGTAGTAGATGGAATAATAACATATACAGGTTTTCTAGGTGGTGGAGGATACACAATAACACTATCAAAAGACAACATGAAAATAACATATTGCCATGTATCACCAACTTACATAGTAGAAACAGGAGAAGAAGTTTTACAAGGACAAGTAATACGGTTTTGTTGGTCCAAAAAATGTATATGGAGTAGTGCGGAAATCAATATAAAGACAGTAATGGAAACCCAACAAACGGAGCCACCACGGGAGCACATTTGCATTTAGGAATACGTGTAGATGGAGAATATGTAAATCCATTGAATTACTACCAATAAAATACAACTGTAGGGGCACCGTTTGTGGGAATACCTGTTAGAAATGACACCACTGTGCCCTTCTCAAAATATAATAAAACTAAAAAAGGAGATAAATATTGTATAACCAAAATAAAAGAAAATCCATAAGATTGAAAGAATACGATTATACAAAAGAAGGCATTTACTTTATAACAATATGCATAAGAAATAGACAACAATTGCTAGGAAAAATAATAAATAGCCAAATACAATTAAATCAAAAAGGAAAAATAATAGAAAAAGAATTAATAAATACAATTAATAAATTAAAATATTGCAATATAAAAATTTATCAAATAATGCCAGACCATATACATTTTATATTAGAAATAAAAAATGAAAATATAATAAAATTAGGAGATATAGTAAGATATTATAAAGGAAGAACATCATCAAAAACAAAAATACATTGGCAACGTAATTATTATGAACATATCATAAGAAATGAGAAAGAATATAATAAAATATATGAATATATAATAAATAATCCTTCAAATTGGTGGAAGGATAATAAATAATAAGGGCATAGTGGTGTCATTTCTTATAGGTATTCCCACAAACGATGCCCCTACAAAATACATAATTTAAAATAAAGAAATATATTAAATAAAAATATTGCATATAATAACAAAATAATATAAAATGTAATAAAAAAAGGAGAATAATATTTTGAAAATTATAGATGTAAAAGAATTAGAAAGAATTTCTAACGAAGTAAGAAAAAACATAATAGAACAGGTATATGCTGCAAAATCAGGTCATCCAGGAGGTTCACTATCATGTGCAGATATATTAACAGTATTATATTTTAATCAAATGAACATAGATGAGAAAAATCCAAAAGCACCTCTAAGAGATAGATTTGTTTTATCAAAGGGGCACTGTTCACCAGCACTATATGCAGTACTTTCTGAAAGGGGATTTTTTGAAAAAGAAAAATTAAAAGAATTTAGAAGTGTAAGAGGAAGTTTACAAGGGCACCCAGATATGAACAAAATACCAGGAGTAGACATGACAACAGGTTCACTAGGACAAGGATTGTCGGCCGCTAATGGAATGGCACTAACTTCAAAACTAAATCATGATGGTTATAGAGTATACTGTCTTTTAGGAGATGGCGAAATAGAAGAAGGTCAAATATGGGAAGCTGCAATGACATCATACAAAAATAAGTTAGATAACCTATGTGTAATAGTAGATAACAACAACTTACAAATAGACGGAAACATAGAAAAAGTAAAAGGGTTAGACAATATAGAAGGAAAATTTAAAGCATTTGGATTTAATACTATAAACATAGATGGAAATAACATAGAACAAATAATAAATGCCTTCGAAACAGCAAAACTAACAAAAGGAAAACCAACAGCAATAATAGCAAAAACAATAAAAGGAAAAGGCATATCATTCATGGAAAATGACGCAGCATGGCACGGAAAAGCACCAAGTGAAGAAGAATACACCAAGGCAATTAATGAATTAGAATTGTAGGGGCACCGTTTGTGGGAATACTTCTTTGGAAACGACACCACTGTGCCCTTCTCATACAAATAGAAAAATAAAATACAAAAAATTCATTTGACGTAGGGGTCGCCCCTGTGGGCGACCCGGTATTCGAAGAAACTACCAAAAATACCAACATCCAATAAGAAAGGAAAAAAATAAAATGAACAAAACCATAAAAAAAGCAACTCGCCAAAGCTATGGCGAAGCCCTAGCAAAGCTAGGAAAAGAAAATAAAAACATAGTAGTGCTAGATGCAGACCTTTCAACAGCAACAAAAACAAACATATTTGCAAAAGAAAATCCAGAAAGATTTTTTGAAATGGGAATATCAGAACAAGACATGATGAGTACAGCAGCAGGATTTGCTACTTGCCGGAAAAATTCCATATGCAAGTACATTTGCTGTATTTGCAGCAGGAAGGGCTTACGACCAAATACGAAACAGCATATGCTATCCAAACTTAAACGTAAAAATTTGTAGCACACACGCAGGAATAACAGTAGGAGAAGATGGAGCAACACATCAAATGTTAGAAGACATTTCAATGATGAGAACACTTCCAAATATGACAGTAATGTCAGTATCAGATGATACACAAACAAAATGGGCAGTAGAAGAAATATCAAAAATAAAAGGACCAGTATATTTGAGGTTGTCAAGAATGGAAACACCTATAATATATAGCGAAACACAAAAATTTGAAATAGGAAAAGCAGTTCAAATAGGAGAAGGAACAGAAGCCAGCATAATAGCAACAGGAGACGTAGTATGTGAAGCAATAAAAGCAAAAGAAGAATTAGAAAAACAAGGAATAAAAGTAAGAGTAATAGACATGCACACAATAAAACCAATAGATAAAGAAATGATAGTAAAATGTGCAAAAGAAACAAAGAAAATAATAACACTAGAAGACCATAGTATTATAGGAGGGCTAGGCTCAGCAGTATGTGAAGTACTATCAGAAGAATATCCATGTAAAGTAACAAGAATGGGAATAAACGACCAATTCGGAAAATCAGGAAAAGCAGAAGAACTATTAAAGTATTTTAAACTAACAAGTGAAGATATAATTGAAAAAGTTTTAGAAGAAATAAGTATGGATGAGCATGAAAGATATTTAGCAGATTTAAGAGAAAAGTACATATTGGATCAAAATGCTCTTGAAGTAACTGGTTTCGAAAGAGCAAAAACTGAAATAGCTAAAAAACTGAAAGATAAAAATGTTGATGTCGAAATAATTATAAAAGCAACTAATTTAACTAAAGAAGAAATTGAAAAATTATAATTTTATATAATAAAATACTAAACAACAAAAATAAACGAATAAATACATATTTGTAAATAAAATGTATTATATTCGTTTTTATTGTTTAGACAATTATAACAAACTAAGAATGAACATAGAATAAAAAGTAACAGTTTTATAGTAGGGAACTTGTAATTGTTTACAGAATGTGATAAAATAACTAAATAATATTGGTATATAAATAAAACAACTGTGATTACATTGTATTTTTGAAAGAAGGGATAAATAGGGAAAAACTATAAATATTTGTAACTATAAACTTATATATGAATGTTTACAGGAGGGAAAAAATATGACATTAAAATATTATAAACATTATGAAGGGATTTATAGAGGTTGCTACAACCACGGAATATTTATTGATCCCAGACTAGACGATGAATATGTTAATGTTAATGAAAATGATTCAAGCCATGGAGGAAGTAAGATACTAAGAACGTTTCAGCAGCTATTTAATCCTTTAATATTAAATTGCCCATACAATAAACAAAAGGCAATACAGAATGTGACAAGTATGATAAAATATTTAGGAAATCTTAAATATATAAATTCTGACAACTATATAAAACTTAAATTACATCAATATTTTTTTGAAGTATATTCTAGTGAAAAAACAAAAATTGGAGGAGATATAATAGAAATATCTGAAACAACAGGATATAGTCCAGAATTTTGGTATGATTCTGAGGATAACTGGAATAGACCCAAACGAATGATAATGACAAGTGATGAAATAGATATACTAAAAAGTATCTTAATACAATCATGCGACATAGATTCTGTCGAAAGCCAATGGCCAAGAACAATACAAACTTCTAAATTTAACATCTATGAATATTTTTATAATTATTTATTAATGGACTGGAATATACAAATTGTACCAAAGCGAGTTATGAATAAAAATACTCAAACATTTGTAGATTATAAACAAAATCCTTTTATGATTTCAGACAAAGAGCAAAGGTTAAAAGATGAAATCATAAGCATAAAAGCAAATTATAAACTTGAGGATAGAATACAGTTTTTTAAATAAGAAACTATGCACGTCCCTTCCATATCAAAATTACATGGAGGGGATACCTTTTTATATAAACAACATTTTCGACAAAACTTCCAAAAGTTTGCTATTGCAACTTTTGGAAGTTTATGTTAACATGATTTTGTTTAGTATTTTATTTTAAATCTAATTAAACTTTTAGGAAAATCTTTCCTAAAATATTTCCAAAATAATTAAAATTAAACATAAAGGAGTTGATATTATCGAGCTATTAGAATTAAAAAATGATTACACTTTTAAGCGTGTTTTTGGTTTTACAGGCAATGAAGCAATTACTAAAGATTTACTAAGTGCAGTATTAAAAGAGCCAGTAAATGATGTGAAACTAAACTGTAAAAGGATACTTGAAAGAGAAGTATTTGATGATAAGCTTGGAATATTAGATATCAGAGCAAAACTAAATAATAATATTGACTGTGATATCGAAATGCAAGTAGTAGAACAAAAAAATATAGAAAAAAGATTACTATTTTATTTAAGTAAAATGTATAGTCAAAATATTAAAAAAGGTCAAAAATACAAAGAGACAAATAAATGTATAGCAATATTATTTACAAACTTTAACATAGAAAATCTTAAAGTAATTAAGAAATATAAAACAAAGTGGAATTTTAGAGAAGAAGATTACTCAGATGTAGTCTTGACAGATGCTATGGAAATTCATATAATAGAGTTATCCAAAATACAACAGTACTCAGAAAATAGAGAACTAGATATTTGGGTTAATTTTATTAATGGAGTAGGTGATTTTGATATGAGTAAAGCTAATGAACCAATAAAAAAAGCAAAGAAAATATTAGAGGAAATAAGTGATAATGAATATGAACAATATTTAGCTCACCTAAGAGAAAAGTACATATTAGATCAAAATAACTTATTAGATACAGGATATGAACGTGGACTAGAACAAGGAACTAGAAATAAAAGTATAGAAATAGCAAAAAAATTAAAAGAAGAGAATATTGACATCGAAATAATTATAAAAACCACAGGATTAACAAAAGAAGAAATTGAAAAATTATAATTTTATATAATAGAATACTAAACAAAAAAATAAACGAATAAATACATATTTATAAATAAAATGTATACTATTCGTTTATTATTTTTTTATAAATCATATTTTATAAAATTAACTACTTTTCCTTGCAAATATAACAGTGTAATGATAAAATTAACCTATAAAAATAGGATTATTATATAAAAATATAAATACATAAGAAAGGGACGTTAAAAATGGCAAGAAGTAAAAGTAGAAGAAAGAAAGAAAAGAAAGTAAGCTTAGATGTAGCAGTAGTTTCAATGATAATTATGAGCATTCTGCTTGCAGTATTAATATATATGAAATCAGGGTTTATAGGTGAGCACCTAAGCCCAGCATTAGGTGGAATAATGGGATATATAAAATACATAGTACCAATAGGAATTTTTGCAATAGCAATATATATAGCTTGCAATAAAGAAAAAGATGTTTTAAATAAAAAACTTATGCAATATACAATTTTCCTAATATGCATATCAATTATACTTAGCGTATTCCAAATATCAGCAGGTCATATAAATATATCAAAAAATATAAAAGAGATAGTAGAGCAAGCATATTACTTAGGTGAAAGAAATATAGGAGGAGGAGTAATAGGAACTCTTTTAGCAGCACCACTTATAAACATGTTAGGTTCTTTAGGAACAATAATATTAGCCTTAGGAGTAGCAATAGTATTAATAATATTCATATTTGCCATAAAACCAGCAGAACTAATAGCTAATACAGTAGATAATTTAGAAGAAAAAAGGCAAATAAAGAAAAAGGAAAGAAGAGAATATAAAGAGCAAGAAAGAAAAACAGCAAAAGTAAGTCCAATAAGAGAAATAAACGAAATAGAAACAAGAAAAGAAACGGCAAGAGAAAGACGTAAGCGAGAAAAAGAAGAAGCTAGACGCAAAGCAATGGAAATTGACGAAAATCAATTAACAATAAACTTAAATGGATTAGAAGAAAACAAGAAAATAAAGAAATATAACCACGATAAAGATGAATTAGTACCTTTAGGATTAGAAAATGAACAATTTAAGCCAAATGTAATAGAAAGCAATTTATTCAAACAAGAAGTAGAAACAAAAGAAGAAAAAGTAAAAGAAGTGTTAAACCTAGAACATACAATAGCAGTAGAAGAAGAAAATTACGAATTCCCACCAGTAGAACTTTTAAGTGAAGGAGAATCAAAAGGTCCAAAAGGAGGCAAAAAAGCAGTTACAGATACAGCAACAAAACTTCAAAAAACATTATACAGTTTTGGAGTATCAGCAAAAGTAGAAAATGTATCAGTAGGACCTGCAATAACAAGGTATGAACTAAAACCAGCAGAAGGTGTACGTGTAAGTAAAATAGCAAACTTAGCAGATGACATAGCACTAAACTTAGCAGCAGAAACAATAAGAATAGAAGCACCAATACCAGGAAAACAAGCAGTAGGAATAGAAGTACCAAATAAGGAAAATGAAGTAGTACACTTTAGAGATATAATAGACACAGACGAATTCAGAAACCATAAATCAAAACTAGCATTTGCACTAGGAAAAGATGTAGCAGGAAAAGAAATAGTAACAGACATAGCAAAAATGCCACATGTAATGATAGCAGGGGCAACAGGTTCAGGAAAGTCAGTATGTATAAACACATTAATATCAAGTATAATATATAAAGCAAAACCAAGTGAAGTAAAACTAGTAATGGTAGACCCAAAAGTAGTAGAACTTTCAGTATATAATGGAATACCACATCTTCTTATACCAGTAGTAACAGACCCAAGAAAAGCTGCTGGAGCACTAGCATGGGCAGTTCAAGAAATGGAAAATAGATATAATGCATTTGCAGAAAAAGGCGTAAGGGACTTAAAAGGCTATAACGAAGCAATAAAAAATGAAGAAGGTATAGGTCGCTTGCCACACATAATAATAATAATAGACGAGCTTGCAGACCTTATGATGGTAGCAAAAAACGATGTAGAAGACGCGATATGTAGACTAGCACAAAAAGCAAGAGCAGCAGGAATGCACCTAGTAATAGCAACACAAAGACCATCAGTAGATGTAATAACAGGATTAATAAAAGCAAACATACCATCAAGAATAGCATTTGCAGTATCATCACAAGTAGACTCAAGAACAATATTAGACATGGTAGGAGCAGAAAAACTACTAGGAAAAGGAGACATGCTATTCTACCCAGCAGGAGCACCAAAACCAACAAGGGTACAAGGAGCGTTTGTATCAGATGGAGAAGTAGAAAAAATAGTAGACTTTGTAAAAGCAAATGGAGAAGTAACATACAATGAAGACATACTAGAAAGTATAGAAAATTCAAATAAATCAGACAAAGAAATGATGGAAGAAGCATCAGAAGATGACACAGACCCATTCCTAATGGACGCAATAGAAGTAGTAGTCGAAACAGGGCAAGCCTCAACCTCATTTATACAAAGAAGATTCAAAGTAGGCTATGCACGTGCAGGAAGAATAATAGACCAAATGGAAGAAAGAGGAATAATATCAGGCTACCAAGGAAGCAAACCACGTGAAGTGTTAATGACAAAAGAAAGATGGGCAGAACTAAAAATGGGCACAACGCAAGTAAGCTCTCCAGCCGAACCAACCTCAGAAGTAGCAAAAGCAATGGACACAATAAAGAAAATAGGAGCCCTAAACTCAAACCAAGAAGAATACTAAAATATGGATAGACTAGATTGGGGACGGTTCCTAATCGGAAACAAGATAGAGAAGAACTAAGAGGGAAAAAACAAAATAATCTGGATAGATTAGGAACCGTCCCCAATCGGAAGCCAATAAGAAATATGGAAAAGGAAAAAATTATGAACAACAAAGATATTCTAAATGAAATAAAAAAGCTAACAACAAAAGAACAAAGAAATATAACATACGAAGAATTGATAAAAATAATAGAACCACTATCACCAAACGAAATAATAGAGCTAAGTAACATTATTGGGTATCCAGTATTTACAAGGCTATGTATGGGAAAATTAAAACACAAATTTGTATTATTACAAGATGGAGCAGCAGCTATTATTGTAAATAATAAAGGTCAAATATTATTGCAAAGTAGAGCAGACCGTGATAAATGGGGGCTGCCAGGAGGATGCCAAGAATTAGGAGAAAGATTTCAAGATACAGTAATTAGAGAAACTAAAGAAGAAACTAACTTAGATGTAAAAGAAGAAAATTTACAACTTATAGATATAGTTTCAGGTCTAGGTAGAAGAAACGAATATCCAAATGGAGATGTAGTAATAAACAATACAGCATTATATTGTATAAAAAAATATTCAGGAGAACTAAAATGGGATAGTGAATCAAAAAATATGAAGTTTTTTGATATAGACAACTTACCAGAGAACCAAAACGACCCAGATCTAATTGAAATATATAAGCGAACAATATAAAATATGTAGAAATGATTACTCTATATTTTATTATGCAATGTGAAATTTAAAAATGGATACTAAAAGGAGAATATTAAATATGATTAAATCAAGATTATCGAATAAAGTTGAAGTAAGAGCAAAATCCTTAAATGGTAAAGGAATTTTTGCAAAAGAAGATATAAAAAAAGATGAAGAATTAACAGTAGATTATGCGTTTATAGATAATGAAGATTATAAATTTAAATGTACATGTGGTTCTAAAGATTGTAGAGAAACAATAACAGGCTTTGACTGGAAAATTAAAGAATTACAAGATAAATATTATGATTATTTTGCACAATATTTAAAAGATAAAATTGATGAAGAAAGAAGTAAAAATAGAAAATAATTATATTACGAAGATATCCAACCTCCAACTTCTAACCTCCAACATCTAATCCACAAAAGAAAGGTAAGAAAAAATGCCAAAAGATATTTTTTCGAAAATAATAAAAGACTATAACAACGAACTAGAAATAATATTAGAGCAGAAGGCTTTTTCAAGTGATGTAAAAAACCTTCTTTTAAGCATGCTATATAAAATAGAAAACGCCTATGAAGACTATAAAAAAGTAAAGGTAAATGTATGTTCAAAAAAGCAATTTGTAAAAGAAATATTAGAAACAATAGAGAAAAGATGTAAAGAAATAGAAATAATAAAAATGACAAGTAAAGAAGGGCAAGAACTATACGAAAAAAATATAAACTGTATAGTAGATAAAGAAAAAGGAAAAATACAAACCTTTCAAAATGAAAAAAGTATATTAGAAGCAATAATGAAAATGAGACAAGAAGAAATAGAAATTTCTGTTAGCAAATATGAATTAATGGAAGAGCCAATAATTCAAACTCTATTAATAGGGAATAAAGAAAACTCACTAGAATTAATAACCAACTTTAATGGATGGTCATGGGATATAACAAAATTAGAATTTGGAAAACAAATATATAACAAGCTATATCAAATGTTAATAATATTAATAGGAAACAAAGGAATAGAAAACTGGATAAATAATAGAAAAGAAGAAAATGAAATAGAAGAAATACCAAGCAATGTAATACTAAGTAGCAAATATAATGAAAGCTTCGGAATAACAAAAGAAGAAATACAAGGAGAAAAAATAGACCATATAGAAAAGATAATAAATAAATTTATAGAAAATTATGGAGAAGAACTAAATGAATATTTCTTTAAAAACTTTATAAAAGTAGCAATATTAAATACAGCAAATTACAATAAAGAATATAAACAAAAAGTAGAAGAAAAAATACAAAAGCTAAAAGAAGAATTAAAAAATATGAGCAATAATAAGATATTCATAGAAAATCTATCATTGCAAAAAAAACAAATAACAAATCAAATAAAAGAAATAGATACTATTTTAAATGATGAACTAAAATTAAGAAAAGAATACGAAAAACGAAATGCAAAATTACCAAACAAAGAAAAAATATTTAGTACAAGTCATTTAAAACTAATGTTAGAAAAACAAAGAAACAAAAAGCTAGAGCAAATAAAAGAAATAAATAAAAAGATGGAACCACAAGAATATGTAAAAATAAAAAATGAGTTAGAAGAAAAGTTAGATTTCTATGAAGAAATAAATATACAAGAAAACACAAAAGAAAATGTACTAAGATTAGAAACTAAGCTAGAAAAAAGTTTCTTAGAATGTTTTTTTAAAAAAATAGAAAAAGCAAAAGAAAAAAGTGAAATAGAAAAACTAATATATGAACTAAGATATTATAAAAAAATATTACCAATAGTAGAGCTAGAAAAAGAAAAGAATTATATACAAAAAGAGCTAATACGGAAAAGCATGCAATGAAAAAATACTAACAAAATTAAGTGAAAATGAAAAAACAAATTATGAAATATTAAAACAAATATATGAAACAAAAATAATAGACTTAGATACAATAGTATATACGTTAAAATATAGCAAAGGGACTTTAACATTAAATATATATGATGATAACACTCATGATGAGACAAAGCAAATTGAAATAACAGAAAAAACAGAGTTAAACGTAAAACTAAACAAAAAAATAAGAGTATGGCAATAGTTCCCATTGGGGACGTTTCCTTTTGGGAAATCTGTCACTTTTGGGAACTATAATACAATTGAGATTGTTTATATCAAAAAAATTAGATATTATAAAATATACAATGTATTAAAATGAGAAAATACTAATTTATAGAAAGAAGATATTATTTTAATTATTGTGTATAACTTAAGTACAATTGGTTAATTTAGATATTTTGTAATTGCGACCTAGCAATGATATATAGTGTAGTAGCTATTTAATAAAGAAAAAAATAAAAAAATAACTTCCCAAAAGGGACAGACTTCCCAAAAGGAAACGTCCCCAATGGGAACAATGAGAAAGAGAGGAATTTTTATGAAGATTACTTTTTTAGGAGCAACAAAAACAGTTACAGGCTCTAATTTCTTAGTAGAAGCGGCAGGTAAAAAGTTTTTGGTTGATTGTGGAATGTACCAAGGAGCAGCACAAGATGAATGGGAGAATTCATCACCTTTTGCATTTGATGTAAATGAATTGGATTTTATGCTACTTACCCATGCACACATAGACCACTCAGGAAGAATACCAAAACTATATAATGAAGGCTTTAGAAAACCTATATATGCCACAAAAGCAACTTGTGACTTATGCTCTATAATGTTACCAGATAGCGGTCACATTCAAGAAATGGAAATAGAGTGGAAAAATAGAAAGCGAGTAAGAAAAGGGTTGGACCCAATTCCTCCACTTTACACAGCAGAGGAAGCACAAAAATGTTTAGAAGTATTTTGCCCAGTAAAATATGATGAAATAATTGACATAGATGAAAATATACATGTGCGTTTTAATGATGCAGGACACATGCTAGGCTCAAGCATGATAGAAATATGGGCAGACGAAAATGGAAAAAGAACAAAAGCAGTATTCACAGGTGACTTAGGAAACAATGATATACCACTACTCTCAGAACCAACAATGATTGAAGATGCCGACTATTTAGTAATGGAATCAACTTATGGTGGAAGACTTCATAATAGAGACGAAAATAAAGCAACAGAATTTTTAAAAATAGTTTCAGAAACTTTAGACAAAGGTGGAACAGTAGTAATTCCTTCTTTTGCAGTAGGAAGAACACAAGAAATTTTATATGAACTAAACCAATTAAAAGATATAGTACAAGATGAAGACTTTAGAAAAAAATATGAAACATTAATGAAAGCACCAGTATATGTAGATAGCCCACTTGCAATATCAGCAACAGAAATATTTAAGGACAATATGGATTTGTTTGACGAAGAGACACAGGAAATAATGAGAAGCGGAGATAACCCATTAGAATTTCCAGGACTTCAATTTACAAGAACAGCAGAAGAATCAAAAGAACTAAATGCAAAAAATGAATCATCAATAATAATATCAGCAAGTGGAATGTGTGAAGTAGGAAGAATAAAGCATCATTTGAAACATAACCTATGGAACCCAAATAGCACAATACTATTTGTAGGATACCAAGCAGTAGGAACTCTAGGAAGAAAAATAGTAGATGGAGCAAAGACAGTAAAACTATTTGGAGAAGAGATAGCAGTAAATGCAAGAATAGAATATATAGAAGGATATTCAGGTCATGCAGACCAAGAATGGTTATTAAACTTTATATACTCATTTTTTAGAAAACCAAAAACAATATTCCTAGTACATGGAGAGCCAGAAGGTCAAGTAATACTAAAACAAAAAATACAAGGAACTACCGAAATACCAGTAATAATACCAGAATATGGTGAGCAATATGAACTAAACGAAGAAGTAGAAAGACTAGGAAGAATAAAAGGAACAAAACAACGTGAGAAACAATATATTCGCCTAGAAGTATTAGGAAGAATACAAACACTAAAAGAAGAATTAGAAGATATGAGTTCAATAGTAAAAGAAGAAATGCTAAATGAAGATGCAAATGATGGAGATATAGAGAAATTAAATGATAAAATAAAAGAACTGGAACAGCAAATTGTGAGAATAGTGGAAGGATAGGAGAAACAAATGCAAAGAGACCAAAAAGATAAAATGTCAAAAGAAGAAATCATAAAATATGTAGATGAATTAATTAAAGTAAATAAAAGATATGATAAAAGGCTAGCACCATTATTATATGATTTCTTCTTACGTGCAAATGAAAAATTTGAATGGTCGAGGGAAGAATTTTTAGAGAAATATCAAAATTATAGAAATAATGTAAAAATAATAAAAATTAGAAAAATAAAAGATAATTATATTGGAATATTTAAAATCCTTGACAAAGCAATATATATATAGAAAGCTATGTTAAAAGATATGTTAAAAAAACCAGAAAAAGATTCAATAAATTATTTTGTATACAATTTCTTTCATGAATGCTCACATGCTACAGATTTAACAAGAGGCAATGAAGGCATAATAAGGGATGGATTTTATGAAATAATGCATAATTTTTTTTGGAGAGATAAAAAAGATACAATGCTTAATGAATACGCAAACGTATTATATACAAGCCTAATTTCTGGTGATGAACCAATGTATTATGATAGGTTATCAATTTACACTAGAAATAATGGCTCATATGGAGTTCTTAATTTACCAGGTTCTATAATGTGTTCTGCAATTGGAATAACAGAAATAGAACTAGCTAAGTTAAAAGACAAAGGAAGAGAAAAACTTGATGAATGCTTAAAAAATAAACTTTTATCGCCAGAATTTATAATAAATGCATGTGAAGGCAGTTTAAATACAATATACAATGCTGATCAAAATAATGATAAAAAAAATGTTGCATTGGGACTGGGAAATATGGCAGATATTGCGGTTATTGCTATAGATGAGAGAATAAGAAAAAGTTTCCTAGATAATGAAAAAACAGAGGAATGCATAGAGAAAATTTATTATGATGTATATAAAATACAAAAATTGTTAGAAGTTATAGATTCATGTTATACATTAGATGATGAAGTATATAATGTAGAGAGATTTGATAATATTGAAGAAATTTTAGATAGAGTACGTTTATATAAAAGATTTTTAGATAATAAAGATTTATTTACTAATGCAGAAAAAGGACAAATATATAATAGCATTATTTATTATGATAAAGATAAAAGAGATACTGACTTAGGAAAAGAATTAATAGAAAGTAAAATTAAAGAAGAATATTCGAAAGATGAATTTGATATAGAAGAAATTGTAAAAAAATATCATTTACAATCAAATGAACCTCTAAATGACAATACAGCATTAATAGAACAAGTAAAGAAAAGTTTTATAAAACCAACAATAAAAGAAAAGTTCAAAAAAGTTATTGGCATAGAACAAGAAGAATTTCCAATGTTACCATCAGTAACAGAAGTATTAAAACCAACAGTACAATCAAATATGAGAAATGATATAAGATATGAAACACCTATAATACATGATAGAAGTGCAGAACAACAAGATACTTTAAGAGACAAAGAAGAAAGTACGAGGAATGAAAATGAAGATATTAGATAAAATTACAATAAACGAAAAAGAATATATATGCATACAAAAATTATCAATAAACGGAAGTATTATATATGTGTGCCAAGAAAAAAGCACAAAACAAATTATATATCTAAAAGAAAATGAAAATAATGATAAATTAGAACAAACAGAAGATAAAAACATAAAAAAAGAAGTAGAAAAACTAATATATGCAAAAAGCCCAGACTATATAATAGAATAATTATTATATAAGCGATTAGATTTACCACCCTACCAACTTTTCTATGTAACTTTATTATATCATATATATTGTCAACATAAAAACACAAAAAAGGAGAAAAAATTGAAAAAATATTACAACGAAGCAATAATAGGAAATAAAAATATAGTAGCAAGCTTTAGTGAAAAAGGAGAAATGCTAAGGCTTTTTTACCCTACAAGAGATTATAAGCAATTTATAGAAACTATGTATACAGGGGTAAAAGTAAATGACTCTAGCTTAATATATTTACATGAAGATATAAATAATGAATATGAACAATATTATACAGAAAACACAAATATAATAAACACAAAAATAAAAAATACATACTTTAATTTAGTAGTATTGCAAACAGATTTTGTACCAATTTCAAGAGATATAATAATAAAAAAGCTAACATTTACAAATGAAAACACTATAGACCTAAATGTTAATTTCTTAATATACTCAAAACTATTATCAAACTACAATAACATGGTAGGTTCAAAAGTAGAAAATAATGTATTAATGCAATATAGTCATGATTATACATTTAGCATTTTTTCAAAAACACCAATATTAGGCTATCGACTAAATAATAGTAGTGAAGATATAAAATCAGGAGTATTACACGATAAAGACTACATAGGAATGGCAAATGACTCAGCGGTAAGTTTTGATGTAGGAACGCTAAAGCCAGGAGAAAGTAAAGAAATAGAAATATTTATTTATATAAATAATAATAAAGAAAAATATAAATTAGATAGAATAATACAAGAAATAGAAAAATTAAGAGAGATAGATACAAAAAAGGAACTAGAAAATACAAGAAAATATTGGGAAGAATTCGTAAAAAAACATGATGGTTTAGAAATATTTACACAAGAAGAAAAATGGCAAAGACTTCTTACAGGAGAAGAACAAATAAATGAGGTTACATACAAAAAATACTTACAAATGCGAAAAATATATACACGAACCATACTATTATTCCCACTATTATCGAACGAAGAAACAGGAGGAATATCAGCAGCAATAGAAATAGACGAAAACCGCACAAAAAGTGGAAGATACTCATACTGTTGGCCACGAGATGCCGTATTTGTGACAAAAGCATTAGACATACTAAAAATGTATGAGCAAACTACAAAATTTTATACAAACTTTAGTAAGCAAACCCAAAGTAAAAACGGAATGTGGGAGCAACGTTTTTACACAGATGGAAGGGTAGCACCATGTTGGGGGTACCAAATAGATGAAACTGCAAGTATAGTGTATGGAGTATATGAACATTATAAAATGACAAAAGATAAGAAATTGTTAGAAGAGACTTATGAAATGTGCCAAAGAGCGACAGAAGCATTGACAAAGTTCCCATTGGGGACGTTTCCAAATGGGAACTCTGTCACTTTTGAGAACTTCTCATTAGAATTTTCCAGTCATTCGAGCAAAGCGAGTTACGAATGGAATATGCAGAACAACGTCCCTAATGAGAAATGTGTCATTTGGGGAAATTTAAGAAGTAGAGAAAGATTTATAACACATGAAAGCTATGATTTATGGGAAATGAACGAAGGAATACATTTATATTCTCTAAGTGCAATATATGCAGCATTTAAAGCAATGATTCAAATAAAAAAAGAACTTAATATAAGTGATGGAATAGAAGAATTAGAAAATAATGCTGAAAATATAAAAAACTATTGCTTAAATAACTTATATGATGAAGAAACTAAAGCATTTAAAAGAAATAACAAAGATAATATAACAGATATAAGTATGCTAGGTATAGTAGAGCCATTTGAAATGTTAGATAAAAACCAACAAATTATCAAAAATACAACACAAAAGATAGAACTAAACTTAAGAACTTACACAGGAGGTTATATAAGGTTTGAAAATGATAACTACTTAGGTGGAAATAATCCATGGGTAATAGCTACACTTTGGATGGTATTATACAATATAGAAACTAAAAATTTAGAAGAAGCAAGAAAACAAATAGAATTTGTGCACAAAACTGCAACAAATAATGGCTTCTTAGCAGAACAAGTAGAAAATGAAACAATGAGGGCAAAATGGGTAATAGGCTTAGGTTGGTCACATGCAATGTACATAATTGCATTGAAAAAATTGTTAAATAACTCAAAAGAAAATAAATATTGACAAGTTATGTAAAATGTAGTAAACTATTCTAGTAAACAATAGTAACTAAGGAAAATAATTAAAATTATTTTTCTACCAACATCCATAAGGAGGTACCTATGGAAAAATTAAAAGAAATGATAGAAAGCTATAAACCGTACAACGAACAAGAAGCACGGGATAAGGAGCAAATGCTTTGGTATATAGAGCATTTTGGAAAGAAAGCTCTTGAGCGTAAATGTTTATCAGGACATTTTACTACATCTGTATTTATCTTTAACAAGGAACACACGAAAGTGCTCATGTGCTATCATCTAATAGATAAGTCATGGTCATGGCTCGGAGGTCATGCAGATGGAATTGCAAATTTAAAATCTGTTGCACTTCGTGAAGTGCAAGAAGAGGCAAGCATAAAAAGTCATTATTTAATAAATAATGAAAATATTGCAGCCTTAACAAGCATTCCAATAGGAGGCCATATTAAAAATGGCAAATATGTTTCATCACATGTACACTTAGACGTAGCATTTGTAGGCGAAGCAGATGAGGACGAAGAACTTATAATTAAGCCAGACGAGAATAATGGTTTAAAATGGATTGAAGTTCAGAAACTGCAGGCAGAGGTGAAAGATGAATGGAAGATGGAAAATACATATAAAAAATTAATAGAACAGTTCTAGTCATAAAAAGGGGCTGTAAAAAAGTAAGTCAAAGAGGACGGGGAATTGACAATTCCCCCGTCCTCTTTGACTTACTTTTTTACAGCCCCTTTGTGTAGTATATGAAAAATCAATTTAAAAATATAGGGGGGTGGTCTTGTGTCTGGCTACTATTTGTGTTTTTAATAATAAAAAATAGAATAAAAAGTAAAAACATATAGTTTTTTATAAAATTTGTATAAAAATAAAAAATCTAGGAAAACATATTGTTAAAAGACAAATACAACTAGAAATTTTTATATTTTAATAACTAATTCTAATATTATATGCATTATATTATTAAATAAACATAAATAAAATACATTTTTCTAGAATTTTAAGATAATGGAGGTTTAATTTTTATGGAAAAACATATTTTTGTTACTGGTACTTCAACTATTTCATGGAAGGATGCTATAGTACAAACTGTGGCTGAGGCTTCTAAAACTATAGATTACATTACAAATGTGAAAATAATAGAGCAACGAGCAAAAGTAAGCGGCAAAAAGATTGCAGAATACTATGTAGATTTAGACTTATCTTTTACTATCGAAAGAGACAGAGACTAAAAAATAAATTTTTGGAAAGGAAAGTGATTATTTATGAGTGAAAATCCATTAGAAAATCCACAAAAATATAACGAATATGTAGACAAAAAGTCTCCAAACTCACCCATACTAAAAAACTGCTTTAATGCATTTTGGGTTGGAGGTCTAATTTGTTCTATTGGGCAAATTATATTTGACTTTTGCAAATATAAAGGGTTAGAGCAGCAATCCTCTAATACTGTTGTTGCAATAGTATTAATAGGTATAGCAGCATTTTTAACAGGTTTAAATATATTTAATAAAATAGGAAAATTTGCTGGAGCAGGCTCACTAATACCAATAACAGGCTTTGCAAACTCAATTGTTTCACCTGCAATAGAATACAAATCAGAAGGATATGTTATGGGTGTAGGAGGAAAGATGTTTACAGTAGCAGGTCCAGTACTTGTATATGGTATATCTGCTTCAGTAATTATTGGAATTATAGCTACACTGTTTGCGTAGCAGAAGTTGGAGGCTGGAAATTATTAATAATTTAGATTAATATATATTATTTGGCTTTTTGGTTTTGTAGGGGCGATTTTCCTATACTAGAACAAAAGTAGCTTTGCTACGCCGTTTGCCCTTGAGTAGCGACCCCTACAATCCTAATATTTCCAACCTCCAATTTCCAAATTCTATAACGAAAGGAATGATTTTTTTATGAATAAATTAGGTAAACAAACAATAAAATTTGATTCACCACCTACAATAACTGAAGTCGCTTCTATAGTTGGACCAAAAGAATCAGAAGGTCCACTTGCTAAGTATTTTGATAAATGCTTAGATGACGAATTTTGGGGTGAAAAAACTTGGGAAAAAGCAGAAAGTAAAATAATAAAAGAAACTGTAAATATGGCAATTGCAAAGTCTAATATTTCATCATCAGAAATAGACTTTTGCTTTGCAGGAGACCTACTAAATCAATGTATATCTTCAAGTTTTGGATTAAGAGACATAAATATTCCATTTTTTGGAGTGTTTGGGGCATGTTCAACATTTGTTGAAAGCATGTGTTTAGGAAGTGTATTTATAGATGCAGGAGCCGCAAAAAATATTTTATGCTCAACATCAAGCCATTTTTGTAGTGCAGAAAAGCAATTTAGGTTTCCACTAGAACTAGGAAATCAAAGACCACCTACTTCTCAATGGACAGTAACAGGCTCTGGAGCAGCAGTATTATCAAAAGATGGCAATGGACCATTTATAACACATATTACACCAGGCAAAATAGTAGATATGGGAATTAAAGATGCAAATAATATGGGAGCAGCAATGGCACCAGCAGCATTTGACACACTAATAACACACTTTGAAGACACAGGAAGAAAACCAAGTTATTATGATGTAATATTAACAGGAGACTTAGGCTATATAGGAAAAGATATAGTAAAAGATTTATGCAAAACAAAAGGGTATAATATTAGTGGTAACTACAATGACTGTGGAGTACTAATATTTGACAAATCCACTCAAGACACACATTCAGGTGGCAGTGGTTGTGGTTGTATAGCAACAGTATTTTCAGGATATATATACAAACAATTACAAGAAAAGAAAATAAATAAAGTTTTATTAGTTGCTACAGGAGCATTAACAAACTCAACAAGTAGTCAACAAGGCGAAAGTATTCCACGGAATAGCACATGCCATAGCAATAGAAAACTAAGTACTAATATAAAGAATATTTTTTAGAAAAATTACTAAAAATGTTAGTTACCAAAATGCCAGATACACATTAAAAAAGTTAGCAGCTCTAACTAAACACAAGTTACAGCTAACTTAGGAAAAAAATGTGCAATAGGAAATGAAAGGAGATTTTTATGGAATTTTTACAAAGTATTGATTGGCTACAGCTACTTCGTTGCTTTGTTGTAGGAGGAGGTATTTGTATAATTGGACAAATACTAATTGATAAAACAAAGTTAACTCCTGCTAGAATTTTAGTTGTATTTGTTACAGTTGGAGCAATTCTAGGAGGTCTTGGTATTTATAAATATATTATCGATTTTGCAGGTTGTGGTGCTACTGTTCCACTTACAGGTTTTGGCGCTAACCTTGCTAAAGGAGCAATTGAAGCTGTAAAAGATCAGGGACTTTTAGGTGCTTTTATAGGTGGAGTTAAAGCTGCCGCAGGTGGAATTGCTGCTGCTGTATTCTTCGGCTATTTAGCTTCTTTAATTGCTAAACCTAAAATAAAAAAACAATAGCTACAAGCAATTTCAAACATACTAGTTATTAGAAGTAAATTTATAATATAAATAAAAAGAAGTAAAACACTAAATAATAAGTTAAATTACATTTAGCTTATTATTTAGTGTTTTATTTTCTTCATTTAAAACTTTGATAGGATAATCAATGCTTATTTTGATCTAGGTCTCACTATCTTTAACCTCTGCTATTACAAGTATATTGATTTTAAACTGAAGTTCAATTTTGCCCTCTAGGGTCTTTAATTTTATTTTGCATAATTTGTGTAATGACATCCATCATTTTTAACATGCTTATTCTACATAAAAATCGTAAAATTAAATCTAATTTTACGATTTTTATGTTCTACTACACAGACTTTTGAACTCTAAATAACTTGATTTTACTATATTTTAGAGAAAGTGTTTGGTACAAGGAAAGATTTGTGAAACATCCAAAATCTTTCTATCGCCTGTAAGCGTTGAGTTCTACTGAAGATAAAGAGCAAGGCGGAACCCACGGTCAGCGGAGGTATCAGGTGCGTAATCGTAAGCACGGTAAGCTGCAGGGTAAGCCGAAGACGCACTGCCGAAAGCACCACCACGAAGCATATATGTGTTGTAGGTTGTATTCATGTTATAGTCTAAATTATCTGCATATGAGGCTTCCTGTGTCCACTCCCATAAGTTTCCAGCCACATCATATAGATTCATTTTCTTTACTTGTTCAGTTGAACCTGTTGTTAATAATACATATGAGCTTGTTCCTGAGTTTGTTGTTAATGCTTCTGTATTCTTAAATCCATCTGTTGCTCCACTAGAACTATTTAGATTTGTATAGTATCCAATTAAATTTGTTAATGATACATTATCGTAATTTCCCCATGTGGATGTTAATATATCTACATTTCCTGTATCTCTCATATATTTCATCATCATATCCCATTGGGTTCCTGTTACTAGTCCACTTTTTACATAATTATTATTACTATACATTCTTTCGCTCATTTCTACTGCTGTATAATAATCTGCATGGTAATATGGTATACTATTTGCTTTTACGACAACATTTCCGGATAGCTTTATTGGTTCCTGTAGTTACTGGGGTTCCTGTTCTCCTTGCTGTAAAATCATAATTTTGCCATCCAAAATCACTATTTATTCCTGTTTGTCTTGCTACTGCTTCAAATAATGATTTTCCTCCATCAAATGTTACACTATCATCAAATGGATATGTTTCTCCGTTTGCTTTCTTTTCCTTGTTTAATGTTGCTACTCCTGCTTCATATCTTCCTATATAAAAACCACTATATTTTCTTATTTGTGGATATTCAGCTGCTTGTCCTTCTACATCCCATTTAGCATTTTCTTTCCCAAAATCTATTTTATGATAGTCATCTATTGAACATGGGATCCATACAAATTGATTACCTTTTAATTCTTTACTTACATCTTCTTTTCCTGCATATTTATTTTGATCTTCTTTATTATCAGATATTACTACACCACTATTAATTGTTCCCCCTACATAGTAAAAACCTAATGGAACTGGTATTGTGTTTCCGTTTCCTACACTTACTGCATATACACTAGCTACCTTTTTGCTCGATATTATTTCTTTTCCATCTTTATCAGATACATATGCTGGCAAAGTAGTTTCCCAATTATTTGGCAATCTAACAATTTTTCCTGCTTCTGTTTCAGGGGTATTTTCAGGTAAGTCGCCTAATAAACCTAGTTCCTCGTATAGTTCATTTAATGCTTTTTCTTCTTCAACTTGTGAATTCAAATACTTTTCTTTTGCATATTTTGCTTTGTTAAATAGTCCATTTTCTCCTAGGGCTAAGTTTATTCCTACACCTGCCAATATTATAAGTAATATTATTGTAATCACAAGAGATATTAAAGTAATTCCATGATTAAATGATAAATTATTACTCCTAAATTGATATTTCCTATTTCTAATTTTTTGCATTTTCTTTTGTTCCTCCTATAATTTTATTATTGACTATTTATAAAAAAATATTAAATAGTATAAACTTTTAATATAGTTTATCGTTTTAAATACGATATTAATCATCAATAAATATTATAATAGTTATATAACCAGTAGTCAAGTAACGATTTGGAGAAAATTAATAGGATGAAAGAAATGTGATAATACAGAAAACAGAGATTGAGTAGACATATGTGGTAACATATATGTCTACTCAATCAAACAGACCATATAAAATGAAATTTTATAAAAAATTCTATTGATTTTGTTTAAATATAATATTAAAATAGAGAGCATAAGGAGGTAAAAAAATGCCAGCATGGGGAATGCACTTATTAGTTGCAAAAAAAGTGAGTGAAAAAATAAATATAAAAGACTATAATAGTTTCTTAGTCGGAAATATAATTGTAGATATTAATAATGGACATCTAATACCAAATGTATCAAAAATAATATCACATAAAGACACACATTATTATACACAAGAAAAATATGCTAAAACAGGCAAAGTAATGTATTATAATATAAAAAAATTTATTGAGGATAATAAAGAAAATTTAAAAGAAGAAATAGTTAAAGGCTATATTACACATTTATTAACAGATTTGTACTGGAACAATCTAGTATATGAAAAACATGGAATATATAATAAAAATTCAGAGTTAATAGGCTTACAACTAAAAAATGGCGAAAAAGCAATAGTAGATGGAGAAGAAAGAAGAAAAATAAAAACGAATGACTTCAAAATTTTTACTAATTATATATATTTAAATAACCTAATAGATATACCAGAATATAAAGAGGAACTTTATGACAAAGCAAAACAAATATCAGTAATAGAAGTAACAAAACAAGACATTAAAGAAGCAATAAAATATTTAAATATTGTAAAAAAAGGAGTAGAAAAATTAAACCTAGAATATAAAGTTCTTTCACAAGAAGAAATGCTACAAAATATAGAAATATGTGTAAAAGAAATTGAAAAATATTTTAAAGAAAATAAACTATAAAAGGAGCAAATTATGAGATCAAAAGAAAAGAAAAAAGGAAATATGTTAGTAAAAATAATAGTAGTTATAATATTTTTAGCGTGTATAGGAGTAGTAATAAATATAGCACCAAACTATATCCAAGAAACAGAACTAAAAGGAAAAATACAATTAATTATAAATAATAGTAATGTAACCAAAAAATTAAAAAATGATGTCATTGTAGATGAAAATGAAATAATATACATATCATTCAAAGACATAGAAAACTTCTTTGATGGAGACATATATTATGACAATGACTATAATCAAATAATAACAACATCAAATACAAAAGTTGCAACATTAGAAATTAATAAAAAGGAAATGTATATAAATAGTTCTAAAGTAAAAATTTATGGTAGTGCAATAAAAAAAGATGGAACATATTATCTACCATTTTCAGAAATGCAAAAAGTATATAATGTAGAAATTAAGTATACAAAAGAAAGTCAAATAGTAACAATAGACTCATTAAATAAAGAACAAAAAATAGGTAATACTCAAAAAGATGCGAGCATAAAATACAAGCCAACAATATTTTCAAAAACTATAGAAAAAGTAAAAAAAGGAGAAAATGTAGTAGTTATAGAAAATCAAGATGGCTGGTATAAAATAAGAACAAAAAACGGAAATATTGGATATACAAAAGAAGTTACAAATATATATAATGCAAGAGAAAATATGGAAGACGAAAAACAAATAAAAGGAAAAGTAAGCTTAGCATGGGACTATTACACAAGTGTAGTACCAACAAGAAATGAAAAAATAGAAGGAATAAATGTAGTATCACCATCATTTGCTTATGTAAAAAATGAACAAGCAGAGCTACAAACAAAAATAGGAGAAGCAGGAAAAAATTATATAAATTGGGCACATGAAAATAAATATAAAATATGGGCAGCAGTGTCAAACAATGAAGTAGGAAAAGAAAAAACATCACAAATACTAAATGACTATAAACTAAGAGAAAAATTAATAAATAATATAGTAAATTTATCAACAACATATGATATAGACGGAATAAATATAGACTTTGAATACATGAAAGAAGAGGACAAAAACGTATTTTCTAGATTCATAATAGAACTAGCACCACGCCTAAAAGAATATGGAAAAGTATTAAGTGTAGATGTAACAGCACCAGATGGAAGTCCAGAATGGTCACTATGTTATAATAGGTATAAAATAGGGCAAGTAGCAGACTATATAATATTTATGGCATATGACCAATATGGAATATCATCAACAAAAGCAGGAACAACAGCAGGAGCAGATTGGGTAGAAGTAAATATCAAAAAATTCTTAGGGCAAGAGGGAGTTAAAGAAGAAAAACTAATATTAGGAATGCCATTTTATACACGTTTATGGAAAGAAAATTCAAATGAAATAAAAAGTGATGTAGTACTTATGAAAAGTATAGAAACATACATACCACAAACAGCGCAAAAAACATGGGATGACGACACAAAACAATACTATATAGAATATCAAAAAAATGGAAGCACATATAAAATGTGGCTAGAAGAAGAAACATCAATAAAAGAAAAATTTAAATTAATGCACAAATATAACTTAGCAGGAGCAGCATATTGGCAAAAAGACTTTGAAAGCCCAAATATATGGAATATAGTAAAAGAAGAAATAAGCAAATAAGAATAAATAAGAATTACTTACATATAATTATGTAGGTGATTTTTATGTACATATATATAAAAGAATTAAAAAAAGATGAAGAACTAGCCCAAAATATAGACATGCCTATATTTTTAAAAAAGATAATTATAAAATTTATAAAAAAATTTAATATAATAACATTAAAAAAAATAGATGAAAAACATACACTATATATCATACCAAAAGTAAAAAAAATAAAAACAATACAAAAAATTATTAATAAAAAACCAAAAGAAAAAATAATATTATCAAAAGAACTAAAAAAATATGAAAAAGATTTAGGACTGCCCAAAGAAAAGAAACCAATAATATACTACATATATGAAATACTAAAATATAGTATAGAAAAGGCAGGCAAAAAAGTAGAACTACAAAACATACATATTTTAGCAGATAACTATAATAAGCAAAATATAGAAATAATAACATATTTGCTAGACAAAGTAAAAACACTAAACATAGTCACAAACAGCACACAAAAATATAATATATTAGAAAATAAAATATATAATGAACAAGGAATATTAATAACAGTAGCGAATAATAAAAATAAAAGTTTAAAAAGAGCAAATATAATAATAAACTTAGATTTCAAAAGTGAAAAGTTACAAGAATACACAATAAATAGAAACGCAATATTAATAAACTGTACAAATGAAAAAGTAGAAATAAAATATTTTCAAGGAATTATAATAAATGACATAAATATAAAGATAGAAAATAAGCCAAATCATGAAGAACTGTGTAATGAATTTAACGAAGAAGATATATATACAAGCTTTGAAACAATAAGTTCAAAGTATATAGAAAACATACAAAAAATAGAAGAAAATAAAATAGAAATAACAAATATAATAGGAAATAACGGAATTATAAATACAAAAGAATTATTAAATATACAAAAAGAACTTGACAAATTGCAAAAACTGAATTAATATAGAAAAGCGATTATAGAGAAATAACATTAATTAAGGAGGAATGCTTTATGGAAGAAAAAGCAGTATTATTAACACAAGAAGGATATGACAAACTAGAAAAAGAATTAGAATATTTAAGAACAGAAAAAAGAGCAGAAGTAGCAGAACGTATAAAAATAGCTCTAGGCTTTGGAGACCTTTCAGAAAACTCAGAATATGACGAAGCAAAAACAGCCCAAGCAGAAAACGAGGCAAAAATAGCAGACCTAGAAAACAAAATACGCTATGCAAAAATAATAGATGAATCAGAAATAGACACAAAAACAGTACAAGTAGGAAATGTAGTAAAAATATTAGATATGGAATTTGACGAAGAAGAAACATATACAATAGTAGGCTCAACAGAAGTAGACCTAAGCCAAAACAGAATATCAAACGAATCACCAATAGGGGTAGCATTATTAGGAGCAAAAAAAGGCGAAGTAGTAGAAGTAAATGCACCAGCAGGAGTACTTAAATATAAAGTTTTATCAATAACAAAATAAGAAAAAATTAACTTAAGACGTATCAAAAGTTTCAAAAAAGAAACTTTAAATACGTCTTAAATCTTTCACAAATTTTTCATAAATTAAAAATCTTTACATTCTTCAAAGAAAGCTTGAATTTCTTCCTTCAAAAAGTCGTTTTTAGTTTCGTAGGTTGCAAGAAAATTTTTTAATTCTGTAATTGTTCCTACTTGAAGATGAGAATTATCTAATTGAAATGCTAATAAAGCATCAGAACCTAAACAAAATGAACAATTAGGAATATTAGAAACTTCAAAATTGTCTAATTTCTGTACTAAACGTATTGCATCTTGTTTTACAGGAACAAAGTCTTTAATTTTTCCGTTTTTTTCATCTGCATCCTGAAAATAGTAAACTCCATCCCGTTCAAAGATAGTATAAACAAAATCAGGGCAAACGTCAAACATATTTAGTATGCCAACAAATTTGTAAGGTGCAAACATAGCCATAAATACATCCTCCTTCATTATGAGTACAAAATGTTTAAAAGTTACTAAAATATGATAATATGTTAACATAGAAAAATAAAAAACAAGAATAAAATTTTCTAAGCTCATTCTTCGCTAAGAAAATCTAATTCTTCCATAACTATCTTCTAAGGAAACTCACCACTAACGTGGATGACTTTCCTAAGAATATAAAAAAGTCAAGATTTGGTAAAGTTTTTGACACGTTCCAAATCTTGAACAAATCCTGATTAAGTTTTTTTATTTAGCATAAGAAGTTTAAAGTTTACACAAACTTTTCGATATGCTCCCAAAATTTTCCTTGAAAGAAAAAATTTTGGAGCCATCGAACCTTTATTAATTTCTTACATTTTTAAACTACTGTCCAAAGCAAGCTTAATCATATTATTAAGTCCGGTTTGTCTTTCTTCAGGGGTTGCAACTTTATCAATATATTTTGAATCAACAACGCTCATTATACAACTAGCTTTTTTATTTAGTAATTTAGCTGTATAGAATAGGGCAAAAGCTTCCATTTCAGCACTAATTGGGCTAAAATTTTCAGGAATTCTATCTAAAAACTGATTAACATCAGTCATATAAATATCAAAACAATCTGTACAAACAGTGTTGCCAACATATAAATTAACATTATTTTCTTTTGCAGTTTCCTTAATAATATTATTGATATCACTATTAGAAGAAACCATATGGCAATCTTCATTATTCATTGTTAAAGCATAATTACCTTCAGTAAAGCAATTTTCAGAAAGAACAATATCAAATAAATTTAAATCTTTAGAATATGCTCCACAAGAGCCAATTCTAATAATAGTTTGAACATCATAAAATTTGTAAAGCTCATATGAATAAATACCCATACTAGGCATACCCATACCAGAAGCCATAACAGTTATTCTTTTTCCTTTATAATTACCAGTATAAGCGTACATTCCCCTTACAGAATTAACTAAACTATAATCATCTAAAAAATTTTCAGCAATATATTTTGCACGAAGTGGGTCTCCAGGCATAATAACGATATTTGCGATATCACCTTTTTTTGCTTCATTATGTGGTGTCATAAAAAATCCTCCTTTGTATAATACAAGCATTAAAGCTTGCTAATTTTGTTAATAGTATATCAAATAAAATAAAAAAATACCACAAAAAGAATAAAATTATTACAATTCACAGTTTATCGTTTAAAGTCCGCTCCCAGGGGTTAATATATTTTATTTTTTCCATTACGCCCTCCAAGACAAGGGGTATTCCCCCGCCTCAAAGGGCTGTCGGGTCTACATTACAAAAATAAAATATATTAACCCCTTCGCGCTAGTGTATAGCAAACAGGCTGTGAACTGTAACAATTAAATAATTTCAAATTAATGTAGGGGGGATTTTGAGCACCTGGGCTTCAAGAGCTTGGCTATATTTATATTATAAATCAAAACCAACTTTTGAAATGGTAGTCATGATTGTAATAAAATATAACACACTTATACACATAAAATATTAAAAAAAGTTGACAATAAATTTGTTAATAACTATAATTATATTAAAATAATGAAAGAAAAGAGGAAAATGTTTTTAAATATAGTAATAATATTTATTATAATTACTATGGTAGTATCAGTAAGTAACATATCAAATGCAACCCAAATATCTGAAACAGAAAAAAGTGAAATATTAGAATTTATAAAAAATAATGAGATTTTTTCTTATTATAATTATTCTAAAATTGAAGATATATGTATTACAAAAGAAATGCTTAGTGAAGTAGGGGGGAAAAAGGTAGCACAAGACCAACGACAAAATGCCGAAGTATATGAGATGATAGGTGATTTAGACGAAGGAAGTGTAATTACAAAAGAGGCTATAAATAAATACTTACAAAATACAATAGGGGTAAATGTAGAAAAACTAAAAAATTATGAACAACTATTAAATCAAGCAACCACATCAAATAATAAAAATGAATTTTACTATTTGGCAATAACAGGACCAGTTAATTATAGTGACCACGAAATTACAAAAATAGAAAAAACACAAAAAGGAACAATAAAAGTAGAAATAACAGCAAAGGCAGATGAGGAGCCATTTTCAAATGCAATAGAATTAATAAAAAAGGAGGATAAATACAATTTTGTATCATCTACAAGTTTAGATAATAAAAATAGAACAGTCACATTAGAACCTGATAAAAATGAATTTAACAAAAAACAAATAAAAGATACATTAGCTAAGGAAGATAAAACAGTTGCAACAAATAAAATACCACAAACAGGGACAAATGAAAATATTATAATAATAAGTATTACAATAATAGCATTGGCAGCAATAACAATATTAGTTATATATAGAAAGATAAGAAAAATAAAGTAATGAAAATAAGGGTATCATCTTTAATAGAAAAAATAAAAAAACACTTGTATAAAAAAATAAAGAATGATAAAATAAAGATAGATTAAAAAAAAACCGAATTTTTCGGCAAAGTTTTTTAATCTATTTTTTATTGCATAAAAAATAAGGAATATCATTTAAATAAATACTAAAAAAGTATTTTAAATAAGCCATTTTATTAAGGAGGTAAAAATGAAAGTAGCATTTGATCATGAAAAGTATTTAAAAATACAAAAAGAGAAAATAGAAGAAAGAATAAAAAAGTTTGATAATAAACTGTACTTAGAATTTGGCGGAAAACTATTTGATGACTTACATGCAAGCAGAGTTCTTCCAGGGTTTAAACCAGATGCAAAAATAGAACTACTAAAACAATTTAGGAATGACTTAGAAGTAATATTTTGCATAAATGCAAATGACATAGAAAAAAATAAAATAAGAGCAGACTATGGAATTAACTATGCACAAGACTTAATAAGACTAATAGAAAAGATGCAAAAAATGGACATATTGGTAAGTGGAGTAGCAATAAATATGTACACAGGGCAAAATGGCATAGAAAAACTTATAGAAAATCTAAAAAATAAAGGAATAGAACCATATCTATTTGAACCAATAGTAGGATATCCAAATGATATAGAAAAGATATTTAGCAAAGAAGGATTTGACAAAAATCCATATATAAAAACAAGCAAAAAATTAGTAGTAGTAACAGCTCCAGGACCAAACAGTGGAAAACTTGCAACATGTTTATCACAAATGTACCACGAAAACAAAAAAGGAGTAAGAGCAGGATATGCAAAATATGAAACATTTCCAGTATGGAATATGGGGTTACTACATCCAGTAAATGTAGCATATGAAGCATCAACAGCAGACCTTGGGGATATAAATATGATAGACCCATTTCATATGCAACAATATAATATAGAAGCAGTAAATTATAATAGAGACATATCAACATTTCCAATCCTAAAAAATATGTTAAATAGCATAATGGGACAAAATATATATAATTCACCAACAGATATGGGTGTTAATATGATAAAAGGGTGTATTGTAGACGATGAAGCAGCAAAAGAAGCAGGTTGCCAAGAAGTTATAAGAAGATATTACTTAGCAGAATGTGACATAAAAAAAGGAATATGTCCACAAGAAGTAGGAGAAAGAATAGCTACATTAATGACAAAATTAAACTTAAATAAAGAAGCAAGAAGCATAGTAGGTAGTACAATAAAAAAGGCAGAAGAAAAGAAAACAAACATAGTAGCAATACAATTAAAAAATGGAAAAATAATAACAGGAAAAGAATCAAAACTATTAAGTGCTTCAAGCGCAATGCTTATAAATGCATTAAAAGAACTAGCAGGTTTGCCAGATGAACAATATCTATTATCACCAGAAGTATTAGAAGGAATATTTAAAACAAAACAAAAAATATCATACAGGAAAAATTATTATTTAAACGTACAAGAAGTACTAATAACGCTTAGTATATGTAGAGCAAACAATGCAAGTGTAGAAAAAGCAATAGAACAACTAGAAAAACTTAGCCGGACTAGAAGCACACGCTTCATACATAGTTACAAGTGAAGAAAATAATATAATGAAAAACTTAGGAATAAGGCTAACATGTGAGCCTAAATTTGATAATTAATAATAGACACAAAAATATAGTGCTTATATGTCGAGTGTGAGAAAAAAACTTTATGCTAATATTGACAAAGTTATGTAAATACTGTATAATGCTAACGATAATTAGTAACCATAAACTGACTTAAAATTTAAGGAGGTAAAATGATGAGAAAAATAACAACAGTAGAAGGAATTGAAATTAGTTTTAATGATTTAAAAGAGGCAAAGCAAAAAATAATATACAAAAAAAACAAAGAGAAATATAAGCAAGATGCCAGTAAATCAATCTATAGTTCGATTCGGCGAATGGTAGCCCGAGATGCAACTGAATCTGCGCTATTAAATGAAATGCTTAGAAATGAAATAAGCAATGACAAAGATTGTGATGTAGAAAAAGCAATTTTTACTAATGAATTTTTTGAGGCAGAAGAAGAAACGATAATGCAGTTAGCCATATCAGATTGGTGGGGACATCGCCAAAAAGCGGCGAAATTATCCAAGGACATAAAATTTTTAAATGAAATGATTAGAAGCGAACTAAATAATGAAGATAGTACCTACGTACGAGAGGCAATTTATGCTAATAAAATTTTTGAGGCAGAAGAAGAAATAATAAAGCAGTTAGCAGCATCAGCGTATTCTTCTCATCGTGAAGAAGCAACGAAATTATCCAAGGACACAAAATTTTTAAATGAAATGCTTAGAAAGGAATTAAGCGATGAACTACATGGATTTTATGATGTAGTGGAAGCAATTTTTAATAATACATTTTTTGAACCAGAAGAAGAAACAATAAAGCAGCTAGCAGAATCAGTGTGTATGGACTATCGCCAAAAAGCAGCGAAATTATCCAAGGACACAAAACTTTTAAATGAACTGCTTAGAAATGAATTAAAAAATAGAAAACATTTTCCTGTAGCAAATGAAATTTTAGAGAATGAAATTTTTGAGGCAGAAGAAGAAACAATAAAGCAGTTAGGAACATCAGCGTATTGGTATCTTCGCCAAAAAGCGGCGGAATTATCAAAAAACACAGAACTTTTAAATGAAATGCTTAGAAAGGAATTAAGCGGTGAACGAGATGATAATGTAGAGAGAGCAATTTGTAATAATACATTTTTTAAACCAGAAGAAGAAATAATAGAACAGTTAGCAGCATCAAAGTATTCCTCTATTCGCCAAAAGGCAGCAGAACTAACAAAAAATTCAAATGTACTTTTAAAAATGTTTGTAAGAGAACTAAAATCAGATTATGCAGATTTACGAGTAATAGAAACAATTGTCAAAAATGAGACATTTATACCTGAAAAGACAGCATTATTAGAATGCATACGAAAAACATATTAAACGTAACTGTTTCAAAAAGAACTAACGTAATTCGTTAGTTCTTTTTGAATAAAAAAATTTTTTTCGGAGAAAATAATCCCAAAAGAGTAAATTTATTAAAAATACCTAGGGAGATGTTTTTTATGATTATTAGAATAAAGAGAAATATAAAACCAATAATAATAATTTCAATTCTAGTTACTATATTTATAGGATACAATGTATTTGTAAGAAGTCAAGAAATACAAGCCTTATCAAAATATGGTTCAAGAGGAAGTGAAGTAACACAAATACAAACAAAGTTAAAAAGATGGGGATATTATAATGGAAATATAGATGGAATATATGGAAGTCATACATTATCGGCAGTTAAATATTTTCAAAGAAAAAATGGATTAACAGTAGATGGAATAGCAGGACCTGCAACATTAAGAGCAATGGGAATATACACATCATCATCTTCTAGTGGCTCATCATCTAATTCAAGTAACTTAAACTTATTAGCAAGAGTAGTATATGGAGAAGCAAGAGGAGAGCCATATACAGGGCAAGTAGCAGTAGCAGCAGTAGTATTAAACCGTGTAAAAAGCTCAAGTTTTCCCAATACTATATCAGGAGTAGTATACCAAGCAGGAGCATTTGATGCAGTACGAGATGGACAAATAAATTTAAGCCCAAATAGCACAGCAATAAAAGCAGCACAAGATGCCTTAAATGGCTGGGACCCATCATATGGAGCGATATATTACTTTAACCCATCAACAGCAACCAACAAATGGATATGGTCAAGGCCAATGACAGTAACAATAGGAAGACACAGATTTTGCAAATAACAACGCCTGTTAAGAACGCACGTTAGGGACGGTGCTTAGCGTTCCGAAATAGGTAAGCGAAGCACCGTCCCTAAAGTGCGCCTCTTGTCCAATAAAGCACATATTGTTAATATAAAAGTGATAACAAATACGGAGGAATAAAATGCTAATTTACCCACAAACATATATAGATAGTGTTAAAGAAATAACAATAGAATTTTTAAAAAATAATAATATAAAAGCATTAATATTAGATGTAGACAATACCATTTTAGACTTTAACAAAAAAATACCAGAAGGAATAGAAAACTGGTGTGAAAACTTAAAAAAGCAAGGAATTAAATTTTGTATATTATCAAATAGCAATAAAGAAGAAAAAGTAAAAATGGTAGCTAGTAGGCTAAATATACCATATTTCCATTTTGCTACAAAGCCATTTAAAAGAGGTTTTAAAAAAGCAATAAAATTATTAAATGAAAAAGAAGAAAATATAGCAGCAGTTGGAGATCAAATTTTTACAGATGTTATAGGTGCAAATAGATGCAAGCTATATTCAGTTTTAGTAAAGCCAATTGCTAAAAAGGACTTATTAGTAACAAAAATTAAAAGACCATTAGAAGATATGATAATAAAAAGATACTTAAAAAATAAATTAAAGAGGTAAACAGATGTATATAAATGATATAAATATAATGTATTATGTATTAGTTGGGTTAGTAGGCTTAGTAGTAGGAAACTTTGTACAATGGTGTAATATAAGGCTACCAGAATATAAAAAAGTATTCTCAAAAGAATTTTTTAGTATACATATAAAAAATATTAAACCCAAATTTGCATTGCCAGTAACTACAGCAATAATATACATATTACTATTATATTGCATAGGTTGGCAAACAAACATATTATATAAAATACAATTAATAAAATACATAATATTAACACCAATGTTATTATCAGCATTTGTAATAGACTATAAACTCCAAATAATACCAAATAGACTTAACTTAAGCATATTTGAAGCAGGTTTAATATTTACATTTATAGAGGGAATGTATAATCAAAACTTAGCAATAGATAATATAATAGGAGGAATAGTAGGAGCAGGAATATTTTTAGGCTTAACAATAATAGGGGGATTAATTGCAGGAAAAGAAGCAATGGGCTTTGGAGATGTAAAATTTATGGGAGCAATAGGTTTATATTTTGGATGGATGAACATAATAGAAATATCAGTAATAGCATTTTTATTAGCAGCAATAATAAGTATAGCACTAATAGCTACCAAAATAAAAAAGACTAATGAATATATACCATTTGGACCATTCATAGTTATAGCAACATTTATAGTAATATTAATACCATCAGACCTATTACTACAAATACTATTTAAAATATTTACATTAGGAATGTATCAAGGATAAATAAAAGGTAACAATAAAATAAAAATAAAGATTAGAAAGTAGGAGTTTTCTATGAATAGCAAAATAAAATGGTTAAGAGAAAAGATGAAAATACTAAATCTAGAAGGAATGATAATATCAAACCCAGTAAATATAAGGTATTTAACGAATATAGTAGCAGAAGGAATACTACTAATAACAAGAAAAGAAAATATATTTTTAACAGATGGAAGGTATATAGAAGAAGTACAAAATATTCTAACAATAGATGATGGAATAGTAGTACATGAATTTAAAGAATACACAAAAGATGAATACGAAAATTTCTTTATGTTCTGTGAAAATGTAGGATTTGAAGAAGATTATGTAACATATGCAGAATATAAAGAATATATGCATAAATACAAAGTAAACAATTTTCAAGAAACAGAAAAAATGTTAGAAAAGCAAAGAATGATAAAAGACGACGAAGAAATACAAAAATTAAGAAAAGCTTGTAAAATAACAGATGACTGCTTTAACCATTTAATAAACTATATAAAAGTAGGGCAAACAGAAAAACAAATAGCACTAGAAATAGAAAGATACTTTAAGCTAAATGGAGCAGAAGGAATATCATTTGATCCAATAGTAGCCTCAGGTAAAAATTCATCTAAGCCACATGCAGTGCCAACGAACAAAAAAATAGATTTAGGAGATATAATAACCCTAGACTTTGGATGCAAATATGAAGGATATTGTTCAGACATGACAAGAACCATATTTGTAGGATATATACCAGAAGAAGCAAAAAAAGTATATGACTTAGTATTACAAGAGCAAATAAAAACAAAAAAAGAATTAAAAGAAGGTATGAATATAAAAACAATATCAAAAATGGTAGAAAATAACTTCAAGATAAATGGATATGACCTAATTCATAGCTTAGGACATGGAGTAGGGTTAGATATTCATGAGTTACCAATAATAAATTCAAAAAATGATATGAACCTAAAGGAAAAAATGGTAATAACAAATGAACCAGGAATATATATACCAGGTAAATTTGGAGTAAGAATAGAAGACACAGTACTAATAGGAAAAGAGATATCAGAAAATTTAACAAAATCAAGTAAAGAATATATTATAGTAGATAAGCAATAAGAAAGGAAAACAATGGAAAAGATAAAAGAAATAATAAAAGGATTTCTAGAAAAAATAGGAAACCTAATAAAAAATAAGGAAAATAGCAATGAAACAAAAATGCTAGAAAAAGCAAATAGATATACATGGAAAATGGAAAATTATAAACTAGTAGAAGAACAAGAAGAAGTGCCACAAGAATATGCAATAAAAGAAGCATCACTTATGGTAGGAGGGCTAGAGTTGCCAATAGGTTCTTTTGAAATACAAAGAAAAAATGGAGATGTTTTTATAGATGTTAAAGACCAAGTAACAATTACTGAAGATGGAAAAATGTATATAAAAGGAAAACAAATTTGTAAAGATGAAGAAATACAAGGAGAAATGGCAAGGCAAATAAAGCAAAACGGAAAGCCAGGTCAAGTAGTAGTAAATAGTAGTGGAGAAATAGTAAAAACAGATTCAGAAAAATACAGAAATGAAATGTATGATGATGATGCAAGAAAAAGAACAGAAGAAGTATCAAACAAATGGAATGAAGAACAAAAGCAAACACAAAGAGAAAATCAAAAAGAAAATACAAATGAAGAAATGGAAAAATAGATAAGGATAAACATAAAATCAAATATAGGCTAAAATGTAGGAAAACACTTGATTTTGCTAGTAGAATATGGTAATATAGATAAAGTAAAAAATGAAACTTAAAAATTTGAAAGGAGATATATAAAATGGCAGAAGTATATATGGCAGGAGATTTTAGAAACGGAACAACATTTGAAATGGATGGAAACGTATTTAAAGTAGTAGAATTCCAACACGTAAAACCAGGAAAAGGTTCAGCATTTGTTAGAACAAAATTAAGAAATGTAATATCAGGAGCGGTTATAGAAAAAACATTCAACCCATCAGAAAAATATCCAGGAGCAGAAATAGAGAAAAAAGAAATGCAATATCTATATGAAGATAGTGGACTATATTATTTTATGGATAATGAAACATATGAGCAAATGCCTTTAAACAAAGAACAATTAGGAGACAGCTTAAAATATATAAAGGAAAATATGAATGTAAAAATACTTTCATACAAAGGAAATGTATTCTCAGTAGAGCCACCAATGTTTGTAGAACTAGAAGTTACATACACAGAACCAGGATTTAGTGGAAACACAACAACAACATCAGGAAAACCAGCAACACTTGAAAATGGATATGAAGTATCAGTTCCACTATTCATAAATATAGGAGATGTTATAAGAATAGACACAAGAACAGGTGACTACATGGAAAGAGTATAAAAATAAATGTACTAAAAGTCAAAAAATATGTAATAAAACTCATGCTTTACATTAAATTTTGACTTTTTTCATAATAGTAAATAAAAATTATGTATATAATAAATAAAGAAAAGAGAGGAAACCAAAATGTCTAATTTAAAAAAAGAATATGATAGAATTTCATCAGAAATTGAGCAAGCAATATCTAATGAAGAAGAAAAGAAAATAGTAATGGAGAAAATTTCAGAATTAGCAATGTTATTTTTAAATGTAATGGATAACATAACAAATAAAATTGATAGCAAACTAAAAGAAATGGAAGAAAAGCATAATAACTTAGACAATAAATTAAACAAAATTCAAAACACAATAAATGAAATAGAAAGTGATATATATGAAGAAGAAACAGGAGAATATGACTTTGAAATAGTATGTCCATACTGCAACAACGAATTTGTAGCAGACCTAAGCTTAATGAATGAAGAAAACACAGAAGTAAAATGTCCAGAATGTAACAACATAATAGAACTAGACTGGAACGACGACTGTGACGATGATTGTTGTTCAGGACACTGTGGAAGTTGCCATAGCTGTGGAGATGACGACTGCGAAGAAGACGAAGAAATTGAAGATGAAGATATGTAAAAAGTAATATAAAAATAAGACTCAAGTTAAATTATAACTAAGAGTCTTATTTTTATTAGCGACCTTTTTACAGATGCTTTTAATATAGAATTATCTAATGTGTTTTTATTAAATTATTGATTAATAGTGTATTGCTTAAGTTGCAAATTTATTTACTATTAGTACTAGATAAGCATTGACCAAAAACCATAATTTGGTATACCACATAAAAATCAATTCCAAATATAGCCGAAGCTACTTTAGTTGCAAAAATGACAACAAATAAACTGACAAATAGTAAAAGCACAAATCCAAAAGATATCGAATTTGCAACAAATGAGTCTGGGTTAATTAGTTCAGAGATATCAAGTAGTAAAGCAATAGCAATTGCCAAATACATAATGATGCTAATACCAAGATGAATGCAGAAAAATGTAGCTCCTTGCCCTAAACCGAATAAAGTAGATACTAAAAAGCTTAAAACCCAGATAATAAACCATCCAATAAATTTTTTAAACATAAAATTCCTCCATTTTTTTGCTGTTTACGAGTTTCTATGTTAAACTAAAAAGTAGGAAAGTAGTTCTTCCACTATTTAGTGAAAAAAGGGAATTATATAAAGTTACATAAATGTAATATATAATATATCATAATATACATAAAAAATCAACAGAAATTTAAAAGATACTGAAAAAGTCTTAAAAAATAGATACTATTCATAGCCACTAAATAATTTAGAATTTCTATTGACATTACATAGTTAGTCCACGGTAGAAATAAAATATTTTAGAACTATAAATTGTAACAAAAAATATTGTAATTTCAAATAAAATATTGTATACTAATATATAGAAATATGGGGGTGTATTTTGGCTTCGACAGTATTTTAGAAGTATTAATAGCGAATAGTGGATGGTCGCTTCTGCCACTATAAAAAAGCGAAAAATAAATATAAACGCTGATAATAAAGAATTAGCTTTCGCAGCATAGTTCTGCGAACGTTTTACTAAAGGCTCCCACGCCTTTAGATAAAGCGTCGACTAAGTGGGAAACAATACAATTTCTTGCTATGGAAATTGTGGGTATTTATATAGCTACTTTATAATATACGTTTGTTTGTTAATGTTATTATAAAGGAATTTTAATAACAAACTACATTCGTAGAAGTTAATATGGAAAAGGTATTGGACAGGGGTTCGACTCCCCTCACCTCCACCAAATGTGCGACTAACGTCGCAGTTAATAGTGAATAGTGAATGATGAATAATACTTTCAATAAAGCACATAGAGCACATTTGTACTATTCATTATTCATTATTAATTATTCATTCTTCATTGTAATTATTTTAACAAGAAATTTTAATCTTCTCCTCTCATGAAATCAAAATAATTAAAATTTTCCATTCTAGTTGCCTCCTAAAAATTTATCGTAAATATACTATTATGTTTAGTACATGTAAATTTATTCCAAATGCTACAACGTTTAAATCTAACAGCTATACATAATATTGAAAAAGAATTAAGAGAAAATACAAAATTATAATGTTACAGAAATAAATTTAAGTTAACATATTGCCAAATTTAAAAGAATGTTATATAATACCTATACTATGTTACAAGAATGTTAATGTATTACGAAACTGTTAAATGTATATTACAATTCTATTAACATTATTGACATATAAATAGAAAAGTATAAAATATAGTTAAAATTATGAAAGGGCTATTTATGAGAGTTATAAGTGGAACAGCAAGAGGAACAAAATTAAATTCAATAGAAAGTTTGTCAACAAGACCAACCTTAGACAGAGTAAAAGAGGCCTTATTTAATATAATTCAAACTCATCTTCAAGATTCTAACATATTAGATTTATTCGCAGGAAGTGGGGCACTAGGAATAGAATGCCTTAGTAGAGGCGCTAAGCACTGCACATTTTGTGATAAATCATATGAAGCAGTAAAAATGCTAAAACAAAACTTACAAAAAACAAAGTTTGAAAATAAAGGAACTATATTAGTAAATGACTATAAAAAATGTATAAAAACATTAAATAAAAATAAATTTGATATTATTTTTATTGACCCACCATATAAATTAGATATAGCAGTGAAATCCATAAAACTAATATTAGAATATGACATACTTGCAAAAGATGGAATAATAATACTAGAAACAGATGAAGAAGAAAGAGAAATACGAGAATTAGAAGATATAAATTTACAAGTGTATGATATAAGAAAATATGGAAGAGTAAACCTAATTTTCTTATGTGAAAGGGGCAAAAAATAACATGGAAATATTTACATTATTAGAAACTATCGAAGAAATGCTAGAGGCAAGCAAGTCAATACCATTTTCTACAAAAGGAGTAGTAGATAAAGAAGAAATGCTTGAAATAATTAAAGAAATAAGGCTAAAACTACCAGAAGAACTAAAACAAGCAAAATGGGTAAAAGAAGAAAGACAACGAATTCTAGTAGAAGCACAAAAAGAAGCAGATGACATAGTAAAAGAAGCAGAAAACAGAATAATATCTATGATAGATGAACATGAAATAACAAGAAAAGCATATGAGCAAAAAGCAGAAATAATAGAAACAGCAAACGAAATGTCAAGAGAAATATCAAAAGGAACAAAAGACTATGCTGATAACATTCTGCAAAATATAGAAAACTCATTAATGCAAGCACTAGAAACCATTCAGAATAATAGAAAAGAATTAAAATAAAAAAGGGGCTGTAAAAAAAGGAAAGATTTGGGACGCGTTCAAAACTTTCCTTTTTTATTTAAAGTTAAAAAATAATGTAAAAAGATAAAAGGAAAGTTTTGAACGCGTCCCAAATCTTTCTTTTTTTTACAGCCCCTTTTTTCGTAGATAGAAAAATTGATTTATAAAAAAAGGAAAAAATCACACTGGATTTTTCATTTGAAATTAAACAAAAAAATAAGAAAAAAGGCAAAATTTGTATATGTTTTTATTGTGAAAACTATTGCAAATATTCTATTTTATTGTTATGATAAAGGTGTAAATGTAAAATTGTAAGTTATAATGTAGAAAATAAAAAGGAGCAAATTATGATAGAGTTTAGAAATGTAAGCAAAACATATGAAACTGGTACGGAAGCAGTACATAACGCCAATTTTAAAATAGAAAAAGGAGAGTTTGCATTTTTAGTAGGTTCTTCAGGATCACGGAAAATCAACACTAATAAAAATGATATTAAAAGAGGAAAATCCAACTTCAGGAAATATAATAATAAATGGAAAAGACACAACATATCTAAAACCAAAAAGAGTTCCATACTTGCGTAGAAGTATGGGAGTAGTATTTCAAGATTTTAGGTTATTACCAGACAAAACAGTTTATGAAAATGTAGCATTTGCTATGTATATAGTAAAAGCTACGCCAAGACATATAAGAAGACAAGTTCCTATGGTCTTATCTTTAGTTGGTTTAAGTGGAAAAGCAAAAATGTATCCAAATGAATTATCAGGAGGAGAGCAACAAAGAGTAGCACTAGCAAGAGCATTAGTAAACAATCCATCAATGCTAATAGCAGACGAGCCAACAGGAAACCTAGACCCAGATACAGCTTGGGACATCATGACACTTTTAAACGATATAAACATGAGAGGAACAACAGTTGTAGTAGCAACACACGCAAAAGATATAGTAGATAAAATGAAAAGAAGAGTTATACAAATTAGTAATGGAAACATTATAAGAGATGATAAAAAAGGTGGTTATGATAGTGAGATATAATATAGTAGGATATTTATTAAGTGAAGGTTTTCACAATGTAATGAAAAATAAAAAATCAACAGGAGCCTCATTAATGATAATGTGTGCTACAATGCTTATATTTGGTCTATTTTTTTTAGTAGGTCAAAATGTTAACCATATAATGAAAGAAGTAGAAGCTGAGCAAGGAATGCAAGTATTTATGTATAAAGAAGCAACTGAAGAACAAATACAAAAATTACAAGAAGAAATAAAATCAATACAAGATGTTGCAAAAGTTACATATATTTCAAGGGAAGAAGCAATAAATAGTCAACTAAAAAGATTGGGAAACACAAAATTATTTGACGTATATACAGGAGAAAATAATCCACTAGGAGTATCATTTTTAGTTAATGTAACAAACCTAGAAAAGGCAAATGAAGTAAAAGAAAAAATATCAAGTTTAGAAAATGTAAAAACAATAGAACTAAGAACACAAACAATAAATGCATTAATAAATGTAGCAAATGGAGTAAAAATAGTATCAGGTATCATATTAGTACTACTAATAATAATTTCAACATTTATTATAGCAAACACAATAAAACTTACAGTACATGCAAGAAGAAAAGAAATTACAATTATGAGATATGTAGGAGCAACAAATGGATTTATAAGATGGCCATTTATTGTAGAAGGAATTATAATAGGAATAGTATCAGCACTAATATCAATTTTACTACTAGGGTTAGGGTATAATGCAATAATACAAAAAGTAGCCACATCATCAATAACAAACACAATAAGTTTGAGTTTACTTACATTCTCAGACATATTTGCTCTAGTAATAGCAGTATATCTAATATTAGGAATAGGAATAGGTACAATAGGCAGTATCATTTCAATGAGAAAATATTTAGAAGTCTAAAATAGTAAATGAGTATAGGTCATAATAAAAAGATATGCCCTAAGCTAGAAACTAAAGAAAAATAGTAATAAAAATAGAAGAAAAAGGAATAAATATTCCTGTCATAAATAAAAAAGATAGGAGAAGGAAACATGAAAAGGAAAGTAATATCAATATTACTCATTTTAGTATTAGTACAAGCTTACACATATAACATAATAGCAACATCAACAACAAATTTAAACAATCAAAAAACAGACATGCAAAATAAAATAGACAATGCAAAAAATGAACAAGCACAAGTACAAGAAGAATTAGATGAAGAAATGAAAGCAATTTCTAATTTAGACTATGAAATATCACAAGGTGAAGAAGAAATAAATAAACTAGACTCTCAAATAAAAGACTTAGAAAAATCAATTACAGAAAAAGAAAAATTAGTAGAACAAAAACAAAAAGAATACAATGAAAATGAAGACTTATTAAAACAAAGAATGGTAGTAATGTATGAAATGGGAGAAACATCATTTTTAGATATGCTATTCAATTCAGCAAATATGATAGACTTCATTTCAAACTATTATACAATGTCACAATTTGTGCAATATGATACAGAACTATTAGAAACAATAGAAAATGACAAAAAGCAAATAGAAGAAGCAAAGCAAGCATTAGTAGAACAAAAAGGTCAAATTGAAACTTTAAAATCAGATAAAGTATCAAAAACAAATAGTATAAAAGCTAAAAGAGCACAAAGAAAGGAAAAAGCAAATGCATTAAGCCAAGAGAAAAAAGAACTTCAAAAAGAAATAGACAGTTATAATGCACAAATCAAAAAAGTAGATGAGCAAATAGCTAAAATATTGGCGCAAGCAAATAGCCAAGTAGGAAGTTCAGGACTAAAATTCGATGGTAGCTTTGTATGGCCATGTAATAACAAAATAGTAACATCAACAGTAAAACAAAGATGGGGAAGATGGCACAAAGGTATAGACATAGGAGCATCACATGAAAATGTATATGCAGCAGCATCAGGTATAGCATATAACTTAGAAAATCCAGGAGGATATGGTCACTATATAATGATAGTACATGGAAGTGGATACATCACATTATATGCACATTTGCTATCAAGAAAAGTTAGTGATGGACAATATGTAAAACAAGGACAAGTAATAGCAACATCAGGAGGAGGGCTAACAGATGAAGGAAGAGGAAGTAGTACAGGAAGGCACTTACACTTTGAGGTAAGAAAAGCATCATCAATATCAAACTACTTTAGTAGTAATTTCCTAAATCCATTAGACTATTTGCCAGGAGGATATACACTTGCAGCAGGAGCTACAACTCCATCATAAAATAATTAGGAAGGAAGGAATAGAGTATGACTAAAAAATTAATTACAATAATAATTATAGTTATAATGCTAGCATGCTCTTATTCTACTATAATAATAGAAGCGGCAACATTAGGAGAGCAAAAGCAAGAAATTGAAGAAAAAAAAGAAGAAGCGGAAAAAGAGCTAGAATATGTACAAGAAGAACTTACAACAGCAATAGTAAAAATACAAGAACTAGACGATCAAATAAAACAAGCACAAGAGGATATAAAAAATTTAGAAACAGAACTATCAGTATTACAAATTAAAATAAATGATATAACAGAAAAACTAGAAAACGTAGAGAAAAATTATATAGAAAATGAAAAGCTACTAGAGCAAAGGTTAGTAGCAAACTATGAAGCAGGAGATATAACATATTTAGATATGTTAATGAACTCAAACAATATAGTAGATTTTCTATCAAGTTACTATGCAATTCAAGAAATGGTAGAATATGATATAGAACTATTAGAACAAATAGAACAAGAAAGAGAACAAGTAGAAAATTCAAAAAAAGAATTAGATGAAAAAAAAGCAGAGCTAAAATCAAAAAAAGCCAAAAAAGAGCAATTAGCAGTTATAACACAAAACAATAAAATATTAAAAGAAATGGCAGCAACAAATTTATCAGAAGAAGAACAACAATTACAGCAAAAAATAAATGAATACAAAGAAGAAGAAGCAAGAATAGAAGCACTAATAAAAGTAGCAACAAATGAATATGAATATACAGGAGACTATACAGGTCGGAGTAATGGCATGGCCAGTAGCAAAAAATGGAACATATATAACATCAGGATATGGAATAAGAGAACATCCAATTCAAGGAATAATAAAAAGTCATTCAGGTATTGACATAGGAAATGCAGGGTTTGGTGCGCCAGTAATAGCAGCAGCAGACGGAATAGTAACTATGGCAGGCCGTTATGGAGGGTATGGAAACTGTGTAATAATAAACCATGGAAATGGAATATCAACACTTTATGGACATGGACAAGCAATATTAACACAAGTAGGAAAAGAAGTAAAAAAAGGTGACTTAATAATGGAAGTAGGTTCAACAGGAGTATCAACAGGACCACACTTACATTTTGAAGTAAGAATAAATGGAACATGTACAAACCCAATGCCATTTTTGCAATCAAAAGATGAATAAAAAATAAAAAAAAGTAATATAATGAACAATAGGAACACTAAAAATTAAATACATGGAAGAACAGTAAAACTTCAAAAAAATAAGGGCTTAATCGGTAAAATACCTAAAAAGGTATACCGAATTTAGCCCTAAAAAAATTAATAAAAAGAGGTCAAAAAACAAATAAATCCGCAAAGCTTTTGGGAGGAAAAAATAAATGATAAAAGAAACAAATCAAAGAGTCTATAAAATAATAATGTTAGTAACATTAACAATAGTTATAACAGCCATGATTACAACAATAGCATTATACAAAACAATAGGAAATCAAAACATAAAATATATATCAGCAGATGGCACAACAATAGGCCAAAAAATAGCATACTACAAAAAATTCATACAAGAGAACTACATATATGACATAAACGAAGAAAAAATGTTAGAATCAGCAATAAAAGGATATTTTGAAGGACTAGGAGACCAATATTCAGAATATATAACAAAAGAAGAAATGCAAGACTATATGGCAGATGCAACTGGAAAATATGTAGGAATAGGAGTATATATAACAAATAATACACAAACAAACCAAATAGTAGTAATAATGCCTATGAAAGGTTCACCATCAGAAGAAGCAGGCATAAAATCAGGGGATGTAATATTAAAAATAGATGGAGAAGAATACAAAGGAGAAGACCTAAGTAAAGCATCAAACAAACTAAAAGCACAAGAAGGAACAAAAGTAAAACTAGAAATACTAAGAGGAGAAGAAAAACTTGAAATAGAAGTAGAAAGAAAAACAATAAAAGTAAATCATATAGAATCAAAAGTACTAGAAAATAATATAGGATATATTCAAATATCAACCTTTGATGATGGATGCTATAAAGAATTTGTAGAAAACTATAACAAAATAAAAGAACAAAATATAAAATCATTAATAATAGATTTAAGAAATAATGGTGGAGGAATAGTAGAAGAAGCAACAAACATAGCAGACATGTTTGTAAATAAAGGCGAAAAACTATTAATAACAACTGAAAAGAACAACAAAGAAGAAGTAACAAAAGCAAAAAAAGAAAAAGAAATAGAAATACCAGTAGTATTACTAGTAAATGAAAACACAGCAAGTGCATCAGAAATACTAACAGCAGCAATAAAAGAAAACTTAGAAAATGCAAAAGTAGTAGGAACAAAAACATATGGAAAAGGAGTAATACAAAGCATATTTACACTAAAAGATGGCAGTGGAATAAAATTAACAACAAACGAATATTATACACCAAAACACAATACAATAAATAAAGTAGGAATTACACCAGACTATGAAATAAAATTACCACAAGAAGAAAGTATATATACAATAGAAGAAAAAGATGATGTACAACTACAAAAAGCAATAGAACTACTAAAATAAAGAGAAAGAAAATGTAAAAAAGCATAAAACAGCACATACAAAGTACTGATATTATGCTTTTTACCAAATAAAATGGCTTTTAAATTTTAATAAATTCCACATACTAATCTTCATCAGATATAGAACAACCATATTTAAGAAAAGCCCTATTATACTCAGAACCAAAAATATTGGAAAGATGATTAAGCCATTGATGTGGACGAGAAACATCTGAGGAATATTCTCTAAGTGTTAAATTAAAAGAACTGTGGGAAAAGTAATTGTATACAATAACTAAAACACAGTTTTCATCAGTGTCACAGTTTTTTAAAACTCTAAAAGAGTAGTTATATCCGTCAATAGAAGGATATAATTCATCTAAAAAGGTTTTGACTTGCTCGTAAGTTAGCCGCTCAATAAATGAGATGCTACATTGATTTTTTAACATAAAAAATTCCTCCTTCTAATAATAAAATTATAAGGGATAACAAAAAATATAAAAATATATTAACATAAGTAATGAAAAGATTCAATACAATGACGCAAAAAAATAAATAAGTTTTTATAAAAAGCATTGAAATTTTAAAACATATGTAATATAATCGTAACAGTTTTGTAATGAAAAAGAAATGAAACCCGAAAGGAAGATAAAAATGTTTAAATTTGGACAAGATATAGGAATAGACTTAGGAACAGCCACAGTAATAGCATATGTAAAAGGAAAGGGAATAGTACTACGCGAACCTTCAGTAGTAGCAGTAGACAACAATACAGGAAATGTTTTAGCAGTAGGAAAAGAAGCAAGAAGAATGCTTCGGAAGAACACCAGGAAATATCGTAGCAACAAGGCCACTAAGAGAAGGAGTAATATCAAACTATACAGTAACCGAAAAAATGCTAAAATACTTCATAAATAAAGTATGCGGAAAATTCATATTTGCACCAAGAATAATGATATGTATACCATCACAAGTAACAGAAGTAGAAAAAAAGGCAGTAATAGATGCAGCAACACAAGCAGGAGCAAGAAGAGTATATTTAATAGAAGAGCCAATAGCAGCAGCAATAGGAGCAGGAATAGACATATCAAAGCCATGTGGAAATATGGTAGTAGACATAGGCGGAGGAACAACAGATATAGCAGTAATATCATTAGGAGGAAGTGTAGTAAACACATCACTAAAAATAGCAGGGGACAAATTTGACGAATATATAATAAAATATATAAAAAGAAAGCACAATGTAATGATAGGAGAAAGAACAGCAGAAGACCTAAAAATAAACATAGGCTGTGTATACCCAAAAATACAAGACACACAAATGGACATAAGAGGAAGAGACCTAATAACAGGTTTACCAAAAACAATAACAATACATTCAAGTGAAATGTTAGAAGCGCTACTAGAGCCAGCAATGTTAATAGTAGACAGTGTACACTCAGTATTAGAAAAAACACCACCAGAACTAGCAGCAGACATAAGTGATAGAGGAATATATATGACAGGGGGAGGTTGCCTAGTAGACGGACTAGATAAACTACTACAAGAAAAAACAGGAATAAATGTAATGATAGCTGAAGACGCAGTATCATGTGTAGCACTAGGAACAGGAAAAGCACTAGATAACTTAGATTCACTAGACGGAAAAGCAAAAAGATAAAAAATAAAAACAATAAATTAGCAAAAAGGCAATAATAGGAAGAAAACCAACAATAAAAAAGATGAATTATAAAAAAATACAAATTCATCTTTTTTTATATTCTTATGGAAAGAATTGGGACGCGTCCAAAACTTTCCAAACAATTAAGTAAAAAATTGGGATGTATTTAGAACTTTACGAACAACCAGTATAGTATGTGGATATTTTTATTAAAATAATAAAATATTAATTTTTAAACAGTAATTATAAAATGCTCCTTATACAAAAATAATTGCATACGTATCTAAGAAATACTAACAAGTTAAATAAAAAAGTACTTGCAAATGTGTAAATAACATTATATAATTATAAAGAATAATAAAAAAGAGGTAAAGTAGATGAATAAAACAAAAAGAAAAATATTTGAAGCATCAATGAATCTTTTTGCCCAAAAAGGTTATGATGCAACCAGTATTGAAGAAATAACAGCAACAGTAGGCGTAGCAAAAGGTACACTATATTATCACTTTTCAAGTAAAGAAGAGATATTTAAATTTCTAGTAGAAGAAGGAGTAAAACTTCTAAAAAATAGTATAGCAATAAAAACAGACAAATTAACAAATAGTATAGATAAAATAAGAGCAGTAGTATTAATAGAACTAAAAGTATTAGTAAAATACGAAAGTTTCATGACAATTATATTAAGTGAGATATGGGGAACAGGAAATAGAAGCAAAATGTGTAGAGACTATGTTTTTGAATATATTCAAATGATACAAGAAATAGTAGAAGAAGGAATAAAAAAAGGAGAAATAATAGAAGCAAACCCAAATGTCATAGCCTCTGGAATTTTCGGTTTTGTATGCTCAAGCTTAATATATAAATTAAGAAGAGAAAAAAATATAGAAGTACCAGAACTATTTAACGAAATAGATAAATCATTTATAAAGAAATTAAAAAAGTAAAGAACTAAAAGCAAAATCAATTTCAGGCGTAGGGGCATCGTTTGTGGGAATACCTATTAGAGATGACACCACTGTGCCCTTTTCTATAAAAGAAAAAAGACATATAAAAAAGGAGAAAACAAAAAATGAGAATATTAAAAGATTTCAAAGTACCAAACTTTAAATTTCCAAAAATAAAAATGAAAAACATAGAAAATATAGAAGAAGTAAAAGTAGATTATGAAAAAATAAAAAAAGAACAAGAAGGAATGCAAAAAAATAAAAACAAACATTATGAAAAAACAAATTATGAAACAATAAAAGAGGTATTTTATAGGAGTAGAGAGAAATACGCAGACAAAATATGTTTACTAGAAAAATTTAGCCCAAAAGAGGAATTCAAAAAAATAACATACAAAGAATTTACAGATGATGTAATAGCTTTAGGAACCGCATTAACCAATAAATATAGTCTAAAAAACGAAAGAATAGTAATAATAGGAGAAAACACATATTATTGGTATGTATCATATATGGCAATGCTATGTGGAACAGGTTTAGCAGTACCAGTAGATAAAGAGCTACCAGCAAATGAAATAGAAAATGTAATAAACAGGTCAAAAGCTACAGCTGTAATATATTCAAGCAAGAAAAAAGATGTAATAAAAAAAGTACAAGACAAATTACCATCAGTAAAATATTTCATACAAATGAACTCTGAAAGTCATCTAGAAGGAAGAGAAATAGGAATACAAACAATTATAAAACAAGGAAAAGAAATGATAAAACAAGGAGACAATTCTTTCGAAAAAATACAAATAGATCCAGATGAATTTAAAGTGCTTATATTTACATCAGGAACAACGTCAAACTCAAAAGGTGTAATGATATGTAATAGAAACTTAGCAGAAAACATAAATGCAGTAAGTACATATGTAAAATTAGAGCCAACAGACAGGCTATTTTCAGTACTTCCACTACATCATACATATGAATCATCAATAGGATTTTTACTACCATTTGCCAATGGATGTTCTGTTGCAATATGTCAAGGTTTAAAACATATAGTACCAGATTTACAAGAAACAAAACCAACAGCATTAATAGCAGTACCACTATTAATAGAAAACTTATACAAAAAAATAAACAAAACAATAGAAAAAAGTGGAAAATCAGCACTAGTAAACTCAATGATACACGTAACAAATGCTTTAAAAAGTGTAGGAGTAGATATAAAAAGGAAAGTATTTAATGAAATATATGAAAATCTAGGTGGAAATATAAGGATAATAGTATCAGCAGCAGCACCAATTGATAGCAAAGTAGGAAGATGGGTTCAAGACTTAGGAATAAGCTTCTTACAAGGATATGGTTTAACAGAAACAGCACCAATAGCAGCGCTAACCCCAGAATTTGAGCCAAAAGTAGGCTCAGCAGGAAAAGCAGTAAACTGTGCAGAATTAAAAATAGACAATCCAAATGAAAAAGGAGAAGGAGAAGTTCTAATAAAAAGTAAAACATTAATGATAGGTTATTACGAAAATGAAGAAGCAACAAATGAAGTAATAGAAGTAGATGAGGAAGGCAACAGATGGTTCCACTCAGGAGACGTTGGTTACCTAGATGAAGATGGTTTCTTATATATAACAGGAAGAACAAAAAATGTTATAGTAACACAAAATGGAAAAAACATATATCCAGAAGAAATAGAACTAATGTTAGGGGAAGTATCAGAAATAAAAGAATGTATGGTATATGGAAAAGAAGTAGAAGGCGAAAAAGAATTAATAATAACAGTAAAAGTAATACCAAACATGGAAGAAATAGAAGCAAAACATGGTAAAAACTTAACAGATGAGCAAATACATAATATAATATGGGATGAAATAAAAACAATAAACAGAAAATTAACATCATATAAAGCAATAAAGAAATTAGAAATAAAAAAAGATGAATTTGCCAAAACAACAACAATGAAAATAAAAAGATTTGAAGAAATAAAAAAAGATAAATAGAAATGAAATAGCAAGCATAATAAATCAAAAAAAGTAAATAATAAAAATAGAATAATAAAAGTTTTTGATTATAAAAAAATAAAAGTTAGAGTAAATAAGTAAGCTCTAACTTTAAAAATATATAAATAAATTAACAAAAACATATTATGAAAATTTAATCAATAGCATCTATTTTTAACATTACATTTCTAAAGTTTACATATAGTACACGATTATTACGCAAATATTACAATTCGATTAAATTTTACGGAAATAAGCATTTGAGTATTGACATACAAAAAAAGTTGTATTAAAATGAAATAGAAGTCAAAAAATAATATAAAATAAATCCTATTGTAATTTCTTGTAGAAATTAGCAATTAAAATATAAAACATAGGAAAAAGGGAGGGTTTACAATGTCTAAATCTGGCATAGTAAATGTGAGAATGGTAATCACAGAAGAAAAAATCTTATCAAACATAGATAAGGTACAAAAACTAATTAATCCAAAAAGCAAAAAACAAATAGTACAATTAGATGATGATGCATATTTTAAAGATTTAATAGAATCAATAAAAACATATTTAGTAGAATATCCAAAAAAGAAAAACTTTCCTATAAGTGTATACAAAGCATCATATGAATTAGTAGAATTTGCAACAAATCAATTTGAAGAAAACACAAAAAAAATAGAAGAGTTAATTCGTCAAAGAGAAGCAAATATAGCATTAGCGGTAAAATTAAAAGAAACTCTAGAAACAATAGAAGAAAAAGAAGATGGTTGGAAGTTAACATTAAAAGAAGCTTCAAATAATTACACAGAAGATATAGTACAAGCACTAACAGTAGTAGGAAAAGCAAAAAACAAAGAAACACAAAACTACCAAGATGCAGTAAAACTAATAAATGCAAGAATAGTAAATCTAGAATCTAACCTACACATAGAAATAGACATGGAAAGAATAGAAGACAGATCAAAAGCACTAAGCTATATAGGAATAGAAATAGCAGATGCATTAAAACTAATACCAGCGCCAGTAGAAGAAATAAAAGAAACAGTAGCAAAAGCAGAAGAAGACGTAATGCAAGAAGCATATGTACAAGAAACAACATTTGAAGTAAAACCAACACTATGGCAAAGAATAAAAGAAAGCAAAATAGGAAGAGCAATAAGATATGCATTCAGAATCAGAATAGTATTAGATGTACCAACATTACCAGAAGGAAAAAAAGAATAATAAAAAAGGGAGCACGGAAATCCCATGCTCCCAAAATAAAAAAATAAAAAAAATTATAAAATAGTATTGACAATATAGATAAACTTTTGTATAATAGGAAATGCAGTAAGCAATATGCTCCCTTAGCTCAGTTGGTCAGAGCAACCGGCTCATAACCGGTGGGTCCAAGGTTCGAATCCTTGAGGGAGCACCAAAAAAGCGACTAACGTCGCAGTTAATAGTGAATAATGAAAAATTAATAGTGAATAATATAATTATTCATCATTCATTCTTCATTATTCATTATTAATTAATATAAAAATATATGGGTAGGTGGCCGAGTGGCTAAAGGCGGCAGACTGTAAATCTGTTCTCATTTGAGTACGATGGTTCGAATCCATCCCTGCCCACCAACGACGTATCTGTTCGAACTAAATTGAACAGAGAGATACAAATATCATTC
>CANPTO010000010.1 GCA_947577025.1 uncultured Clostridiaceae bacterium | reverse complement strand
ATTGTCTTTTGGTATATATACTCTCAATGCTGGTAATGGCTTATATGCTTTGTTCATATGATTGGCTCTATTGACCCCGTAAAAGCCTAAATAATCTCACCTTAACGATTGTTTAGATATTGCATTCCGTGGTAAGTAGCACGTTTGCCTTTTAATTGGTAACATTTCGGGCTGAATCGCCTTTTAACCCTACTTTCTCGCTGTTTACGCTTTACTCATAACATTACTGTCATAAGCACAAAACTCGCTACTGGTGGTTGGTTAGACCTTAACCAGACGGGATTTCCACCCGCTAGATTACTTACCCTTTGCTGGGCGCACACTTACTAATTCTTGTTACAATTATATAATAAGAGGCAGATAGTTTCAAGTTACCTGCCCTATTATTTAAATTTATATTAAGGGAAAGATTTGGACGCGTCCCAAATCTTTCCTAATCTTTCAATTATTTCCTAGTCATTATTTAAAAAGTTCATTACTAAATCTATTATAATTTCTTTTTCTTTTGGGTTAGATTCTGCTATTAGTAATGTTAAAGCTGTAAGTGTATTGTTGTCTATTGTTTGCTTTCCACTTTTATATAGTATATCATAAAAATTCAAAAAGTATATAAATAAAGTTGCTGCAATTCTTTTATTTCCGTCTACAAATACATGGTTTTTGACGATTAAATATAGAAAATTTGCTCCTTTTTCTTCTATACTTTTGTATATATCTTGTCCATCAAAACTTTGATAAATATTTCCTATTATTGACTCTAAACCTCTATCTCTTTCTACTGCAAATAATGAACTTTCTTCGTTAAATCTTAGTTTATTTATTATTTCTATACATTGTTTATATTCAATTTTTCTTTCATCTACATTACCATTTATTTTCTTTAATGTTCGATGGTCATAATCATCTAGTAAATCAAGTGCTTTTGTGTAATCTCCAATTACCTTTAATATTTCCTTTGCATCATTTCCTTCTAGTCTTTCATCCATTCTATTTGCTATGTCAATTAATTGCACTGTTTTTTCTAAATATTCTAATCTTTTTTGATTTACTGCATAACCTTTTAGCATATAATCTTTTAAGATTTTTGTTGCCCATTTTCTAAATGTAATACCTTTTTGAGATTTTACACGATATCCAACAGATATAATCATATCAAGATTATAATAATTAGTAGGTTTATCAGAAAATTCGGAATTTCCGAATTTAGTCATTGTTTCTGTTTCTAACAATTCTCCTTCTTTATATATATTTTTAATGTGCTCATTTATTGTAGACTTTGCTTTTCCAAATAGCTCTGACATTTGCTCTTGTGTCAGCCATACTGTTTCATCTTTTAAGTTTACCTCTAATTTTACTCCTTGGTTTTCAAATAAAATAATTTCATTTTTCTTTTCTTCCATAATTACACATCCTTTTCTATAAATTTTCAGTTTAATTATATCTTTTATTATATATAAATTACATATATTATTATAGAACTGTTGTTTGTATTGTATTATGAAATAATTTACTTGTCAATACTACTTGCTAAATTTATTAAAGATTTAGGACGTAAAGATTTGGGACGTGTCTAAAAATTTACAAATATAGATAACTAAAAAATAGTTATAGCTATTTAATGTTTGTAAATTTTTGGACGCGTCCCAAATCTTTTATTTTGTCTTTACTTATGCTATCAAAAAACATAGAATTTTAGGTACAAATATTATTAAACCTACTATTGCTGAGCCTATTGCTAATACTAATACTCCACTTGCGGAAATGTCTTTTGCTATTTTTGCTTTTTCGTTTTTATATGGCATTACCATATCAACAACTGTTTCAATAGCTGTATTAAATAATTCTCCCCCAATTACAAGTGCAAAACAAATAATACATGTAATCCACTCATATTTATTTATTTTTAATACAACTCCTGCAGCTATCACTAGAGCCATTATTATAATGTGAATTTTCATATTTCTTTCGCTTTTAAATGATGAGTTAAGTCCTTGTCCTGCATATTTGAAACTATTGGCTAATTTCTTCGTTTTTACTTTTATTGTTCTTTTCTTTTTTAAATCCATTTTTTCCTTCTCTTTCTAATAAACATTTATTTACTATACTTGTATAAATAACTAAATACGAAATTGCTATTAAAAATCCAGCCAAAACATCACTTGTATAATGTACTCCTAAATAAATTCTACTAACTCCTATTGAAATTATAAGTATGCTTAAAAATGCAATTAAGCTTGCTTTTAGATATTTATTTTTTACATATTTATATATAAGGTATATTATAAATCCATAAAAAGCCATACTTGTCATTGAATGCCCTGATGGGAAACTGTAACCTGTTTCATTAATAATTCTATATTCTGTTGGTCTAGGTCTTTGTAAAATTTGTTTTAAAGTCCAATTTAGTCCTGCTGCAATACCTAAATTCATAAAAATTGAGATTCCTATTTTTTTATTTTTAATACATACAACTAATAGGATTGTAATTACAATTAAGGCAATGCTACCTCCAAAGTTTGTAATAAATTTTGCAATAGGAGTAGCAAAATCTGATATTAGAAATTCTGATATAATTCTATAACCTATAATATCTCCATTCATAATTTCTTTGTTAAATACATCTTCTGCTAAAGCTAAAAAGCCTATTAGACAAACAAATAATATAATCCATTTTAAATTTTTTATGACGAATCTTTTTATCTTTTCTTTCATTTCTACCTCTTATTTTTATTTTATCAATAATACTATTTCTAGATTTATCTATTCTATAAATCCTTTCATTATATGCCAATAGTTTATTTTTATTATTTCTTCTATATCATCACAAAATTAACAGTATACCTGTAATTTTTATAATACACTATTATATCATTTTCTATTTCTAACCAAATATTATTTCAAAATCATTCCATATCCTAAATTAGCATCTACCCTTTTTACAAAGCCGAACTTTTCATAAAAATGTTCTTTATTCTTAGAAGCTCCTACATATACTTTTAAACTTGGATTCTCTTTTTTAATATCATTTATTTTATCTAATAATTTATTCATTATCATTGTTCCTATTTTATTAGATTGGTATTCTGGAATAACCATGATGTCTTGTATATATAAAAAACAGATTGTATCTCCAATAATTCTTCCATATCCAATTACTTTTTCATTATCATAAACTGTAACAGAATAAAAAGTATTATCTAAAGCCTTTTGTGATATATTTTCATCCCAATGCCCCCAACCTACTTTGTCATATAATAAATTAAATTCTTTTACATTATTATTATTTTCTTTTATACTTATCATTATAATCACCCTATATAAAATTATTGTTGTTATTATACCATTTATTTTTAGAAAAGTATATTGCTTTTATGTAGATTTTTATTTTATGCAAAAAAACTTTTGAGTAAAAGTAAAGTTTTGAACACGTCCCAAATCTTTCCAAATCTTTCCACGTCCCAAGTCTTTCTCTTTTAACAAATTTTCATAAAACTCTTGCCAAAGTGTAAAAGCTATGTTATAATTTATATTATGTTAAGAGTGCGTATAAACTTAAAAGTAAGTGAGCTACGCAACCAATTGCTAAAGTTGGTACACTTTGAGGTTAAACTCATAAAAGGAGTCTTAAAAGATTTCTTTTATGAGTTTTTTGTATTTGAAAAGGAGGAAACTAAATGAAACAAAAAGACAATTACAAGAGAAATTTAAACTTAATAATGATTGAAACAATATTAACATCAATAGGAGCTGGTTTTTCCGTTCCAATTATAAGTATATTTTGGAACTCAATTGGAATGAATCAAACTGATATTGGTTTTACTCAAATGATGTTTACAGTAGTTGTAGTTTTGTTAGATATTCCTATGGGATATTTAGCTGATAGATTTAATAGAAAATTATTAAATATTATAGGAGATATTGGAGTTGCCTTAACTTTTATATTTTATGCATTTTCTAAAAATATGTATATGGCAATACTTGCTGAGTGTTTACTTGGACTATGTATGTCTATGACAAATGGTGTTGATCAATCTTTTATAAAGTATAATGCTGATAAAATTGACTCATCTGGAAAGTTGTTTAAAAAACTAAATTCTAAAATATATACATATAGATATATTGCTATGTTTCTAGTAATGTTAATAGGGGGGATTATCGCAAAATATAATTTAAGGTTAACTGTAGGAATTTCTTTTTTACCATATTTTATTGGTGGAATTGTAGCTTTCTTTATAAAAGATAATGCTAAAAGGATTGAAACTAAGCACAATAATATACTTAAAGATATGTGCTTTAATGTTAAAGGAATTTTGAAAGATAAAAAAGTACGAAATTATTTTTTAGCTTATGTTATAGGAAGCGAAATTACTCATCCACAAATTTGGGTATTTACACCTTTAATGCTTATGGTAGGTGTTCCTATTGAAATTGTAAGCTTAGGTTGGATATTTACACAAATATTCCAAATAATAGGTGCAAAAATAGCTGAAAAACTTGTAGAAATTAAAACATCTGTAAAATTTATTGCTATAATAGCTATTTCAGTTTTATGGATGAGCGTATTGATAGTTAATACTAATATTTTTACAATATGGGTATTTCTATTAAATGGTTTAGTAAGAGGACTATTTGCTGGAAGTTTAGTTACACCTCTTCAAGAAAATACAAAAGAAGAACATCAGACAAGTGTAATATCTATAGCATCAACTGGTGCAAAGATATTATATATTCCATTAGTATATATTATTAATTACTTAGGAAATATCAAATTACAATTGGCATTAGTAGGAATGATTGCTATATTTATACCAATTTCATTATATGCCTATAGTAAGCTTAGAAATGGGGAAAATATTAGTAATTTGTATACTAAATAAAAATAAAAACTAAAAGGTGCTGTAAAAAAAGTGCCTAAAAGGGACGTGGTAAATTGACACCTCGAGGAGTGTCAATTTACCCTGTCCCTTTTTGCAATTTATTGTTATTATCTTCAATCATTTTTCTGTAGGAGTAAATCCATGAAATCTTTTGAATTGATTCAATCCAGTTCATATTCTCTTCTTTCTGTTCACAAGTATATTTTACTTTAAAAGGTTTTACTTTGTCCGACATTTTTTGCTAATATTTGGCTAATACGATTTATTTGATAATCAGTTTTTCTAATTAGCCTAGATATTGTAATTTAGCGATTACTTTTATAATCAATATTTGCTAATTTTGCTTGTTTACACAAATCCTTTGTCTGTATTTTATATTGTTTTCCATCTTTTATTGTATAAGTTCCACATTGCCTAAACTCAAAACTAACATTTTTTCTTATACATTGTTCTCTAATATCTAATGCCCAGTCATAGTTGAATGCCCTAGCATTTATGTCAGATTCTCCCCCTACTACAACTAATTCAACATTATCAAGATATTTTTCAATGTCTATTTTCTCTAATAATGGCTGTGCTGTTATGCATTTATGTTTTATTGGTAAATCTTTAAAAATTGATAATTTATAATCTGCATTTTTTTGATTTTCAATAGTACAACATACAACTACATTATCGTATCCATCTTCCCAGTCATCTGGAATACATTTCATAAATCTATCAATTCTTTTTGTTAGAAATAGAAAAGTACAGTCCTCTCTTTCTTTAATCATTTTCCAACATTCATTTCTCCACTCATCTGCTTCTTCTATTAGAAAATCAGTAGAAAAGCATAAGTAGACAATTCCTGATTTCATTTTATAATTACCATTTTTTAATTTTTCTATTGGCTTTTCAAAGTCTTTTGTTTTTATGATTTCAGCCGTCTCTATATTTCTTTTTGAATCGCCTTTATGAATATAGCAATGTAAACAACCATCACTACATTTTTTACAGCCTCGCCAAGCATTCCACATTGCCATAATAAAATCTCCTCTATGTATTATAATTTATCTTTCTAATCTCATATATAAAATCGGATATTGATTCCCTTGTTCATCTAATTCTGTTCTTTTATAAGTTTTAAATCCCATATATTCATAAAACCCTTTTGCATTAGGATTTTGTTCATTTACTGCTAATCTATTCACATTATAGTTTTCTATACCATAGTTTAATAATTGTTTTCCTAGTCCTTTTCCTCTTTCACTATTTTTAATAAATAACATTTCAAGTTTTGTACCTTCTATTCCCATAAAAGCAATAGGCCCACGGCTTTCATTTTCTATAATAACTAAATGTGATACTCCAGAAATAGCTTGTGGTACATACTTTTTTATTTTTTCTATTTCTCCACTTGATAAAAATAGATGCGTTGCTTTTACTGAATTTTCCCATACTTCCAGTAGTTCATCTATTAGTGTTGATGTTCTTTCATTTACCTCAATTATTCTCATATTTATCTACCTCATATATTATAATTTTGCAGTTACTTTACATTATTGCTATTATCTTTTTTTATTACTGAACCTATTGCCATTCCTAGACACATACCAATACATATTCCAAAACACATACAAATTCCAATATTATTTATACAACTTCCTACTACTGCTCCACCTGCTACTCCAAAGCACATTCCTAAGCTCATACCCATTGACATATAATTTTCTTCTTTTTCTTCATTAATTTCTGTGTTTTTTTCTTTATTCATAAATTTTACATTTCCTTTATATATTGTAATTTGTGTTTATAATTCATCATCTAATAAAATAACTCTTGATACTTTAGTTAGTCTTGCTGGAGAACTTTCCTCTACTACTCCTATTGAAGTAATAGAAATATTCTGTCCTTCTTTCAAATCTGATAATTTAATTTCAGTTCCTCTCCATAGTATTTTTGTACCATCTTTAATTGAAAATTCAAATAAACCTCTATGATTTATATCATTAACTTCAAGCCCCTCTACTAAAATAGTTGTTATACTATTATATGTGCTTATTTTTTTTATTTTAGCATAAAATACATCACCATATACATACTCTTCATTATTATCTTGGTTTACAGTATTAACAGGATTAGAATCAATATTTTCAACTTTAAATTTAAAATCTTCTCTATCTGTAACACTTTTTTCAATTACTTTATATGCAACAACTACTCCAATAGCTATAATTAATACAATTAAAATTCCAATAATTACTTTCTTGTTCATTTTTACCACCAATTTAACCTTTCACTTTATAATTTCATCTAAGCGACAGTTTAGTAGACAAGTGCCTCACGACACAAGCCCCTATTCAGAACCGTACGTGCAGTTTTCCCGCATACGGCTCTTCGTAATAACATTCACTTTTAATCAAATAAGCTAAAGTATATCTTTGGGTATGGTAGCTTGTAGTATCTTAACATTTCATTGAAACCTTCCCAGCTATAACTCTTTTTATTACTTCTTCTATTTAATACCTTAAATAAATATTCTATCGTTCTATGTCTAAAACTTCCTATCTTTGCACTATTATGTGATATTCCATAATAACGATAGTGTCCAACAAGTTTTATTCTTAGTTTCTCCATTAAGTCTTTAGTCCTTATATCTCTATTTTCATATAGCCATAATTTCATAGCTTTTACTTTCTGTTTAAATTTCTTCTTGCTTGTTTTAACTTTGATGCAAGGCTTTCCTTGTCTTGTTCTGCTACAATAGAACGTAAAACCTAGAAAATCAAAAGTCTCTGGTTTGCTTTCTCCTAATTGTTTCCTACTTTGCTCTGCATATTTTCCAAATTTAATTATTTTACTCTTGCTTCTTTCTAATTCTAATCCAAATTTACTCATTCTTTTCTTTAATGCTTCATAGTATGCTTCTGCTTCTCTTTGATATTGAAAACCTGCAATAAAATCATCTGCATATACTACTAGAAAATTCTCTCCTTCTGCTCTTTTCTCTATGATTTCTTTATACCATAATATCAATACAAAGTGCATATATATATTTGCTAATACTGGACTGATTATATTTCCTTGCGCTGAACCTTCTTCTGTTGCTACATATTCGCCTTTATCCATTATTCCAGCTTTCAAATATTTCTTTACTAATCCAATTATGTTTGGGTCTTTTATATTATATTCAAGGAATTTTATTAACCAGTTGTGGTCTATATGGTCGAAGAACCCTTTTATATCTGCATCTACTATGTAATTTATTCTTCTATTTGAAATACTTTGGTGTACATATTTGATTGCCTTATGACATCCTCTACTTGGTCTAAATCCATACATATTATCCAAGAATTTTGGTTCATATATTGCCTCCAGTATTTTCTTTAATGCTAATTGCACAATTTTATCTTCGTATATTGATATTCCTAGTGGTCTCATTTTACCATTGTCTTTTGGTATATATACTCTCAATGCTGGTAATGGCTTATATGCTTTGTTCTTTAGTCTTATTACTAAGCCTTTGATATTTTCATCTAAGTTTTCTGCATATTCTTTCTTACTTACACTGTCTATTCCTACTGCTTTACTACCATCTAGTTCTTTATGACACTGTTTTAGTAATTCTTCATTGATTAAATGATACAATGATGTAAATATTGGTTGTTTTTCATTTCTTGATTTGTCTGCTATTCTTGCTAGTTTTGTTTCCATTATTCCTCCTGTCCCTGAGTACAGATAATGTTTCCGTAGTCAAGACCGTTATTACGTAAGCCCCTTTGCTCCATTTCCATTACAGAAACTTCCTCACTACTACGAGCTTATCCGACTGCCTAACATTCTTTTGACATTCTCCGTTTTATTGTTGTTTGCCATACTTGTATTACTACAAGAAATATTAGGCTCTCCCCAGTTGATAAAGTAATCGCAATGTAAAATATGATTGGCTCTATTGACCCCGTAAAAGCCTAAATAATCTCACCTTAACGATTGTTTAGATATTGCATTCCGTGGTAAGTAGCACGTTTGCCTTTTAATTGGTAACATTTCGGGCTGAATCGCCTTTTAACCCTACTTTCTCGCTGTTTACGCTTTACTCATAACATTACTGTCATAAGCACAAAACTCGCTACTGGTGGTTGGTTAGACCTTAACCAGACGGGATTTCCACCCGCTAGATTACTTACCCTTTGCTGGGCGCACACTTACTATTTATTAATATAAATTATAACATTACTTTTAATAAAAGTATACAAAAAAGAGAAGAATAGTCTGTTATTTTATTTACTGCTTTTGTTTTATAATATATTTGGTAATGTTGATTTCCTTTTGAGATATCTAGTACAATTTCTATTTCATCGTTTTCATTATAATGCTTATATGATATTTTCAATAAATTTATATTTTTTAAGTCTTTCTTTGTATAAAATAAAGAGATTATTGAAGTTATTCAAAAATCTCTTTATTTATTTAATTTATAATTTATTATCTAATTTTTTTATATTTTATAAAACTTACTACTCCAAATATTGCTGTTATTACCATTAGTGATGTTACTATTATTGTTATTACTTCTTTTTCTCCTGTTTGTGGTAGTCTACTTGGTAATGTTTCTTTAGGTGGATTTTCTGGTTTGTTAGGCGTAGTTGGTTTTTCTGGCTGTGTTGGTGTTGTTGGCTTTTCTGGCTCTGTTGGTGTTGTTGGTGTTTGGTCTCCACCTTCTGCTTTTATTGTTATAGTTTTTGTATCTACTTTTATATCTCCTGTATTTGAGCCTGATGATGCAACTATATTTTCAAAGCTTACTGCTGATGATTTTGCTGTTATTCCTTGTTTCACTTTTAGTGTTAATGTTACCGCTACTCCTTCTTCTGTTATGGGTGTTCCTGACATTAATACTAACCCACCATTTGCATATGTTGTCATCCATGTTGTACTTGAAAAACTTTTTGCTGTTATTTCTTCAAATTCTTCCCCTATTGTTATTTTTCCTACTTTTATTGAACGTATTCCATCGTCCATATCTATATTACTTAGGGTTAATGTAACTTTTACTTCTTGACCTGCTATTAATTTATCATTTGATGATAAACTTGCATTAAATGAGAATGCATTTGATATATTTACTATACTTATTATTATTGCCATAATTGTAATTATTGAAATGATTTTTATTGTTTTTTTCATATTTTTATTTCTCCTTTCAATTTTATATTTATATTACTAATTATGTTATTACTCTAATGTCATTTTTATCATATCTGCTAAGTCTGTTGGTGTTGTTTCATTGTCTTCATTTATATCCACAGCTAGTTTTTGTGTAATATTAAAGTTATTTTCACCTAAAGACATTTGAATAGCATCTGCTAAATCTGTTGGTGTTACTTCTCCATTTCCATCTGTATCTCCTATTACAGATAATGTTAAAGAAATTTCTTTAGTTCCTGATTCGTTTTTAACTTTTAATATCATTCCTGTTCCTATAAATTCATCTTGTTTTAAAATTGTTCCATCTTTTTTATATGTTGTTATAATTCCATTTGTTTCAATATCTTTGATAAATTCTTTTAATGTTGTTTTTGCATTAATTCTATATAAATATTTATTTTCGCCTTCTTCAATTGTTTTATATTTTGATTTTAATGTTATTTCTTCTTCTGTTTCTATAATCCAATTTACTTTTGCTGTTACGGTACCTTTATTTCCTGCTTCATCTTGGAATTCAAATGTAAATTCACCATTTCTGTTAAATGTATATGTTTTATTTCCATTATTATTTGTAACATATGCGTTTTCTTTACTTAATATTATTGTTGCTGTTACAGCATTGTTTGTTGTTTGTGTAATATCATATTGTATTTGTGCTGTTGGAACTTCTTTATCAATTAAGTTTGTGCTTGCTTCAATTTGTGCTGAATTTCCTGCTCTATCTTGAATTCTAAAAATGTATGTTCCATTTTCTTCAAATGTATGTTCTAATGGTTTTGTTCTTCCTATTTGACTTAATTTACGATATTCTTCTGCATTTTCTGGTGGAGCAATTTCCTCTCCATCTTCATTTAGGAATATTTCTTCTATACTTCCATCTTCTTTAAATTTTGTAATATATACAACTTTTTCATTATCATTAAAGTATTTAATACTTTGTGTGTTTCCATCTTCATCTAATTCTAATACTTTAGTAGTTTTTCCTTCTTCATTAATGTAAGTGATAGATTTTACTTTATTATTTTCAACTTCAACATAGTTAGTTTTTATTCCATCTTCATTAATTATATATATATCTTCACTAATGTTTTTTAGTGTAGCTATAACATCTTTATTTGTTATAGAATTTTGGCTATATTCAATAGTTGCAGTAGGACTTTGTCTATCTATCCAGTCTACTTTTGCAATAGCTTTACCTTCTCTTCCATATTCATCAACAAATTCAAATGTAAATTGTCCATTTTCTGTGAAGGTATATGTATCGTTACCATTATTATTTGTTATTGTTATTTGTGCACTTGGATTAACTAGTCTTGCTACTACATTTCCTCTTGTTGGTTCTTCTGTACTAAAAGCTATGCCTGCTGTTGGGCGTAAATTTTGTGTTATGTCTTGGAATAGATTAAATGCTCTTGCTGTGAACCAATTTCCATTTGAAGCATGGTCTGCTACGATTTTTACATATTGTACTTGTTTTGGTTCTTCTATTTCGAAATTCTTTGTATTGATTATAGCATCTGCTATTGTATTAGCTTGGTTTGTATATCTTAAGTCTGTTTGTTGTGATAACACTTCCCAATTTTCACCATCTGTACTTCCATATATTGTTCCATCTATTATTTTTCCATTTCCTCCACCTGCTGGAACAAATTCTACTGCTGATAAATATACTGGATTATCTAATTTTATAATAATATATCTTTCAGTATCTGAACCATTCCATGCAGAATGCCATCTTGTATTATAGTTAGCATCAATTGCATATGTTGCACTACCTTGATTAGAAGTTGCTTGTGTAGATACTGCTTCTATTGTTAAATGTGATACTGGAATGTATTTTCTTGTATCTGGTTGATTATCTTCCGTAAAACTTAGTGAAATTGGCTCACTTGGAAGAGATGTTCCAGTTGCTCCTACTCGAACTTCTACTGTTGCATTTCCTGTTAAGTTTGGGCTTGAAGTTTTATATGAAGTCCATTCTTCTGTTCCTGCCATACGCCATTGCATTGTAAGGTTTACACCTACTACACGGTTTTCTAAATCATTATTAAATAATGTATTTGGCAATGTACCTTTTGTAATGTCTATTTTATAAAGGTTTTCTTCTTCATAGCCTACTCCTACAATATGAACATATATGTCATTTTCATCTGTGATACTTGCAATTTGTTCTGGGGTTAGCTCTAGTTTATGTTCTTCCTCTGCTGTGAATGATACTTCATTCCATGTTTGTTTTCCATCTAAGCTATAATCCCAGCGAATTCCATTTCCGTCAAAGCGACTTGATAATACAATTTTTCCACTATCTTCTCCATCAAATGAGAAAGTTGCTATTGTTTTATCTAATTTTCCTAATAAGAAGTTTGCTTCTGTTCTTGTAATACTTGGTTGATATACATAGTAGTCTTGCTCTGTATTATTTGGTGTTTGGCTTGCCTCTTTTAGTATTCTTGTTTGTAAAAGTGTAAATTTATAAGAATTTTCTATACTTGTTATTTTTGTTTTTATTAAGTCTGTTAATTGTTGCATTGGTAGTGGGAAATATTTTAATTTTTCTGCTAGTTCTTTAGCTAAATCATAATAATCATTTTCTGTTTTATTTTCGTTTAAGTTATATACGTTAATTAGAGCATACCATGCATCTATATTGATTGGTTGTATTTCTAATGCTTTTCTATATATTTCTTCTTGTTTTTCTAAGTCTCCACTATATGAGTTTGCAAGCATTATTGTTTTTTCACATTTTTCAAAGTTTTCATAATCATTTAATGCTTCTTGTGCTAATACCATATATACTACTTGATAAGATCCTTTAGTATAACTAGCATTTCCCCAACCTAGTAGCATTCTTTCACCTTTTTCCGATAGTGTCCAACCACTTACGTCATTATCAATATTCCAGTATCCTCTACCTTGCTCATCTTGACCATAGTAGATAATAGCTGCATGACCTGGTTGACCAATAACTGCTGCTGGTATACCATGAACTGTACGAATATTTGAACCTGTTTTTGATATTCCACCACAAACTGCTCCTGTTCCAAATTCATTTCTAAAGTTCATCCATACTTTATATATTTTGTTTGTTTCTGTACTATAACTTACTCCATATTTAGAGAATATTCCCTCATATTTTTCATCCCAAAATTCTTTTTTATCTGGATCATGGAATATTGGATTTCCATAGTCTGGCCATACATATGCCATATAAGGATGTGGTGTTAAATATGTCCATACTTGTGCTGGGTGAGCATCTATTTGCTTTTTAGTGTATTCATTTAACCATAAAATTTCTTCATCATCTATTATGTTATTCATTACAAAACGCATTTCTTCTACATTATATTGTTCAAACCATTTTGTAATATCTATACTTGAAGAAACAACAAATTTTCCTTCATCATACATCTTTTTAAATATTGAATAACGTGTAACTGCATCTGATTGATTTTCTGGTGCTGATGGTTGCATCCATAGAGCTACTTTTGATGAATGTGTAAGTGAAAGTGTTATTGCCATTTTTTTATATAAATCACCTTTTATAGTTCCATATTTTGATATTTCTTGTATTTTAAAGTCTTCTTTATATGTTTTATATAAGTTATTTAAAACTTTTAATGATGACAAGTAACTTCCTGTTGGCTTTCCTCCTAATATGTATAAACGTAAGTTTTCTACATCATTCATTAACCATGAAATGGTTTATTCATTTTCTTCGTTTAAAGCTGTATATGATTGTAATATATCATATCCAACGTTTTTTACAAATTCTCTTTGTAGTATTGTTAGTTCATACTCTCCTGTTATTTCTTCTCCTGTATGATTCTTAATTATTTCGTCATATTCTTCTATTGTTTTTATAAAGTCAATTTTTGTTTCTTCTTCTTCATAACCTTCTTTAATTAATTTTGCGTCTGCATATACAGCATGATCTGCTGTGGCATTTCCATTATTATGACAATATAATTTTAAATATTTTGCTTCTTTTATATCTATTTTTATAAAATTCGCATTTGTGTTACCTTTCATTACAGGTGGTGACACTGGTGTATGTAAGTCCCAATTTTGTCCATCCTTTGATGTATATATTGCAAATTTAACACCATTTCCATTGTTTTGTCTACTTGCATCTACACCAAAATATGTTGTAAAGTAATCATAATTGTATGAACTTATGTCATAAACTAGTGTTGATGTTGCATGTGCACTTACTCCTTTTATAAAAAATTTAACTTGGTCATCTATTTGCAGTGCTATTAACCCATCATTATACTTAGTTTCTAAGTTTTGGTCTAATGTTATACTTCCCCATCCTACACTGGATTGTTCAGCAATATATGGGATATCTGATAGATAACAAAATTTACTTTCTTTTATCTCTTCACTATTTGCTTTACTGTGATTAGTTAATATTAGTATACCTAATGTTAATACTACAATAAAAATAATTATTTTCCAAAAAAATTTAATATCTCTTTTTTTCACAAGATAACCCCCTTTTATTATTTAGTACTCTCTTTTAATTATAACACGAAAGCATGTTTATGTAAATGTTTCTGTTAATTTTTTCTAGTCTGCAGGATTTTAGACATAATATTAGGAAAGATTTAGACACGTCCCAAATCTTTCCTCTTATTTTATAAAACTTATATTATGCACATTAAACATTTTTGCTATTAGATATTTCATTATTTTAGAGTCTGTCATTTTTGTATATCTTTTCTCTAAATCTTCTTTTGTTATATTATAGTTTTTGTTTGTACATAATATTTCATATTCAATTCCACCATCTTCTATAAATTTATTTGTTTCAGTAAATCCATTTCTTAAATAAAAATTTTTTCTTCTTTTTTTATTACCATTTAACTCTTTTTTTGGTCTTTCTATACTTAAAATAATTGTTTCGTATTTTTTTATTAAATCTTGTAATATTTTAGTGCCATATCCTTTTCCTCTTTGTTCTTCATCTATTGCAAGATACATTAAATAAGTTGTATTTTCATAAATAATTTTATATTCCATTCCAATTAGTTTTCCATCATCTAATATAGCATTAAATACTACATTTTTCCCCTTTGAGCATTTTTTTAAAATCCAGAAAGGAAAACGTTCACTTTTTGGAAATGAATATCTATATAATTTTTTTATTTTACTTTTATGTTTACTTTTCAAATACTCTATATATTCTAATTTCATATTCTACCTATATAATTTTATAATTAATTATTTTTCTTTTTATTAGTTTTTTCTAATTTTTTTCATTATTTCATCTAAATCATCTTTTACTTCTTTTTATGTAATTTATTTATGTGTTTCTTTTATTTCATTCTAGAAATTCAATATTTGATTTTTCTTTTTTTCTTCTGTTCTAGCTTCTATATAAATTTTTTGTTTTTCTTTTTTCTCTTCTTGTTTCCTTTTATATTCTTCATATTTATCTAGCTTTTGTTTTTTTGTATTTTTACCTTGTTCTTTCTCTTCGTGTTCATCTTCTTTTACATATTCATTATTATACTGAGCTATGTTATGAACTCCTTTTTGATATATTCCTTCTATGTAATTTTTTGTTTTTTGATTGCTTAACTTTTCTTCTATGTAATATTCTTCTAACATTTTCCTATCTTTTTTGGATAGTCTTTCTAATGGTACATCTAAATATTTGCATTTCCATATTATATGTCTATCATAACTTGTATATTTTGAGCCAAGCAAGTCTTCATAGTAATATTCTACATTGAATTTTAAGTTTTCTATTGTTATAGTTAAGTTGGTCCACATTTTTTCTTCTTTGCTTTCTTTAAATGCCTCTCTTAGTTCACTTATTATTCCATATAGTTTATCTACTAACTTCATATATTCTTTTTCGTCTATATTGAATTTATTTGGTATTTCATATACATTTATAGGATTTTTCTTAAGCAAGCCTGTTGGGTAATAGTAAAAAAACATTTCTCCTGTTTGCAAGTTATTCACTTGTTCTATTATTGAGGCATACAGGCATATTTTTTCCCATTTTTCTGGTATCATAAAGAAAAGTTGCTTTTGTATTTTTGAATATATTGTTCTTAGTTTATTTGTACTAAGCATATACATTTCTCCTTATATAAAAGTTATATACTGTTTAATTTGAATACTTTAAATATCTGTTTGTAGGGGTAGCTAATAGCTGTCCGTTCTTCGAAGAAATTACCAAGATTTATATTTTCCTTAGTATGCCCTCTGAAGCACGGACGACTAATAGTCGCCCCTACATCTATTTTTAACTTAATGTTATTATTTAGGCACATCCTAACTCATTCTTCAATGGTATTTTATGCAAGCAGTTCCCTACAATCATAATTATTCACTAACTATTATGCTTTCTCCTGTCATTTCCTGTGGTTTTTCTAGTCCCATTATTTCAAGCATTGTTGGTGCTAAATCGGCTAGTTTTCCTTCTTTTAGTTTTGCATTTTCCATACCTACTAATATTAATGGTACTGGGTTTGTTGTGTGCGCTGTATGTGGCTCTCCTGTTTTGTAGTCTACCATTTGTTCTGCATTTCCGTGGTCTGCTGTTATTAGTAGTACCCCTTGTGTATTTTGGGCTGCCTCTACTACCCTTCCTACACATTCATCTACAGTTTCTATTGCTTTTATTGCTGCTTCTAGGCTTCCTGTATGACCTACCATATCTGGGTTTGCATAGTTTAGTATTATACAGTCATATTTTTTAGAGTTTATAGCTTCTAATACTTTTTCGGTTACTTCAGGCGCACTCATTTCTGGTTGTAAATCATATGTTTCTACTTTTGGTGAAGGTACTAATATTCTATCTTCTCCTTCATATTGTTTTTCTTCTCCACCATTAAAGAAGAATGTTACATGTGCATATTTTTCTGTTTCTGCTATTCTTAGTTGTGTTAAACCTTGTTTTGATATATATTCTCCAAATGTATTTTTTAGTTCTTCTTTTTTGAAGGCTATGTGTACATTTGGCATTGTTTCATCATAGCTTGTCATACATACGTAGTATAAATCTAAATCTTTTCTTGTTTCAAATTCTTTAAATTCTTTATCTACTAATGTTCTTGTTATTTCTCTTGCTCTATCTGGTCTAAAGTTGAAGAATATAACTGAGTCGTGTTTTCCTATTGTTGCTACTGGTTCTTCTCCATTTGTAATAACTGTTGGAAGTATGAATTCGTCAAATGTTTCTTTTTGGTATGAATCTTCTACTGCTGATACGCTTGACACCGCCTTTTCTCCTTCACCTTCTACTAGTGCTTTGTATGCTTTTTCTATTCTTTCCCATCTTTTATCTCTATCCATTGCGTAGAATCTTCCTGATATACTTGCTATTTTTCCAACGCCTTTTTCTTTCATTTTTTCTTCTAGTTCTGATACATAGCTTTCTCCTGATGCTGGCGGAGTATCTCTTCCATCCATGAAACAGTGTACATATACATCTTCAAAATCTTTTCTTTTAGCAAGTTCTAATAAACCAAATATATGGCGAATATGGCTATGAACACCTCCATCTGATAATAGCCCCATTATATGAAGTTTTGAACCATATTTTTTACAGTTTTCTATTGCTTTAATAAATTCTGGGTTACTAAAGAAATCTCCATCTTCTATTGATTTCGTAATTCTAGTTAGTTCTTGGTAAACTATTCTTCCTGCTCCTATATTTGTATGACCTACTTCAGAGTTTCCCATTTGTCCATCTGGAAGACCTACATTTAAGCCACTTGTATACATATTTGTTGTTGGGCATGTTTTCATTAGTCTATCTATATTTGGAGTGTTTGCAAGTTTTACAGCATTTGCATTTTCGTTTTCGTTCTCTCCAAAACCATCTAGTATCATTAGCATTGTTAATTTATTTTTCATTTTGTTTTACCTCCTAATTAGAAGTTAGAAGTTGGAGGTTGGAAGTTGGAAATTTAAGTTGTTTCTTCGAAGTAATTACTTTATTTCTAACTTCTAATTTTTATTTTAACTAAAAATATATCCTCTTCTCTTTCTAATTTATTATTTGTTTCATTTTTCGTTTTATTTTTTTCTTTTGTGCTCTTATTTGTATTATATCTATAGTTCTATTTCTTCTGCTTCTTTTGTTCTAAAATTTTCTATATTCTTTTTTATTCCGTTTATTACTGGTGATATTTCACTTAAATTATTTACACTTATGTTTTGATTTAATATTTCTTCACTTTGATACTTTTCTTGCATTTCTTGTAGGTTTTGAATTCTCGCTATTCTTGCAATTCTTTGCCTAAAGACTTTTTCTCGTTCTCCCATTTTTTTATTCCTTTCTATGTGTATGTCAGAATTTTCTTAGGTAATTTCTTCGAAGTGTGGGTGATTGGACTAACGCATAACTTATCTGTAACTCGCTTTGCTCGAACAGCTAAGAAATAATCGCATCTACATTATAAATGTTAAGTTTCTACTATGGGCTTCCGATTGGGGACAGTTCCTAATCTATCCAGATTATTTTTGTGTACACCTTATGGTTCTTCTCTATCTTGTTTCCGATTAGGAACCGTCCCCAATCTACCAGTCCCCAATCTACCAGTCTACTGCTCTGCTGACATTATGATATTTTTAAATTCTTCTACTTTTAAACTTGCTCCTCCTACTAATGCTCCATCTATGTCTGAGGTTTCGAATAGTTCTTTTGCGTTTGAGGCTTTTACACTTCCTCCATATAGTATAGCTACCTTATTTGCTACTTCTTCTCCATATATTTTTTCTATTTCTTTTCTAATTTCTTTTATAGAATTATTTGCGTCTTCTGATGTTGCTGTTTTTCCTGTTCCTATTGCCCATATTGGCTCATATGCTATTATTGTATTTTTTACTTGTTCCGCATTTAAACCTTCTAGTGCAAGTTTAGTTTGATTTGTTATTATTTCATTTGTTTTGCCTAGCTCTTTTTGTTCTAAAGTTTCTCCTACACATACTATTGGCTTTAAGTTATAGTTAAAAGCTGATTTTACTTTTTTGTTTACAGTTTCATCTGTTTCTGCAAAATACGCCCTTCTTTCTGAATGACCTATTATAACATATTCTACATTTATGACCTCAAGCATTTTTCCTGAAACTTCACCTGTATACGCTCCTGTTTCTTCCCAGTGCATATTTTGTGCACCTATTTTTATGTTTGTTTTTTGGGCTGTTAGTAGTGAATAGAAAAGGTCTGTGTATGGTACACATAGTACTATTTCACTTTTAACTCCTCTTATAACTTCTGAAAGTCTTGTTATAAAGTCCATTGCTTCATTTGGAAGCATATTCATTTTCCAGTTTCCTGCAATTATCTTCCTTCTTCCCATTGCTTTCTTTTCAATTCCTCTCTATCGTTTAATTTTTCTTGAACAGTTTTAAAAACTTCTTCTAGTTCTTCTGTATATATTGACCTCATAAAATCACTATATTTTTGAACATTTCTTAATATATTCAAATTTTTTACATATTGTGCATTTTCCATTTCTGGCTCTTCTACATTTTTAAGTCTATTATTTATTTCTTCTTCTGATAAATCTATTTGTATAAGGTACATATGTGTTGTTGTATTGTTTAATTTTTCGTGTGGAGTTATTATATCTCCTACTCTCTATATTTTTAATTTCTCCTTGTTTAACTCCTATCTCTTCTGCTATTTCCCTATACATAGTTTGAGTTGGAACTTCTCCTTCTTTCATGTGCCCTGAGCATAAATCATATTTTCCTGGGTCTAGCTTTAAGTCTTTTCTTCTTTTTAATAGTAGCACATTTCCTTCATTATTTGTTATTATTGCTGATACAAATTCTAATTTATCTTTATTCATTTTTAACATCCTTTTTCTTATTTTAATATATATAAGTTATCTTATTTTACACTTATTTTATATTTGTTCGAATAATGGGTAGACACGAGGGCCCCCCCTTCATCTTCTTTATTTTAATATATTAATAATTTTATTTTTTCCTTTTTGGCTTCCGATTGGGGACAGTTCCTAATCTATCCAGATTATTTTTGTTTGTGCCTTTTTGAACTTTTCTCTCTTGTTTCCGATTAGGAACCGTCCCCAATCTATTTTTCTGCCTTGTTTCCGATTAAAAACTGTGTATACCATTATTCATTATTCATCATTCACTCTTCACTATTCATTATCATTTAGTGCTTCTATTCCTGGTAATTTTTTTCCTTCTAAAAATTCTAGGCTTGCTCCTCCTCCTGTTGATATATGTGTCATTTTATCTGCTAGGCCTATTTTTTCTACTGCAGCTGCGGAGTCTCCTCCTCCTATTATTGTTATTACCTCATTTAAGTTTGCTAAACATTTTGCTATTTCATTTGTTCCATTTGCAAATTTTTCGTATTCGAATAGTCCAAGTGGTCCATTCCATATAATTGTTTTTGCATTTTTTAATTCTTTTTCAAATAGTTCTACTGTTTTTGGTCCTATATCTAGCCCTTCCCATCCTTCTGGTATTTCACTTGACTCTACTACTTTAGTATTTGCGTCTGGGCTAAATTCATCTGCTACTATATTATCTATTGGTAATAGTAGTTTTACGTTTTTCTCTTCTGCTTTTTTTATTAAGCTTTGTGCCAATTCTAGTTTATCTTCTTCACATATAGATTTTCCTACATTATAACCCATTGATTTAAAGAATGTGTATGCCATTCCTCCACCTATTATTAATGTATCGACTTTTTCTAGTAAGCTATCTATTACACCTATTTTGTCTGAAACTTTTTTTCCTCCTAGTATTGCTACAAATGGTCTTTGTGGATTTTCTAGTGCATTTCCTAAAAATTCTAATTCCTTTTCTATTAAGAACCCTGAAACTGCTGGTAAGAAGCTTGCTACTCCTGTTGTTGAACTATGTGCTCTATGAGCTGTTCCAAATGCATCATTTACATATATTTCTGCAAGGCTTGCTAATTTTTTTGATAGCTCTTCATCATTTTTTTCTTCTCCTGCTTCAAACCTTACATTTTCTAAAAGTACTATTTCTCCTTCTTCCATATTATTAGTTAATGTTATGGCACTTTGACCTACTACATCTTCTGCTAATTTTACTTGTACATTTAATAATTTTGAAAGTTCTTCTGCTACTGGCTTTAGTGAAAATTCTTTTTTGAATTCTCCCTCTGGTCTTCCTAAATGCGAACAAAGTATTATTTTACAATTATTTTCTAATAAATACTTTATAGTAGGAAGTGCTGCTACTATTCTTCTATTATCTGATATTTTTCCTTCTTCATCTAAAGGAACATTAAAGTCACATCTTACAAGTACTTTTTTATTTTTTAAATCTATATCTCTGATAGTTTTTTTATTCATTAAAAACCTCCAAATGTTTATATATATTTTTAAATATGTAGGGGCGATTAATCTAACGCATAACTTATCTGTAACTCACTTCGCTCGAACAGCTGAGAAATAATCGCCCCTACATCCAATTTAATTATTCATTATTCACTATTCATTCTTCACTATTCACTGCGAGCGAAGCGAGCACTTTAGCTTCTACTTGCCATATATACTGCTAAATCTACTAATTTGTTTGAATATCCCCATTCATTGTCATACCATGCTACTAATTTTACAAATGTATCTGTTAATTGGATGCCTGCTGTTGCATCGAATATTGATGTGTGTTCATCGTTTATGAAGTCTGATGATACTACTGCGTCTTCTGTATATTCAATTATTCCTTTCATTTCGTTTTCTGATGCTTTTTTCATAACTGTGCATATTTCTTCCATTGTAGCTGGTTTTGCTAAGTTACATGTTAAGTCTACTACTGAAACGTCTACTGTTGGTACTCTAAATGCCATACCTGTTAATTTTCCATTTAATTCTGGTATAACTTTTCCTACTGCTTTTGCAGCTCCTGTTGATGATGGTATAATATTGGCAGCTGCTGCTCTACCACCTCTCCAGTCTTTTTTAGATGCTCCATCTACTGTTTTTTGTGTTGCTGTTGTTGAATGTACTGTTGTCATTAATCCATCTACTATACCAAAGTTGTCGTTTATTACTTTTGCTAAAGGTGCTAAACAGTTTGTTGTACAAGATGCATTTGATACTATGTTCATGCTTGGGTCATATTTTTCATTATTTACTCCCATAACAAACATTGGTGCATCTTTTGATGGTGCACTTATTATTACTTTTTTTGCTCCACCTTTTATATGAGCTTCTGCTTTTTCCATAGTCGTAAATACTCCTGAGCATTCTAATACATAGTCTACTCCATCTTTTCCCCATGGAATATTTGCTGGATCCATTTCATTATATACTTTTATTTCTTTTCCATTTACAACTAATGTATTTTCTTTTGAAGATACTTCTCCTTCAAATTTTCCGTGTATTGTATCATATTTAACCATGTATGCCATGTAGTCTGCTGTAATAAATGGGTCATTTATTGCTACTACCTCTACTTCTTTCTTTTTTAAAGCTGCTTGGAATGCTAAATTTCCAATTCTTCCAAAACCATTAATTCCTATTTTTACTGACATAAAAAATTCCTCCTTTAACTTTTGTCAGGGATACATATATTACCTTTTTATAACATTTATTTATATAGAAGTATATTCCTTTCTTATAAATATGTTCTAAAAGTAGTAAAAATGTTCTCCACTTTTCGTTTTTTATATTATTTACTAACATTGTTATTTTATACCAAGTGACCTTAGTTTTCAAGTGTTTATATATATTATTTTAGGAAGATTTTCATTTTTTTGAAATTTTTTCAAAAAATTTTTAAAAAAAGTATTGTATTATGTTAATTGTTGTGTTTAATAAATTTAGTTCTCGGGTGAGAACATAGTAACTTGAAAATTTCATAAAAAGAAAAGGAGAAAAATTATGGTAAGAGGACCTAGTCGCAACACAATTAATAATTATATTTTAAAATTAACCTTTTTCGCTTAAGCAGCAGCGGCGCCGGTGAGCGGATTTATTTAGTTGTGAAACTTATTTATCCAAAAAAATAATATAGTGTACCCTCAGCAGGAGGGAAAAAGTTAAAAATTGAGCGGCGCGGAGGATTTCCCAATGATGTTTTATACTTCAGGTTTTACATAGTAATATCCTTTATAAAAATTTAATAATGTATTTTCAAATTACGCGATCTTAAATAAAGATCGCGTTTTTCTTTTTCATTTTTCTATTTACTTTTTTATTCATTTTATAGTATAATAATAATATAGAGTGCTAAAATAATAATGCTTTACTCAAAAGAAAATTATAAAGGGCGTGAGCTTATATGAAAAATGTAATTTTACAAGTTCCTGATAAATTGGAAAATAATATTAGAATTAATGATTTTCAAGTTCAAACAACTATAGATAGTAATTTAGAAACTACCATTACTAATGATATTAAACATGATTTAAATAATAATATTGATACAGCCACTAATTGCTTAGCCTTAACTGTTAGAGAAAATTATCAAATTGTTGCTGTTAAAAACTTTTTTAAAAAGAGTTTTAGGGTTTCTTGGAAAATCGCTTTAAGTGTGATTACTATTAATTTTTTGAATATGTTTTTATAAAAGATGTAGCCCTTTTTATAAGCTTCTACATCTTTTATTCTCTTTTTATTATTTTTGTTATTGCTTTTTTTATTTTATTAAATATTTGTACTATTATATTATTTGAAACAACTGTTAAGGCTAAGTCGTTTTTGCTTTTTATTTCAAATTCCTTTTCTTTTAGTTTTTCTTCTTTTGTTTTATAATATCCTTCATAATATTGCAGAAAATATTCTTGATTGTCGTTTGTATAAAATCCTATTAGTTCCTTATAATTTTGTAGCTTGTTTTTATATATTTTTATATCTGAAAGAGTTTGTATTCTATTATATAATCTATCAAAATACATTGTGAATATACTCATTTGTGAGTCCATATATAGCCTTCTTATTTGTGCTTCTTTTTCATATATTCTATTTAGCTGTTTGTTTATTTCTTCTATATTTCCATCACTTGTATTATTTTTTAAATTTCTTTTTATTCCTATTATTTCCTCTGATGCATATAGCATTTCATCTAAGTTGTTTTGTAATGTTACATAGCTACTTTCCCCTATTTCTTCTATTCCTTGTATTAAAAATTCATCTGTTGACTTTAATGTACTTTGTACTAATGTTTTTTCGTTTGATATAAATAGTAATTGTAATACTATGTTACATATTAATGGATAACTATTTTGGCTATATGTTTTTGCTTTTATTCCATATGCCTCTATATATTTTATTTCTTCTTCAAATATTTTTTGTGTTATATATAGTATGGATGCTTCGTTTAATGCCATAGCATATACTTTATAATCTGAAAATATACATTGTCCTAGTTGCTTTACATTTCCTTTTTTATCTCTTATATCTTGCATTGTATGAATACATTCATATAATAGTTCTTTCGAGATATTATTTAAGTCTTCTTCATCACTTATAAATAAAGTGTCTTCTTCATAAGAATATATAGCTCTGGTCATGCCTTTGGGTATTATTGCTATATACATTTTGGCTCTCATTAACTTTGTATATATATATCCATAATCTATGAAATTAAACTTATTTGTTATTTTAGTTGCTACATTATCTGATATAATTATTTGGTCTTCTTTACTTACTTTGCCAATTACTTTAATATCAAATTTCTTCAATATTTTGCTTATTCCCATTTATTTCTCCTTGTTTTATACCTATACAATTATATTATACTATATATTATATCGGTTTTTGTTACATTTTGTTTACGATTTTGTTACTTTTTTGTAGCTAAACTGCTATATTTACTTTTCCACTATAGTAATTTTTTTATTTGTATTTTTCTTTCGACAAAACTTCTTATATTTCGCTATTGAAATATTTTAAGTTTTATGTTAATATTGTTTTGTTTAGTATTTTATGTTCTATTAAACTTTTAGGATGTTCTTTCCTAAAATATTTTCCAAAAATTTTAAATATGAAGGAGATGGTATTATCGAACTATTAGAATTAAAAAATGATTATACTTTTAAGCGTGTTTTTGGTTTCACTGGTAATGAAGATATTACAAAAGGACTCTTAAATTGTATATTAAAAGAACCTGTTTCTGATGTGCTACTTAATTGTAATAAAATTATTGAAGCTGATTTATTGGATGATAAACTAGGAATTCTTGATATAAGAGCAAAAATTAATGATTCAATTGATTGTGATATTGAAATGCAACTTGTTGATCAAAATAATATTGAAAAGAGAATCCTATTTTATTTAAGTAAAATGTATGGTCAAAACATGAAAAAAGGACATGATTATTTTGAAGCTAATAAATGCATTGCTATTTTATTTACTGACTTCGAAATCAAAAGTATTAAACATATAAAAAAATACATAACTAAATGGAACTTTCGTGAGGAAGAATATAAAGATTCAATCTTGACAGATGCACTTGAAATTTATATAATAGAAATGCCTAAGGTAAAACAGTATGCTAGGAGTGAAAAATTAGATACTTGGGTTAATTTTATTATAAAGTCAGGTGATATTGATATGAGTAATGTAGATGAGTCATTAAAAAAGGCTAAAAAAGTTTTAGAAGAAATAAGTGAAAATGAACATGAAAGATATTTAGCAGATTTACGTGAAAAATACGTATTAGACCAAAATAATTTAGTTAGAACAGGTTATGACCGTGGATTTGAACAAGGTATAAAAGATGGTATTGAACAGGGTATTGAACAAGGTATCGAACAAGGCATTGAGCAAGGCATTGAACAAGGTTCTAAACAGCAAACAGTTGAAATTGCTAAAAAATTGAAATATGAAAATACTGATATTTCGTTAATTATGAAAGTGACTGGTTTAACTAAAGAGGAAATTGAAAAATTATAATTCATTAATTAATTTAAAATACTAAACAAATAGTAAAAGAGATAAGAAATTTTAAATTCTATTGTATTTTTTGCAATTAAAATTTCCTATCTCTTTTATATATGTTGCAAATTTATTTTTTATATATAAAGTAAAGAAATGGACGCGTCCCAAATCTTTCCAAATCTTTATTTATTTCTTTTCATATGCTCCTATTATTTGTACTAAATACTTATCTTGTATTTGTTCATAAGTTAGGTCTTTATCACTACCAAAGTCTCTTTTTTCTATCTCTATTGATAAATTTTGTTCATTTGCTTCTTTTATTACTATATTTTCTTGTTCCTCATAATTTTTCTTTTTATTTTCATATTGTTGCTTTTCTTCAAATTGTTCATAAATTATTACTGTTTTTAAATTATTATTTTCAAATTTATATTCTATTATTTTATTATAATCTGTTAAACTTTTTATAACTAAACATTCATTTTCTATGCTTACATCATTTATTATTGAATCGCTTAATTTACTTGTATTATTTGGTTTATTATTCTCTTTAAAAATTATATTTTTTATACTGTCTTTATTTCTATATATATATATTCCTGTAACTATTAGAATAGCAATAATAATTATTATTACTAGATATCTAATGTTTAATTTTACTTTTCTCTTTTTCACTTGTTTACTGTGTTTTCCCATTTTTTTCTCCCCTATTTTTATTAAAGAAAACAGGTTACAAAGTACCTGTTTTCTTTTTTATTGTATTATCTTTCAACGTAGTATGATAACATTACTTCTCCTGATGTTACTTTTGTTACATCTGTTTTTGAGTTCCATGCATTTACATCCCATGTTAATGTTTTGTTTTCATAGCTTAAGCAGTATTCTGATAATTTAGCTTTATCTGTACATTTAAATACTTCTTTTTCTCCTATTTTTACTATTATAGGGCTATTAGCATCTACTACTAGTTCTTTACTTAATGTTACTATATTTTTACCTTTTGTTGATGTATTTTCATCAGGTTTTATTGCTTCTTGTAAGTTCGTAAATACTTTTGATAATTCAGTTGCGTCATTTGCTGTATAAACTACATTATTAGAAGATATTTTCTTTAATAATTTATATGCTTTTGAATCTGTTTTTGTAGCATCTTCTCCAAATCCAATTGAATATATATCAGCTTTATTATCTTTTATTTCTTTTGCTTTTGCTTCTATAGTTGGATAATTTTCATTTCTTTTTGAATATTCGTTACCTGAATAAGATGTTGTAGGTTCTCCATCGCCTAAGAATATTACCACATTTTTGTTATTTGGATATTGTGTATTAAGTCCATTTGTTCCATATATTGTGTTCTTAGTTGTATTCAATGCTTCATACACATTAGTACCTAAACCAGAACTTGTATTTTGGCTTGGTAATGTAATTGCTCCTATTTCATTTACTAAAGTTGAATAATTATTTTTATCTACTGTTGTTCCTAGTATTTTTGTTCCTGTATATGGAATTTCTTTTTTGTTTACCCATCCTGTTGTAACTGGGTCTTTTGTATTAAATGTTATAACTGTTACTGTTGCTTTTGAATTTGTAGGTTTTCCTGTTTTACCGTCTACATATATATTTCTTATGAAGTTTTGTGCTGCCGTTTTTGCTGCTGTAAGTCTTTCTCCATACATACTATAAGATAAATCCATTACTAAAACAACATTTACTGAGTCTTTTCCTGTTTCTCCTTGTGTTATTTCTTGTGTTTTTATTGTTAACTCATTAACTGTAGTTATTGCACTATCTGTTTTGTCTTGGCTTGTTGTTACATTATTTGTAATTGTACTTCCTATTGTGTTTTCGTTTACTTTTGCTTTTACTGTTAAAACTTTTGTGCTATTTGCTGGTACTGTTACATTTGCCCATGTTATTACTTTGTTTTCTTGTGTTGCTCCATTATCTGCTGAAATATATGTTAGACTTTCTGGCAATGTATCTGTAACTGTTGTTTGACCTTCTACTTTTCCTTTATTTGTTAATGTTATTGTATATGTTATTTCTGAACCTGCATTAGCTTTACTTACTGCTGATTTTGTTATTGTAATATTTGGTTTTGAATAATATACTTTTATCACATTTTTAGATACTATCGCTGTTATTGTTAATGGTGTTCCTTCTACTTTTTCTAGTACATATCCTTCTGTTTTATTTTTATCGGTATCTATATTTTCTATAACTGATTGATATTTAGCACTTAATTTTTCTGTTTTGCTTTCATCAATAGTTCCATCATAATAATATTGTATTGTATATTCATAGTTAGCTTTTTCATAGAATATTTTTATTACATTTTCTTCTACTACTGGACTTATTGTTAATGGTAATTTTTCTGTTCTTTCTAGTTTATAGCCTGTTATATTTTTATCTGTATAACTTTCTATTTTATCACCATATTTTGCTGTACTTTGTACAGTTTTGCTATTATCAATTTTACCATCATAGTAATATTCTACTTTATATTCAAAGCTATCTTTTACATAGTATACTTCTATTATATTATTTTCTGCTATTTCACTTACTGTTAATGGTAAATTCTTTGTTTCTTTAAGTATATAGCCTGTTATACATTTATCTTCATATGTTGTTATTTTATCTTCATATGTTGCTAATATGCTTTCTGTTTTTGTATCATCTAATATTCCTTCATAGTAGTATTTTACTGTGTAATTAAATTTAGCTTTTTGATAGTAGAAGTTTATTACATTGTTTTGTACTTCTATTGTTATATTTTTAGTTTCGGCATCTACTGTATATCCTGTAACTTCTATTGCTTTTTCTGTTACTTCTGTGCCAAATGTTTGATTATTTACTGTTTTTGCTGTTGATAATACTTTATTTGTATCTTTTTCTAAGTAGTTTACTGTGTAGCTTAAGTCAGCACGTTTTGTGTAATAGAAGTTTATTACGTTTCCTTCTACTTTTAGTGTTATTGTTTCTTCTGTTGGAGCTACTTTGTTGTATCCTTCTATTTCTATTGCTTTTTCTGTTACTTCTGCTCCAAATGTTTGATTATTTACTGTTTTTGCTGTTGATAATACTTTATTTGTATCTTTTTCTAAGTAGTTTACTGTGTAGCTTAAGTCAGCACGTTTTGTGTAATAGAAGTTTATTACATTTCCTTCTACTTTTATTGTTATTGTTTCTTCTGTTGGAGCTACTTTATTGTATCCTTCTATTTCTATTGCTTCTTCTTTTACTTCTGTTCCAAATATTTGATTTCCTACTGTTTTTGCTGTTGATAATACTTTATTTGTATCTTTTTCTAAGTAGTTTACTGTGTAGCTTAAGTCAGCACGTTTTGTGTAATAGAAGTTTATTACATTTCCTTCTACTTTTATTGTTATTGTTTCTTCTGTTGGAGCTACTTTATTGTATCCTTCTATTTCTATTGCTTCTTCTTTTACTTCTGTTCCAAATATTTGATTTCCTACTGTTTTTGCTGTTGATAATACTTTATTTGTATCTTTTTCTAAGTAGTTTACTGTGTAGCTTAAGTCAGCACGTTTTGTGTAATAGAAGTTTATTACATTTCCTTCTACTTTTATTGTTATTGTTTCTTCTGTTGGAGCTACTTTATTGTATCCTTCTATTTCTATTGCTTCTTCTTTTACTTCTGTTCCAAATATTTGATTTCCTACTGTTTTTGCTGTTGATAATACTTTATTTGTATCTTTTTCTAAATAGTTTACTGTATAGCTTAAATCTGCACGTTTTGTGTAGTAGAAGTTTATTACATTGTTTTCTACTTCTATTGTTATGTTTTTAGTTTCAGCATCTACTGTGTATCCTGTAATTTCTTTTGCTGTTTCTGTTACTTCTTCTTTATATGTTTTTCCATTTACTGTTTTTGCTTCTGCTAATACTTTATCTGTATCTTTTTCTAAGTAGTTTACTGTGTAGCTTAGGTCTGCACGTTTTGTGTAGTAGAAGTTTATTACATTATTTTCTACTTCTATTGTTATGTTTTTAGTTTCAGCATCTACTGTGTATCCTGTAATTTCTTTTGCTGTTTCTGTTACTTCTTCTTTATATGTTTTTCCATTTACTGTTTTTGCTTCTGCTAATACTTTATCTGTATCTTTTTCTAAGTAGTTTACTGTGTAGCTTAGGTCTGCACGTTTTGTGTAATAGAAGTCTATTACGTTTCCTTCTACTTTTATTGTTATTGTTTCTTCTGTTGGAGCTACTTTATTGTATCCTTCTATTTCTATTGCTTCTTCTTTTACTTCTGCTCCAAATGTTTGATTTCCTACTATTTTTGCTGTTGATAATACTTTATTTGTATCTTTTTCTAAGTAATTTACTGTGTAGCTTAAATCTGCACGTTTTGTGTAATAGAAGTTTATTACATTTCCTTCTATTTTTATTTTTATTGTTTCTTCTGTTGGAGCTACTTTGTTGTATCCTTCTATTTCTATTGCCTTTTCTGTTACTTCTGCTCCAAATGTTTGATTATCTACTGTTTTTGCCGTATTTAAAACTGTATTTGTTCCTTTTTCTAGGTAATTTACTGTATAACTTAAGTCTGTTCTTATTGTATTTGTAAAATTATATTCTTCTTGTGATTTTGTATATCCTTCTACATCATTTTCTGTTACTTCATATAGATATTCATGTGCATCTGTTTCATCATATTTATATAAATTTTCAAATGCATATGTTGTTTCTCCATTTACTAATTCTTTTGAGTCTATTTTTTCACCATCTCTTAGTAAATTAATTGTTATCGTAGGATATTTTGTTCCTTCTGGTGCTACCCATGTTTTTTCTCCACTTACTGTTATATATGGATTTGCTGGTATTTCTTCTTCGTCTTTTACTGGATTTTCTGGGTCTGTTATTTCTGGTACTATTACTTTTACTGTGTTTATTATTGAATCTGTTTTCGTTATATCTTCTTGTTTTACTGTATATACTACATCTAGTTCTTCGCTATCTCCTATTGCTAAAACTGCTATTGTTTTTTCATAGTTTGCTAATTCATCTATTACTTGTATATTTTGTAATGTTACATTTCCTCTGTTTGTTACTGTTATTTTATATGTAACTGTGTCCCCTGTTTTTACTTTTGTTTTGATTTCTCCATTTTCATCTTTTTGTATTTCTTCTCCATTTATTAGAGTTGCTACTTTGCTTACTGTATATGCTGGTTCTTCATCTACTTTATTTAAACCAATATTTTGTGTCATTGCAGCTAGACTTATTGGTGCCCATCCTACTAGGAAGTTCTCTTGTGATACTTTTTCTACTTCTTCTTGTCTTTCTGTTACATATTCTTGGTTTGGAACATTTCCTGTAGTTGTTGTAGTTGTTCCATTTTGATTTGGTCTTGTATTAGTATTTGTTGTATTTCCTGGTAAATTATTGTTTGCTGGATTTGTTTGTGTCTCTCCATTATTATTATTATTTTGTGAACCTTGTTCTGGTTCTATATTTGGCTCTACTGGTTGTTGTTCTTCTGGGTTATCCCCAGTTGTAGGATTATTAGTGTTTCCTGGTGTTCCCTCATTTGCCTCTTGGCCTCCTATTGTAGTGTTTCCTTCGGTGAACGCTTTTGCTTCATCATTACCTTTTGTGAACATATATATACCTGTTGATGCTATAGCAAGTAGCGCTATGATAATTGCTACAATTATAATAGTTTTTCTACTCTTATAATTAAGTCTTTGTTTCATTTTTTCCCCTCCAATTAATAAATTATTTTATTATTTCTCTAGCTTTTGTTATTAGCCTGTTTTTGTGTCCATTTGTACATGTTATTAGTGTTATTTCTCTTGTATTTGGATCTACACTTTCTATACATTTAACATCATCTGGGTCTATTGTATAGATTTTGAATATTTCGTATTCTACTGTGTTTAGGTTTAGATCTGTCATTTTTATTTTGTCCCCTATTTGTAGATACTTTGTTTTTCCAAACATTGTACCATTTTTGTAGTTATGACCTGCCATAGTGTAGTTTCCTATATCATTTATATTTGTGCCCCAAAATTTTGTGATGGCCACTTTCATGGCCTCATCACTTGTTGTACTCACTATTGGATATTTAATGTTTATTTTTGGTATTTCAATTATTCCTTCTACATCATATCCATCTACTTTTATAAGTTCTTGTTTATTTTCTTTACTTATTTTACTTGTATCTGTGTTTATACTCTCTATTTGTGCCACTACTGCTGATAGTTTATCTTCATTTTTTTCTCTTCTTAAATATTCGCTTCCTATTATTACTCCAAATATGATTGCTCCTATAATTAGTAGAATTAAAATTATATCACAGATTTTTTTCATTATTTATTTTCCTCTTTTCTATATTCTTGGAAAGTCCTCCACTATAGTGGTGAATTTACTTAGAAGATAGTTATGGAAGATTTGGATTTTCTTATGTGGCTTTGCCAATTAGAAAATTTTAATCTTGCTTTCTATTTGCTTTTTTTCTTATTACTAATACTATTATTATAGCTACTATAATTACTGCAAATATTATTATTATTGTTGTTAAATTATCAAATGTTACTGGTAACTTTGATGTTTCTTTTATTGTTATTGTTTCTTTTTCTTTTATTTGTGTATATTTAGCTTCACATGTCATAAATTGGGCATCTATTATGCTTCCATCTTCATTTTTTATGAATACTATATATTGTTGGTTGTTATATTTTGCTTCATCTTCTGCTGTATCAAATTTTGGTTGCATTATTTCTTTATTTTCTACTGCTAACCATGCTGTGTCATTTGCTTTTGGCTCTAATTTCTTATATATTGTGTAGAATTTTTCCATTATTTCTAATTTTTCCATTTTGTTTGGTTCTTCTACTTCTTTATTTGCTATTTCATTTATTTGCTTTGCTAATTTCATTAATTCTGTATAGTCATTTTGCTTTTCTTGGTTAAGTACTTGTATCATATAATAGTATTTTTCTGAGTTTGTATCTGTTATAACAATTTTTCCTGTTGTTACTTCATTTTTTACTCCATTTATTGTTTGAGTAGTTGTATTTGTTTTACTTGTATCTACTTTTATCCTTTTAGTTGTTGTTTCTACTACTTCATTATCTATTGCATTTTTTAAATTTATCTTTTCTGCTTTTATTATGTATTTTCCTTCTTTGTCTCTAATAAATAAAAATGCTTCTGAATTTTCGTTTAGGTAGCTTTTGTTTGTTTCATCTATATATGCTACATTTTTTGCTCCTTCTTCACTTGAATCTTTTGCAGATGGAAAATATATTAAATCTTCTTGATTTTCTTTTTCTCCAAATGCAAATGTGAATTCTTCATTCATTGCATTTTCGTTATAAATTAGATATTTATCTGATTTTTTTAATATTTTACTTTCAGTGTTTGCTGATATAAAAGTTGGTATTACCATTATGGCAATTAATAAAATTAACATTAATGTTATTTTAATTGATTTTTTCATTGTTTCCCCCTCTTTCAATTATTTCACTTCTTTTATTGTAGCACTATTTACCAAAAATGTAAATATTTTTACATAATTTTTTATTTTTTCCTTTGAATATTGTTGTTCCGCGACATTTTTCGACAGTGCGTTTCTCTCAATGTAACTTTTTATGTATATTAGCTTTTGTAACTACTTATTCCGTAAATTTTTTAGCTTTCTACTTTTTATATTATAATTGTATCATTTATATTATCATATTATTTCTATTTTTTTGTATTACAAAAAATAGGCTTTAAAAAACTCTTTGAAAAGGAAAGATTTTTGAACGTTGGAAAAGGAAAGATTTTGACGCGTCCCAAATCTTTCCCTCAACGCTCCAAAATCTTTCCTTTATAGTGTTATTTCAATATCTTGTAACCAAAAATCTTTTACTTTTTGCCAAGTTATATCTTGATGCCAAAAGTCGTGTACTTCTTTAAACACTTTTTGTTGATATGGTGTTAGTTCAACTTTTACTTCTTGAAATAAAAATTTTTTTACTTTTGTCCATTTACTTACTTTTGTAGGTAGTATTTGTGGATTTTCTAATTTACTTCCACCATTCATTGGCTCTGCTGTATTTACCTTATATTCTACCATTTCGTTTCCTCCTAATTTATTGCTTTAATTATAATAATTTTATACATATTTACCATCTTTTTCAATAGTTTTTTATTTTTATAATGTAAATGTAATATTGTTGTAATTTTATTGTAACATTTAATATATTTATTTTTATTGGAAAAATGACCCTGAATCTAAGTGTAAAGCTATCGACATAATTGTGTAGAATTGTTATAATATAATTGTAGATAGGTTTTTTGACCTTTAGAAACTGTAACTTTTAGCACACTTAAGCCCACCTGTAAAGGTGGGCTTAGTGTTTTTTATTATTCTTTTACACTTCCATTTGTGACCCTAAAAAGCTTGCTGCTGATTGTACTACTTTTTTCTCTACTTCACTCATTTTTGTTTTTTCGTCTTTCGATAGTAGTATTACTGTTCCTATTGCATCTCCATCTGATATTATTGGGTATACTACTTGTGAATTATTTTTCTTTGCGTCTGCATTTTTTGTTATTGGTAGTGCTATATCATTATTTTCTTTACTTGTATATATTTCTTTGTCATCCATTATTCTTTCTATATCTTTGCTTATACTTTGTTCTAAATACTCTTTTTTTGGTCCACCAGATACTGCTATTACTGTATCTTTGTCTGTTATGCATGCTATATGTCCTGTTGTTTTTGCGAGTGTTTCTGCATATTCTGTGGCAAATTCTGAAAGTTCTCCTATTGGTGAATATTTTTTTAGTATTACTTGTCCTTCTCTGTCTGTAAATATTTCTAATGGGTCCCCTTCTTTTATTCTTAAAGTTTTTCTTATTTCTTTTGGAATTACTATTCTTCCTAAATCATCTATTCTTCTTACAACACCTGTTGCTTTCACTTTTTTCCCTCCTTCATCATAACTTTATTTAATCTTATTATGACAAACGAGGGAATTTTTATGCATTATTTTATTTTTTTATGTAAGAAATTTAAACTATCATCATTATTTAAAGTTTTTCCCTCATTTCCTGCTTTATCTGCGTAACCTGATATTGTTAGTTTCATTTCTCCATCTTTTATTTTATCATTTTCAGTAATTTGCATTCTTACGCCATATTCGCCTGTATTCTCGTATTTATTTAGTGTTATTTCTTTTTCAATTCTAGCATTATGTTTTTTGTTGTCAATACAATATTGGGAAATTTTCTATATTTTTATTTTTTCCCTTTTTCACTGTGCATACAAAATTTTTTTTTGCACATAATAATATTAAAAATTTTTTAATATTACAAATAGGTACAATACTTTAATAACATTCTTATTAATACGAAAGGAGTTGTTTATGAAAAAATCAAGTTATGTATGGATAGTTGTATTTCTTGTTATTATTATTGGTGTAATTATTTATTTTTATGTATCTAATAATAATAACAATATTAATAATAGTAATAATAATGAAGTATCTGGTCAAAGAACTTCTACTAACATAAATAATGATAATATAAATACTTATAATAATCGGAACTTATGAAGAACCTAAAAAGATTCCAAAAGAAACTCAAATTTCTACTTTTTCTACTAAAATTTTAGATGATTCTGCTGGTAGGCTTACTAATATTCAAATTACTTGTGGCGTTTTAAATGGAACTGTTATAAATCCTGGTGATACTTTTTCTTTTAATTCTATTGTAGGAAAACCATCTGCCGAAAAAGGTTACCAAGAAGCTAAAATTATTGTAAATCACAAGACTGAAAAAGGTCTTGGTGGTGGTAATTGCCAGGTAAGTAGTACTTTATACAATGCTGTTTTAAATATTCCTACTCTTACTATTGTAGAAAGAAGTGAACATGGTAAAGATGTTGCATATGTTCCTAAAGGTAAGGATGCTGCTGTTTCTTATGGCTCTTTGGATTTTAAGTTTAGAAATGATAATAATTATAAAGTAAAAATTAATTTATCTACTGATAATAAGAATATTACTGCTACTATTTTTAAAATTGAAGATTAATTTAGCATAGCCCTTCAATCATACTCATATATTTTAGTATGTATTGGAGGTTTTTATATGCGTAAATTTGTATATGTGATACTATTTTTATTTATATTTTCTTTTTTGGCTTTGCCTTTTTCTTACTGTGCTTCTGAAGATTTTATGTGGTCTTCTCAGGATACTCCAAGTGTTGTTACTACTAGTACTTCCGTAACTTCTACTACTAATTTAGATTTAGAGTCTGGCTCTGCTATTTTAATTGAGCAAAATTCTGGTATGATTTTATATGAAAAAAATCCACATGAAAAGTTAAGACCAGCTTCTGTTACTAAGGTTATGACCATTTTGCTTATAATGGAAGCTTTGGATAGTGGTAAAATTACTTTAACTGATAAAATCCCTTGTACTGAAAATGCCGCTTCTATGGGTGGCTCACAAATTTGGCTAGATGTTAGAGAAGAACTTACTGTAGATGAAATGTTAAAAGCTATATGTGTAGCGTCTGCTAATGATTGTACAGTAGCTATGGCTGAATACTTAGAGGGTTCTACTTCTTCTTTTGTGGAAAAAATGAATGCTAAAGCTAAAGAACTTGGTATGAATGACACTTGTTTTAAAAATTGTCATGGATTAGATGAAGATGGGCATGTTACTTCAAGTTATGATATTTCTTTAATGTCTAGAGAGCTTTTAATTAATCATCCTAGTATAACAAAATACACTACTATTTGGATGGATAGCCTTCGTCGGTGGAAAGTCTCAGCTTGTTAATACTAATAAATTAATTAGAAATTATAAAGGTGCTACTGGTTTGAAAACTGGTTCTACTGCTCTTGCTTTGTATAATTTATCTGCTAGTGCTACAAGGGATAATCTTTCATTAATTGCTGTTATTATGAAGGCTCCTACTCCAAAGGTTCGTTTTTCTGAGGCAGAAAAATTATTAGATTATGGATTTAGTAATTATAACTATAAAGGTTTTGCAAATAATGGGGATGTTTTAAAAAGTTTATATGTGCAAAAAGGGGTTACTAGTAATGTTAATGTACTTTATCAAAGCCATTTTGGCACTTTACTAAAAAAAGGAGAAGCTCAAAATATAGAAGAAATCATAAATATGCCTGATACTATTTGTGCACCTATTTATAAAGGACAATATTTAGGAGAAGTTTCATATGTTTTAAATGGAGAGACTATTGGGAAAGTTGACCTTATTGCTGAAAATGATGTTAAAAAAGTTGGCATTTATACATTTATGGAAAAACTTTTTTGGTGTTGGCTACGTGTTTTACGTTAATAATATATTTTTTTGAAAGGAATGAATTTGGTATGAAAGAAATTTTATTTAAAGGATGTGGCACTGCTATTGTTACACCTTTTTCTGAAAATAGTGTTAATTTTGAGGAATTAAAAAAATTAATTGAATTTCAAATTTCTAATGAAGTTGATGCAATTATTGTATGTGGGACTACTGGTGAAAGTTCTACTATGTCTGAGCAAGAAAAGAAGGATACTATAAAATTTGTTGTAGATGAAGTAAATCGGGCGCATTCCAGTTATTGCAGGTACTGGTTCTAATAATACTAGTAGTGCGATTAAGCTTTCTAAATATGCCCAAAGTGTTGGTGTAGATGGTCTTTTAGTTGTTACTCCTTATTATAATAAAACTACTCAGTCAGGCCTTATTGCTCATTATTCTAATATTTCTAAAGAAACTAGTTTGCCTATTATTTTATATAATGTGCCTAGTAGAACAGGTGTAAATATAACTCCTGAAACTTGTTTAGAACTTTCTAAAATTCCTAATATAGTTGCAATTAAGGAAGCTTCTGGTAATATATCACAAGTTGCTAAAATTGCTAATATGTGTGGTGATAACTTACATATATATTCTGGAAATGATGATCAAATTGTGCCTGTTTTATCTTTAGGAGGTTTAGGTGTAATTTCTGTTCTTGCTAATATAGAACCTAAATTTACACATAATATGGTTACAGATTATTTAAATGGTGATACTAAAAAAGCTCTTAGTTCACAACTAAAATGCCTGAATTTAATTGATAGCTTATTTTGCGAGGTAAATCCAATTCCTATTAAAGCTGCTTTAAATATCAAAGGTTTTAATTGTGGTATTCCTAGGCTTCCTCTTGTTGAAATGAGTAGAAGTAGTAAAATCAATTTAGAAAAAGAAATGGAAAGTTTTTCTATATAAATTTTAACTAAACAATAAAAACAAGAATAATATTCTAAGGAAACTCACCTACTTATGTGGATGACTTTCTTTTGAAAATAAAATGTGTTAAATTTTATTTTCACTTTGTGTTGCGCAACTAAAAAGTTTCATAGGGTTTCCTAAGAATATAAAAAAGTGTGCCTAACTTCATAATAGTATCTTCCTGCTACTCTTTTTACTTTTGTAACTAGCTGAGATGCATATGGAATAATTGTCTTATAATTTTTAAAAAATATTCTTAATCTGTAATGCTGTTTTTTCCTTTAGATGTTCTAATATAAATATGCAATTGTTTAAATTTGGAATACCTTGTTCATATTCTTTAACTTCTATGTTACCTTTTAATAATACAATTTCTGTTTCTACTTTTTCTAATTCATCATGTTCTATATAGTATGCTAAGTTTTGATGTCTTTCGTTCCAGCTTTTTGTTATTTCTTCTATTTTATTATTTATATTTTCATCATTTTGTTCATCTGAAAGAATAGTTTCTTTTAAATTTTCTAAGTTGCCTGTAATTACACTTACCGACTCATTTGTATACTTTTCTGTAAATATATTTAATCCAACTACAATTATTATAACAATTGAGCAAATTATAATTTCTTTATACATCTTATTTCCCTCATTTTCATATTATTATTAAATCAATTTGATTTGTTTTATTACTCTATACCGACATTTGTAATTTACCTAAGTATATTTATTGTATTAATTATATATATGAGCATATCACCATAGTTGACATTTTCTATTTTAAGCATTCCCAAAAGTGACAGATACCCCATTAGGAAACGTCCCCAATGGGAAGTTATTTTTGTTTTGATTGGCAAAAAAAGTTTCCTTTTCCGTCTATTGTAACTATTAGTGCATCTTCTGGCATTATATTATAGGGTTCTACTTGCTTTACTAGCCAATTATAGTCTTTATCTAATTTTTGTAAATTTTCTTTCATTATTTTTCCATCTACTACTAGGTCATATGCTATTCCTTCATATTCTGGCATTATTCCGAAGTCTTCTGGTATTGCGTTTCTTTTATCTGGTTTTTGTATTACTGTTACTTGCCCACTTGTTTCTAATATTGCATATTCTACATCTCCTATGTTGAATATATTTTGACCTCTTAATCTTTCTTCTAGTTCATTAATTGTAAATCTTTCCTTTTTTAGTTTGTCTTCTTGTATTTTTCCTCTATATATTAGTATTGATGGTTTTCCACATATTATTTCTCTTGCCCTTATACTTTTTAAATTAATTAATGAAATTGTTAAATGCATTACTAATAGTCCTAAGATTGGTATTATTCCACTTGTTATAGGAATTCCAGATTCTGCCATCGGTATTGTTGCTAAATCTGCTATCATTATTGATATTGCAAGTTCGAATGGTTGAAGCTGACCTATTTCTCTTTTTCCCATAAATCTCATTACTATTAAAACTAGTATGTATAGTATTATTGTTCTAAAAAATGTTAATAACATAAAAAAATCGCTCCTTTTTAATTTTATTTTTCTCATTTTTTTTCCATTTATTCATTTTTGAAATATAAAAAGCCGAAACCAAGATTTTTTTAACAAATGTAAATTTTAAAAAATCTAGTTTTCGACATAATTATCTTCTAAAAAATTTTCTCATTACATAAAAAATTTTAAGAATATAAAAAAGAAAAATGTAAATAATAAAATTATTGAAAGTATGTAAATTTATTTTAATTTACAAATTTCTTAATAAGGAGGTTTTATTATGTCAGAAAACCAAACTCATAGTCAAACTAGAAGTGGTGCTAGCATGATATGGCAAATAGTAGGAAGATTAGTTAGTGCAGCAATAGTTCTTGCAATTACTGCTTTCTTTACACCAGGATTCCAAATAAGCAACATATGGACTCTAATTGCAGCTGCAGTTGTTCTTACTGTAATAGATTATTTAATAGTAAAATTTACTGGGCTTCATGCTAGTTCCTTTGGAAAAGGCTTTGTAGGATTTGTTCTTTCTGCAATCGTATTATATGTAACTCAATATTTTGTAGCAGGATATACAATTTCTTGGATGGCTGCCATAGTAGGTGCTTTAATTTACGGTGTTGTAGATTATTTCTTACCTGGCGAACAACAATAGTAAAATTTTTAAAAAAAGAGACGTTTCTAAAAATTTCCGTTATGGAAATTTTAGAAACGTCCCTCTTTATTATGACTATAAAATTTTTTTAAGAATCTGTTGAGTAATATCTACCCAACTTTGTAGGTTCTCATTTGTTTTATAATTTTCATATTGCTCCTTAGCTGCTATATAGCTGTTATATTCCTCCTCTGTGATGCGACCTGGTAACATTTCATATGCCAGCTCAATGTATAATCCATTACGCCCCTGATTTATTCCAGAGTCATAAACTTCAAGAACCTGCTGTTCAAGAGGCTCCTTCTTTTCTCCACAGCCAACAAGCATTGTTGAAAGAGATACTGTAACCAATATAATTGCTAAAAACCGTTTTTTCATTTTGCTTTCCTCCTAATAATTGAAAGAACTATAAACCTAGTTCATTAAAAATGTTATCTTCTTATATTATAACAGTTTTACATATTTTCGTCAATTATGTTTACTAATTTTTAGTATCTGTTCTTCCAATTCTTGTAATTCTATTTCAAAAAATCCCCATATCATATCCAAATTTACACCATCGTAATCGTGAACAATTCTATTTCTTAGTCCTTTTAGACCTCTCCATTCTATTTGTGGATTTTCTTTTATTGTTTCTTCACTAATTTTACCTGTTAATTCTCCTATTTGACTTAAATTAAATACACATGCATTTATCGTTTTTTTATCTTTATTAAATTCTTGCTGTGTGTATCCATTTATAAATTCTTGTATTTCTTGTATATAATTTAATATTTTATCTAATATTATTTTATCTTTACTTTTCATATACTATAACCCCTGTTTTCTCAATTTCTTTTTCTATCTTGGAATTTTTATTTATTTCTGCCTTTTCTATTACATCTACATCTTTATCGAATGTTTCTCTTATTATATCTATAATAGCAAAAAATTTTAATCCTTTTATTTTTCCATTACTATCTATTAATATATCTATATCACTATATTTAGTTGGCATTTTTTTTGCATATGAGCCAAATAGAATTGCTTTTTCTACTTCTGTTGCTTTTAATATCTCATTTAATTTTTCTTTTATATCTTCTAATGAATATATTTTATTTGTCATATCCTTTCCTCCTTGCATATTATTAGTATATCATATTATAATTTAAAATACTACAAATTTAATAAAGTTTATTATTAAAAATAGAGAGACTCTAATTGCAGCTGCAGTTGTTCTTACTGTAATAGATTATTTAATAGTAAAATTTACTGGGCTTCATGCTAGTTCCTTTGGAAAAGGCTTTGTAGGATTTGTTCTTTCTGCAATCGTATTTGTAGCAGGATATACAATTTCTTGGATGGCTGCCATAGTAGGTGCTTTAATTTACGGTGTTGTAGATTATTTCTTACCTGGCGAACAACAATAATAAAAATTTAAAAAACAAGAATAAAATTTTCTAAGCTCATTCTTCGCTAAGAAAATCTAATTCTTCCATAATTATATTCTAAGGAAACTCACCACTAACGTGGATGACTTTCCTTAGAATATAAAAAAAGAGAGACGTTTCTAAAAATTTCCGCTATGGAAATTTTAGAAACGTCCCTCTTTATTAGGATTCTTTTATTTTAGTAATGTTATACTCTAACGAATTTAGCACTCGTTGTATTTTCTGCTCTTCCCACATTTTTTTTGAGTTTTCAAAATAATGGTAATCTTCTTCTTTTATTCCTCCATGTTCTTCAGATTCGTATCGTTCTTCTATCTTACTCATGTCTCTTCCTAATTCTATCGATTCATCGATTAGTTGCAATATTTCTTTTGGTGGTATCTCGGCAAAACTTGATTTTCCAGTTATTTTCTCTGTAATGTTTGCTAATTCTATCAAGCTCTCTACTGTCTTTTTTTCTTCCCATTGCTGTTTTTTCTCTGTATATTTAGCATATTCTTCTTTTGAAATAGTTTCATTACCTGATGCATATAAATTCTCAATATAGAATTCATTCCTTCCCAGCTTTATTCCTCTATCTACAAATTTCATCTTTTCCTCTTCAGTTAATTTCTCATTGGTTTCAGAAGAATCGTAAACTAGATCCTCTGCCGAAGTTGCATCTTCTTTTTGTCCACATCCACCGATCATGGTTGAAAATAAAATTACCAATACAAGTGCTAAAAACCGATTTCTCATACCTTTCCCTCCTAATAATTGAAAGGACTATAATCCTAGTCCATTAATATGTTATCTTTCTATATTATAGCAGTTTTACATATTTTTGTCAATTATGTTTACTTTTTTTGTATATGTTCCTTCAATTCTTGTATTTCCTGTATGTAATTTAATATTTTATCTAATATTATTCTATATTTACTTTTCATATCCTACAACTCCTGTTTCCTCAATTTCCTTTTCTGTCTTAGAGTTTTTATTTATTTGGCCTTTTTAACGAAAAAGGGCTGTAAAAAAAGGAAAGATTTGGGACGCGTTCAAAACTTTCCTTTTTTATTTAAAGTTAAAAAATAATGTAAAAAAATAAAAGGAAAGTTTTGAACGCGTCCCAAATCTTTCCTTTTTTTACAGCCCCTTTTCTATACATAGTTCTTATTGGTCAATTTCTATTCTTTTTAAGTTCTTAAATGATGTTTGGTCGTTTGGTTCCTTATTTATGTCTGGATCTAGCTCCCAAGGGAAAGCTTTTCTCCTTGTGGCTTTGTTTAGCCCCTCACAAATATATTCAGTATTTGATGAGTTGCGCCCATATAATGCATCTGTAAACTCTGCTCCATCAAATGGAGTAGGTTTTGTTCTAGTAGGAATTATCATATCCTCTACCTCCTTTTTTAGGAAACTGCTAATATTTATTACAAGTATTAGCAAAATTAATTAGTTACAAGTATAATAATTTTAACACCAAATGTAACTATTTGCAATATTACTGCTAAATTTTTTTCTATGCCGATTCACTTTTTTTCTTTTTATTTCTTCTTTTTAGTCATACTTTTGAATTTAACTAATATACATTAATTAAACAAGTTTATTAGTACAAACATTTTAAGGAGGTATATTTTTTCATGGAGGAAAATTTATTAGTTTATCAAGATATAGCAAAACGTACAGATGGAGATATCTATGTTGGGGTTGTTGGTCCTGTAAGGACTGGTAAGTCTACTTTTATAAAGAGGTTTATGGATTTACTTGTTATTCCTAATATTGATAATGAATACAAAAGAGAAAGGGCTTTAGACGAGCTTCCTCAAAGTGCTTCTGGAAGAACTATTATGACTACTGAGCCTAAGTTTATTCCTAATGAAGCTGTAGAAATCACTTTAGGTGATAATATTAAACTTAAAACTAGATTGGTTGATTGTGTTGGTTATTTGGTTAATAATGCTATTGGGTATTTAGAAGATGATATGCCTAGAATGGTTAAAACTCCTTGGAGTGAAGAGGAAATTCCTTTTGAGGTAGCTGCTGAGATTGGTACTAAAAAGGTTATTACTGAACATTCTACTATTGGTATTTTGGTTACAACTGATGGTTCTATTACTGATATTCCTAGAGAAGATTACATAGAGGCTGAAAATAGGGTTGTGACTGAACTTAAGGCACTAAACAAGCCTTTTGTTATTGTTCTTAATACTACTAATGTAAATTCTGATTATACAAGAGAACTTGCAAGAAACTTAGAAGACAAATATGGTGTTCCTGTTCTTCCTACTGATTGTTCTACTTTGAATTTGGATGATATTAATAATATTTTTAGTAGAATATTATATCAGTTCCCTATTGAACAAATTAACATTAATTTTCCTCGTTGGGTTGATGGTCTTCCAAATGAACATTGGTTAAAACAAGAATTACATTCTGAAATTAAAGAAGCTTTTAGTGATATTCGTTTATTAAAACAAATAGATAGTGGTATTACTAAAATTCAAAGAACTGAAGTTATTAAGAAAACTATTGTTGACGAAATTTTATTAGGTAATCGGAAATGTTAATATTTCTATTGATTTAAAAGATGATTTATTTTATAAAGTACTTACTGAAATTTCTGGTGTTGAAATTTCAAATGAAGGAGATTTATTCTCTACTATAACTTCTTTTGCTCAAACTAAAAAGGAATATGATAAAATTGCATATGCTCTAGAGAGTGTTAAAGCTACTGGCTATGGTATAGTTACTCCTTCTATGGATGAACTTATTTTAGATGAACCTGAAATGGTTAAACAAGGTTCTAGGTTTGGTGTTAAGCTAAAAGCCAAGGCCCCATCGATTCACATGATAAGAGCAGATATTGAGACTGAGGTTTCACCTATTGTTGGTAGTGAGAAACAATCTGAAGAACTTGTTAATTACTTACTTTCTGAATTTGAAAGTGACCCACAAAAAATATGGGAGTCTAATATATTTGGAAAAAGCTTACATGAACTTGTTAATGAAGGATTGCAAAATAAACTTTGCAGAATGCCAGAAGATGCTCAAGGTAAGCTTCAGGAGACTTTAGAAAGAATTGTTAATGAGGGTAGCGGCGGATTAATTTGTATAATTTTATAATAGAAATTGGAGGTTGGAAAACTAAAACAAAGGTGGCAATCCACCTTTGTTTTAGTACTTACTTATTTTATATTAACATATGGCACTGCTAGCTAATTAGTCCTTCTTTGAAGTTATTAATAAAATATAACTAAATAATTTTAAATATCAATACTTATTACATTCTGGACATGGAACGTCTTGAAGCTTATTTCTCCATACCTTATAAGGCATACCATCTGGAGCCTCTTTATAGATTTCACACTCTACATTTTTTGTTATATATCCTCTTCCATAGCAACATCTACAATTCTCTCTCCGAAGTTTTCTTTCTCTACAAATTTGTTCATGTTGCTCGCAATCATATCTAGTCTTAAAATCATCCTTACCACAAATTTCACATACATACGAATATTTTGGCACCATTTTCATATTACTCCTCCTTAATTAGTTTGAAGCTTATACATATACTTGTTACTTGCATATTGTATACTATTTTCTTATTTATTTCAAGTTTTATTTTAATTAATTTTATTATCTCCTGTATCTTTTCCTTCTGGTATATCATATGGCACTGCTATACTGATTGGTCCTCCTTTATTTTCTTTTTTTATTCCTAGCACTTCATATATATATTGCTCAATATCTTGTAATGGATAGCATAGTTTTAGTTTTTTATCTTTTGATATTATATACCTATTTCCTATTGTTTTGTCTCCTGGTATTAAAAATTGATAATCGTTTAATTGTACTTTTATTCCATTATTATACTCTTTAGTTATATCATATGTTGCTAACCATTTTGGTTCTCCAATTGTGCTATACATTAAATTTGTTGTTATTTTTTCAATTATATCTTGATCTCTTATCTCTACTGTTTGTTCTGGGCTTATTAATGTTATTTTGTTTGTTTTTAACATTTTTTCTCTTTCTTCTACATTATCAAATGCATTTTTTATTATTGTTTCAAATATGTTTAGTCCATATGCTTCTGATAATATTCCATCTTTTAATAGCCAACCTTTGCTTTGCATATTATATACAAGTAGTTTTACATTATCATTAAACTGTATTTCATAGTTTGGTCTTACAATATTTGGCTCATAGTTTATTTCTTTTATATAAATATTTTTACATCTTTCTAAAATATATTCTATTGCTGTTTTTTCCTCTATTTGCCTTCCTACTATACATTTTTCACTGTTTTCTGAAATTCTTACTTGGTCTGTTTTGAATATTTCTATATTTTGTGTTAATTTTTCATCTACTATTTGCTCTACTTTTCTTAATATTTCTGGTTCTATTTTTGTAAGAAAGTTCTTTGCTTCATCTTTTATCATTACATAGCCTTCTTTTTCATTGCTATCAAATTTTAAACTTATATTATTTCCTAGCTCTACTGTATATTCCCCCATAATAGCAAGCCCTATTTGACCTGAATAGTTATTTAATTTTTTATTTGATATATTTTCTGTTATGAAGTTTATTAATTGTTTATCTGTTACTTCTATTTCAAATCCCTCATTTGTCCAGCTATATGTATATCTTATTTTTATATTCTCTTGTGGCTCTATTTTGAATGTTTCTTTTGGTACAAAAATTTTATAGGCTATATATTCTCTTAGCTCTCCTCCTATATTTGTAAACATTATTACACTTGTAATTAATGCTAATAAAATAATTATAATTGAAATTACTATTGTCTTTTTCATTTTACACCTTTTACCTTTCTTTTAATAAAATTTTTTTACTTTTTTTGTTGTTTTCTTATGAAAATTATTATAAATGTTATTGTTGTAATTAGAAGGAATATCCATATACTAAATATTGCTGTGTCTATAATATTTTTGCCTATTTCTTCATTAGTTTGTACTATAATATCTTGTTTTACTTCATTTTGATTTTCTGTGTTTGATATATCTTCTATTTCTTCTCGAACTACCGAACCTTTCATTGTTTCTTTGCTTTCTTCTACTTTTTCTGTTTCTACTTTATTTGGTAGCTCTTCATTTTTGTTTTCATTACTTGCTTCTTCTTTTTCTACTAATGTACTTTTTTTATTATTTTTTACTACTTCTCTTTTTATTAGTAGTATTGTTGTTATTATGAACATTGATAAATTACTTATTAATATTTTTAATGTATTTATTGCTTTATAATATCTCCATTGAACTGTTCCCATTGGTATATTTAGTATTTGAGAAATTTGTTTAAATGAAAAATTTGATATTATTTTTAGTGATACTATTTCTTTTTCTTTTTCATTTAATTTTGATATTATTCTGTTATATTTATCTTCATCTACTATTTTACTTAATTCATCATTGTCATCACTTATATAATATAATGTTTCAATACTAACTTCTTGCTTTTTCTTCCTTATATAGTTTAATGTTTCATTTTTGGTTAATGTATATAGCCAACTTGCTTCACTTGTTGTTGGTAATTTACTTTTTTCTAATGTTATTATTTTCATAAATACTATTTGAACAATTTCTTCACTATCTATTTTGTTTTTTAATATTGAAAATGCGATCCCATAAATTAACTTTCTATATTTATTAAAAAGATTATTTAATTCTTGTGTATTATTATCCTTTATATTTTTAAATATGATATGTAATTCTTCTTTATCTATTTTTCCCATATTCTCCTACCTTTTTGTTATTTTATCATAAGTCTTTATTGTAATACAATTATTTCTATTTAATTACTAAATTTTTTTCTTTTAATACTTAGACACTTTTTCTTATCTGTTTTGTTGGTATTTTTTTATTTTTTTGCATTTACATATAGTTTTATATACTATTTATTTAATCTCATTTTTTTACAAGAATAAAATTTTTTAAGTGGCAAAGCGTATTTTTATCACGTTTGTGTTTCTATTTTAATATTTTATAAAGAGGAGGTTTTTTATGAATTCAAATCCTATTTTATATACAATTAAGCCTGGAGATACTTTATATAATTTGGCTACAAGGTATGGAACCACAGTTCAAGATATTATTAATACAAATTTAGCTTTAGATCCATATAATTTAAGAGTTGGACAACAAATTTATATTTATACTTACAATAATGATTTTCCTAATGATTATTGGTTTAGTATTAACCAAGTAAATTTGATGGAACAAATGAATTTAGTATGGATTAAACATATTTTATGGACTCGTATGCTTTTAATTAGTATTGCAGGTGATTTACAAGATTTAGATGCTACGCAAACTCGTTTACTACAAAACCCAAAAGATGTTGCTAATGTTTTTAGAAAATATTATGGGAATAACGTTGCTGACACAATTCAAAAGTTATTAACAGAGCATTTAGTAATTGGAAAAAATTTAATTGTTGCTTTAAAAAATAATGATGAAAAACTAGCAAAAGAGTTAAATGATAAATGGTATAAAAATGCTGATGAAATGGCTGTGGCATTTAGTAGTATTAATCCTTTTTACCCTAGAGAACAAGTGCGCCAAATGCTATATAGACATTTACAATTAACTACTGATGAAGTTAGCGCTCGTTTGAAAAAAGACTTCACAGCTGACATTAAAGCATATGATATGGTTCAAAAAGAAATATTAGATATGGCTAATTTCTTTTCAAATGGAATTGTAAGGCAATTCCCTAATTTATTTTAATTTAAGAGAAATTTGGGATGAGAAATTGGGGACGTACCTAAAAATCTCGCATCCCAATTCTTTCTGCCTTTTCTAATTATCTAAAACATCTGGAAATAAATCATATACATTGTGCCCTAATTTTTCATCAATTTCTCTTTTTAATTTTTGTGCTTCTTTTATATGATATACTGTATTTTCGTATACACCTTTTCTTATCATTAATTCTATTAGCCTTGCTTCTAATGTCATATTAACAGTAGTGCACATTAAATCACATAAGTTTATTATTTTTTCGTAAATTGTGTATTCATGATTTTTTATAAATTCTGTTCTAAATGGGATGTCATCTGGAATTCCACCTGCTGTACAATATATGTCATTATTTAAATATGAGTGTGTTAAGCATATATTAGCATATTCATCATCATATCCTAATTCTTTCATATACTTATAGCCATTTATAACATGTGATTCAAATTCTCCTACACCTTTTCCTATATCATGAATATATCCTAATGCTTTTGCTTTATCTACATCTAAGTTTAATTCTTTAGCTATTTTTCCTGCTGAATCTCCAACACATATTGAGTGATAAATCCAACCTGTACACTTTGTAGCCTTTTTCATTTCTTTAAGCATTTTTAATGCTTCATCACTCGTTAATTTCATTTCTATCATCTCCTTATTTTCTATTATTGTATTTCTTTTCTTATATCTTGTATTAATTTTTCAAATATTTCTTGTCTATTTTCTGATGTATCTATACAATTTATTTTATACTTATCACATTCTTCTATTATTTGTTTTTCTATATCTTTATAAAATTTCATATGATTTAATATTTGTTCATCTGTCCTCCTATTTGTCCATTCTGTACTATCATCATATTTTCTACAATTTTCTAAAATCTCCTCTGGTGTTAATTTTGAATTAACAAAATAATATACTATTGTATTTTCTAAATTGAAATATTTAATTAAATCATGTGGCATTATTGAATCTCCATTAATAACAAAATTCATATATTTTCCATTTTTTACCACATTTTTTTCAATTAATAAACTTAAAAATTGTGGCAATTTATTTTCTTTTACATTATCATGTATAAAACCAATTTGTACATTTGGGACTGTTCTTTGCAATGCTGATATTATTGTATCTACTTCAATAATTTGATAATTTTCAAAATTTTCTTGTACCATTCTTGAAAATGTAGTTTTGCCTGTTCTACATATTCCAAAAATCATAATATTTTTCATTGTATCATTCCTCCTTATTTGCTAATTTAATGGCTTCTTTTAATAATTCTTCTAAATTATTATGTGGCTCTTTTTTATATTCTAAATTATATAACCAATCAAGATATGCAGTCCTTTGAGCATAGTCTGGCCTTCCATATATACATTTTCCACTTTTCAACCAATATCCAAATTCTACATTCGTTGTTAGACCTAGCATATTAGGAATTTTTCTAGGTACCCAAAATATAATTACTGTAGAGTTTAAGTAAGTATTTCTTTCCCAACTATATTTTACTTTTTCAAAATCACTATTATATTCCTTTTCATTTTCATATTCTGGTACATACACTATTCCATCATAGTTTAACTTTTCTAATATTTTTAGTGCCTCTGGTCTCCAACTAATTGCGGTAGTGTCTCTTGGAGTTGGACCGCATAAAACTATTGATTTTTCATTTTCTATAATCTCATCTTTATAGTATTTTACTTTCACATGTTCCTCCTATTTTTCTAAATAAATCTTCATATATTTTATCTGAATCTAGCCAATTTACCATAGTTATTTCATGCTTTCCATTTGTTAGTTCATATGATGTATCTTCTTTAATGTTTGGTGTGCTTATTTCCATAGTTTCAAACCAATTTTTATTTATTAAATATGCTATTACACTAATATCCCAAATTACTCTTCTTGTTTGAGCTCCATGCCTTCCATCATTATAAAATCTATTACATAAATAATTTCCTAGTTCACTTTTGTTTTTCAAATGATGATCAATTTCATATATTGTTGTTTTTAGGTTCGAGGCTACATTTTTACAAGGTATTATTGTTAGTTTTACTTTTGATGCAAATACTTCTCTTACTGCTTGTACATCTTGTCTAAAATTGAATTCTATATTATCTTTATTTAATAAACTATGTCCTCCTAACCAAATTACTTCTATTTTTTCTATTATACTAGGTTCTTTTTTTATTGCCATTGCTATATTTGTTATTGCTCCAATTGCCATTATATATGTTTTTTCATTTTTTAAAGCTATTTCTATTATTTTGTTTACTGCATCATTAGTTTCATTGTATCCTTCTTGTACATAGTCCCTTGACCCTTTAAATACTTTATTTTCTGTGCTGAAGTTAAGCCATTTACATATTTTTAGCACTTCTTGATAACTTTTTTCTTGTCCTTCTTGTATCGACAAATCGTTATCATGTTGATATGGTGCTATTGTTATTGCTTCTATATTAAATCTATTTTGTGAAGTTAATAAATAGCTAAGTGCAAATTGGTCATCTGCTTCATTATATGTATCTGTATCTAGTATAACATTTATCTTTTCTATTTCATTATTAATATATAATTGTGAAATTTTTGAATATATTTCACTCCAGGAATTTACTCTTTCTATGCCTTTTACTTTTTCATTAAACCTAGTTTCCATTTGTAGTACTTTTATTCCACTTTCATTTAAATCTTTACATATTCTTGTACTATCTTCAACCATTATATCTATATTATTTTTAATACATTCTACTGTTTTGGCATGGCTATCATATGCATCTGTAAAAATTAATTTATCATATTCTATATCATATTTTTCAAGCCAATTTTTTGTCATTTTTCTTGGGTTTTCATATTCTCCATTTTCTCTTCCTGTAATAATAAATATTTTATTTCCATCTTTTTTTAATTTCTTTATTGTTTCACTGGCTCTATGAATTGGCTTTAAATTAATTGCTATTCTTTCTATATTTTCTTTATAAAATTTTTCTTCTTCTTCATTTGACCAATCAAACATTCCTCTTCTTATGTAACTTGCTTTTTCATTAATAATCCCTGTGTTTCTTAGCTGTTTATCATGCTTCAAACATTCTTTTAACAGTGCATTGTCAAAACTTGCTATTACATTATCTATATCTAAACTTATATTCATTGCTTCTTCTCCTTTTCGTTATTTATTATATATTAGCAATTTAGTTATTTCAACTTTTTCTCAATATTAAATTAGAATTGGAAATTTTTGGACGCGTCCCAATTCTTTCCAATTCTTTCCTTAAATTAATAAAATTTTAATAAATTATTATATATTTTTTAACTTTTTTGTTATATAATGCATTTATAGAACAAAGGAGGATGAGTTATGAAATTTGTTAGAAGATTGTTATTATTTATTTTAGTTATTATTGTTCTTGTTTCTTCTTTTATTATTTTTAATGGATATAATATGTATAAAAATGCTATTTCTGAGGTTAGTTTAGATAAGAAGGTTTCTAATATTAGAAATGATGTAAATTTTGTTAAAATAGAGGATGTTCCTAAATATTATGAGGAGGCTATAATTGCTGTTGAGGATCATAGGTTTAAAGAGCATGGTGCTATTGATATAATTTCTATTGGTAGAGCTTTGGTTTCTAATATTCAGGCTAAAGAGTTGAATGAAGGTGGTAGTACAATTACTCAACAGGTTGCTAAAAATTTATATTTTATTACTGAAAAGAATTTTGTTTATAGGAAAATTGCTGAAATTTTTTTAGCTTTTGATTTGGAAAATAATTATTCAAAAGATGAAATTTTAGAGTTATATTTTAATACTATTTATTTTGGAGAAGGCTATTATGGTGTTAAAGAGGCTTCAAAAGGATATTATAAAAAGGAACCAAAGGATTTAAGCTTATATGAAGCAAGTATGCTTGCTGGAATCCCAAATGCTCCTTCTGTTTATGCTCCTACTGTTAACCCTGAACTAGCTAAAAGCAGACAAGGTAAGGTTATTCGCTCTATGGTTGAATATGGATATTTGAGTCAGGAAGAGGCTGATAAATTAGAAGAATAAAAAAGGGGCTGTAAAAAAAGGAAAGTTTTGAACGCGTCCCAAATCTTTCCTTTTTTTACAGCCCCTTTTTTATTCTTCTAACCATTTTTTATATGCTTCTATTATTTTATTAGCTTGCTTTTCTGGGTTTCCTTCAGTTGTATCTATTACTAAGTCATAATTTGATAAGTCTTGTTTTTTTACATTATATAGCTTGAAATATCTTTCATTTTCTAAATTGTATCTTTTTATTAAATCTTGTTTTTGTTCTTCTATTGTTGCAAAGTTTTCTGTTTCTTTTCTTTTTTCGTCATTAAATGCTCTCTTTGCAGCTTCATCTATATTTACTGTTAGGTATACTTTGAAGGATTCTGGTACTGCATACCATCCGAAGTCTAGCATCTATTACAAATTCTTCATGTGTTTTTGCATATTCTGATGCACTCCTTTCTATTGCTTGGTCTATTTCTGGGTGTTTTTCTACATATTTATTAAAACTTGTTACATCCATATTATGCTCTTTTGCTAGTTTCCTAAAGTATTCACCATTTTTATATATTCCATAATTTAATTTTTCTGTTATTAGTTTCGTTATTACAGTTTTTCCACTTGCAAGTTCTCCTGTTATTGATATAATTTTTTTCTTTTCCATAAAAAAATCCTTTCCTTCCTAACTTCGTTCTAAAGGCATACATAGTTATGAAAAATCCTTTCAAACTATTCCCCTTTATATATTATTAAAGGGCGTAATTCGGTAAGTTCTTACAATTATCGCTTACCAATTAAGCCCATTTTTATATAGTCTTATCAAAATATTATATTTTATTCTTCTGATTGTGTTTCTATTTCAACTTTACCTTCTGCTATTTCATTTGCTGCTATTGTTACTGGTGCTTCTTCTTTAGTATTTACTAGTTTTTCGTGACCATTTGCTATTTGTCTTGCTCTTTTAGCTGTTGCTATTACTAGTCTGAATTTGCTGTCTGTTTTTTCTAGTAGTTCTGCTTTTGTTGGCTTTACCATCATTTTTATCACTTCCTTTTCTTTATTCTTCTATTTGTGTTTTTCCTATTTCTACTCTTCCTGCTACTGTTTCAGGCTGTATTGAGGATAGTATAACATGACCTGAGTCCATTATCATTACTGCTCTTGTTTTTCTTCCAAATGTAACATCTACTACACTTCTTTTTTCTTTTGCGTCTACAATCATTCTTTTTATTGGTGCAGACTCAGGGCTAACTATTGCAACTATTTTATTTACTGAGACTATATTACCAAATCCAATGTTTACTAGTTTCATATTTACCTCCTATTTATTAAATACTCACTATTCTACATTTTGTACTTGTTCTCGTATATCCTCTAATTCTACTTTTATTTCTATTACTAAGTTTGTTATATCTAATGACCCTGATTTTGACCCTATCGTGTTTGTTTCTCTGTTCATTTCTTGTATTAAAAAGTCCATTTTCTTTCCGACACTGTTTTCCTCTTGTAGCATTTGTGCAAATTGATGTATATGACTTTTTAGCCTTGTTAGTTCCTCTTCTATTGAACATTTGTCTGCATATATAACAACTTCTGTAGCAAGCCTTGCTTCATCTATTATGTCTGTTTTTAGTATTTCCTTTATTCTTTCTTCTAATTTTACTACATAATTTGATACAAGTCCAGTAGAAAATTCAGAAATTTTCATTATTTTTTCTTCTATTTTTTTGATTCTTCTTTCTAAATCTTCTCTTATCTTATTTCCTTCATTTTCTCTCATTAGTATAAAATTTTCTAGTGCTTTTTCCAAACATTCTAAGACCTCTTTTTGTACTATGTCTTCCTTTTCTTCTACATTTCTTATGGTTAATACTTCTGGTAATCTTGTTATTTCTGTTATATTCAACTCTTTTTCTAAATTATTTTCTTCAGCTATTTTGTTAAATTCTTCTATATATTTTTTTACTATTTCTTTGTTTATTATTATTTCTTTTCCTTCTTCACCATAGTTTTCAAAGGTTACAAATACATCTACTTTTCCTCTAGTTACATTTTTCTGAACTTCCTTTTTTATTTTTTCTTCTATGTAACTTAATGTTCTTGGTAATTTTACTGATATATCTGTATATTTATGATTTACACTTTTTATTTCTATCCCATATATTCTATTGTTTTTTTCTATTTGTGCTCTTCCAAATCCTGTCATGCTTTTCATTGTTTATTTTCCCTCATTTCTTCTAGCTGTTTTATAAATATTGTTTACTTGCTGCTTTATTTCTTTTTTATTTTTTATATATATTACTATTGTTTTTACTACATAATACACCGAAAATAGCAGTGCTACTATTGTTTCTATATTTACAAATTTGTTATTATATATTTGGTAAATGTGTAACATTGATAGTGTTGCAATTGCCACTATCATTAGTTCTATTCCTTTTATTGTATATTTACCACTTTCTTTTTTATATGCATATTCAAATATGCATATTGTAGCTAGTATTAGTGACATACTAAATACTTTTAAATCTATTATAAATATTTCTGGCTTTATTGACTTATATCCTATGTTTATAAGAATAAAGTATATTAGTATTACTATTGCACATATTATATTTTCAAATATTTTTGTGTATATTTCGTTTTTCTTTTCTTTTGGTATTGTAGTTTGATTTTTTATTTCTTTTTTTATCTCTTCTAATTCTTCTTTTCTTACTGCTAATTCCTGTTTTTCTGAAATTTGTAAAGATTTATCCTCAGTTTCATTCTGCATATTTTCTTTACTTTGATTATCTTCTTTTCTGATACCTTCTTCTGGTTCTTTATTAATCTCTTTTTGGCTCTTATTTTGCTTTTCACTTGCTATAACTTCTTTGTAGCTTTCATTATCTTCTATTTTATTTAGTGTTGCCTCTTTTTGAATATTCTTACTCATGCTTTATATCCTTTCAATTAATTTTCTAATTCATATAATATATTACTTGTTATTACTATTGGCGCTGTTTCTGTTCTAAGTATAGTACTTCCTAAGCTTACTGTTGTTACTCCACTTTGTTTTAGCTTTTCTATTTCTTTTTCTTCTATTCCGCCTTCTGGACCTATTAGTACTGCTATATTTTTTGCACTATTATATTTTTTTAATATTTCTTTTAATTTTATTTGTTTTTCATTTTCATAGGCAACTATGAATATATCATATTCATTTATATTACTATATATTTTTGATATATTTATAACATCTTCTATTTGTGGTATTTTATCTCTTTTGCTTTGTTTTGCAGCTACCTCTGCTATCTTTTGCCACCTTTGTATTTTCTTTTTAGAATCTTTTTCATTTAGTTTTACAATACTTCTCTCCATTGAAACTGGTATTATTCTTTTTATTCCTATCTCTGTTGTTTTTTGGATTATTAGTTCCATTTTATCTGCCTTAGGAAGACCTTGGTATAAGGTTACATTTACTTTTGGTTCTACCTCTGATTTTATTTCTCTTTCTATTTTACAAACTACCTTTTCTTTATCATATTGTACTATTTTTGCTATATAGTTTTTGGCTGTTTCTTGATTACATATTTGTATTTCATCTTCTCTTTTTAACCTTAATACATTGATAATATGGTTAACATCTTCTTCTATTATATTAATTATATTTTCTTCTATTTGATTATTTTTTACAAAAAATTTTTGCATAGCATATTCCTTTTCTCTTTTTTGGTAATTATATCATATTTATTTCTTAATGCAAATAGAAAACAAGAATAATATTTTCTTAGGAAACTCACCTTCTTCGTTTTACTACGCATAAGTTATCTGTAACTCACTAACGTTCGAACAGCTAACTTAACTTACGTGGATGACTTTCCTAAGAATATAAAAAGAGAAAGAATTTGACTGGGAAAGATTTAGAAATCTTTCCCAGTTCAATTCTTTCAATTATTTACCCAAATATTCCTTTTTTCTTAGGCTGTGGTTGTTCATTCATTGTTTTTGCTAGCTCAACTAAAAGCTCTCTTTGCTCTTTTGTTAGACGTTTTGGAATTTGTACTTGTACTGTAAATACAAAGTCTCCTTGGTAACTTCCGTTTACTGCTTTGAAACCTTTATTCCTTATTGTAAAGCTTGTTCCGGTTTTGTGTTCCTTCTGGTATTTTATATTTTTCTTTACTTCCATCTACCATTGGTATTTCAAGTTCGGCTCCTAAGGTTGCTTGTGTGTATGTTATTGGTATATCACAATATACTCTATCACCTTTTCTTGTGTATATACTGTGTTTACGTATTCTTATTGTGATGTATAAGTCCCCTTTTGCTCCACCTCTTTGTCCTGGCTCTCCTTCATTTCTTAATACTATGGTTTGGTCATTATCTATACCTGCTGGAATTTTTATTTTTATTTTTGCTTGTTTGCGAACTGTTCCCTTACCGCCTACATGTTTCGCAAGGCTCTTTTATTACTTTTCCTGTTCCATGACAGTTTGAACATGTTTTAGTTGTTTGCATTTGTCCGAAGTATTGTTGTTTGTACTTGTTTTACTGTTCCACTTCCATGGCATACATTACAGGTTTCTATACTGCTTCCTGGTTTTGCACCATTTCCATGGCAAGTGCTACATTCTTCATTTCTTGAAATTAGTATTTCTTTTTCTGTACCTAAATATGCTTCTTCAAATGTTACGTCTATACTTGCTCTTAAATCTGCACCTTTTGTTGGACCTTGGTTTGCTCTTGTGCTTCTTCCACCAAAACCTCCTCCAAAGAATGATGAGAATATATCTCCTAAATCTCCAAAGTCTGAAAATCCATCAAAACCTGATGTTGTATATGAATAATATCCACCTTGACCTCCAAATGGTCCACCCGCTCCTCCAAATCCTTGTGGTCCTTCATGTCCAAATTGGTCATACATTCTTCTTTTTTGAGGGTCTGATAAGTTTTCATATGCTTCATTTACTTCTTTAAATTTTGTTTCCGCTTCTTTTGGATTGTCAGGATTTGCATCTGGATGATATTTTTTTGCAAGCTTTCTATATGCTTTTTTTAATTCTTCATCTGTGGCTGTTTTACTTACTCCTAATACTTCGTAATAGTCTCTTTTGGTTGACATTTTTGCCTCCATTATTTATATTTTTCTTTGTATTCTTTTTCATAATTTCTTTTCATATTATGCTCATGCTTTTCTATGTATGCATTTGAAAATTCTTCTGGTGTTATTTTTAAACAGTTTAATACTTCTATATAATAGTTTTGTACATCTGTTATTTCTTCTAAAAAATGATTTCTTATATCTTTATCTTCTAAAATTGATTTAATTCCTTTTTTCTTTATTATAGATATACATTCTCCCATTTCTTCTATCATATATAATAGATGTGATTTGGCATCTTCTGGTTTTTGTTTGCCCCATTTATCTTCAAATGCTTTTTGTAATTCTCGTTGCAATTCTTGCATGTCTGATATGGTTAAATCTTTTTGTGACATTTTTTTGCTCCTATTAATATTTCGTTTATTTTATATGTAGGGGCACGGGGTACACCGTGCCCTTTTGTTTTACGTATTTATTGTATTTTAGGGCACAGTGGTGTCATTTCCTGCGATGTATTTCCACAAACGGTGCCCCTACATATTATTCTATTTATTGTTTTTAGGCACGGTGCCCCGTGCCCCTACAGTTGTTTTATATTTTTGTTATTTTGGGCACAGTGGTGTCATTTCCTATGTGGTATTCCCACAAACGGTGCCCCTACATTTATTCTTCATTAATTTTATGTTCTATTTGTTGTCATCATTTTCTACTTTATAGTCTGCATCATATACATTTCCGTTTTCGTCTGTTTTTGGTCCTTCTGTTGCTTCACCATTTGCTCCAGTTTGGCCTGCTGCTTGTTGTGCTTGGCTGTATAGTTTTTCTGATATTGAATAGAATACTGTTGTTAATTTTTCTGTTGCTTGTTTTATTGCTTCTACATCCGTTCCTTCTAATGCTTTTTTAACGTTTGCTATTTCCTCGTCTGCTTTTGCTTTTTCTTCTCCACTTATTTTGTCTCCTAATTCTCCTAGTGTTTTTTCTGAGTTATATACTAAGCTTTCTGCATTGTTTCTTGCTTCTATTTCGTCTTTCTTTTTCTTATCTTCTTCTGCGTGTGCTTCTGCATCTTTTACTGCTTTGTCTATATCTTCATCTGTTAAATTTGTTGATGCTGTTATTGATACATTTTGTTCATTTCCTGTTGCCATATCTTTTGCAGATACGTGTACTATTCCGTTTGCGTCTATATCAAATGTTACTTCTATTTGTGGTACTCCACGTGGTGCTGCTGGTATTCCTGTTAATTGGAATCTACCTAATGTTTTGTTGTATGCTGCCATTTCACGTTCTCCTTGAAGTACGTGTACTTCAACTGATGTTTGACCATCTGCTGCTGTTGAGAATATTTGTGATTTTTTAGTTGGTATTGTTGTGTTTCTTTCTATTAATTTTGTGAATACTCCACCATATGTTTCTATACCTAATGATAATGGAGTTACGTCTAATAGTACTAAGTCTTTTACATCTCCTGATAATACACCACCTTGAATTGCTGCACCTATTGCAACACATTCGTCTGGGTTTATTCCTCTATCTGGTTCTTTTCCTGTTATTTTTTTAACCATTTCTTGTACACATGGTACACGTGTTGATCCACCAACTAATAATATTTTGTGGATATCATTTGCTGTTACACCTGCATCTTTCATAGCTTGTTCTACTGGTACTCTTGTTGCATCTACTAAATCTGAAATTAATTCTTCAAATTTTGCTCTTGATAATGTTATATCTAAATGTTTTGGTCCTGTAGCGTCAGCTGTGATGAATGGTAAGTTTATTTGTGTTTGTTGCATTCCAGAAAGTTCTATTTTTGCTTTTTCTGCTGCTTCTTTTAAACGTTGCATTGCCATTTTATCTGTGCTTAAGTCTATTCCATTTGATTTTTTGAATTCTGATACTAGGTAATCTATAATTCTTTGGTCGAAGTCATCTCCTCCTAAGTGTGTATTTCCGTTTGTTGCTAAAACTTCAAATACACCATCACCTATATCTAATATTGATACGTCGAATGTTCCTCCACCTAAGTCATATATCATTATTTTTTGGTCTTGGTCTTCTTTATCCATACCAAATGCTAATGCAGCTGCTGTTGGTTCATTTATAATTCTTAATACTTCTAGACCTGCTATTTTACCTGCATCTTTTGTAGCTTGTCTTTGGCTATCTGAGAAGTATGCTGGTACTGTTATAACAGCTTGTGTTACTTTTTGTCCTAAATAATTTTCAGCATCTGTTTTTAATTTTTGAAGTGTCATTGCTGATATTTCTTGTGGTGAGAATGAATCTCCATCTATATTTACTTTTTCATTTGTTCCCATTTTTCTTTTTATTGATATTATTGTGTGGTCTGGATTTGTTACTGCTTGACGTTTTGCTATTTGACCTACTAATCTTTCTCCATTGTTTGAGAATGCAACTACTGATGGTGTAGTTCTATTTCCCTCTGCGTTTGGAATTACAACTGGTTCTCCACCTTCCATAACTGCTACACAACTATTTGTTGTTCCTAAATCGATTCCTATGATCTTTGACATTTTAATTTACTTCCTTTCTTTTTCGAACGGTAGGGACGGACCTTTTCGTTCCGAATTCGGAACGGTGGGGACGGACCTTGGTTCTTTTTTATTTATATTTTAAAAATTAATAACTTTATTTAATGAATAATGAAAAGTGAATAGTTAATAGTGAATAATTAAATATGCGATATTGAAAAATTATTCTTATAAATTATTCATTATTAATTTTTCATTATTCACTATTCATTGCGATATGAAATATCGCACATTTAGTTTGCTACTACTACCATTGAGTGGCGGATTACTTTGCTTCCTATTTTGTAGCCTTTTCGGTATTCTTCTTTTATTATTTTTTCGCCTAGTGTTTCGTCGGTTACCATTCCTACGGCTTCGTGTACTTCGGGGTCGAATGGCATTCCTACTGCTTCTATTTCTTGTACTCCATTTGCTGTTAATACTTCTTTGAATTGTTTTAGTACTAGTTCTACTCCTTGTTTGTATGCTTCATCTTCTGTTTTTACACTTACTGCTTTTTCTAGGTTGTCTATTACTGGTAGCAATGTTGTGAATATGTCTGATATTAGACTGTTATATAGTCCTTCTCTTTCTTTTGAACTTCTTTTTTTGAAGTTATCGAATTCTGCCATTAGTCTTTTTAGTCTGTCTTCTTGGTCTTCTAGCTGTCCTTTTTGAAGTAGTATTGTGTCTTTTAGTTTTGTCAATTCATCTTTTTCTTCTGCATTCTTTACTTCTTCTACTATTTCTTCGTTTTTGTTTTCTTCTGACATTTTTTGTCCTCCTTTTTATTTGAAGTCAGAGGTCAGATGTCGGAGGTCGGAAATTTAAGCAAATTCTCCGAAGGAATTACTTATATTCTGACTTCTGATTTCTGACTTCTGTCTTCTAACTTTTATTCCGACTTCTGACTTCCGTCTTCCGTCTTCTTTATTTAATTTATTACTAATATATTTCATTACAGATATTACTTTTGAATAGTCCATTCTTTTTGGTCCTATTATTCCTATTGTGCCTAAGTCTTTGTCTCCTACTGTGTGTTTGAAGGTTACTATACTGAAGTCTTTTAGGTTTTCGTTGTCGTTTTCGTCACCTATATATACGTTTATGTCTTTTGCTACTCCTGAGTTTAGCATGTCTAGCATTAGCTCTTTGGTGTCTAGTAAGTTTATGAAGTTCTTGGCCACTTCCATACTTTTGAATTCTGGTAGGTCAAAAGATTTTTTTGTTCCTTCTAAATATATTTTTTCTTCTTGCTCTACTATTTTGTTTATTTGTTCTATTATTGGTTTTATTACTTCTATACTATAACTTATTTCAGCTAAAATATATTCTTCCATTGGCTTGTCTATTTTTGATAATGGTTTCCCTTTTAGCTTTGTGTTAAATAGATTATTTAGTGTTTCTACTTGCGCATTTGTTATGTCTTTATCATATTTTATTATTGTTTCTTTTACTAATCCTGTGTCTGTTACTATTACAACCATTAGCATTCTACTACCTAATAGTACAAATTTTATTTCTTCTATTATTTGCATTGCTGTTTTTGGCCCTATTGCAACTGTTGTGTAGTGTGTTACTTCTGATAATGTTGATGTTGCTATTTTTGTTAGGTCTTCTATTTCATTTACTTTTTCATCTAGTTTTGATTGAATATATTTTATTTCTTCTAATGATATATCTTCTTCGTTTATTAGTTCATCTACATAGAATCTATATCCTTTTTCTGATGGTATTCTTCCTGATGATGTATGTGTTTTATCTAAGTAACCACTTTTTTCTAACTCTGCTAGTTCGTTTCTTACAGTTGCACTGCTATAGTTTAAATCATACTTTTCAACTAGGGCTCCAGAACTTACAGGCTCTGCTGAATTTATATATTCATCTATTACCGCTTGCAAAATTTTCTTTTTGCGGTCATTTAACATTTTATCACCTACAATTCCATAGTTTTCATTTGCCTATTCTATGTTGTTTACTAATTAGCACTTTAACCTTTTGATTGCTAACTTCATATATATTATACCCAAAATTAGCACTTGTCAATACTAAGTGCTAATTTTTTTATATTCTTAGGAAAGTCATCCTCGATAGATACGTTAGCCGTTAGGAATGAAATGACTTTACGGATAACTTATGCGTAACGAAGTGAAGAAGGTGAGTTTCCTTAGAATATGGTTATGGAAGAATTAGATTTTCTTATGTGGCTTTGCCACTTAGAAAATTTTATTCTTGCTTTTTATATTTTTTATTTTCCCTGTTGACATATATTGGAAAATATAGTATTATATATTTAATCTCAAAGATTTATACAATAAATCTTTTCATACAGAAGTAAAAAACCCCGTTGTTACCGCAACGGGGTTTTTCCTTAATCGTTGAACTCTTTTAGTATGTATAAAACTAAGATTAAGGCTATTATCTTTGGTAATCTCTTCATACAGAAAACCTCCTCTCTACCTTTTAGGTAAAAGGCTTGTTTATTATATATTATGTCACTATATTTTTCTATACTTTCGACAAAGGTTCTGTTAATGCGACAAAAAAATACAAAGAAGATGTCCTAATTGTACACCTTCTTCATATTTAATAATCCTATTCATTATTTTAATAAGGAACTTCCCTACCTAAAAATTCTTTTTCTAATGCAATCATTGTGCCTCCATCTGTGATAGCATCAAACACATCATCATTTGGAAGTTCTGCTATTAGCTTTTTAAAAGCACAAAGCATTGGTGCTCCTAATATAGCATCCTTAAGTTTTTCTTCAGTAAGTAATTCTAAAATATTATCTACTACATCAAATTTATTACTATCTGAAAATGTAACTTTTACTATATCATTTAAAATAAACTTATAAAAATAAATTCTAAATACTTTTGAAACTTCATCATATGAAATGGATTCATATCTCTGTTTTCTGTCTTTAATAAATGTTTTAATTTCATCATACCGTGCTTTAATTTCGCTTTCCATTTTTGTAAACAAAGGCTTAACCTTTTCTTTTACTTGGGGTAATTCAAAAATAGTTATTGGAACTTCTGCTTCAATTCTTACTAATACTTTCTCCATAGTTTTTCCTCCTTAAATTTTTAAGATTCGGTTTATAATTACTAAATTTCGCTATATTGTATGATATTTTACATAATTTTGTCAATACTATATTTTGTCTTTATACAAATTCCTCCCAAACTAAATTTGCTAAATCTAAACCTTTATTAGTAAGTTTTATATTATTTAAGTCTATTTCTATCAAATCTTCATTTACTAATTTTTCTAATTCTTTTCTATATAAATAAATTGGATTATCTACAAATTTGTTTTTAAATTCCCCAATATTTATTCCTTCTAGCTTTCTTAAGCCTAATAGCATATACTCCTTTTTCTTTTCTTCTTTATTTTGTATTTCACAAATTTGTATATTGCTTTTTAAATTATTATCTTCTATATTTTTTATATATTCCTCTATATTATTTGTATTGCAAAATCGTTTATTATTTATATATGAATGTGCTGCTAGTCCAAACCCTAAGTATTCTTTTTGGTTCCAACAATTCGTATTATGTTTTGATTCAAAGCCTTTTTTTGAAAAGTTAGATATTTCATAATGTATATATCCATTTTGTTCTAATTTATTTTTCATATCCCAATACATTTTTCTTTCTAACTCATCAGAAGGTAATTGTACCTTTTTATTATTCACAAGTTCTTCCATTTTTGTTCCTTCCTCTAAAATTAAGGAATATATTGAAATATGTTCTAGGTTTAATTTTATTACTTTTTCTGCACTTTCTTCCAATTCTTCTAATGTTTGATTTGGAAGTGCTAGCATTAAATCTACATTTATATTTTTAAATCCTACTTTTCTTGCTAAATTATATGTATTTAAAAACTCTTCGTAAGTATGTATTCTTCCTATTTGTTTTAAAATTTTATTATTTGTACTTTGAAGCCCTATGCTAATTCTATTTATTCCTACTTTAATATAATCATTTAACTTTTCTTCATTTACTGTTCCTGGATTTACTTCTATTGTTATCTCCGCTTCTTTTTCTATTTCAAATTTACTTTTTATTGTTTCTATTATTTCCTTTATATATTTGCTATCTATAAAAGAAGGTGTACCCCCTCCTATATAAATTGTATCGACAATGCAATTATCTTTTTTGTTTTCCTCTATTTCTTTTTTTAAACATTTTATGTATTTTTCTACCATTTTTTCCTTATTTGCAAAAGATGTGAAGTCGCAATAACTACATTTGCTTTTGCAAAATGGAATGTGTATGTATATTCCTAGTTCTTTCATATTTTACCCCTTAAATTTAAAGTGGGCGAAATTCGGTATTCCCAAAGAGGTATTCCTTACCGATTTAGCCCCTACATATCTAATTATTCACTATTAACTATTCACTAAAATTTTGAGCAACGCTCAAAATTTTATTTAACCTATGGTTTACTCCTGATTTACCTATCGGACTTTTTAACATTTGACCTAATTCTATTAAACTTGCCTCTGGATTTTCTAATCGTATTTTTGCTATTTCTCTTAGGCTCTCTGGCAGTTTTTCAAATTTTCCTTTCTCTTGTAAGTATTTTATTGCTTCTATTTGTTTTACTGCTGCATTTACTGTTTTATTCAGGTTTGCTGTTTCACAGTTTACCTTTCTATTTACATTGTTTTTTATATCTCTTAATACTCGTATTTCTTCAAATTTTAGTACACTACTGTTTGCACCTATTAATGCTAATAGCTTTGATATTTCTTCTCCATCTTTTATATATACACCATATCCATTTTTTCTTTTTATTTTTTTTGATTGTATCGTAAATCTTGCTAATATTTCTATTATTGTTTCTGCATTTTTCTTTGTACTTAGTAGAATTTCTAAGTGATAATTATTTTCTGGATTTGTTACACTTCCTGAGCCTAAAAACGCCCCTCTTACTATTGCTTTTAAGAATTCCTCTCTTTCTCGTCTACCTATATATTCTATATCTTCTTCTTTATATTCTATTTCTTCTATTTGCTGTATTTTTTTTGTACTTATTATATAGTTATTTCCTTTTATGCCTATATTATAATTAATTATATTTAAATTTGATAGCAATTTGCTTAATCTATTTATGTTGTACTCGTTTTCCGTTTTATATGATATTTTTCCATCTTTTTGTGTAGTATTATTACTAATTAGATACCCTATTAATTCATACTTTACAATCTCTTTATTTGCTAGATTAGCTATTTTACTTAAATTTTCTTTTATTTGTGATGAAAAAGACATTTTTACTTTCCTTTCCTTTTTTATATTCTTAGGAAAGTCATCCACGTAAGTGGTGAGTTTCCTAAGAATATAGTTATGGAAGAATTAGATTTTCTTAGCGAAGAATGAGCTTAGAAAATTTTATTCTTGTTTTTTATAAATATTATCATACTATTTTTATTTTTTCAATGATAGTATTTTATAACATTTTAATTTTCGTAACTTTTTTACTTTTAATTTTCATTTTTTCTAAAAAACAAGAATAAAATTTTCTAAGCTCATTACACAGTATATAATTCTAAATATCTATTAATTTAATTTTTTACCACCTTGACGTTTTTATATATTAATATATAATATATTTGAAAGGAGATGTATAAATATGTTAAGAAATGATTTAGGTATAATTGTACTAGAAAACGCAAAAGATTTTGGAGAAAAACTTCAAAATAATTTGAATAAAATTAGAGGTAATGATGAGAATTATATTATTCCTGTTGTTAACAGTAGGTTTAATAATGGTGAAGGAAAAGTAGTTATTGGTAGCTCTGTTAGAGAAAAGGATTTATATGTTTTGTCTGATGTTGGTAATTATAGTATTAAGTATAAAATGCATGGAATAGAGCATGAATAGTTGGAAAAAGCTGTCCTTATATTTCAAAGGTTGTAAAAACTGATAAACGAAATAAGCAAGAAAAGGAAAATCGTAAAAAGACAAATGCTGAAAATAGAAAAGTTTATTTACAAGAATATTTTAAAACTTATGATAGACCAAAGAAAGATGGCAACACTTATGAGCAAATGTTAGCACAACAAAAGCAAGTTTATTACTTGCTGAAGGAATCAATATGAAACAAATTCAAGTATGGCTAGGACATTCTAATTATAATACTACTGCAAACATCTATGCACATTTAGATAGTAGTAGTATGGAACAAAGTGGTATTGCAATATCTAATATACTTTCTATAAAGAATGAAAAAGAAGTAGCCTGCTAAAAACTACTCCAATTTCAAATTTTTTAGATATTTTTTTAGATGTTACAGAAAACTTGGTGATTTTCTGTTCGCTTTTTTGTTTGGTGCCTTAGCAAAGGACGTATGCGAAAAATCCCTTGCTACATCGCACTCTATTATCCGTTTCAAAATTAGTTATAGCAATAGTTTCAAAGATATGTATACCCAAATTGGCATTTTTTTGTATATTGCTATGTTTTTAATTTAACATAACTTTTTATATTTAGCAAGTCTTTTTCAAAATTTAATTTATTTTATATTTTTCCTCTAAATCTTTAAAAAGTTCGTCTATCTCAAGTTTTAGTATTTGTTTATTCTCTTTGAAATCTTTCAATTTATTATATAAATTGTCATATATGATTTTTTCAGCTTCATTTTTTATTTTTTCTTTATCAAATTCCTCCAATTCAACTTCATCATTATTATAAATATATTCTAAAGCATTTAATATATCTTCTTTACTAATTTCTAAAATCTTCTTATCTTTTCCGTCAACATTTAAATAACATATGCTATCTTCACATTTCAAGATTTTCATAAATTTTTCTCCTTTCCTCATAGGTATCTATACCAGCCTCCATGCAGTTTACTATGGCATTATATGTAGATATACTTTTTCCATCTTTATTTTTTAAATTTGAATCTGTAAAATTGCCGATGTAAATCTCATATTTTTGTTCTACATTATTATACATAGTATATATTAGCTTATCAGCTTTATTAGAAACCCCTAACGTATTATTGTGAGTTACAACAAACACTGTAGTTTTATTTGAAATATCTTTTATCAACGTATTAATGTTTTCTTTTATATATGGATTGTCAAAAGATGATTCTGGTTCATCCAATAATAATACATCATAGTTCTTAGCTTCATCTAATTCTTTTAATAAATTAAATTCTGCCTTCTCTCCTCCCGATATTTCACTGCCTTTGTCATTTATTACAGTATAATTTATTTCAATTATTGACTTACTAATACTGTCAGTAGAAACGTTATTTTCTCTTAGTTCTTGTACATATTTAAATATGTCTTTTTTATAATATTTGTCAAATAAATCTTTTAATGCTCCTGTATCGATATTTGCACCCTTTTTCATATCTGTAACAGTTTTATATGGTACTTTTTCAGCTACAACCTTAAATCTTTGATAATCTTCTTCAAAAATTTTCTCCCTCAGTTTTATCTTATTAAAATCGTCATTAAATCTATTTACTATTAATCTATCTTTCATAATACTATAAAAATCGATTTGAGAAATTGTTTCTATTGAAGATTTAAGTTCTAATTTGTTCTGTATCTTTTTTATTAATTTATCTATGTCATTTTTTAGTTTTTCATCCAAATATTTATTTCTATATATTTTAATAAATTTTGATAATAGTTTTTCCAATGATGCTTTCTCTATGTTTTTTCTATTATTTCTTTATATGTATCATTATCTAATAATATTTTTATAGCATTTATTAATTCAACTAATTCATTGTTTGTTTTTGTATCAAATGTAATCTCATTAAACATAGATGATTTTGAAAATATATCATTTCTTTCTGAATTTAAAGCTCTATTTATTAAACTTGAATGATAATTCTCTAATTTCGTATTATCTTCCTCTAAGTCTATTTCTAAAATATATGGCATAATATTAGCTATTGGACTTATATATTCATTTGTAATTTTCTCATATTCTACTTTAGTGATTTTTTCAAATTTATCTTGTCCACTTTTTTCAGTTATTTCAAACTGTTTAATATATTTTACATCTGATGTATCAAAAGTATTTTTTATCATATTTAAGGTATATGTTTTTCCTGAAGAACGTTTTCCTATTATAACATTTAACTTTGTCGATGCAACTAATCCATCTGATGTAAAAATAAATTCATTATCATTCCTACTTTCATTTATAAATACTTTATTCTTATCTTTTAATGCATATTTTATAGATTTTAATGAAGTATCATTTATATCTAAAAAAGTAAATCTTGTTGGAAAGTTTTCTAAGTCTTTTTTTATTCTCACATCAGAAGATAAAAGTGGAACTAAGTCATCTTGTTGCTTTTTTAATACACAAAACTTCTTTATATTATCTACCTCTCCACAAGTAATATTCTTTCCGAACTTTTTAAGTATACTTTGTTGCATTGCTGGTTTCTTCTTATAATGTGGCACTAATAAATATTCTTCATAATTAGTAAATATACTTATAAATTCATCATATGTTATAACTGATTTATTATCTACTATTTTTTCTTTTAACAAATTACATTGATCATCAAATTTATCTAAACTATCTGCATCAGCAATAACTATTATATGTCCATTTTCTAAATCCACTTCAATTCCTGGAAACACAGTTATATTTAATTTATTTTTTATTTCATCAAATTGATTTTTATCAAAAAGATTATGATTTGTAATAGCTATTGCATCTAATTTTAACGTTTGGACATATAATTGCATTTTATCCATATCAAAAGTGAAATTTGCATCCTTTATAGTTGGTACTGTATGTATATGTAAATCAACTTTCTTCATTTTCTATCCTTTCATCTGGTTCCACAGTGTGGAACCACTCTATTTCTTATCTTCAAATTCTTCTTTTTGTTTTTCTATTTCCCTTGCTAGTTCTTCTTCTGTTGGTAAATATAATTGATATTTTGATGCAAATAAATTCTTGTTATCATTAAGCACAGAATATTTTACTATTGTATCTTTTTTGTTTGAACATAGTATTATTCCTATTGTTGGATTATCATCTATTGCTTTTACCTCATTATCATAATATCTGACATAAAAGTCCATTTGTCCAATATCTTGATGTGTTAGCTTGTCTAATTTTAAATCAATTAAAACAAAACACTTCAATACATAGTTATAAAATACCAAATCTATATAGAAGTTATCTCCATCTACATCAATTCTTCTTTGTCTTGCTACAAAAGAAAAACCTCGCCCAAGTTCTAATAAAAATTCTGAAATATGTTCAAGTAAATTAGATTCTAAATCCTTTTCCAAAAATCTCCTATCCTTTATGTCTAAAAACTCTAGAACATAAGGATCTTTAATAAAGTCTTGCACTTTTTCTTGTTTTTCTAAAATATTTATCTCATTTTTTACCTCTGCTTTGTTATCTTCGCTTGTTGATAATAACCTTTCATAATAGAAACTGTTTATTTGCCTTTCTAATTGTCTAACACTCCAATTTGATTTTATTGTTTCTTCTAAATAAAAATTTCTTTTATTTTCATCATCTATATTCATTATTAGACGATTATGGCTCCAACTCAACTGGTTCCACGCTGTGGAACCAGTTCTATAAGTCAAATAAAACTTCTTCATTTTCTTTAAATTTGGTACACTAAATCCTTCTCCAAATTCTCTACTTAACTTTTCTGAAAAAGATTTAATTATTTCATTTTGAGATGCTTCTAAATTATAGTTTTCAATTAGTTCATTTATAGTAGAACCAATTTCAAAATACAACTCTACCATTTCATAATTTACATTTTTAACAACATTTTTCTTTGTCTTCAAAATTAATGTATTTATTTTATTGTAGTAATTTCCAAACACTTCATCTTGTTTTACTATATCACTCATCTATCCACCTCCATTAATTCACTTTATTATTCCACCAGAACAATGAAGTTCATATATCAAGTTATTATCTTTATATATTTGTTCAATTCCATCAAAATTTTCTATTGTTCCAGTTATTTTTAAAGTATAGGAATATCCATTATTTTCAAACTTAATTGGTCCTCTAACTGGAATTACATTTCTATCTTCACCAACTTTCATTAAAGCTGGTCTTAATGCGTTATCCATTGCTTCTTCGCCTAGTGTATCATCATAAGTTATACCATAGTAATTCATTCCCCATATTGGCTTATTAGTATCGCAATATACAACTTCTTCCCCCATAAATTTAACTCCACCAAAATATGTATCATGATATGTATATTTTTTATTATCTATCATCTCTTCATATTCATAATCTGCTGAACCTATCCTACTTGAATCAGACTTTTCTATGTTACTATTGGCATAAGTTGATTTTTTTGCTTTTATTAAAAAATTGATAAAAGTTTCATCAATTCCTGTTGTATTTATATAGCTCATATTATTTAATCATCTCCCAACTTTTAAAATAAATACATTCTAAATTTTCATTAAATCTTATTTCATATATTCCATCATATTCTTCATCATTTTGCTTTAATAGCCATTCTGCAATAACTGTATAATTATCTATTGCTAACAATTTTATTTCTATACTTTGTATATTTTCATTTTTTATATGTTGCCATTCTTCATTAATTTCTTTTATATTAGTATAAGGTTTCATAAAAGGTGTTTCTTGGTAAAATGTTGTTTTATCGAATAATGAAACAGCCTTGTTTATGTCTTTACTAAACCAATATTGTTTTAGTTTATCTAACCAATTATTAACAAATTCTCGTTCCATTAATACCAACCCCCATCTACTTTTATGACAGTAGAATTTATAAAACTTGCATCTTCACTTGCTAAAAATGTTGCTACTTTTGCAATTTCTTCTGGTTCTCCAAATCTTTTTACTAAAATTCTTTCTGTCTCTTCTTTTACATAGTCTATTGGAAGTTCTTTATTCATTTCGGTATTTACCCAACCTGGTGCAATACAATTTACTCTTATATAAGGTGCGTATTGAACAGCAGAATCATAAGTTAGGCTAATCAACCCAGACTTAGAAGAATCATAGTCTACACTTGATGGATAATATGTATTTAATCCATTTGTACTTGATATATTTATTATTACTCCTTCTTTGTGCTTTATCATTTCTTTTCCAATTAATTTTGTTAGAATGAATGGAGCAATTAGGTTAACATTTAAAGTTTTTTTCCAGTCTTCAACTGTTCTGTCTTCAAATTCTTTATCTATAACAATTCCTGCATTATTAACTAAAACATCAATCTTTCCAAATTCTTCAATAGCTAAATTTACCATATTTTCAATTTGTATTTCATTAGATAAATCAGCTTGAATAGGAAACACTTTTATATTATATGTTGTTTCTAATTCTTGCTTTAATTTTTTTGCCTTTTCGTCACTTTTAACATAGTTAATTATTATATCATAACCTTTTTTAGCAAATTCCCTCGATATAGCTTCTCCAATTCCTCTTGTACCTCCTGTTACTAATACATTTTTGTTCATACAAAACCTCCATTTTGAATTTTGCAATATTATGCTACAAATTCATATTTTACTTATTTATACCATAAAATTAATATAAATACAATTGTTTCCAAAATATTCATTTTTAAAAGGCTGTTATTTTGTACATAACAACCTTTTATATTTTATCTTCCTACATACCTATCCTTTCTCTTTGCTTTAGTAATATCATATTGTCCATTTTTCATTCGCATTTCAATTTTTATTACTTCTTTAACCTTTGGTGTATCTTCTAAAATATACTTTGCTATTTTTAGATTTTTTCTATACTTATTTAAAGTTGTAGTGCATTCATTTCGCTTTTCTTTGTATTCCTTTATTAAGTTCTCATCTTTGCAATTTCTTAGCTTATTTCTGTATTTTTGTCTTAAATTAGCAATACTTTCAATATCTTTTTCAGTTCGTGAAATATAATTTTTTACATCTTCTGTTGTTTTT
>CANPTO010000009.1 GCA_947577025.1 uncultured Clostridiaceae bacterium | reverse complement strand
TATAATAAGATTTTTATTTCCTTTTCCAAAACTTATATAATCCATATCACTTTGTCCTATTTTTATATTATTATTTTTTGCATTATAAAACATTTTTTCACTCACTTTCACATTACTATTTAATCTCAATTATAACTTAATATTATTTTAAGTAACTACAAACTTGTAATTTATAAATCACATACCATTATATATTCTTGTTCGTTTTCATTAATAATTTTGAATCCCACTTTTTTATACATCTTTACAGCATAATTATCTTTTTGAACAGCTAAAGAGGTCTTTTTGTAACCTTTATTTTTTAAAAGTTTCAACATAGTTTCTATCAGTTTTGTTCCAATACCTTTACCTCTATATTCCTCATATAATGAAATTGCAAAAGATGGTGTATTATCATCAATATGCCCATAGTCATTCATTATTCTAGTCCAACAAGCACCAATAATCTTATTATTCAATTCTGCAATAATGCAATTATCATCTTTATAATTACCAAAGTCTTTTACATATACTTGTAATTCTTCATTATTTATAATCTCTCTTGGTGGCTTTTTCATTCCTTTTGGAATAAATATTGCCTCATATAAAAAATCATCAAGTATCTTGTATTCATTTTCTTTAAGTTCTCTTATATATAGATTATCCATAATCGTACTCCATAATTGTAATTTATGAATTATAAAATTCTAAATATTTTTCTAAATTTGATATTATATATGCTCCATTATGGTGTCCTTCATAAATATAGTTTTGTGATACTATTTGCTTTTTATCTAATATATCTTGCAAAACCTTGCATCCATCATAAAAGTGTCCTTCATCTTCATTTCCTGCATCTAAATATACTTTAATATCTTTTGAAATTTCATTATTTTTAGCAATCGTTATAGGATCATATTTTTCCCATACTGACATATCTTTAAAATATGGTGTATCTTCTTCCTCTAAAGTTAGTTCTATTGCAGGCATGTGTCCTCCAACTTTGCTAAACATATCTTGATGTCTAAATGAATTATGAAGTGCTGCATACCCACCTGCTGAAATACCACCTATATATCTACCTTCTTTTGTTTTTATTGTATTAAATTCTTTATCAATTAAAGGTATAACTTCTTTTATAAAGTAATCTTCATACATTCCAACATTTATGACAATTCCACTATTTCCTGGACTTAACACTTCTTTACTTATTGAAGATGAATTTACTCCTCTGCTGTTTTCAATTCTAGGGCAAACAATTATTAATGGCTTTATTTTTCCATTTTCTATCATTTCATCTGCTTTTACATTTATATTCAAATCGTACATAATGCTTTCATTTCCACTTCTACCATGAAGAAAATATAATACTGGTAGTGGATTTCCATTTTCTTTATATTCTTTTGGCAAATACACATTTATTCTCATTTCTTTATCTAGTATATCACTATAAAATTTTATATTCTTAATATTAGATTCACTCATTTTATCATTCTCCTTATTTTTCTTTTCCAAAATGATTATAATATAAAAACAGATAATTTTCAACAAACTACCTGCTTAATATTCAATATTATCTTAATAATCCAATACTTCCTGTCAATTTATTTACTTGTTTCTTTGTTCCATATATTGCGATTCCAAAATAGTTTATATTATTAGAATCTACTTTACTAATTTTTTGTATATACTCATCATAAGTTTTACAACTTTGAGCGACATCAGAAAAGTCTGCAACTATCATATCTTTGTATTCTTCTTTATATAAAGTATCTCGTAAATTATTTAATAACTCTTTATTTCCTTTTAATATTGGAATTGGTATTTCTATTATTCCTAAATGTTCATTTTCATTTTTATCTAGTACATTTTTTCCAACTGCACTAGGATAATGACTTCCTAATGTATTTCCTAATATTGCTGTTGTATTCGCAATTATTCCAAGTGGTAGACTTTCATCAACTATCATAACACATTTTCTTTCTTCATTCATTATTGCTATTCCTTTCTTCAAAAATTTTTTTGTACTGTTTTGGTGTAATTCCTATTGTTTCTTTAAATAAATTTGTAAAATGACTTTGATCTGAAAAACCACATTGTATAGATATATCTAATATTGAATTGTTTTCTTGTAACTGCTTTTTAGCTTGATTTATTCTGTATAATTCTAGGTATTTATAAGGTGTTATTCCTTTTTCTTTAGTAAATAATCTTATTAAATGATATTTGCTTATTGCTCCTACCTTCGCTAATTTATCTAATGTTATATTATCTGTATAGTTATTTTCTATATAATCGCACACTTCTTTTGTTTTAAGTATTATATTTTCATCAGTAGTCTTAAATGCAGCATAATTTTCTAACAAATCTTTTATAACGATATAAAATAATTCTTCTTTTTCTAATGTTTTATCATTAGAAATTACTAAATTAGTTAATATTTCAATTTCTTTTAATAATGTATCATCAGAAATTACATTTTTATTAAAAATAACCATATCTTTGGATTTAAAAATTTCATTTGCTAAATTAGTCATTATCTCTTTTGAAATATGAATTGCCTCATAATCTAAACTATTTTGTCCTATATCTATACATTCATGATAATCATTTGGATTTATGAGAATGATGTTATTAGTTTGTATATTATAATTTTTTGAATTACAAATAAATTTTCTATTCCCTTTTTTCATAATTCCTATTACATAATAATCATGAAAGTGCTTTGTAAATGGTTGATGAACACCATTAAATGAAACAGCTTCTATTTTCAGTTCTTCATCATATACAATTTTTCTTTCTTCTTTTATCATAAAATCACCTACAGTTCTATACAAGAATAACATTTTTCTATAAATCTTTCTTGTAGAAAATTGCTAAAAATAAGATTAGTTATATTTCAAACTAATCTATAAAATAATTTGTATTATAAATCTAGTAATCTACCATTATCATTCCATTCGCCATACATTACACCTTTTTTTGTATTTTCTATTAATTTTTGTAATCTACTTTTATATAATTCTGGATTATTTTTCTTCTTGATCTGTATAGTGTCAATTCTTACTCTTTGATATAGTTTAGGAAATTTTTGAAAGTTCTCCCATACTTCTGATTCCTTTTTTAGTTCTTTTAAAATATCATTATCAATTTTAAATTCTTCTTTTGGGATTAATTTTCTTCCTTCCTCTGTCATTCTTCCTAGTTTTTCCATTCTCCTACATCTTTCCTTATTTAATTCTGACCATATACTATTTTTAGAACGAGGTGCTAATTTTTGAACAGTAATACCATTATCTAACTTTTTGGTTGTGCTATCTATCCAACCAAAACACATTGCTTCTTCTACTGCATCTATATACCAAAATGTTCCATTTTCTATAGGTCGACCTCTCTTTACCTCTACCCAACATTCATTCTCTGTATTATAATTTTTTATCAGCCACTCACGAAGTTCATCTCGATTTTTCGCTTTTAATAAATTTGTAACTTCCATAATAATATCACTACTTTCAAAGTTTGAATTAAACTTGTTTCCATACCATTTTATTATCTTTAAATTCATAGCATAGTTTATTTTCATCTAGTAAATATGAAAAATATGACTTTATTGTACTACCAACTAGAACATACTGATTAGCATTCATTATTAAGTTGTATTCATCAAAAATATATTTCAATATATCTTCAAAAGTCATTTCATTTTTACAAGCACCATATATTTTCCCCATAATCTCATTCACTTTATTTTTATTAAGTTCTATTAAAGAAGAAATACTATTTGTAGCTTCACAATGGGATGGAATATATAAACTTCCATTTAAAGTATTCAAATAATCTAATGTATTAAGAAACTCTCTTACATCATAAATAAAAAATAAATGATATTTTGTAATTGTTTCTTCACTAAATAGGGAATCTGCTAGAAAATATACATTATCACTTGTTTTAATACCTATCATATCAAAGAAGTGTCCCTTTAAAGCAAAATATTCTAATCCATCTGGTAAATTATTTTCAATAGGTATAACGACTGATTCTTTCGCTAACAAAAACTTATTTCTAATATCTTTAAATGGATACCCACCATATAGAAAAGAAGATTCTAATATTGGATATTCTGTAAATGATTTTTCAATATTATACGCAAGTATATTACAATTTGTTCTGTCCTGAATAACTTTATTTCCTCCTATGTGATCTGCATTTGAATGAGTTGTTATAATTCCTTTAACTTTCCATCCCTGCTCATCTATTATTTTTAATATTTTCTTTCCTGCCTCTTTGTCATTTCCTGTGTCTATAAGATATACTTGTGTTTCATCAATCTTGTATATTCCTATATTGGTAGGATTTTTTATATAATAGGTCTTTTCTCCAACTTTTACTAATTCCATAAATAAATTCCTCCTTGTGTAATTACTAATTTATGATTTACAATTTTTATATTATTGATTTTCAATATCTTTTAAAAAGAACCTTAATGACATAGTTGTTACTGCAAGTTTATACTTATCTTCAATTGAAATTTTACTTTTCTTTAATGATAAGAATTTGTCTATTTCTTTTATATCTACACCTGATATTTTTGAAATTGTTTTTTTAGAAATCTTATGATAAGACAGTAATACTTTTAAAAAAGCATCTAATTTAACATCTTTATCATCTTTAGTTGAAAAGTAAAGAAAACATATTTTATTTAATAAATCTGTCCTGTATTTATTATCATCTGGTAAAAAACTCATATCTCCATTTTTTAATAATTCTATTTTATCTATATCTAATTTTAAATATTTAGATAAAGTTTCAATATTAAACTTATATTCTTCTATTAATTCTTTTAATTGTTCTGAAATATTTGCTACTTCCATAAGAAATTTCCTTTCAAACTTATATTTTTATTATATTTTGTGTTATTCCTTATTTTCTTCAATTGCCTTTTTGCTATTTCTATATAACATACTAAAAACTAAACCTATAAGCATTGGTATAGCCGCATATCCTGCATTGTTTACTTTATGTGTAATACATAAAATTGCTCCAATGATAGTCAATGCAAAGAATATTAAATATAATACAAAAAATATTTTCTTTTTTAATTCTTCTCTTTTTAAATTCATAAAATTCATCTCCCTGCAATTTATGTTTAACTATTTAATTTCAAATTCATTTGAATATATATCAATATAGCCATTATCATAAACTGGTTTAACTATTCTATATATTCCATTAGATAATTTTCCATAATACTTTTCTATATCTAATTTTTGAGTTAATTGCTTATCTTCATTTAATTCATAAGCTATATCAATCCAAGACAGTTCATCAGATATATAGTTTAAGTTTTTCCACTCTCCATCAACTTTTTCTTGAACTCTAAATTCAACACCCCAGCCATACTGATTTTCATTATTATCTGTAATAATTATTGAAACACTTTCAGGTTTAACTGTACCATTATTAATTTCTATCGTAACATTTTCTGAACTACGATTAGATTTTGTATTGTTTTGCTCATTATTTATTTTATTGTCAATGATACTTTTTATTGTGTTTAAATCCTCTGCTGATATTGTTGCTTGTTTATCACCTTTTTGTATTTCTTTACACGATTCTTTGATATAATAAAACTCATTATTTAACACTATTTTGTGAGTATTTATTCCATCACATATTTCCCCATAATATTTTGAATTTAGTAATATATTTTTGATAGTTTCTATATCTTTTACATCAGTTATAGTAATTGTTTGTCCTTCATATTCAATTTCAATTGTATTTGATTTAGGCAATTCATAATTCATAAACCAACTTCCCATTTTTGCACCAATATTATTTTCATAAGGCTCATTTGGAGATACCCCAACATAACGAATTACTTTATAGCCTAATCCCCAATAAGTTACTTTACTTCCATCATTACTAACTACTTTTATACAATACTTTGGTTCGTGTCCTGTTGATACTCTGCCACCATCTGCATAATTTGTAATAATTTCTAAAATTATAAGTAATACCAAAAATATTCCTACACCAATACCTATTTTCTTTTTCATCTGCTCCATCTCCTCTATAATATAATTTGTGCTATTGATTATCTTTCCAAAAATCGTAAATTATATTAGCAAGTTCATTTGGATTATCAATATTAACTTCATGTGATGAATTACTTATCACTTTAAATTTACTGTTTTTAATGCTTTTATTTAAAAGTTTAGCATTTTCCATATTAGCATTATCTTTATCACCACATATAATTAAACTGTTACACTTTATTGTTTCTAAATCTTTTGCAATATCAAGATTACTCATTGAATTAACTAAAGTAAGAAATTCTCTTTTAGAGCAACCCATCTTTTCAAATACCCTCTTCGGCATTATATGAAATATTAAGCCTTGTAATTTAAAAAGTGCTTTTGGTATTTTATATGGAGTACCTATCAAAATAATAGAATTTATCCTTTCTGGATATTCTTTTACAAAGTCTAATGCTAATACTCCACCTAATGAAAGACCACACAAATTAAGTTTTTCCTTTTGATTATTACAAAAATCCGAAAAAGTATTATACATCATTTTATAATCTTTTGAAGTATTTTTTGTTATATCAAATAAATCAGGGCATATTATATCAATATCATTCTCTTTTAAATACATACTAGTATTATCCCAACTTTGACTATTTTGACCTAATCCATGTATAAGAATGTTTTTCATAATTATCTACCTTTCAAACTACTAATTCTTGTTACGATTATATAATAAAAGACAGATAATTTCAACTTAATTATCTGCCCTACTTATTGTAATTTATCTTTTAAAGTAACCTATAATAGTTCCCTTTTGTAAAATATGCCCATTCATTGCTTTCAATAGTTTCTTTTTCATAATATTAGATGATAATTCCAAAATATTATCTAATGAATATATTGTATATTTATAATTGTGTTTTTGAAACTTTGGTGGTTTTGCTCCTGCATATTTATGAAATCCATAAGCAATTCCTTGCATAACATTATCCATATTTCCAACATTTTCTGGAATTACAGAATTTGCCTTTATATTCCAAGCAATCCAATGAGTAAAGTTCTTTATCGGATGACTTAAATCTTCTAAAATTATTACTAAACTTTTTGCTTTATCTGATAAATTTTTAATTCTAAATTCTGGAGATATATTTTTCCCATACCCAGTATATTCTACTGGAATCATATCCCCATTCTTAAAAGTTGTTTCAAATTCTAATTTGTCATATTTCATAAATACACCTCACTCTCAAATTACTATTAGTCGCTATCATTATAACATTATTCTAAAAAAATGTATATGAAAACAACAAAAAATAATAAGTCAGAAAAGTATTTTGTAAACTTCTTTTTTGACTTATTTTTCTATTTTAATATTTTTTAAAATAAACCTTTGTTTTGTATTTTTTCCTTCAAAAGCTCTATAAGATTGTATAAAGCTCTATGAGGTTAGTATCTTATTAGTATCATTTTTTTATTTTTTACAACTTTTTTTATTCTTTAAAAGTGTTGATTTAAAAGGATTTAAGCATATTCTTATATGTTTTTATTATAAACTATTTTAGTATTATATCATACTTTTTTATTTTTTTCCATACATTTTGTATATATAAATAAAAAAGTATTACATTTATTTGCAATACTTTTTATCCAACTGATGATATTTCTATTCCATTGTTTGCCTTTACATATTCAATAGCTGTTTTATATTCATCTTCATAATTAAATTTTATTGTTATTTTATTATCTTCGTGAACATATATATTATCTATTAAATCATCAATTATATTTCTTGATAGTTCTGTTATGTTTTCATATTTTTTAAATTTTTCTATCCATTCGTTATTTGATTTTAGTGATTCACATTCCATTAGTTCTTCTTTTAAATATAATATTTGTTCTTCTAATTTTTGCATTTTATTAACATAGCTCTGATTATATTCATAGTAATCTGTTTCATCAATTACACCTAGTTTCCAGTCTTCATAACAAGATTTTTTCAGTTTTCTTTGTTTTTCATATTCTATTTCTTGCTTTTTAATACTATTTTTTAAGCTTTCTTTTCTAAAATCCACTTGTTTTGTATTAGTTGTTTCTTTAATTATTGTATCTATATCAATAACAAGAGATATTTGTAGCTTTACTGCTTTTAATATTGCCTCATACAATACATCATCTCTTATTAAGTGTTTTGTGCATAAATCTTTTGATTTCCTACAATAAGTTGAGCAAGCATAATGATAATGTGGTCTTGGTTTTCCTTTATATTTAGAGCCTACCCTCTTTGTCATTGACATTTTACAGTCTGCACATTTTAAATGTCCTGCATATATAGATAAAGTGCCATCTTGATTTGCTTTTACATCTCTATCTAATAATGCCTTTTGTACCTTTTCAAAAGTTTCTCTATCTATTATAGGCTCGTGCATATTTTTTACAATTACCCATTCTTCTTTTGGATTTTTTATATGCTTATGCACTTTATAGCTTATGAGCTTACCTTTACTTTGAATAACATCTCCACAATATACTTGACTTTTTAATATACTTAAAATAGTAGCTGGATCCCATAAGTACGCAAATTTTTCATCATTAGGTCTTTTTAATTTAAAGTTTTGATTTAATACCTTATTTCTATATCCCATTGGATTAAGTATTCCTCTTGCATTTAACTCTTTTGCAATTTTTGTTCTGCCATAACCTTTTATAACTAAATCAAATATTTCTCTAATTACTTGTGCAGGTTCTTCATCTATTATTAAGTGATGGACATCTTCAGGGTCTTTGACATATCCATAACCTGCATTCCAATTAGGAACTATAACTTTATTGTTGTAAATTTTATATTTTCCTTTTCTCCCTCTTTTCATTTTTTCTCCTACCTTTAACTTTAAATAAATTGTATATTCTTTCAGCCAGTCTGTGAAATGTGTAATTTTAAATTTTTTCACATTTGACATTAGCAATTTTTTAGATATAAATTTTTTAATGCTTTGTTTATACAACTATTGGCTGTCATATTTGAATTATTTGAAAATTCCATTTTTACAACTACTCCATTTACTTTTATTACATAAGGATTTTCAGTTGAACGCAAAAAATCAAGTATTCGTTCAACACTTGATTTTTTCTTATTGATTTTTATATCTTTAATATCTTTTACTTTTTCTATATTTACATTTTCTATATCTATATTTTCACAGTCTTGTATCATCTTTTCTAGTTTTACTAAATTATTTACCCTTTTTATCACTTTCCTCCACCTCTTTAATATCTTCTTTTAATTCTGGAAAAACCGATTCTAGTATAACCTCTGCCTCTTTCATTATTTTTCTAGGGTGGTGCGTATGGATCTCGCTTAAAAATTCTTTGACAATTTTTTCGTCTGTTATTTGTATTTCTCTATTTATAAGTACATAAAATATGCAAATAGCATAAGAAATGAAGTCATCTGCTGATAAAATCCAATTAAAATTTATTCTATTTAATAATTCAGTATTAACTCCTGTTATCTCTGTACTATTAAGATTTTCTTGTGCTACTTCTACTATATCTTTCAATATATCTCCAAGTCCATTTTGATTTATGTTTTGTTCATATCTTTTATAACCTAAAATATAATAGCTTACAGCCTCCTTAATAGCATACTTTTTATTTCTTACATTCTTTTTCATTAAAATTTCCTCCTATACTAAAAACAAGCCCTATCTGGACTTGTCATTTCTATTTTTTAATTCTTTTCTCTTTATATCTCTAGCTAATTTTTCAAAGCCTAATTTTTTAAAAGTTTCTATATAATGTTTTCTATTGATACATTCTCCATTAAGAGTAACTATATCAACATTTTTCATAAAATTATTTTCAAACAAACTGGTTAATTTTGCTGGATTTCTAAATAATCTTGAAATGTCTGTTACTAATATTTGCTTGATTTTTCCTGCTTTTATATCTTCTATTAGTTTATCTAATGCCTCTCTATCTTCAGATAGTCCATTTTTTCTAACATCTATATAATGTACTCTATTTGTTATATTGTGCTTTTGACAATATTCTTCTAATCTATCTCTTTGAGAATAAATATCTGCATTTACCATATCTCCATCTGCTCTATATCTTCCATTTCTCTTTCTTCAGCTGTTTTGCATTTATTTGCTCCTAATAACAATAAATACATAAAAACAGCAATTATAAACATATCTATTAGTAAAATTCTTAATATCATTGTTTGGTTTTCCTTTCTGTATGTTAAAAAGAACTCTAAAATGTTTTGGAGGTATATTGATATTGCATACCTAAATTTTAGAGTTCTTGTTGATTATTTATTTTTATACCTTTATCATCATTCATTAGACAGATATTTTACGTATATCTTCATAGGTGTATTCGGCATACCCTACCTGCTACACAGGCTTGTCCTCAATGCGTGGGACGGTTTTTTCTCGCTCGTGCTATGACTAGACAAAAGTTTCTTTCCTTTTACACTCGTCTTCGCCTTATTAGTTGCAAGCTAATATTTAAGTAATATGAAATTACTAGCTCAAGTAATCAAAGGACTGTATCTAATGAACTGTTATTCAATTTTCAAAGTGCTTTTTTACTCTCTTTTAAAGAAAAACAAGTAAGAGATTTTACCCTCTCACTTGTTTGTGCAGAAAATTGAATTTTGTCAGGGTATAAATTTAAAATTTTTCAAAAAATTTTTTTAATTTCTTTATACCCCAGTCAATACTCTCTTGTACCGACTGTTTAGAACAGCTCTCTATTCTTGCTATTTCTTCCATAGATAATTGATAATCATAATATAATAAAATTCTTCGTCTTTGCTGTTTTGTGAGCTTGTCCATTGCTCTATGTAACTTTTCATTGTTGATCTTATTTATTACAACTTCATCTATATTCACTTGTTTTTCAAATGCTCTTTTATTTAATGTTGTTTCTGTAACTGCATTCAGTTCATTATGTCTTGCAATTCTTGTATTTGTCTTGCGTCCTCTTTTTCAAATTCGTCAAGTTCGTTAAATATTTCTTTTGTTATATCAATACTAATCATTTCATTTTTATTAGAAAATGTAACTTTATATACATTTTTCTCTATTTCACTATGTAAAATATATGGATTATACTTATCCCTAGTTCTTTTAGGTCTTTTATCCATTTTCTTTCCTCCTATCGACTCAAATTTCTTGAATCGACAGTTGGAGGAGCTCGTGGCGAAAAATATAAAATTATAATTTTTATGTTTATAAAAGCATAAAAGAGATTAAATTTACTAAAATGAGTGAATTTAATCTCTTTTATAATTTCATATAAGCATACTAGCGTTTTTAAGATACTAAATAATAACAACTCATTCTCCCTAAAAATGCTTTCCTAATTGTCATTGTTATTATTTCTTCGCTAGTAAATTTTTTATTTTTCTTATGTAAAAAAGCATACAAAAACCTCGTATGCTTTCTTAATTTATATATCTTATTTTTCTAAATAATTCTACAACTTTTACTCCTTTTCTTTCGTTTTGTAGTACATTCCTATAAGAAAGCATTTTTTTTATAATAAAATGCTATGTGTATATTATTGTCAGTAAGGAGGGAACAAGTATGCAATCTAAAAAATTTAATGATAAATCAAATGTTATTGGGCAAACTGTAAGAAAATACCGAATGCAAAAAGGTTATACCCAAGAACAGCTTTGTCAACAATTAGATTTGTTAGGATTGAACTTATATCACTCCAACATTCATCTTATTGAAAATAATAAACGTATTGTTAAAGATTACGAGGCTTTTGCCTTTGCAAAAATATTTGGTATTACATTAGATGAACTTTATATTGAGGCTTATAAAGATTTTTCATAATTTTCTAACATTTTTTTATTAAGCATTCATATAATATTGTAAAAAAATGGAGATTAAGTAGAGTTAAGATATTGTTTTGGTGTAGTTTTGATATAAAATGAATTTTTAAGAAAATAAAAATAGAGTATTGATAAAGTTGAATCTATCAATACTCTTTTATTTTGAATAAAATAAGCTTAGTTTTTATTTAAGTTTATAGCCTGCACCTCTAACAGTTTCTATAATATCATTTCCTAATTTTTTTCTTATATTTTTAATATGTGTATTTACTATTTTTTCATCTCCGAAATAATCATAACTCCAGACAGTATTTAACAGATTATCTCTTGAAAAAACTTTATGAGGACTTTTCATAAATGATTTTAATATTTCAAATTCCTTTGTTGTCAAAAATACTTTTGTTCCATTTTGCATTACTTCATAATTTTCCTTATTTAAAGTAATATTCTTATAATGCATTATATTATTATTTTTTGATTTGTCTATTTTAGATATTGTAGTAATGTCTGTAACTGATATCTCAGTAGATATTTCATTCAAGAATTTATCTATTAACTTATCATCTTGTATTATCAATATTTTTGGCATACAATTCTCCCCCCCTCTATTAGTATTGTCTTTCAAATATTTTGTAAATTATATATGCAATTTGTTTTTCTTACTCTATGTAAATGAATATAGATATATTGGATATAAAGAAAAACATTTCATAAAATCGAAGCCTAGCAAAATTAATAATACTGGTATACCAAGTATTAAAATTCCAAAAAAGATTGTTTGTATATTACTTTTTCGCCATCCTGAAAAAGTAAATATGATACTACTTATAATTAATCCTGTACATACTTGTAAAAATAATTTTAGCAATATTAATCCAATAATAGGCATTCCAAAAAATAAATTATGATAAATAGGTATATCTCTTGTCGATAAGAACAATCCATTTATTGGAAATGCTTTAGATACACTAATAAATCTACAAATAAATGGCAAAATGCAAAATGCTACTGTTAAAATGATTGATGTCTTGACTTTGGACTTGATAATTTCTTTCTTACCTTTTTTAGTTGCACTAAATAAGTTCCACGCTTTATTTTGATTTTCCATAGACATAATATTGCTAAAAACAAATATTAAACCTAATGTAAGTAAAATAAAATCATTAAGTACTTCATTATTACCCATTATTCCAAATAAATATAAATATCCTGTATCATATATATAATTTCTGTTATCTTCATTAACAAAATTATATTGTTCTAAAACTCGTTCAAATGTCGGATAAAATGCTGTTATCCTATACCATTCTATTTTCATCATATCCCCTGTTATTGGGCTAATTTTTCCAGAATCAACACATTGATCTATTTCTTTAATTTTTGAAAAAGCTTCACTATATCTTGCTTTTTCAGTTTCAATAAGTTTTATTTTTTCATCTGTTTGTTCTCCCTCTAATTTCAACATAATATTTTTATAATATTGTTCCTGCACGGATGGAGTATATGTCCTTTTTAATTCGTTACAGCATATTAAAACACTAAATATTAAAATGATTATAATTCCCTTATTAGTAATTAAAGTTTTATAAAATTCGTGTCTTAACAATGATGTGTGAGGATGAAATTTTAAGGCAAGGTTCTTTGTAGATTTCCTTATTTCTAAACTCTTTCCTCTTAAAAAGAATATATAACATAGTGCAGTTCCTATTATAATTGCAATAATTATAATAAACCAAGCCAAAAGTGTTTGAGCAATTGGATAATTAAACAAATTAAAATTTAGATAGGAGCCATATAAATTTTCAGTTTTTAAAATACCAAATATATTCAAATATTTTATAATATTTAAACTTGATACTGCTGGTATCAAATTATATAACAACCAACTAATTGCTAAAAAGAATATTCCAAACATATAAGGTAATATTATACTATCTAAAGCAATGCAAATTGCTGTGAGTATTGTACTAATTCCAAATATTAACATTCCTTTAGTTAATATTGAAATAATAAGATATTCTAATATATTTATTGAAAAATTACTTTCCATATATGGTGCCAATGATTGCAATTTTATTGTAGGATTACACCAGCCACTAAATATCCCAAAAAATAAATAATTTATTAAGAAAAATATAAAACTAAACACCATACAATGAACAAATAATGCTAAAATCTTTGCTATAATACTGTGTTCTATACCATATTTTGTACTACGAGTAATATTGAATAATTTTTTCTCTTTTTCTTCAGATATTAAATTTCCTATAAATAAAAATGTAATCAAAATCAAAAGAACATCAGTCCAAATATTTTCAGTAGTAGATACAATAGTTTTTGAAGGCGTAAAAGTAATTCCATTAGCATTTAAGCTATTATAATCTTTAGCACTTTTTTCAATACTACGAGAAGAATAACTATTTTCATCTTGATTACTAAAAATAGAAATTCCTTCTAATTTACTTTTATTATTTTTTATATTTTCTAAATAAGAATTATAATTTGATACTTTGACTATCTCATCATACATCTCATTAATAAATGCTTTTTCCTGTTCAAAGGAGTGTGTAAAATGCAAGTAATTTCCAGATTCGTATATTTTATAGTAAGTTTCAAATACACCTGGATTTTCATTTATTTCTTGTTCTGTAAAAAAAACTCCCATTTCACTATTTCTCATATTAAGTATTTCAATTACAAATGAAATACCATCAATATCTTTTTTTAAATTATTTACATATTCCCTTTTTTCATTTTCTGACATTTTAGATATTTTAGTTTGAAATATTTTATATGCCGAAAGTGATGGTTTGTTATCATTTTCCAAATTTGCATACCACATAAAAAATACATTTATAATAAGTAATAAACAAGTAATGAAGATAAAACTCCTTTTCCCCCATATTTTCCTTAATTCAAAATTAACTAATTGTAACATATTTTATTCATCTCCAAATATTTTCATATATACATCTTCCAAATTAGAAACATTGTATTTTTGGCAAAGCTTTTCTACAGAATCCTCGTCAATAATTTTTCCCTTTTTAATAAGAATAATTTTTTTTGCAATAGATTCAATATCGGATACAACGTGAGTAGAAACTAAAATTATCTTTTCTTTAGATAGTTTTGAAATTCTTTCCCTTATCCTCACTCTTTCTTTAGGATCTAATCCTGCTGTTGGCTCATCCAATATAACTATTTTCGGATCTCCTAATATTGCTTGTGCAATTAAAATTCTTTGCTTCATTCCACCTGAATATGTTCCTATTTTTTGATGAGCAACATTAGTCATATTTACATAATTTAAAACTCGATTAATTTCTTCCTCTACTTCCTTTTTTGAAATTCCTTTCAAAGTTGCCATATATGAAAGAAATCTAATACCTGAAAAACTGTCATACATACCTTGTTGTTGAGGAGCGTATCCTAACAAACTTCTATAATTTGCTCCTAATTTTTTTATTTCTTTTTCATCCCATTTTACAATTCCATTACTTGGCTCTAAATTTCCAGTAATTATGTTCATAAGCGTTGATTTTCCTGCACCATTTGGACCGAGAAGTCCATAAATCCCATTATCAAGTGTTAAAGATATATCATTGAGTGCCTCTTTTGTTTTATATCTTTTTGAAATATTACAAAGTTCCAACATTTTATATTCCCCCATAAATCATTTTAACTTTTTTAAAACTGTCTTTTCCTGTATACAAGTCACTTTTACTAATTATTCCATATTTATTTTCTTTCGTAGTATACGAGCCATCGTTGTTATAAGTTACATCTGAATCATATATTGCTAAAACTTCATCTCCACTCACAGCAATAATATCTAAACTGTTTTTTACTGTTTTATTTATAAGACTAGAATGACTAACTTTCCCTGTATTAGTGTCAACAAAATATGATGTTGTATCCTGAGAAGCGTACTCTTGACATAATATTTTATCTCCTATAATCATACTAATATAATTTTGAGATAGTTTTGCTAAAACATTAGATTTCCCTGTTTTTAAATCTATTTTTAAAACTTCATTACTTCCATCTTTAGAATAATATAAATAATCTTTACCAACAGTATAAGACCTAGATAAAGGTGCATATATACTATATATTTTATTTAATGAACCATCTGCAATATTAAAAGTTGCAAAAACATCAGAAGACTTAGTATAAATTTCATTATTTTCTCCATTTTTCTCTTCATTTGAAACTTTACGTCCGAAATCTATACCATACAACACTAAAAGATTGTCACTACTTCCAATGACTTCCCAATCAATGTTATCCTTAAAATCCATAGAGAATACAGTATTTTCTTTTTTTGTATTTACATCTATATAAATTAATTTTCGTTCTTTAGAAATTGTGTAAGCATTTCCACTAGTATATTCGTTTGTAATTTTTTTTGTAACAAAATATAATTTATTTTCACTACCAATGGTAAAATCTTCTACCATAACATTAGAGTCAAAGGTATAAACTTTTTCTCTATTTGTTCCATCTAAATTTAATCTGTATAATACAGATGATTTGCTTTCTGCTGTCTTATTTGAGGATTCCCCTAAAACTCCTATTGAAACTTGCCCATCATTATCAGGCATTTTGCTTAATATATATATTTTTCCATTAAAAACAAATAATAGTGAGCCTATTTCAAATTCATTTTTTGTAAACACAGATGTACAATCTTCTGTATTATGAGTACAAGCACTGTTATTACATAAGTGTATTTCCTGTTTTGTTTTAAAATCGATATACATTAGATGTGTAGCAAACTTCCCATTAGGTAATCGATCATAATCATCACTTAAATAATAATATCCATCATTTGTAGTAGCCTTATTGGGCTTATTTGTTAAAAAAGTTAAACTTTTTATACTTTTATTATCATTATTTTTTTTATTATCATTTTCTGGAACAAATATTTCCGTTATTTCTCCTATCTCTGTTATATTGTTTTTGTATTTAAAGAAAACAAATATTCCTCCGATCAATATTAAAATTATAGTTAATATTATAAATATCTTTTTCATTTAAAATCATTCCTTTCTTACTTATTAAAATATTTTTAAATTTTTATTATTATAGTTTTAAATAATATTTTACTTTCTTCTTAAATTCTTCTAGCCTGTTGTTTTTTAATATTTTATGTGGGCAGTCTTTTCCTGAAAAATCGTGATGAGTTTTTACTGCTTCAATTTCTAAATCATAAGATTTAAGAAGATACGCTACTAGTTTTGTTGCATTATCAAAAGTCTTTTCAAAGTTTCCCTCTTTATTTACGCATAGTTCTATTCCTATACCATATTCATTTCCATTATGCTCTCCTGCGTGATTTGCTTTTTCATCATCAGGAATGTGGTGATAGATTTCTTTATCATCAACTGTATAATGCCAAGATGTAGAACTCGTATTGTTTTCTTTCAAAAACATAGCGTGATTAGCAGCAGTAGTACCTTTTTCAAAATTATCAGTTTCGTGTATCACTATGTATTTAATAATTCTTTTTTCACCACTTCTAGCTTTAGTTTCTTTATCTATTATTTCACTCTTTACTTGAACGCCATAAACATCACTAGGAAAAACAGCAATTTGCTGATTATTTTCTTTGGTATCATTTGTAACTGGTAAATTTTCTTTTTCTGTTACTATATTCCTACTTGCATTAGATGATTTTAAGACATTATTTATAAAATTAAATGTTAAAATTATCAAAATGATAAAAATACATAATCTAATCTTTGGTTTAATCTTTCGCTTTCTATAATACTTCTTTTTCTTTTTTTTCTTTTCCATAAAAAACTCCTTGTAGTGCCATAATCAGCTTACAAGGATATGATATAAAACAAAAGTCAAAAATTAGTCAAATTTATAATTCTTTTATATTTTTAATTTGCTTTAAGTATTTATTTAATATATTTAGTCCTATTTATCAAATTGAAAATAGTTTTTCGTTTTATCTAAGTTTATTCCTTTTAAAGTTACCATTTCTTCTATTGTGACAAATGCATATCCCTCTTTCTCCAACTCTTCCATTGCTAGCAACGCTCCATCAACAGAAGTTTCATATAAATCGTGTAAAAGTACAATTGCACCATCGTGTGCATTGTCAATAATATATTGTGATATTTTGTTTTTATCTTTATATTTCCAATCTTCTGTATCCAAATCCCATAATATAGTATACATATTAGATAAATTCTTAATGTTTTTATTGGTATTACCATAGGGTGGTCTTAAATATTTTGCTCTTTCTCCTATTACACTTTCTATATCATCATTTGTTTTTCTTATTTCGTTTAAAATATCAGAGTTGCTTAATTTTAATAAATCTTTATGACTATATGTATGACTTCCAATTACATTTCCCATATTATATGCTCTTTTTAAAGTATCTTTATAGGTCAGTACACGACTGCCTACAACAAAAAATGTTACACGAGCATTATATTTATTCAAATTATCTAACAATTTATTAGTTCCTTTGTAACTAGGTCCATCGTCAAAAGTAAATGCAATTAGTTTTTTATCTTTAACTTTGTTTATATCTCTTTCTGAATTATTTACATTTGAAATATCTGTATCTTTATTAGTTATATCATTTGGAGGAGAAACTTCATAAACATTATTACTTCCATTAGAAAAAGTGTCGTTTTGTTGAATATCTTTTTGTGCATTGTCAATAGCTTGTGGTTTTACGTTTTCAATAGATATATTTTTACTTGCATTAGAGGGCTTTAAGATATTATTTATAAAATTAAATGTCAAAATTATCAAAATGATAAAAATACATAATCTAATCTTTGGTTTTAACTTTCTCTTTCTATAATTATTCTTTTTTCTCATTTTCTTTTCCATAAAAAAACTCCTTGTATTGCCATAGTTGGCTTACAAGGATATGATATAAAACAAAAGTCAAAAATCAGTCAAATTTTAACATGATTTTTACTACTGCTCCTCCTGATTCATTATTATAAAGCTTTAACTTTCCATCATTCTTTTTACACAAAATACTACTAATTATTAAACCCAGTCCATAGTGTCCATCAGCATTATTAGTTGATATAATTAATTTATTATTTCCATTTAAAACTTCTTTTGGAAAACCAATACCATCATCTATTATAGAAATTACTAAAAAATTATTATCTATCTCAAATGATAAATCAATTTTATTTTTAGCATATCTCAAAGCATTACTTATAATATTTTCGATTATTCTATAAGCACTATCGGTATCAACATTAATAATACCATTTGGAATATTTCCTATAATATTAAGTTTTATTTTCTTAGATTTCGTCATTAATGACAAGTCTTTAGAGGCATTTTCAACAAATTCTTCTATATGAATTGGTTTACGAGTTATTTCCATATCTTCTAATTGATTTATTGTACGAATAGAATTTGTATAACTTTCTAATCGTTCTGTCGTTTTATTTATATTATCAATTATTTCAATCATTCTTTCATTAGATAAAGTCTTTTTTTCTAGGTTTACTTGTAGATATTCTGTATAACCTTTAATAATAGTAATAGGATTTCTTAAATCGTGTGCAACTGAAGCCTGTATCATTTTTCTTTCTTCGATCATTTTCCATAGTTCTTTATATGTTCTTTCTAATGTTTGTCGCATATCTTCAAATGTAGAGCATAGTCTTCCCATTTCATCATTAGAATCATAATATAATTTAAAATCAAGATTCTTGTTTGATATTTCTTCCATTGAATCTGATAAAATTCGCAAAGGCTCATAAAGTTTTTTGCGATAGAAAATGAAACCAGCAATTATAATACCAATTACAGAAAAAAATATTGGAAGTACAACCATTAATATGCCTGCTCCTTGATAAGCAATTTTTCTTTTTGGAGTAAGCATATTTAAACTACTTTCAGCTTTTACCACTGCTGCTTGAATATCCGAAATTGAAATATAATCACTTTCTTCGCCACTATCACTCATTAAAGCTGGAATGCTGGACATTTCTTCTCCTAATTTTGTTTCATAATCCACATTATAAGTCTGTCCTTCTTTATTCTTTATCACTAATGTAATCAAAATAGTGTTAGAATCAGGCAATAGATAATCTCTAAATTTTATTCCACCATAGATACAAAGTAAAGATAAAAATATTACGATAATAAATGTAGTAAAAATAATTAATATAAAAAATTTTCGTAATGATAAAGATTTATTTATCTTTTTTAATTTTTCCAACAATATCCCACCCCCCAGATTGTATCAATATATTCTTTTCCTGTAACATCTTTAAATTTTGTTCTTATTTTACGAATATGCTCTTTTATTACATTACTATCTCCCTCTGCATCATAGCCCCATACTCTTTCGTATATCTGTTCTTTATCAAATACTTGTCCTGCATTAGAAAGTAAGTATTCAATTATATCAAATTCTTTTTTAGAAAATACAATTTCATTTTCAAAATAGTATATTTTTCTATTTGATAAATTTATGATCAATCCATCAGAACACGTTATAAGTGATAGATTATTTTTGTTTCTTTCATCTCTTCTTAAATGAGCTTCCACTCGTGCAGTTAGTTCTTTTAAACTAAAAGGTTTCGTAATATAATCATCTGCTCCATATCTAAATCCATTTATTTTATCTTGTTCTGTAATTCTAGCAGTTAAAAAAATAATTGGACAAGTAATATGATTACGAATATTACGGCATAAATCAAGACCATTTATATTAGGCATATTAATATCTAATATTATCAAATTAGGCTGTTTTTGTAATTTTACTAATGCCTCTTCGCTACTATTAGCAGTCAATACCTCATATCCATAATCACATAAGCAAGAAGATATTAGTTCAGTTATCATCTTTTCGTCATCTACTACTAAAATTTTATGTTTCATTATATCATCTCCACTTTTCATTTTAAATCAAAATAGTCAATTTTTAGTCAAATTTATCTAATTTTTATACATTATATAAATTGCCCAATATTTTTTATGCTTTCAATTAAATCTTCATATTTAATATCTTCTGCATAAAAATTATCTTTTTGGTATTTTTCCCATTGTTTTTTCATTATTTCACTTTCTTCCAGTATTGAAACAGTCTTTTTCCATTCTTTTATTATTTCTACTGAATTTCTGTGTTCAGCAGTAGAATATATTGCCTCTTTTAAAATTGTATTCTCTATGTTTTTTCTTTGAGTATTAAATAGCATATAAACATCATAATAGTCCCTTACTCTTGTTCCTAATACACCTCTTTTTATAATTGTTTCAAACTTTTCAGCTATAATTGTTTCGATATTATATGCCCAAACTTGAATTTTTCTATTTTCTAACATTAGTTCAAAACTATATTTTATTTCTTTATATGTAATCTTATCTCCAGTTGTAATATCTATTTTCATAATTACGGGCATTTTCTCCATATAATTAGCTTTAAATGTAACTCTATATCCTCCGTAATCATCATCTTCTCTTATTAGCTCAATTTTTTGAACTTCAAAAGTTACATCATCATCTATATTCATTTTGCAAATTTCTTTCATAATACTAGATATATTTTCTTCTGTTAAGGCAACCCCTTTTATAGTTGTATCCATATCCATTGTTGTTCTACTATCAATACCTAACATTGCAGATATTAGCATTCCACCTTTTAAAATAAAGTTATCTTTATATTTTGACATTGATATTCTTTCGAGTAATCTTTCTAACATATATGTTTGTAGAACTGATTGTGCAGACACTTTATTTTCTTTTGCTATGTTATTGATTACTGCTTTTAAACTCATTATATTCCTTTTTATTAACCTAATACCTCCATATATTGTGCTAATATTTTTTCTATTTTAAAAATTTTAGCATATTCATATAATAATACTAAATTCTTGTTTTTCTTTTTTATATATTCATTCATTGCACTATTAAATATTTGTGGATCAATTTTATTTCTATCCCTGATAATATCGCAAATTGTTCTTTCAATATTGTATATATTTATTTCTGTATCATCTTCTAATTTCAATTTTGTAGCTCCCAATTTATGATTTTCATTTTTAATATAGTGTATATGTAAATATTCATTTTTTACTCTATTATTACTCGGAAATGTCATATCTAGTTTCATTGGCGTTCTATCTGTCATTCCATAAAAATATAAAGCTGTATTATGTGAATATATACCATTTTTATATCTTTCAGAAAATAGCCAAAATTCATTAACATCTACATCACTTTTAACATATATTCCTTTCATAATTCTTTTTAAATACCCTTTATTTTCTAAATCATTTAAAAATTGTGGATGAATACCAAGCTTTTCTATATCTTTTGCATATGCAATGCCTTTGTTATTCAAAACTAATTCTTTTATTTTATCATAATTATTCATTTTATCCCCCTGTAATTGATATTGATATACATATTATATATAAAATGTATATCAATATCAATACTTTTTATAAAATTTTTCAAAAAAACGAATTGTATTTCTACAACTCGTTTATCTACTATCTCTTAACTTATGCTTGTCCTTAATCTCTTGCTTTTTTAATGCTGTATATAATCCCTTTGTCTGTTCTTCACTATTTATCTTTGCTATTTTTATATCTCGTTTTATAATAAATTCCTTTGGCATTTTAAAAGTTCCAATAGCTCCTCCACCATCAAAAAAGTTATATCTTCCGTCTTTATCTTTTCCTAGATAAATTGATATAACATCACTTTTCATTGAATTAGTTAATGGTAGCTCTATGCTACAAAACATTCCTGTTCTCATTTCTTCTAATATTTGTATCGAATCTTTTTCTTGCATTTCTTTTCCCTCCTTATATTCAAAATCACATAAAAAAAGACCAAATTATGAAAATAATTCAGTCCTTAATAATCTTATAATTTATTTACTTTTATCTACTTTTTCATTTTCAAATAGAATTTCATTAGAAATCGCTGTTTCTATTCCTTTATTTTGGTATTCTTTTAATATGAATATATTATCAATTCTAAAAGTATTATTTTCTAAAATCTTACCATCAAAAAATCCTATTTTTTCTTCTTTAAGCATAATTACTTTTATATTCTTTACATTTTCTTTTATATATCTTTCTAATAATTTATTTAGTATTTCTTTGTCCAATTCTTTCTTGTTTTCTTCTTTATATTTTTCCTTTTTAATATTATATATAAAGTCTATTTCTTCCTCATTTTCTCTTTTTAGTGGTCTAAAATCGAGATTTGGTATTGTATCTGACAGTCTTATTCTTCGTTCTGTATCCCTGTTAGCTCTAGCACTTTCTTCTTTATCTTTTTTTTGGTGTGCAGATTTTGACATTTCCTCAGAAAAAATACATCCACAATATTTTTGCATATACATCCCTAGCTCACGTGCTTTTGTTTGCCCCTCTTTAAATCCTACTCTAAAGTCTCTGTATAAGAATTGTATTCCATATTTTTTCGCTATTTCTTCTCCTTGTTTTTTCAATATTTCGTGTTTTTGGTATGGACTTACAAGTAGTGTTGTGCTAATTGCGTCATATCCATTTTCTTTTGCGTATTTAGCTGTTTGCTCTAAGCGTACTTTATAGCAGTAGTCGCTACACCTTGTTTCTAAGTTATTTATTACATTTTTGCAGAATTTATTTAATCCATATTCTTCTTCAAATATTGCATTTATGTTTATACTTTTTGTATATTCTTTTAATGTGTCTCTTCTTGCTTTGTATTCTGTGTATGGATGTATGTTTGTATTGTACCAATATATTGTTGGTTCTATTCCTTCTTTTCTTAGTGTTTCTATGCAATAGATGCTACATGGTGCGCAACACGTGTGCAATAATAGTTTCATTTTTTAATTCTTCCTTTCATATATTTTTCCGCTTTCTATTTCATATATTTTCTCCATGTTTTCTTTGTTTATATATTTTTCAAGCCCTTTATATGTTTCTTTGTTTTCAAATGTTACAATATATTTGTAGTTTTCTTGCTGTAGATTTTGAATTGCATATTCTACATTGTCAAAAAGTATATTTATATATCCTGTTAATGATTGAATCCATCTTTCTTGTGTTGGGTCTGTTACAAATAATATTTCTTTTTGTTCTTTCCACTTATCTTTTATTATTTTTTCCGTTTCTTTATAAAGTTGTATTTCTTCTTTTGTTATAAATTCTGCATTTTTTGCACATATCATTGTTTTGTTAAATTTATATATTTCCATAATTTCATTTAGATTGTCATCTGCTTTTACCATAACATATTTGCTGTAGTTACATACTTGTGTTACTAATATTACTAAATATACTACTGTATATATATTTGCTATATGTTTTGCCTTTTTTTCATTTAATATTTGTAACATTCCTTGTGTGCTTGTATATATAAGCATTAACCATAATATAAAATAATTTTTGTAAAAATAGTATTCTGAACATTTTTCTACTTTAGTTCCTATAAATAGAATTGTCATATATGTTAATAAAGTTATTAATATTATATTATCAAATGTTAGTTTTTTTTGTTTTATATTTTTGTATATATAGTATATTGTAAATGGTATAAATAATATAAAATTTGACCATAGGTTTTTATATACCCAACCTTCTAATGCAATAAATCCTCCTACTTTTCCAATAGATGGAATTATTAGATAGGTTACTCCTATTATTCCTGGTAATATTAGTGTTACTAATATTGATAAAAATAGTTTTATTTTGCTTTTTTCTTTTTTATATTTTTGTATGTAATATATAAATTCTGCTAAATATACAAATGGACAAAATAGTGAATATGATAATATTAACCCTAAATTTAATAAAAATAACATTAATAGTTCATAATCGAATTCTATTTTTGGCTTTTCCATTATTGTGTATATAATTGTTTGTATATATAGTATTCCTAATATTAAGTAATGAAATCCTGATATCCAGGCACTTAAAGGATATCCTAATATATATAGCACTGAAAATGTTATTGCTATTATTTTTTTATTTATAGTATTACAGTATTTTTCTAATAACATATAAAACATTAATCCTACTAATAAATATATAAACGCTTCAAATATGATAAATGCTTTATATAGGTTTATTGTTCCTACATATGGCTGTAGTACTTTAAATATTATTCCTACATTTGTGTATGCTCCTGGCATTAACTGCCCTGTTGTTGTGTTATTTGTTACTGCTTTGTTTGAAAGATTTTCGTTTTCTGAAAACTCTCTTGCTGCTTTATAGTGCTCTCTTGCATCCATAGATATGTATCTAATTTTAGTAAGGTTTCCAAAGTTTATATTCATTACTATTGTTACTATTGATATAAATAGTAGTACTACTATTATATTAATTTTGTTTATAGTATATTTTTGTATGTTTTTACTTTTTATAATTTTTATTCCTAATATTATAGAAATTATAATATTGATTATAGATAAGCAAGCTAATGTTATTGGTATATTTACTAAGTTTAATATATAGCATACCAAAGTGTTATATGAAAGCATTAATACTAAAGTTATTGTTATACTTTTTATTATTTCTAATTTTTTTTCTGTTTTTTTCAGTAGTATTGTTAGTGTAAATAATGCTAGAGTTGAAATTATATATATTATTGGCATTTATTTTCTCCTTTATATTTCTATTCATTATATTCTACCCCTATATGTTTATAGGCTAATGGTGTTGCTATTCTTCCTCTTGGAGTTCTTGTTATATATCCTATTTGTATTAAGTATGGTTCATATACATCTTCTAGGGTGTCTACTTCTTCTCCTACTGTTGTTGCTAGTGTTTCTAGACCTACTGGTCTTCCTCCGATATGTTATTATCATTGTTTCTAATATTTTTCTATCTATATTATCTAGTCCTATTTCGTCTATTTCTAGTTTATTTAATGCATGTTTTGTTATTTCTAATGTTATATTTCCATTTCCTAAAACTAATGCATAGTCTCTTACTCTTTTTAAAAGTCTATTTGCTATTCTTGGAGTTCCCCTTGAACGTCTTGCTATTTCTATACTTGAAGCTTCATCTATTTGTATTTCTAGTATTTTGCTTGACCTTTTTACTATTGTTGATAGGTCTTTTTCTGAGTATAGTTCTAGCCTATCTACTATTCCAAATCTATCTCTTAATGGTGTTGTTAATGAACCTGCTTTTGTTGTTGCTCCTATTAATGTGAATTTTGGTAAATCTATTCTTATTGATTTTGCGGCAGGTCCTGTTCCTATTACTATATCTAGTACATAATCTTCTAATGCTGGATATAATATTTCTTCTACATTTTTGCTTAGCCTATGTATTTCATCTATAAATAGTACATCATTTCCTGTTAGTGCTGTTAGTATTGCTGCTAAATCTCCTGGCTTTTCTATTGCAGGTCCTGATGTTATCTTAATATTTGCATTCATTTCATTTGCTATTATCCCTGCTAGGGTTGTTTTTCCTAGACCTGGTGGACCATATAGCAAAACATGGTCTAATGCCTCTTTTCTTTTTTTAGCTGCTTCTATATATATTTTCATGTTTTCTTTTACTTTATCTTGTCCTATATATTCGTTTAATAGTTGTGGTCTTAGAGTGTTTTCTATTTTTTCTTCTTGTTTGTTTTCTAGTTCTGGACGGATTAGGTTTTGATTTTCGTTTTGTTCCATGGTTTTGTTTTCCTTTTTATATTTACTATATATTTTTAGATTTTTCTCTTCGTTTCCGCTATTTAGGACAGTCCCTCTTGGGAGATCTTCGATTACTCAAGGGGGGTGCTTTTTGTTTTTTACTTCTTGTTCTTCTCTACCCTTATAAGTTGTTCTGCTTGGTTTCCGCATTGGGGACAGTTCCTAATCTAGCCAGATTATTTTTGTTTGTTACTTAAAGTTCTTCTCTATCTTGTTTCCGATTACGAACCGTCCCCAAAGCTACCTTCTTTCGGCACCCATTCAAGGCCAGTCCTCAATGCTAGTTTATTCGTTTGTTTCTTTTTCGCCATTGTATTCGTTTACAAAATATAGTGGTCTATTTTTTGTTTCGTTGAATATTCTTCCTAGGTATTCTCCTACTATTCCAAATAACATTATTTGTATTCCTGAGAAAAATAGTATTAGTAATATTATTGCTTGAAATGCTTGTATTGCCACTGATTGTGTTATACATTTTATTATTACATATATGAAGTATACTCCTAGTAATATAAATGTTGGTATGCTTAAATATGTTGATACTCTTAGTGGTGATGTAGTAAATGATGTTATTCCATCTATTGCTAAGTCTATTAATTTTCTGTAATTCCATTTTGTTTTTCCTGCAATTCGTGGGTCTCTATCATATAGCACTTCTTTTTTGTTGTAGCCTATCCAACTAAACATGCTTTTTGAACATCTTTGTGATTCTCTTAGTTTTTTTAAGGCATTTACACATCTTCTATCTAGTAGTCTAAAGTCTCCTGTATCTTTTTGTATTGGTACTCTTGTTAGACTTTGTAATACTTTATAGTACATTTTTGATGTGAATTTTTTTAGCCATGTCTCTCCTTCTCTTGTTTTTCTTCTTGCATATACATCGTCATAACCTTCTTCCCAATATTTTATTAGTTCTGGTATTAGCTCTGGTGGGTCTTGAAGGTCTGCATCCATAAATATTACTGAGTCTCCTTTTGCGTAGTCTAGACCTGCTAGCATTGCTATTTCCTTTCCAAAGTTTCTTGAAAAGTCTACATAGCATATTCGTTCATCTTTTTTTCTTAATTCTTTTATTAATTGTATTGTTTTATCTTTGCTTCCATCATTTACAAATAATACTTCAAATTCGTAATTTCTTATTTCATTCATTAATTTTTCTAGTCTTTCGTATAAAAATGGTAGTGCTTCTTCTTCATTATATGCTGGAATTATTATACTTATTTTTTTCATATTTATTGCTCCTTTTTTTCCTTATTATATATATTTATTTGCTTTATTTCAAGTATTTGTACTAATTTTCTAATTTCTCTAATAACTTTTTTGTCATCATATTATTTATATGTTATAGCTATTTCAGTTTTTTCTGAAATTCTTATATTTTCTTTTTATGTTAGCAGTTTGTAAAGTTTTGGACACGTCCCAAATCTTTTTAATTAGAAATGCGGTTTTATTATGTTTGATTTTAATTCTTTCCATTTGCTTTAAGTGGAAAGACAGTTGCTTGCATCTGTCCAAAATGTAAATACAAATTTGATGCTCCTATTGAAGCCGTTACTATCGCGGATGACTTTCCTAAGAATATAAAAAATGCCTAAGATTTATTTCTAAATTTTAGACATTTCTGTTTTTTGTTATTCTTCTTCCTCTTCTTGTTCTTCTTCTCCTAAGCTTTTTTCGAATGCTTCTGAGAATTTGCTTCTTATTTTTTCTTCTACTTCTTTTGCTGTTTCTGGGTTGTCCATTAAATATTTTTTTACATTTTCTCTTCCTTGACCTATTCTGTCTCCATTATAACTGAACCATGAGCCACTTTTTTCTATTATGTCTAGGTTTACTGCTATGTCTAGTATGTTTCCTTCTTTTGATATTCCTTTTCCATATACTATATCAAATTCTGCTTCTCTGAATGGTGGAGCTACTTTGTTTTTTACTACTTTTACTTTTGCTCTATTTCCTACTACTTCTCCATCTTGTTTTATGTTTTCTACTTTTCTTATATCTAAACGTACTGATGCATAATATTTTAGTGCTCTTCCTCCTGCTGTTGTTTCAGGGTTACCAAACATAACTCCTACTTTTTCTCTTAATTGGTTTATGAATACTATTACACATTTTGATTTGTTTATTGCTCCTGCTAATTTTCGTAGTGCTTGTGACATTAACCTTGCTTGAAGACCTATGTGTGAGTCTCCCATGTCTCCATCTATTTCTGCTTTTGGAACTAAGGCTGCTACTGAATCTATTACTATTACATCTAATGCTCCACTTCTTACTAGTGCTTCTGCTATTTCTAATGCTTGCTCTCCTGTGTCTGGTTGTGATACTATTAGGTTGTCTATGTCTACTCCTAGGTGTTTTGCGTATACTGGGTCTAGTGCATGCTCTGCATCTATGAAGGCTGCTTCTCCTCCCATTTTTTGCGCTTCTGCTATCATATGTAGTGCTAGTGTTGTTTTTCCTGATGATTCTGGACCATATACTTCTATTATTCTTCCTCGTGGAATTCCTCCTATTCCTAGTGCTATGTCTAAACTTAGTGCTCCTGTTGGTATTGCTTCTACGCTCATTGCTTGGAATTCACCTAGTTTCATTATTGAACCTTTTCCAAATTGTTTTTCTATTTGCCCTAATGCTGCTTCTAGTGCTTTCATTTTTTCTGAATTTTCGTTACTCATTTATTTTTCCTCCTAAATGTTTGTTTTATAAACTTTTGTTTGTTTCATTATATCGTATTATAAATTTTTGTCAAGTATTTTTCTTATTTTTTATATAAAATATTTTTTAACTGTAGGGGCTTAATTGGTAAGGAATACCAAAGAGAATTGACCGAATTACGCCCTTTTTGTCTACATTTTATTTAATTTTCAAATTATCTCTGTCCCAATTAATTGCATTATATCTTATATATTTTATAATTTCTTCTTTTTCATTTTCATCTCTAATAATATGTTCATAATAATTTCTTTGCCATACTATTATTTTTTGTTCTCTATTTATTTGTTTTGTTGTAATTGATTTATATGTTGATATTACATCTTTTAGATTAACTATTTTATCATATTTTATTTTAATAATCATATGTATATGATTTGGCATTATTATATAATTATTTATTTCTATGTTTTTATTTTGTTTTATTCTTTTTAATACATTTTCTGCTATTTTTTCATATTTCGATAGTATTATTTTATTTTCATTTATTTCTCCAAATATATATTTTCTATTCTTTGAACATAGCGTAATAAAATATTCTCCAATTTGTGAATAGTCATATTCTTTTAATCTTATTGTTTTTCTGTTTTTATTCATATTTTCTCCTATTTTTGGGCGTAATTCGGTATTCCTTACCGATTAAGCCCCTACGGTATAAATAAATTCTGCATTATTCACTATTCATTACTTATTTTACATTCTACTCCAAGTATAAAAATTGTAATAGCTAAAATAGTTATTTGGTGTTATTTCTCCTGCTAGGTTTTGACTTCTTACTACTGTATTTTTATTTCTATATAGACTAACAAATGGCATATCATTGTTGTATAATTCTATAATTTTATTATATTTTTCTTTTAGTAAATTTTCTTCTTTTATAGTTTTTACTTCTTCTAATATTGTATTTAGTTCTTCGTTATTATAATTTTGTAGGTTTCCACTTCCTAAAAATGTTGTTATATCTGGTGTGTATGAGTTGTACACTCCTGTTAGTATCATTTGATAGTTTTTGTTTTGTAATATTGCATTATAGTTATTTGCTGATACTTTACTTATGGTTATTTTTACTCCTATTTTTTCTAATTCTTGTTTTATAAATTCTGCTACTGCTATTCTTTTTTCGTCTTCTTTATTTACTGTTAGGGTTAAATTTATTCTGGTTGTATTATAGTTTTCTTGCTTTTGCCATCTATTATTTTTATAGCTCCATCCTTTTTCTTCTAATACTTTTTTTGCTTGTTCTTGGTTGTAACTTAAACTTTGATTATTTTCTTTGTATAAGTAATTGCCATAGTCTATTGGAAAGTTTGATATATAGTTATTATTATTGTATATTGTTGCTACAAGGCTCGCTTTGTCTATTGCATAGTTTATCATTTTTCTTACTTCTACATTTTTTAGTATTTTGTCTTCACAGTTTAATGCTAAGTAGTCAAAGTTTCTTCCTCCATATTCACATTTTCCATACCCTATTGTTCCTATATAGTTTTCTAATGATGTATTTGAGGTTGTGAAAATGTCTATGTTCCCTAGTTTGAAACTATTATATATTTCTCCTACTTCTGAAAATATCTTTATGTTTATGGTTTCTATTTTTGCATTTTCATTTTCTTTATTCCACCATTTTTCGTTTTTTTCTAGTACTATATTATTCGATTCTATTTTGGAAATTTTGTACATTCCTGTTCCTATAGGTATTTTTGTGCTTTCATAAAAGTTCTCTCCTATATAGTAGTTGTTTTGTAAAATTGGGAATGCTAAATTGTATTCAAAAAATGGTACTGGTGTATTTAAGTTTATTCTTACTGTACTGTCATCTAAAATTTCTACATTTTGTATTTTTTCTACATTATATGAGTATATGCTTCTTCCTTCTTTTAATCTTTCTACTGTAAAGGCTATATCTTTAGATACTAAGGAAGCTCCATCTTGCCATTTTTTGTTATTGTCTATTTTTACTACATATGCTGTTTCTGATATTTTTGAGCATTCTGTTGCTAAACACATTTCTAGTTTATAGTCTTTTGTTATATTTATTAGTGGTTCAAATATTAGCTTGTCTATGTTTAATATCTCTTTATTATTGGTTATTAGTGGGTTTATTGTATCATAGTTTGAAATTCCTAGCCTTATGTCTGTTTTTTCTATTATTTCTATCCTTTTACTTTCTTCATTTTCTTGTTTTGATTCTTTGTCCTTAAAATATAGGGCATAGATTGCATATATTGTAATTGCTATTACAAATACTATAAAAATATATTTAAATATATTTGATTTCATATTTTCTCCTCTTTTTGTTTTTAGAATTTTTTATTTATAATATAAGATTTTTTTGTTTTTTTCAAGTTTTTATTGGAAATATTTAGATTTTTAATTTTTAAATGATTGGAAATTTTTTAATACAGTAAGCCAATTGTCAGATATCAGTTGTTCAAACAAATTGCTTTGTAGGGCTTACAGCAAGTAATGCTGCTTTTTATGTTTTTTGATATCTGACCTTTGACTTTTTAATATTATTTTCTAGATTCTACTATAATTCTAATACCTGTCCTGTCTTCACCTTCTACTTCAACTTCGGCGAATGCTGGTATACATACTAGGTCTACTCCTGCTGGTGCTACGAATCCTCTTGCTATTGCTACTGCCTTTACTGCTTGATTTAGAGCTCCTGCTCCGATTGCTTGCATTTCTGCTTTGTTCTCCTCTTTTACTAACCCTGCTATTGCTCCTGCAATTGAATTTGGGTTTGATTTTGATGAGATTTTTAAAACTTCCATCTTTTGCCTCCTATAATTTTATTTTTATTTGAATTACAGGTATAGTTATATTACATTTTTTGGAAATTGTCTAGTACTTTTATGGAAAAAATTGGAAAACTTTTCGTTTTTTTTCTTCTTTTTTCGTCATTTATTTAATATATATTCTTTTTATAGATATTGCTCTACATGTTTCGTCATTTATTTCTATTATACATCCATTAAACATACAGTTTCCTTCTGCTAATTTATATCTTTCTGGAAGTGATGTTACAAATCTTTTTACTGATGCTTCTACATCCATTCCTATTACTGAGTTTATTGGTCCTGTCATTCCTATGTCTGATATAAATGCTGTTCCTTTTGTTGTTATTTCTTCATCTGCAGTTTGTACATGTGTATGTGTTCCATATAGTGCTGTTATTCTTCCATCTAAGTAATATTTCATTGCTATCTTTTCTGCTGATGCTTCTGCATGGAAGTCTACTATTATATAATCTACCCTTTCTTTTACTTCTTTTATAATATCATCTGCTTTTGTAAATGGATTATCTGATTGCACACCCATTTCGGTTCTTCCTATTAGGTTTATTACACATATTTTTTTATTCTTACATTCATATATATTATAGCCTTTTCCTACTACTCCTCTTGAATAATTAGCTGGTCTTATAAGTTTTTCATCATCTATAAATGTGAATATATCTTTTTTCCCCCATGTATGGTTTCCCATTGTTATTGCATTTACATTTAATGCTTTTAAATCATTGAATATTTTCGTTGTTATTCCCATTCCTCCTGCTGAATTTTCTGCATTTACTATTACAAAATCTATATTATTTTCTTTTCTAAAGTTTGGTAAAATCTCTTTTAGTTTTTTTACTCCACTTTCTCCTACTAAATCTCCTACTGCTAATATTTTCATATAATCCCTTCTTTCATGTTTATTATAATACTATAATTTGGTTTATTTGTAAATGTTTTATGAATATTTTTAAAGACCTTCGTGTATACTTTTAATAAATATATTTTGAGGAGGTTACAAATGAATAGAAATAGAATTTACGAAATTATGGAAAACAAAGAAATTAGAGATATTTATTATGAGAATAGACCTGTTTGGGTTCAAGAAGTAAATAATGATGTTGCAAAAATTGGTTTTATGGATGATCAAGTTGAAAAAGATGTTTTTGTAGAAGAATTATATGAGAATGAATAATGTTTAATTGTATATGGGCGTAATTCGATAAATTCTCTTATGTATTCCTATTAGATATAAGCCCCTTGAGTTAACTATTATTTTTTTCTATACAATCGAAAAGAACAAGTTGTTTAGATATATTTTATCTAAACAACTTGCTATTTTTGTATATTTTTATAAATTTTGTTAATTATATTCTTAGGTGGTGATTATAATGACAAGTAAAGAACTTTTATATATTGAGGATAGCTTAGGGCATGAAAATTTTATGAAATCATGTAGTACTAAAACTGCAAGTAAACTAACAGACCCTACTCTTTCTAGTTATATAGGAAGTCTAGCTCAAAAACATACTGATTTAGCAAACAAATTCTTAAATTTATTATAGGAGGTAAGTATGGAAGATAAGGATTTAATGGAAAATGAATTATTAGTTATTAAAGGCGTATGTGATTTATACCTTCATGGTACTATAGAATCTTCTACTGCTGAAGTTCATACAGCTTTTAAAGAAGCTTTAAATGAAAGCTTAGATATTCAAAATAAAATTTATAATTTAATGAAGGAAAAAGGCTGGTATCAAACAGATACTGCTGAACAAACAAAAATTGATAGTGCTAAGCAAAAGTTTAGTACTATGCAATAAAATCAATAAGGATGTTTCTAAATGTAATAATAGAAACATCCTTATTAATTTTTTAGTAAACTTCCTTGACAAAGCTTCAATTCATGCTATAATCATTCTGTAACCGATAATAAAATCTCGTATTGCAATTGTAAGGAGGTATTTATATGGATTTAAAGTGGGAATATTATTTTGATAAGACTATTTTAAATGGATTAGTCGCTAAATTAAAAAACAGTTCAGATGTAACTATTTTATCAGTTTATAAAAACCGTTTAGGTTATTCTTCAGTTGTATCATCGCTATATTCTTCTTTTATTCATCCATGTACTATATTTTATCCTAATATTTTGGCAGCTCAATCTGCTATGCATATTCCGTATTCTTTGGAAAATCAGACTCGGTATGCAGTTACACAAATTGAAAAAGATTTTTATTCTCAACGTGATAATATATCTAAGTTATTATTTTTTATTATATTTCTTGTTATATAGTATGTTTAATCTTAATAGCAATTTTATTTTCGTATTTCTGCACCTTGTTTTTCAAGTCCTACTATTATTTTTTCTAATATAGCGTTTATTTCTTCATCTGTTAATGTTCTATCTTGTGCTCCAAATTCTAGTGAATATGCTATACTTTTTTTGTTTTCTTCAATTCCTGTTCCTGTGTATACATCAAATACTTTGCTTTGTATTAACATACTTCCTGCTAATTTTTTTATTTGTTTTGCTATTTCTTCTGAAGTTATATCTTTTTGTACTATTACTGCTAAGTCTTTTTTTATACTTGGGAATTTTGATATTTCTTTGTATTTCATTTTTCCTGTTTTCTTTTCTAATAACTTACTTAAGTTTATTTCTAGTACATATACATCTTCTTTTTGCATTTCTGGATGTAGTTTTCCTACTATTCCTACTATATCATTATTTACTGAAATTAATGCTGTTTGATATGGGTGGAATTCTTGTGGTAGTTCATCTTTTATAACAAAACTGTATCTTCCATTATAACCTAAATAGTCTAATATTTCTTCTGCTATACCTTTTATATCATAAAAACTTGATTTTTCTGGTTTTAGCCCTAAAGTATGCTCCCCTGCTATTAATGCACATAGTTTTAAGTCTTCTCCATATTTTTCCTCTTTTTTGTAAAAGCCTTTTCCTATTTCGAATATTGATACATCTTTTTGGCTACGTGCTTTGTTATATTCATATATTTTTACTAGTGATGGAATCATACTGTATCTTAAAGTGTTCCTTTCTTCTGTCATTGGGTCTAGTAGTTTTATTGGTTCAAAGTTATCTTTCGTATATCTAACTGCTTCTTTATCATTTACTAGTATATATGATAGTGTTTCATTTAGTCCTAAGTCTATCATTTTGTTTCTTATTTGCCTTAATGTTTTATTATATGAACCTTGCTTTAATGGTAGTTTTGGTAGTCTTCCTTCTATATTATCTACTCCATATATTCTTCCAACTTCTTCTATTAAGTCTTCTGCAATTGATATATCTATTCTTCTTTTTGGAACTGATACATGCACTATCTCTCCTTCTTTTTCATATGTAAATCCTAGTCTTCTAAATACATCTAATACTGCTTCTTGTGGCACTTTTAAACCTAATACTTTATCTATCTTTTCAAATGTTATATCTATTTTTTTATCTGATAAGTCTGAAATATCATATTTTACTAAACCACCTACTATGGTTGCATTTGCATATTTCTCGAGTAAATTACATGACCTTTCAATTGCCATATATGTTCTATTTGGGTCTAATCCTTTTTCAAACCTTGTACTCGCTTCACTTCTTAATATTTCTTTTGAAGTTTTTCTTACTTTTACTGGGTCAAATATTGCTGATTCTATAATTATGTTTTTTGTATTTTCTGTAATTTCAGTTTCCAATCCACCCATTACTCCTGCTAAACCAATGGCTTTTTCTCCATTTGAAATTACTATATCTTCTGCTGATAGTGTTCTTTCTATTTCATCTAATGTTGTTAATTCTTCTCCATTTTGTGCCATTCTTACTTCTAGCATTCCATTTAAAGTGTCTGAATCATAGTAATGAAGTGGTTGACCTACTTCTAGCATTACATAGTTACTTATATCTACTACATTGTTAATTGGTCTAATTCCTGATGCCATTAGTCTATTTTTTATAAATGTTGGGCTTTCTTTTATTACTACATTTTCTACTCTTTTTGCTAAGAAAATATTACAGTTTTTAGTATTTACTTGTACTTTAAAATTATCGTTTATATCTTCATTAGTTTCATTATGTGATAAATCTATTGGTTTAACTTGTTTATCATAAATTGCTGCTATTTCGTGTGCCATGCCTAGTATATTTAGTAAATCTCCACGGTTTGCTGTTAGTTCAAAATCAATTACACTATCATCCATTTGCATTAATTTTATAGGGTCTAACCCTACCTCAGCATTTTGTGGTAATTCGTGTATTCCTTCTTTATCTTCTGGCTTCAAAAATTTACTGTCTAAGCCCAACTCTGCTATTGCACAAAGCATTCCATTTGATTCTACTCCACGAATTTTTCCTGGTTTTATTTTGAAATCTCCTGGTAAAACTGCTCCTGGAAGAGCTACTATAACTTTTAAACCTTTTCTAACATTTGGCGCACCACATACTATTTGTAAAGTTTCTTCTCCTACATTTACTTTGCATACATGTAAATGGTCAGAGTCTGGATGCATCTCGCATTCTATTACTTCTCCTACTACTAAATTTGTAGCATTTATGAAGCTTTCTGCTGTTTCATATTCATTTCCTGCTTTAGTCATATCTTCAGCTAACATTTTTGTATCTACATCTATATCTACATAGTCTTTGACAAAATTTGTACTTAATTTCATTTTTTTCTCTCCTTTTCCATTCCCTTCCCATTGGGGACGTTTCCTAATGGGAAATCTGTCACTTTTGGGAAGTTGAATTCTTATTTTCTATGACTTTTAAATATTTCTATATAAATTTTCTATCAATCTTAGTATCATTATTTTTGCTCCACATATATTTAATAATTTAATACTATAAAATCTTAACTAGAATAATAGTTAAACTTTATAGATTAATAGTATTGTCATATATATGGAATCCCTACAATTATTTTTATAACTTCCCAAAAGTGACAGACTTCCCATTAGGAAACGTCCCCAATGGGAAGGGGAACTTAGTCCATTCTATCAAATTGATTTAAAAACCTAACATCATTTTGATACAATAAACGTATATCTGTTATTCCATACTTAAACATCGCTAACCTATCTAACCCTGTTCCAAATGCAAACCCTGTATATTTTTCTGGATCGTATCCATTCATTTTTAATACATTTGGGTGTACCATTCCTGAACCTAGTAGTTCTATCCATCCTGTTTGCTTGCATAGATTACATCCTTTTCCGTTTGCATTTGAAACATGTTACATCTACTTCATATGATGGCTCTGTGAATGGGAAGTAGCTTGGTCTGAACCTTAAGTTTGTATCTTCTCCTAACATTTTTCTCATAAATACTTCTAGTGTTCCTTTTAGGTCTGCTAATGATATGTCTTTGTCTATTACTAGTCCTTCTACTTGTGCGAATTGATGTGAGTGTGTTGCATCATCATCTCTTCTATATACTTTTCCTGGACATATTACTCTTATTGGTCCTTTTTCTTCATTTTCCATCATTACATGTGCTTGCACTGCTGATGTTTGTGTTCTTAATAAGTATTCTGGAGTTACATAGAAACTGTCTTGCATGTCTCTTGCTGGGTGACCTTGTGGTAGGTTTAGTCTTTCAAAACAGTATTCATCTGTTTCTAATTCTGGTCCGTCTACTACGTCATACCCCATTGAAACGAATAAGTCTTCTACTTCTTCTATTATTCTATTTAATGGGTGCTTACTTCCTCTTTTTATTTTGTTTGATGGAAGTGTTATATCTATTTTTTCTTTTTCTAGTTTTTCTATCATTTCTTGCTTTTTAAATGCTTCTTCTTTTTCTTGTATTTTACTTTCTAGTTCATCTCTAACTACGTTTACTAGGCTTCCTATAACTGGTCTTTCTTCTGGTGTTAGCCCTCCCATTCCTCTTAATATGGCTGTTAGCTCTCCTTTTTTTCCTAAATATTTTACCTTTAAGTCATTTAGCTCTTTGGCATCTTTTACGTTTGTTATTTCTTCTTTTGCTTTTATTTTAATTGCCTCAATTTGTTCTTTCATTTTTTATTTTCTCCCTTCTTTTTATATTTTAATTTTTTTCTAAACTCTTTAGACAAAGGTGGCTTCTCCACCAGTTGATTATTTCAATCTGTAAGAGGTTCTTTTATTGCTGTAGGGTTTGGACAATGTTTCAACTTAAAGAATAATCTCTTTATTTCTTATATAAATATTTTTAGTTTTAGTATGTCTATGTAGATTGTAGGTGATTATACTAAAGTATAACTTATTTCTAACTCGCTGTTGCTCGCAGAACTAAGAAAAAATCGCCCCTACATTTTAAAGTTGATTTCGACCTTGGAAAGTTTTGGACACGTCCCAAATCTTTCCTTTTGCAACAAAAAAGCAATTCTATCCTATTATATAGGACGAATTGCTTGTATTTCGTGGTACCACCTAATTTTATTAATGTTCATTTTCATTAACCTTATTTTTCCCTTTAACGCAGTGGTATACGCTATTTCCTACTTTTATTTTCAAAAATAGTCCTAAAAAAGTGAAATTTCTGTAATTTATGTATGAAAGGCTTTCAGCGTTTGTCACCTTTCTCTCTTTTAATACATTTTTTAATTTACATACTTTGCTTTTTTGTTGGATTTTTTTGTATTACTTTTTTATTTTACTATACTTTTTGTTTTTATTCAAGTGTTATATACAAAAATAGTATTTTTGTATATAATATATTTAGAAAATGAGAATCACAAAGTGGTTGCCAGAAAAGTTTAAAAATAAACCATTCAGTTGACGTAGCAGGATGGTCTATTTTTTTTACCCTTTATGTATAAGTATCATTATTGTAATAATTAAGGTAAGATTTATGATAGTCACCATTCACTATTCATTATTCACTAATTTCTTACAAGCATTGGTCCTATATTTGTTACAGTTCCTGCTCCTAATGTTAATATTATATCATCTTTTTGTACTTTTTCTTCTAAATATTTTACTATATCTTCAAATTTTGGTATATATACTGCTTCTCTTCCTAGTTCTTCTATTTTTTCTACTATATTTTCAGAGTTTACTCCATATGTGTTTGTTTCTCTTGCTGCATATATATCTGTTATTATTATATTGTCGAAGTTTGTTAGGCTCTCAGCAAATTCATTTATGTGTTCTTTTGTTCTACTATAAGTATGTGGTTGGAACACTACCCATGATTTATTATACTTTTTTTGTTTTAGCCCTAGCGCTGTTGCGGTTATCTCTGTTGGGTGATGTCCATAGTCATCATATACAGTTGCTCCTTTACATGTACCTACATATTCAAACCTTCTATGTGCTCCTGTATATTTTTTTAGCGCTGTTTTCATATTCTCTTTTTCTATTCCATAGTTATGACATAATGCTATACATGCTAAAGCATTAAGTACATTGTGCTTTCCTGGTACTGATAGTTCAAATGATGCGTAAAATGCGTTATTATAGTATACATCAAAAGATGGAAAACCATTTTTGCCAAATTTTATATTTCTTGCTATAAAGTTTGCTTTTTCACTTTCTATACCATAACTTACTACTTTTGCATTAGTATATTTATGTAGCTCTGCACAATATTTGTTATCTAAATTTACAACTAATAATCCATCTTCTGGTAATAAACCTACATATTTTATAAATGCTTTATTTATATTTTCTATATTTTTAAAATAGTCTAGATGATCATTATCTATATTTAGTATTATTTCTGCTTTAGGGTAAAATTTTAGGAAGCTTTCTACATATTCACATGCTTCTATTATGAAGTGTTCACTGTTTCCTATTCTATAATTTCCATCTATGGCTTTTAGTGTTGCTCCTACTTGTATTGATGGATCTTTTAGCCCTTCTATAAAACACATTGATACCATTGATGTTGTTGTTGTTTTTCCATGTGTGCCTGATATACAAATTGTATCTGTAAATGCCTTGGTTATTTTTCCTAAAAAGTCTGCTCTTTCTATTGTTTCTATTCCAAGCTCTCTTGCTTTTACAAGTTCTGGGTCATCTTGTTTTATTGCTGCTGTATATACTATTACATCTGCTTTTGCTGCCATATTAACGTCATGACCTATTACTACATGTATTCCATCTAAATTTAATTTTCTTGTAACTTCTGATTCTGCCCAATCTGAACCTGTGACTGTAAAGCCCCAGTGTTTCATTATTTGAGCTATTCCGCTCATACTAACTCCGCCAATTCCTATCATATGTATATGTTTATATTTTTTTAATTCACTTATGTTTGCCAAGTTTTCTCTCTCCTTTAAACGTTCTTATTCGCTATTATACAATCTAAATACATTTTTTTCAATACATTTTTAAAAATAGCATGATATTTTAAAGGTTAGAAGTTTTATCTTTACTTCTAACCTTTAGTTTATTATAGTATATGTTTGTTTTTTTATAATGTTAATAAATTATTTATTATTTTAAAACATTGGATATATTACAGCAGATGTCCTTCTCGTAGTAGCATTGTTTACACCTGTTGAATCAAAATATATTTTGTCCTCTTTATTTAAATATATTGGAAAAGAAGAGTTATTGTGATCCGCAATACCACTAGAACTACAAGAGTAACTTCGTGTTATTATCTTATTATTTACATACATATTTATTATTGCATTAGTAGATGAAGAAGACTCTACATCAGTACTTAAAGTAACAAAATACCACCCACTCTTCAATACAGAATACCCATATTCATTAGAATATGTTACATATTCTTCTATTTTATTATTTTCATCCGTAACCTTGGTAAATGAATTTGACATGCTAGTTACTGTATTATAATTAGATTTATTACTAATAACGTTTTTTATAAAAGCATCAGTTTGTATTCCTTTTGGTTCATTCATAGAGTTTTTTACTTCTTCATTTATTAATTCCTTTAACTCTTTAACAGAAATTGTTATTTGTGAATTTTCTCCTGTTGCTACTAGCATTTGACTATATAGGTCATTTAACTTTTTTTGTTCTTCTTCTTGCTCATTTATATATTTTTCTTTAGCATATTTTGCTTTATTAAATAACCCATTTTCTCCTAAGCTTAGGCTTATTCCTACTCCTGCTAATATTATCAATAAAATTATTGTTACTATTAGTGATATTAGTGTTATTCCTCTATTTTTCATTTGTTTCTTCTCCTTTTTTAGATTAAATTTATTATTACTTTTTATTTGATTAAATTATACTTTTATGTTATTTCTTTGTCAATATTATTTTTCTGTTTTATCGTATTTGTTTTGATATAAAATAACATAATAGGTTATGATGTCTTCATTTGTTTTAACATCATGTCTGCAAATACGGCGTAGCCTGTTGTTGGGTCGTTTACTAGTACGTGGGTTATTGCTCCTACAAATTTTCCATTTTGTATTATTGGAGACCCACTCATCCCTTGTACTATTCCTCCTGTTTTTTCTATTAGTTCTTTATCTGTAACTTTTATTAACATACTTTTATTGTTAGTGTTATTTGCGGTGTATATTTTTTGTATTTGTATTTCATAGTTTTTCTTTTTTCCTTCTTCTAGTTCACATATTATTTCTGCTTTTCCTTGCTTTATTTCGTTTCTTGCAAGTACCTCCATTTCGTTTTCGCTTATTCTTAGGTTTGATTTATTTGTTATTTTTCCAAATATTCCAAATGATGTATTTTTTGAGATGTCCCCTAGTTTTGCTTCTCCTTCTATGCTTCCTCTTATTTCCCCTGGAGCTCCTTTTTCTCCTTTTGTTATTGATACTATTTTTGAATTTACTAGTTCTCCATTTGCTATTGTTACTAAGCTTCCAGTGTCTATGTCTGTTATTCCATGGCCTAATGCTGCAAATGTTTTGCTATCTGGTTCATAAAATGTTAGTGTTCCTACTCCTGCCGCTGCATCACGCACCCATAAACCTAATTTGTATTCATTATCTTTTGTTTTGGCTGGTAACATATTTGTTACTTTTTCTTCATTTGTATCTTCTTTTATATATGTTATTTGTACTTCTTTTCCTTGCGAACTATTTACTGTTTGCACTAAATCTTCTGTATTTGAAATTTTTTCTTTATCTATTTTTACTATTCTATCACCTTCTTTTATTCCTGTATTTTCATAGGGTTTTTCGCCTTCTATCTCAGACATTCCTACTACTAATACACCTTCAGTATATAATTTTAATCCTATTGTGTTTCCTAGTGGTATAACTGTGGTTTTTGGTATTACATTTATGGTTAGATTCGAAACATTCAAACTGTCAAATAGTTTTACTCCCATATCTATTTTTCCGTGTTTCGGTTAGCTTTGTTTCTTCTAATCCTGTAGATGCTTCTATTATACTTCCATTTTTACATTCACCTATATTTGGATTTGTAGTTGATATTTGCTTTAGGTTTATTCCCCATAAAGTTGCAAGCTCTAATTTTTCTCCTTGCAAAAGTGTTATACTTTTTGGAATTAGGGTTATATTAGCTATATATAAATAAAAAATGCTTAAAATAATTAGTATGATTGCAATTTTTAAATATTTTTTCATTATCATCATTCCTTTTCATTTTTTCTATTATTTTAACCAATTTTTATTTTTTAAAACATTTGACTATTTAGTTATTTACTTTTTTGTTTGCCACTTATTGTGTTATTTAAAATTTTCACAATAAAGAGGTTTCGCCTGTACAATTCTAACTTAAAATAAAGTACTTTCCTAAGAATATAAAAAACACTCTAGAAAATTTCCTAGAGTGATTAAAAATTATTTTTTTAATATCCATGCTTTTCTTATTTGGCTTGCTTTTAACTCCCAAAAGGTAGCCTGAACATAGGAACTATTACAGTTTGGTGAACAAATTATATTCTCCCAGCTTTTTTCTTTGTATTGTGTTTTTTCTTTCGGTGATAAGCTATCATAATATTTGTCCTCTTTATTAGCCTCTATTTCCCACTGTTCAATTGATATATTCTCTTTGTTTGCTTTATGGTAAAGGTAGTCATTAAGTACACAATGCCAATATTCTTCATCTGTAAGTAAAACTTCGTTGTCTGGTATTTCAACTTCCCACAGAACTGATTTTTCGTTTACTCTTACATCAGAACGCCGCATATCAGGACGTTTGTTTTTCCCTTCATGTAGATACCATGCCCATACTGGATATTCTACTCCCTTTGGTGGATTCCCGATTCTTTTCCTCATTTGCTTAGAAATCCAGTCATATGCGCTTGCAAATCCATCCCATTCTTGTATAAACTCACTTTTTTTATGATTACACCTGTAAACGCCTTTTTTTTGCATCTCCTGAAATACACCATACGGTTGTACTGTCCATAATCTCATAAAGTTTTTCCTTTCTCTATAATAATTTTCAAAATAGAAATATTCCATTTATATTATAGCATATTTCAAAATTATGTAAATATTTTTTTTGTAAAATATTTAATTTATGGTAGTTTCTTTGAAGCATAGACAACTAATAGTCGCCCCTACAATGTGGAAAAATTGGTTTCATAATCTTAAATAAATTTTTCTCCCCTTTACAGTTCTATCTCTTTTTTTAGATATGTGCTATATATTGCTACTTTGCTTACTTTTATCTTTAGTGCTTCTTCTAGCGCTCTTTTATACAAGTCTAATTGTTCTTTATATTTTAGTATCAGTTCGTTTTCATTTTGTACATAGTCTGTTTTATAGTCTACTAAGTTTAATTTTCCTTCTTTATCTATATAGTATAGGTCTATTATTCCTTGTACCAGTATGTTTTCTTCTATTTCTTGTTCATAAATTTCTTTAGCTTTTATATTTATATAAAATGGTTCTTCTTTGTGCACTTCTTTTGCGCATTTTAGTTCTTTAAATAAATTAGATTTTGTATATTGTAGTATTTGATTTATATTTATTGCTTCCGCTTCTTTTTTAGTAATTATTTTTTTATTTTGTAAGTTTTGTATTAATTTTTCTATGTCTTCATAATTATATTGTTTTGTTTCATTTAAGTTTTTTATACATAAGTGCACTAGTGTTCCTTTTTGTGCACCTGATATTGTTTCTTCTTTTGTAAAATTTGGAGCACTTAATGTTTGTTCTATCTGTTTTTGTTCTTCATTTTGTCTTAGAAATTGTGCTATTCCCTTCTGTTTTCCTTTTTCTTCTTTTATTTTACTTACAGATGTTTTTGTTGGTATATTTTCTGATAATTTATATTTGTATTTCCAGTTTAGGATTTCTTGTATTTTTATGGTAGTGATGTCTTTGGTAGTTTCTTCGAAGAGCGTGCGATTAATAATCGCCCCTACATCCTGTAATTTTTCATTATTCATTATTAATTCTTCATCATTCATTATGTGAGTATTTTGGTTACCGATAGTAGCGCCCCCTACAGTCTACTTCTTTATTTTTCTTTAGTTCTTCGGCATTTTCTGTGTGAGTGTTTGGGTCACCGAAGGCGGCGATCCCTACAGTCCGTATTTATAATTTTATTTCCGACATTTATCACCTTCCGAAGTTTGATTTCCAACTTCCGCCCTCTGACTTCCGACTTCCGACTTCAATAGTTCCACTAAATCAATCTGCTCCTCCTCTTCCTTTCCACTACTAACAAACTCTTCATAACTATGTTCACATATCTGTAATAACTCTTTCATCTCTTCTTTACAATTTAAATATACTAACTCTATCCAATCTAAATATGATTTATATTTTTTTATTAAATTTGTATTTATTTTATCTCCATTGTAAATTTGTATTAGTTCTTCTTTTTCTTTTATACTTTTCCAAAAGTCTTTTTCTATTCCTGTTATATATAGTTTTTCTTTTGCTCTTGTTAGTGCAACATATAGTATTCTCATTTCTTCTGATAAACTTTCAGTTTTTAGTTTTATTTTTAGCGCTTCTTTTGCTAGAGTATTATATTCTATCCTTCTTTCATAGTTTATATATTTAGCTCCAAATCCTAGATCTTGGTGCATTAAAATGTTGTCATTTAAGTCTCTTTGATTAAATTTTTTTGATGTACCACTTAGGAATACTACTGGAAATTCTAACCCTTTGCTTTTATGAATACTCATTATTCTAACAACATCTTCATTTTCTCCAATTATTTTTGCTGCTCCCACGTCTTTATTATTTGTTTTTATTTTATCTATAAAATTTATGAAATTATATAAACCTTTAAAACTTGCCTGTTCATATTGCCTTGCTTTTTCAAATAACATTTTTAAGTTTGCTTGCCTTAATTTTCCGTTGTTTAATAAACCTACATAATTGTAATAGTTGCTATCTTCATATATTTGCCATATTAGTTCATCTAATGTAGTATATTGTTCCATCATTTTCCACTTTTCTAGCATATTTATAAAGTTTGTTATTTTTTGACTCAATTCACTTTCTACACTTACTCGTGCCTTTAACATTGCATTATAAAAATTTTCACTTCTATCAGCTAAACGAATTTGTACTAGGTCATTGTCTGTGAAATTTGCTATACTAGACCTTAGTACTGTTATTAGTGGTATATCTTGAAGTGGATTATTTATTATTTTAAGAACACTCATTATTGTTTGTATTTCTACTTGTTCTAGTGACTTACTTGAGCTATCACTAAAAACTGGTATATTTAACTCTGATAATTCCTTTTCATATATTGGTGCCATATTAGAAGTTGCCCTTAATAAGATTACTATATCTTTATATGTTATTTTTCGATATCCTTTCTTTTTGTCATATACTATATAATCACTATTTATTAGCTCTTGTATTTTATTTGCAACAAATTTTGCCTCTATTAGTGTATTTTCTATTGGCTCTTCTTGACTCTCTTCTTCGTCTATTTCTTGAGAATTTTCTTCGAAACTTGGACAGCTGACGGCACTACCACCTACATCACATTGTAATTTTTCGTTATTTATTATGTGAGTATCTTGGTCGCCGATAGTAGCGACCTCTACATTCTAGATTTTTATCTCCGATTTTTAGAATCTTCCGAAGTTTGATCTCCAACTTCCGACCTCTGACTTCCGACCTCCGCTTCGCCATATCTATTATATGCAATTCTGCCTTTCCTGCAAAGTTTGAGCCTTTGGGTGGTTCCTCGTAATTTGCTCCTGGGTTTAAATATTCTTCTTTCGTGTAATTTATGTCTCCTAATTTTTTACTCATTATTTGGTCGAATATTAAGTTAGTTATTTTTAATATATTTTCTCTACTTCTAAAGTTTTTGAATAGTTTTATTTTTTTACCTGTTTTATTTTCGCTGTTTTCTTCTACTAATTCATATTTTTCATATTTTTCTAAAAATAGCTCTGGTCTTGCTTGTCTAAATTTATATATACTTTGCTTTACATCGCCTACCATAAATGTATTATTTTGTCTTGATACTACATTTAAAATATATTCTTGTACTAAGTTACTGTCTTGATATTCATCTATTGCTATTTCTTCATATTTCTCCATAATTTTTGTTGCTACTTGTGAAGGAACATATTCTTTATTTTCATTTTGTACCACTAGTATTTTAAGTGCAAAATGCTCTATGTCATGAAAGTCTATTATATTTTTATCTTTCTTTTTTTGTGAAAAATTGTTTTCAAATTCATTTACTATTTTTTTTATTCTTTTTAAGCTATCATACATTTCATATATATCTTTAATTGCATTTTCCGAATCATATATAAATATCTTTTTTGTTATTTTTTCAATATCTTTTTTCACTTTGTCACGTATTTCTTTTGCTTCATTTTTTAAATCTATTGTACATTTCTTATCTGTTGGCCATTTACCGAAACTTCAGTTCATTTGCTTTTAGATATATCGTATTCCATACATTATCTTTAGCATTTATAATTATTTCTTCAATTTCCATTAACATTTGTATATCATTTAGTATTGTGCTAGTAAATTTTTCTAGTTCTGGGAACCTTACTAATTCAGCTTTTACACCTTCTAGTTTTAATCTATTTTCTACTATTTTATTTTTGTATTCTTCTAATAATATATCTCCCCACAATGTTTTGGCATAATCAGTTTTTTTCTCAATTTCGTCTTTTAAATTAAACATTTCTATTTTTTCTTCTAGCCACTCTTGTGGAAATGGTGCGCTTTGAATATAATCATATATTTTTAAAATTAGCTCTTTTAATGGCTCATCTCCTCTATAGGTTGTGTACATATTTATTAATTTTATAAAATTTTCATCATTTTCATAATATTTTTCTTCAAATAATTCTTCTATTACATCTTGCTTTAAAAGCTCTATTTCAGAGGAATCTGCTATTCTAAAATTTGCTGATAAATCTAACTCATAAAAGTAATTTCTGATTACCTCTAAGCAAAATGAGTGTATTGTGCAAATACTTGCTTTATTTAAAAGATTGATTTGTTTTTGAAGCCTTACATCTTCAGGCTTCTCTTCTATCTTTTTGTATATTGCATCTAATATTCTTTCCCTCATTTCGCTCGCTGCTGCATTTGTGAATGTTACTACTAGTAATTTATCAATATCTATATTTTCATTTACTATTTTATTTATAATGCGTTCTACTAATACAGCTGTTTTTCCACTTCCTGCGGCAGCAGCTACCAATATATTTGAACCTTTTTCATATATTGCACTTTGTTGCTCTTTTGTCCATGTTACTTTTGCCATATTTTTTCCTTCTTTCTATATCTATCATTACTATTTACTATGATAAAGATTTTGGACGGGGTGGAAAGATTTGGGACGTGTCTAAAACTTTCCAAATTTGATAAATAATCTTATATTTAATTTCATTTTATTTGGAAAGTTTTAGACACGTCCCAAATCTTTCCACCCCGTCCAAAATCTTTTCTTTAAATTCATGGTAATCTAGAAGCTAGAAAACTAGGGTAATTTCTCCAAAGAAACTACCCTAAATTTCCAACTTCCAACCTTCAATTTAATATCACAATTAAACTTCCTATTATAGCTATAATAAACCCTACTATTTTTAATGTTTTTACTGATGAATTTCTATCTGCAAAGCTAAACCATTTTTTGCTTATTTTTCTAGCATCATATATCATTACTACTCCTATGGCTATAACTACTAATGCTACTACTTGTATTATCAATTTTAATATTTCCATTTTTTAATTTTTCTCCTCTTTTTAGTTATGTATATTCCCAAAAGTGACAGACTTCCCATTTGGAAACGTCCCCAATGGGAAGGGGGCTAATAAAATGCTATTGTATATTTACATTCAAATTCTTCTTTTGGTGGAAGTATTATTATGTCTGACTTTTGCCTAAATACTCCTGTTCCTTTAACTGTGTCTGGTAGACTCATCCATGGTGATATACATATGAATGGTGCATTTGGTTTTGACCATATTGTTAAATATGGGAAACCTGTATAGTCTATTTCTATTACTTTCCCTATATCTTTTCTTTTTAATGATACTTTTTTTGATTTTAATCCTTTCATTATAATGGCATCATTATTAAACATATCTGCATGTAAATTTATTATTCTTTTGTCTGCCATAATATTTTTCGCATATTCTGTTCCTACTAACCCATCTATTAAGTATAAAAAATGTATCTTGTCTTCGTCTTGTTCAAATTCTAAGTAATAATTACCTTTTTCTAGTTGCTCATAGTTTATTTTTAATGCTGGTAGTGAGCCTATTCCAAATGGCATGTCTACTTCATCTTCATTTATTACTTTATATATTGTGGTTACTTTGTTTTCGTCTAACCTATATGTTACATATAAAGAAAATTTGTATGGGTATTTTTCTAGACTTTTTTCATTACTTTTAAGTACATATGAATGAAAATTATCTAGCTTTGTTATTGGCTCAAATTCACATTCTTGTACAAATCCATTTTTTGCTACTTCATATGTTTTACTATTCATTATTGTTTGATTTTTTTTGCATTTGCCTACTGTTGGAAATAACACTGGAAACTGCCTTTTCCAAATTACTTTCCCATTTTTATCTATCACTTCTTCTCCTTGGTGTAATCTTTCTTCTCCATTTAGCTTAAAACTTACAAGTTCTGCACCAAATTTTGAAGTTAGTATTTGTGTATGCATAGACCTTTTTCTCCTTTTTTTGCTATTTATTTCCTACTTTGTATATAATATTGTTTTTTTATGTAAATGTCAAGAGTTTTTTGTTTTTTTCTGTACTAATTGTAACCTTTCGCTGTAATTCACAGTTTTAAAATATTTTATTTCTACCATAAGGGCTTATATCTAGTAGGAAATTTACTACTTATGCTTATCATATTTTATAGGAGATTTTTCACTTTTTAAAAAAATGAAAAATCTCCCTTTTATTTTAGTATAGGAAAAATCGATTTCAAATGTAGGGGCACGGGGCACCGTGCCCTTTTGTTCTGTTATTTATTCTACATTAAAATTTGTATTATATAGTTCTAATATATTTTCTAGCCCTTTAGTAAAATCTTCTAACATTACTATTTTTATTGTTATTTCTTTTCCATCTATATAGTCATCTATTACTTGTTTTAGCCTTTTTATATTTTTTATTTCTGGTTCTATTTCTTTTGGATATTTTTTTGCTCTTTCTTCTAACATTTCTTTTATAGTTACTATATCTTCATTGCTTGCACATGCTATTCTTTGGAACATTTGGAATACATCATAATATTTAAATATTGGTATGTTCATACATTCTTTTGCAAATTTATCGTAAAATTGCTCCATTTTCATTGGTATGAATTTAAATATTTCTTCTGCTTTTTCTGTGTACATTTTGTCTTTTAGTGCTTCATTTACATTTACAAAATATTTTAGTATTTCTTCCATTTCATAGCCTACTTCTTTTATTGATATTGAATCTAATTCCTCTTCTACGTTTGGGCAGTACTCGGCATTTAGTGATGATAGATTTAATCCATTTATAAATACACTTTTTATTGTTTTTATGTCATAATTTATTAAATCTTTTTTTATAAAATAGCTAAAATATGCAAATAGTTTTACTATTTCTATTGGTTTTATTCTTCCATTTTTTACATCTTCTAATACTTCTTCTATTATTTTATCAAATTGATCATCTGATATTTTCCAGTATTCTTCTGTTAATAATCTTTTATAGCCTGGTAGTTTGTCTGTATCTACTGTGTTTATTATTACTTCCATATTTTCTTTAAATACCCTCATATTAAATATTCGTGTTCTAACATATATTTCTATGAATTTGAAAAAACGATATTCTGCTTTGAAGTTATAATAATAGTTGTTGTCAAATTCTTTTATATAAAATTGCCTATTATCCATAAATACTCTTGATGATACTAGTATTGCTTTGTATTCTTCATTACTTCCTATGTTTATAAATTTATCTTTTGTTACTTTTCCTGCTTTTATTTCAAATGATATTGCTATTGTGAATATTAACATTGTTTGCATTACTCTATGGTTTGTATTTGGATATGATTTATTTACCATATCAAATATTTTTTTGAAGTCATTTAACGCATGTTTTAGTATTCTTAGGTTTCTTGTTCCACTTTTGTTGAATGTTGCTATTATTAAATTTGTATTTTCTCTTAAAAACCTTATTAAATCTGGATATTTTTCATAACGCATTAGTATTCCATTTATAATGTAATTGAATTCTGGAGCATATTCAAATGTTTCTCCTATTAGCTTTTCTTTTATTCTTTCATAATCATTTGCTTTGTCAAATACATATTCTATGGTGTCTTGTATTCTTTCTACCATTGGCTTATCTGTTTTCTTTACTAGGCTTCCTTCTTTGTCTAGAAGATATGTTGCTATAAATGTTTTCATTTCTAAATTACTATTTTTTAGTTTTGTTGATAGCTCTTTTTCGTTACATATTATTATTGTTTTTATATGGTCATGTTCTACAAAGTTATTTATATATCCTAATATGTCTATTACATCTACATTTGCCCTTTCTAGGTCATCAAAACATAGTACTTTATCATCTGTTGAGAAAAAATCTTTATAGTCTATTTTATCTCCATTTTGTGTTACTCCAAAAAAGTTTGCCATGTCTAAACCTGTTTTCGCATATTCTGGAATGTTTACTTGTCCATTATTATCCATATATTTTTTTAGATTTTTATCCATTAGCTGTGTTGTTTCTATAAATATTTTTTTACTTATTTCTTCTAAATTTGATATTCCATATAAAGACATATATATTGTTTTATATCTTTTCCCATTTAGTTCCATGCTTTCTATTTTTCTTCGTATTTTATGGTTCAAAAAATAGGTTTTTCCGCTTCCCCATTCCCCATTTATCATTACAGCATAATCGGTATAGTCAGCTCTTATATAATCTAATATGCTTTCTACTAGGTCTTCCATGTTTTTTCCTCCTTTTTTAGAGGTCAGAGGTCAGATTTTAGGGTAATTTCTTTGAAGTAGCTTTATATATAGTCTAATTTTATATATCATTATCAAATTTCCATCCTCAAACTTCCAATTTCTAATTTCCGTCCTCTGACTTCCGACTTCTGACTTCCGTCCTCCAACTTCTAATTTATTATATCTTTCGCTATTGTTAGTACTAAAATTTGTTTTGCTCCATTTTGTTTTAATATTTTTGAGCATTCTTCTGTTGTTGCTCCTGTTGTGTATATATCGTCTAATAATATTATTTTTTTATTTTCTATTTTTTGCCTATTTTGTATTTTATATACTTGTTTTGTATTTTCAATTCGTTGTTTTTTTGAAAGTGTACTTTGTGGTAATGTATTTTTTTGCTTTATTAAACTGTCTGTTACTAGTTCTAATTTCAAACTTTTGGCTAATTTTCTCGCGATTAGCTCACTTTGATTATATCCTCTTTCATTTTTTCTTTTTTTATGAATTGGTACTGGTATGATTATACCATATTTTTTTATTTTTCTACATATTTTTTCGTTTTTTAGTATAATTTTTGCAAATAGCTCATTTAAATATGCTTTTTCTTTGAATTTATAGTTTATTATTAATTGTCTTATTTTTCCTTCATATTTAAATATATATAAGTGCTCTTCAAAGCTTTTGTTTGTATAAGTGTCTATTTTGGATTCTATTTTCAATTTATTATAACATTTGCTACATATTGCATCTTTTTCTTTTTTTCCACATATTAGACATTGCTTTGGATATAAAGTTTCTAATAAAAAAATAAGGGCTTTTTTTAAAGATTCCATGTTTTATACATCCTTTCTTTTTTGCCCCTATTTATATTTTTTTTATTTTGTTTTTTATGTTTGGTTAGTAATTGTAGTGTTGGTTTTTAGTTACAATTTCAGTACTACTTTCTCTTAAGTGTCTGTCTAATTTGTCACTTACTTCACCGAATTTTTTGTACACATGCACCTACTGCAAATTTGGTGTCTTCTTGCTCCTTCATTAAGATGTTTACGTTGAAGTTTAATAATTTTATATCTGTTTCTATTGATTTCATTTCTTCTTTCATTACTAGTTGTTCTGTTGATAATTTATCTATTTTTGCATCCATATTGCTCATTTTATTTTCCATTACTTTTTGATCTGCTTTTATATCTATTACTACGTCTAATATTTGTTTTAAAACTTTTTCTTCCATTTTTTTCCTCCTTTCTTTAAAAATATTGCTTGTTCTTTTCTCTTTTGTTTGTATATTTATAATAGTATATTTTTACTTATAAGTCAAGTTCTTTTGTTTCTTTTTATATTTTTTTCGATATTTAGGATAGCCCTAATCTAGCCAGATTATTTTTGCTTTTTTGCTTGTGGAGGGCTCTATCTTGTTTCTGATCACGAACCGTCCCCAAAGCTACCGTCCTCAATGCTTTTTTAGTTTATATTCTAAGCCGTGTGTTTCTTTTTTTTGTATCTGCATTGTTAATCATGAAGCTGACTATATTTGCTCCTCCTATTACTATTAGTAGCTTTTTTGCTCTTGTCATTCCTGTGTATAAAAGGTTTCTTGTTAGTAGCATTGGAGAGGCTTGTGGTACTACCATTATTACTACGTCAAATTCACTTCCGTTGGGATTTATGTACTGTTATACTATATGCGTGTTCTATTTGGTCTAAGTCTTGTAACATATAGTCTGCTTGCTTTCCATCGTCAAATTTTATTGTAAGTGTTTTGTCTTGTTCGTTTATTTTTATTATCGTTCCTAATTCTCCATTGAATACTCCCATTCCACTTTCATATTTTGGCTCTAGCTTTTCCCAAAATATATCGTAATTATTTTTTATTTGCATTACTCTATCATTTTCTCTGTATATGGTATCTCCTACTTGCTTTTGAGCTAAATATTCACTTTCTGGGTTTAAGTTTCTTTGTAAAATTTTGTTTAGCTCTTTTGTTCCAATCATTCCTTTTTTAGTTGGTGTTATTACTTGTATGTTCTTAAAAAAGTCATAGTCTCCATAATTTTTAAGTCTTTCTTTGCATAGTGAAATGACATTATATAGTATTTTTTCTTGATTTTGTTCTTTTATATAGAAAAAGTCTTCGTTCAAATTTGTTAGGTTTTGCTCTTGTATTTGCTCTTTAGTTAAAAAACTCTCTCCTTCATTTACTCTATGTGCATTTAGTATTATTTTACTTTTTGCAGCTTGTCTAAATATTTTGTTTAATACTATGGTTGTAACTTCGTTTGAAGATATTAGATCTTTTAGGATACTTCCTGGTCCTACTGATGGGAGCTGGTCTATGTCCCCTACTAGTACTAATTTTGTTCCTTGATATAGAGCTTTTACTAAGTAGTTCATTAAAAATAAATCGACCATTGATACCTCGTCTACTATAACTATGTCTGCATCTAGTGGTGCTACATCATAGTCTGCATCTTTTTTGTCTATCTCTTCTTCTATTTTTCCTATTTCTAATAACCTATGTAATGTTTTTGCTTCTTCACCTGTAGTTTCTGTCATTCTTTTTGCTGCTCTACCTGTTGGTGCACATAGTACAGGCTTTTTACCTTGCTTTTTGAATATGTCAATTATTGCTTTTATAATTGTTGTTTTTCCTGTTCCTGGCCCTCCTGTTATTATACATACATTATTTTCATTTATTGCTTCTATTGCTTCTTTTTGCTTTTCTGATAGCTCTATTTTTGAACTTTTTTCTATTATTTTTAGTTCTTTTTTTATATCTGGTATTTTTTTTATATTTGGTGAATTTTTTAAAATGTTTATCTTATTTGCAATATTTTCTTCTGCTTTATAAAATGGCGCTAAGTATACCCAATTTCTTTCTTCTACTATTTTTCCATTTTTTACTTCGTTTATTATTTCTTCTATTTCATTTCTAGATACTTGTACTTCTTCTGCTCTTGCTTCAATTATTATCTCTTCTTTTGCTTTTAGTTCTATCATGCAATCTATTATTTCTTCTTCTGCTACTGATAAAAGTTCCTGACAAAAAGTTATTAGGTTTTCTTCTAAAGTTGCACAGTGTCCATTTAATGTAGTACACATTAATGCATATTTTATTCCACTTTTTATTCTTTGGGTATTATTATATGGAAGGCCTATATCTATTGCCATTTTGTCTATCTTTTTAAAGTCTACATTATTTGCTACATCTATTAATATATATGGGTTATTTTCTATTTCTTCAATTGCTTTTGCTCCTAGCCTTTTGTATACATTTTTTGCGTTTTGAATTCCTATTCCAAATTTTTCTAAATAGCCTACTATTTGCCATATTTCCCAATTTTCCAAAAATGATTCTGAAATAGATATGGCTTTTTCATTATTTATGCCTTTTATTTGTGTCAATTTTTCTGGTTCATATTTTAATATATGTATAGTTTCTTCTTTAAAAGTATCTACTATTTTTTTTGCAGTTGCAGGTCCTACTCCTTTTATTGTTCCATTTGATAAATATCTCTCTAATGCACCTAGAGTTTTAGGCATTAGTTTTTCGAATGTATCTACTTTAAATTGCTCTCCATAATCTTGATGTGTTACTATTTTTCCTATAAGTTTTAAAGTATCTCCAACATTAATAAATGGAAGATATCCCACAATTACTATTTCTTCTTTTTCAGTTTCAAATTCTGCTACTGTATAACTGTTTATTTCATTTTGATAAATTATATCTTTTATTTCTCCTGTTATTTCCAAAAAACGTCCTCTTTTCTTCAAATTCTAAAAATTTGTACTATTAACTATTCATTATTCATTATTCACTATATAGTCTTATCTTCCTCTAAGTATATCAAAAAATGAAATCAGTTACAACCTTTCTTTTAAGTTTTATAACATATTTGTTACAGGATAATAGTTTTAGATACAAAATGCTTTCAGGTTAGCTTATACCAATAATTACAAAGCAAAAATTTTTATAAAAATATTTTGCGTTTATGGTAGATAATATTTCACATTTGAATAGTTACCATATTCCCCTGATGTTCCCAAAAGTGACAGATTTCCCATTAGGAAACGTCCCCAATTGGAACTTACACATTCTTAATACTCTCTATAACCTCTTTACACTCCCTCCAATTAGTAACTTTTAACCCCTCATAATCATTTGCTAATTTATTTAATATCTCTACCGTCTCATCTGTTGAATCTAAGTCTGCTATTATTATGTCTTTTATGCTTTCTTCTTTTCCATATATTATTCTAAATAGAAAGTTTCTTAAGAAGCCCTCTATTTTGTTTTCTTGGTTCTTTACGGCAATTATTACGTATATACCGTCTGATTTTAAATTTGTATATGTATATATATTTATTATTGTTTTTATAATTTCAAAAGCTCCATATAATGCAAGTGTCCATAATATAGCATTTAATATAAATTCTCCCATAAAAACTTTCGCCTCCTATGATATTATATTTTAGTTCTTTCTTTTTGGTTACTTTTTATATTTTCAGGCATAATTAATAACTCCTCTTTCTATGCATTACTGTTTTTATTTTTACTATTTTTTCTTGTTCTTGGATTTCATAAAAGATTAAAAAGTTTTTATAGATTATAAATCTTTCTTGATTATTTTTATAAATACTACCTCTATATGGGAGATATTGTAATGTGGAAATTTTAATTAAGATATTATCGATAAATCTTTTAGCAGCTTGCGGATTGTACAGCTTATAGTATATATATGTAGCTGTATTTACAATATTATAGTATGCTCTTTTTGAATATTTAATTTTGTATATATTTAATTTCTCCCAATGCTTTGTGAGCCATTTTCCATACTTCTTCCATACTATAGCATTTATCTCCATTTTTTAATTGCCATTCCTCTGCTATTCTTAGTTCTTCATCAATTTCTTTCATTTCTTCTTCACTAAATTTTATCATACCATACCTCCATTATTTCATACTTAATATTTCCCTTTTCCATTATTATTATATCTTTATCATAATTTTATGTCAATACATTTTTTTATTTTTCACAAATAAGTTTTCGACATTTTTCTATGTTTTGCTTCTTGACTTTTAGAATTATTTAATGTATACTAATTATGTTATCCGTTTTGTGTATCATGTTACAATTGTAAGGAGGTATTTATTATGTTAGATAAGCAAATTGAATTAGAATGGAAATATTTATTGGATAATATTGGGTATGACAGACCAGTAGCTGCTTTAATAAAGAAGTCTTCTGAAGAAGTTATTCTTTTGGTATTTGAGGCTCATGAATTTCATTATACTAAACTTTCTATTGATTTTTCTTTCTTAAAACCTACATCTGTTTCATACTCTCGTGAAGAACTAATTGTAAATTATCAAAATGACTTATCTTCTCTTTCTTCAGATGAAGTTTTAGCTTTACAATTAAAAATAGGTTGTAAAATTATAGAAAATAGCATTAGAAATCAAATAGAGCATATTCTTAAGAAAATTTCATAATAATTTATAAATTATACTACTTATGAAAAACAGAACTGTTATTTATTGTACATATACAGTTCTGTTTTTTATATTCTTAGGAAAGTCATCCACGTAAGTGGTGAGTTTCCTAAGAATATAGTTATGGAAGAATTAGATTTTCTTAGCGAAGAATGAGCTTAGAAAATATTATTCTTGTTTTCTATTTGATATGTCACAAAGTAGAAATGTAACTATCTCATTAAATATGTAAAGATGTCTGTAGCTAGTTTTATTGAATTGTGTCTTATTAATTCATCTTCTACTATTACATAGTTATTTTTTATTATTTCTACATCCATTTTTTTGAGCTTTTCTTTTTGCTCTTCTGTTAAGTTTATTGGGTCCTTTTGCTCTAGACTTGAATATTTTTCTATTATTTCTTTATCTATTTTTCCGCTATTTACTACTACTGCATTTATTTTTTTGTTTCCTAAGTATTTGTTTAATACTTCTATGTGGTCTGATATTGTGTATCCTTCTGTTTCTCCTGGCTGTGTCATCATATTACAGGTATACATTAGTTTCGCATTTGATTCATCTATTGCTTTTATGACGTCTTTACTTATTAAATTTGGTATTACACTTGTATATAAGCTTCCCATACTAAATACTATTAGTTCTGCCTCTTTTAGTTCATTTATTACACTTTCACATATTACTGGCTTTTCTTTATAGTATACATCTTTTATTCTTTTTCCTGCTTCTGTTATATTATGCTCTCCTTCTATCATACTGCCATCTTCCATTTTCCCCATTAGTGTTACATTATCTTCTGTTAGTGGCAATACTTTTCCTTTCAAGTTTAATACCTTTCCTATCTGCTCTATTCCATCTGACATATTTCCTGTTATGTTTGTCATTGCTGTTAATAGTAAATTCCCTACTGTGTGACCATTTAATTCACTTTTAGTGTTAAACCTGTAGTTTAATACTTTTTCTACTAGTGGCTCTATTTCTGCAAGTGATACTAATACTCTTCTTACATCCCCTACTGCTGGAATGTTAAATTCTTTTCTTAGCCTTCCTGTACTTCTTCCATCGTCTGAAACTGATACTACTGCTGTTATCTTTAAGGGGAAGTTTTTTAGACCTCTTAATAATGTTGATAGGCCTGTTCCTCCTCCTAATACCACTACTTTTTTATTTTCCATACTTTTACCTTCTTTTTTATGTATTTATATATTTTCTATATATGCTACATTTTATGTTTCTATTCCCTAAATTGTGTATTTGTTCTATATAAATTGTATCTTTCTCTTGCTAGTACTGTTAGGTATTTGGTTCTTAGTGTTGTTATATTTGTTTTTAATTTTTCATATTTATCTGTTTCTTTATTGTATTGCATCAGGGTTCCTGTTATTATATTATCTGTTTCATATGCCACAGAGGCATTTACTATACAGCTGTAACATTTTTGGTATGGTTGTGGATAGTAGTGTATTTGTCTATTTTCTGGTGTTTCTCCTCCTTCTAGTATGTAGTCTCCTACTATTGTTTGCCTTTCAAAGTCTACTAAGTTATATCCTGCTGCTTCAAATTTTTTTTGTTCTGTACTATCTACTATTCCTATTATTTTTTTTTGGTTTTCTTCTTCTACTAGGTATTTACATCCTGGCAAATGTGCTGTTATTGTTTCTTTTTCTTTTGTTAGCATATATATCGAGTCATTTGTTACTACTTCTTCGTTTTTGTTGTTTGTTATTATACAATAGTTATTAAAGAATTTCGATTTTGTTGGTATTCCTTGCATGTATACTGATATTGATATGTTGTTTAATAGTTTTGCCCAGTCACTTTCTGTAAATATTGGCATTTGGAATTCATATGTTCCGCTTGAGCCTGCATTGTAGTTTGCTATTGCTGATAATAGGTTTGTTTCTATTGTTTTTCTTATTACACTCATTCTATGTTCATTAAAAGTTGAGCCTTCTGCTAATGGGTCATTCTCTGAATTAAATTCAAATATTTTTTTGTCTCCTATATTTACTGCAAAATCTTTTATTGGTTTTCCATTTGAGTCTAGGGCATCATTTTGTGTTATATTTCCTATGCTATCTTCTATCCATTTACTAAATTCTTTTGCTTTTACATAGTATTCTACTGCACTATTATCATACAAATGTCCATCTTTTGTCATTGTTTGTGCATATCTTAGCTCTGTTACTTCTGAGTCTTTTAATACTTTTCCTTCATCTGATACATATTCCTTTTTATTGTTTTTGTAGTAAAAATATCTATTTTCGTTATTTTCTTTATATATTTTTTGATTTTTGTAATTTGTATATTCGTATCGTACTGGTGTACTTACTTTTCCATCGTCACTAATTGTTACTAATTGCTCTGTTAAAATTTCTTTTTCTATGTATATATCATCACCATATTTTACTTTAATTGGATAATATTCTTTTGCACTTCCTTCTTCATATATAAAATTATCTAGTTCTTTTGTTAATAAATTATAATTTATTAGGTAACCTGATTTTGTAACATATTCACCATTTACTTTTCCATATATTGTTATACTATTATCTAATGTGTAATTTATTATAAAGTCGTTATTAGAGTCTTTTTTGTACCTACATGAGTAATATATATATGGTTTTAACCCATATTGATAAGCCCCATTTTCTCCAATGTTATAATTAAAATATTTTCCATATATATAATATCCATCATACATTGTATATACTATTGCTGGTATATATTCTTTTAGGGTGTCTTTATCATATCCACTTGCTCCCATAGCTGTTCCTAATGAGTTGTAAAATGTGTTTATTGAGGCCTCTATATCTCTTATTTTTGAATCACTTATACTTGAGTATTTGTTGTTTATTGTATTTAATTGAAATGCCTTCATTGCATCATATGTTGCATCTTGTAGTTTTTTGCTATACTGGGTTTGCATATATATTGTGTCTATTTGTGCTTGTATATATTCGCCAACTACTAATGATATTGGCAAAATTATTATAATAAATATTATTGCTAAATGTTGTAGTTTCATTTTTGCTTTCCTTTCTTAATGGAGGTTGGATATGTAAAAAATCAGATGTCTTTAGTTAGAAGTCCAAAATATAAATTCTGACTTCTGCTACTGACCTCTGACTTCTAATTATTTATTTTCTACTTCCATTTACACTAACTATTCCTGCATTTTGTGCAGCTATTTGGTATGTGTCATTTCCTGCTATTTGGTAAAAGAAGTTCTTTAGTATTTGTGCTATTGTTCTGTTTGTGTTTCTTACTGTTGCTGAAACCATATCTCCTTCTTTTAGGGTTATTCTGCCCTCATCTTCTAATTTTTCTAATACTTGGCTTGTATATAAGTTGTAGTATAAGTTTTCCCCTATTTTTGTCATTTCTGCTTGTGTAGTTTTAACTCCAGGATTTTCGTCTAATATTTGAACTTCTACATCTACATCAAAGGAATTTCCTGTTGAGGCTATAGTTTCCATGTATTTTTCATAGTCATCTATTGTTAGTTTTCCTGTTGACCTTACATTGTCTACAAAGTCTGTTGTTGCTGTTTGTACTGCAAGTTGTGATACATCGTCTGTTCTTTCTGACATTGCCATTAATGGAAATACAAACATTAATACTGCTGCTAAAAATATTGCTACAATTGTTATTAAACTATCTCCCATCTCTTTCCTCCTTTTTTATTATTATTCTAATATACGTGTAAATACTATCATTCTTTTTAATTTTTCCTTTGTTAAACTACCTATTGTGCTATCTGTAGCTTGTGATGATTTATAATTATATTCTTCTATTGTTTCAACAAATTTACTATTTCCATATTTACCTATGAATCCTCCTAGTTGTAGTGGTGATTCAGAATAATCTTTATATTTTAAATTATTATTTGGATTATTATATATTGTGCCATTTAAGAAACATCTAATATTTTCTTGTACTTTGTCTTCACTTCCTGTCCATGGTTCATGCCTTAAAGTTTCTTCATCTATATCAAATGAAAATATCTCTCCATCTGATAAGGTTTTATTCTCTTTATATTCAATACCATTTTTATTTCCGTATTTCTTTTTCATTAAATCTTTATATGAACTTTCCCAGTTTCTCGTTGAAGGCACTTTATATACTGGTAGATATTCCATTGTTCCTGAAACAAAGTCTCCTGTTTCTTTATTATAATTTGCTTGCCTAAATACTACTGTATAGTTTTCTTTATAATATTTGTATAGGGTTGGTATTATTGTTTCTAGTCCTACTATTCTATTTTCTGCGGCTTTGCCTTTAACATCTGTATATGTATAATAGTTGGTTTCATCTTTAGTGTAAAGTATGGCATCTGATACCCTCTTTACACTATTTAATGAAACCATTGATATTGTTAATGCTGTTACAAATATTAATACTGCAAATGCCATCATTAAGGCGTGTGTAGCATTTTCCATAACTTTTTATCCTTCTGGAGTCTCAGGCTTACTAGTTGTAATTGGATCACTTATAGTTATTTTATCTATTAGCTTAGTATCTTTATTATAGTTTGCTTTTACATCATAACGCTTTCCATTCTTTATCTCATTTCTTAAGTTCAATATATCACTTTGACTTGTAAATTCTTTGTTACTCCCATCAGTATAAATTAATTTTACAAAATTTTCCTCTTCTGCTGATGCATTACTAGATTTTACAGTATCACATAAAGTTCTTACATCTGTTCCTCTTTTGTCATCTCCTATATATGTTTCTAATTTTGAGTTAAATGCGTCTATTTGTTCTGCGTCTAAGTTTGCTGATGTTAATGCGTTTTTGGCATTGTTAAATACCATCATTCCTAACCCTATAATTAATATTGATAATAAAATTGCACCTGCTATAATTAATGCTTTTGATGCGTTCTCCATAATAAATTCCTCCTTTGTTTTATATATTAGAGGTTGGAAGTTGGTGGTTGGAGGTTGGAATTTTGGGTGATTTCTTCGAAGTATTTACCCTATATTCTAACTTCTAACTTCTAACTTCTAACTTCTCAATTAAAAATTAATAACTATACTTGTTCAAATAACATATATTTTATGCTATTTGTTTTTTGATGATATTCTTTTTTTGTACATTTGAAGTTCATTACTGCATAGTTTTTTATGAATTCTTCTGAGCCTAGTTTTTGTATTCTTTCCATTTCAAATGTGTTTTCGGCTTCTAAAAATTTTATTTCTATTTTTATTGATGTGGTGTCATTTTCTATGTACATGTTTTTATCATCTTTTTTTATTTCATTTTTTTCGTTGCTATCTATTGCTTTGTTTATTACTGTTATTAGTGATGTTCCTAATATTTCGCCTTCGGTGTATGTTTCATATTCTTTGTTTAGCTTTTGCACTCTTAGTATGTTTGTTTTATATGTACTATATTTATAGGCTACTACTGCTACTATTATTAGGACTATAATAACCATTATTGTAAAAAACTTTTTCATTTTACATGTTCCTCTTTATTATAACATTATTATTTACTTTTTGCAAATGTAAATTATTACTTTTTTGTATTTTTTTGCTAAATTGGCTTTATTTCTACATATGTTACTCTTCCTGTTAATGGGCTAACTACTATTTGGGATATATAATAGTATTTTACTTCTAGTGTATTATCGTCTTTTTTTATCATGTTATTATTCTCTATAAAACGAGTTAATTTATTTTCATCCCATCCTTCTAAATTTTTGTTTTTTGGATCTGAACCTTCTCCACTTAGTTGTATTTGTACATAATTTGTATTTTCTTCTTCTTTGTTGCTTTTTTGCTTTTCTTCTAATTCATATTCTTTGTTGTTTTTTTGTGCTAGGTTTGCAAGTGTTACTATGTCATGTGTTGTAATTTTTTTTCCTTCATATTTTTGAAATTGTGCGTTAAATTCTGCTATTTGCTTTTTGGCTATTTCTTCTGTTATGTTTTTACTAAAACCTCCGAAGGAGTTAAATAGTACTGTGCCAACTGATACTATCATTAGACCTAGAAGTATACTTGCAGCCATTATTAGGGCTTTTGAGGCGTTTTCCATTTTTCTCCCTCCTTTAATGGATGTTGGAAGTTTGAGGTTGGAGGTTGGAAGCTTAGGGAATTCCTTCGAAGAATTTACCTTATATTCCAACTTCTAACTTTCAACCTCTAATTTCAAATTTCACTAAATTTCATTGTTTTTATTCTTTTGGTCTTTTCATCATATTCAAATTTTGTAGCTTTAAATTTCCTACTTTTTAGTGTTGTTAGTGCTGCATTATAGCTTAAATATTTTTTTATATCACTTTTTATCTCACCTTTTCTACTCTCGTCTTGCATATCTTTTTCGTCAAATAGTTTTTCTAGCTCATTTGTTCTTAGTCCTGACAATGCTGCTATTGTTTTTCCTAATTTTTCTTCTTGTTTACCTTTTCTTATAGATTTATATGAGTTAATTGTACCTTCTAGATCTTGAACTTTTTCTTTTAACATTCCTGATTTATATGTAATAGTTTTGTCTATTATTTTTTCTCTATCTGGTCCGTCTATTTCTGTTTTAAATTTTACTTCTATATCTAATTTTTCATAGCCTTGTTCTTTTGATTGCCTTTCGTTGTAATCTGCTACTTTATTTGTTATTGATAGTATGTCACTTCCATATAGGTTGTCACGATAGTATACGTCATATTGTTTATTAAATTCCATTACTTGCTCTACAGCGTCTTCATCATCTTTTGCGTTCATCGTTTCTGTTAGGTTTCCATATGCCATTACTAGTACTGAAATTACTATTATTGCAATTAAAATACTTCCTGCCATTATTAGGGCTTTTGATGCATTTTCCATATTTTTCTCCTTTCGGCTGTCAGAGGTCAGAGGTTGGAGGTCGGTATTTGAGTAAGTTCTTCGAAGGAATTACTCATATTCTCACTTCCGACTTCCACCCTCTATTTCGTCATTCCTTTAAATGAGGTTGTCATACTTGTTAATCCTATAAATACTAATGGTATAATTAGGTATCCTACAAATAGTAATACCATTGGTGTAAATCCTATTCCTTTTCCTATCATTCCTTTTTTTGATATTAGTCTTTCATTTGATTCTCTTCTTTTTGCTTGGTAATAGTCTCTTTCTGTGTCTAGCTCATCAAATGCATCTTTTATTGGTATTTTTTCTACTGCTGCTTGAAGACTTTCTATTATTCTGATAAAGTCTTGATATGTTACATCTTCTTTCATTGCTTCTAAGGCTTCCCATGGACCTGCTTCATAGTTGTTTATACATTTACTTAGTGGGTCTTTAAATATGTTTGCATATCTTTCTAGCCATTCTAGTATTATTTCTACGTTTACCCTCTCTATTCTCATAAGCATTAGTATTATTGTTTGGAATTGCATTACTTCGTCTTCCATTTCTAATACTCTCATTTTTGCTTGGAACATTAACATTAGTATTGGTGCATTATATGCTACCATTGCTAGTGCCATTGCTCCTAATACTTCTACCCAGCTCATTTGTTCACTGTTTATTGTTGCTATTTTTTTCATTATTCTTTCTGCTGCTATTTCTCTGTCTCCTGATGTGCTATCTACATAGTCTTTGTTTATTTTTCCTTTTTCCATTTCTTTTATTATGTCTTTTTCTTTTAAGTCTGTTTTATGTTTAAAGTGTTCTATATATTGGTTATCTGATTTTGTAACTTCCATTGCTTTTCTTCTGTCTTTTGCGGACATTTCTCCTATTATGTCATAGGTTGTGGTTGGGTCTGTATATACATTATTTATTGTTATTCTATGTAATTGTGCAAATAGGAATACTGATACTATAAATGTTGCTATACACAGTACTATTCTGTTTATATATATCCATTCTATTTTGTCTTTACTTGCCGCTTTTTTCATTAGTGTTTTTACTTTTCTGCTTTCTGCGGTTCCATCTTTTGGTACAAATAGGTCTACTAATTTTTTTATTAGTTTTATTCTATATAGTTTTTCTTGCCATGGGTTTTCGGTGTTTTTTGTGTCCATGGCTGTTGAACCATTATCTTTTAGTTTTCTTGTTAATATATAACATATAAATGTTGTTAGTAATATTAGTATTTGTACTAACATTCCATTTTTTCCATTGTAAAAGCCTTCTACGAAACTAAATTGTGATATTGCCCAATTTTTTATTGGCTCTAAGCATAGCATTGGTACTATTGCTATTACTGATAAACTTTGAAATACATAGTCTAGTTTATCTCTTTTTAATATTTCTAGTTGCATTTCTTGTGTTATGTTGTTTAAGTTTTTTAAGTATAGTGATGCTCCATCTACTTTTCTATCACCAAATTCTTTTGTTAGGTATGATACCCCTGCAAACTCTTTTAAGTAACTGTTTGGTGCAACATCATAGTATTTTTCTAGTTCTGATTCTGGGTCATCTGATATTAGTACTTCATATATTTTTTCTGCTTGCCTTGACATTTCTGGGTTGTCATCATCTTGTGCTGTTTGATATATTGCTTCTTCTACCATGTTAAATTCGTGGTAAGCATGTCTTATTTCGGTAAAAAATTGTATTTGTTGTTTTAATAGGTTGTTATCTATTTTGTCTACCATTCCATCTATAAAGGTGTCTAGCATAAATACTTCAAATATTAGTAATATGCTCATTAATAACATGTTATTTTTGGTTAGCACTATTATTGCTATTGTTATTGGTATTACTATTAAAAATGCTTTTGATAATATTTTTGATGATTGTAACCTTGTTAGGTATTCATCATCTATATTTATTATTTCTAGTCTTCTTCTTAGCTTTAGTATATACCTTTTTATGAAAGGGGTTTTTAAATAAAATAGATATAGTTTTTGATATATTATTTCTGATGAAAATTTTGATTTTTTTGTTCCTTGTTGTAAGCTTGTTATGTATTTTCTTTCTTTGTTATTCTTTTGTAAAATTATATATGTTAAAACTATTACTGCAAGTAGACCTCCTACTCCGTATTAGTAAATATTTCATCATTTGAGTATCCATTTTACTTTTTCACCTCCTGTTAAGATGTCAGAAGTCGGAAGTCAGATGTCTCATTTTGGTAATTCCTTTAATGAATTTATATTATACCAATTTCTAACTTCCATATACTATCTTTTATCTTTTTATAATCTAAATTATATTTCCTATTTTTTAATTTCTAATTTCCGACTTCTGTTTTTGATTTTCTTCCGCGTTTTTTTGCTTCTGTTTGTTCTTTTTCTTCTTCAAATTGTTTTATTTTTGTGTTCCAATGTTTTTGTACGAATTTTGCAAATTCTTCTGCATCTGTTTCGTCCATATTGTTTATCATTTCTTTTATGTTTGTGTCTGATATTTTGTTTGTTATTATGTATTCTCCATCATGGTATTCTAATATGTTTACGTGTTTGAATAATTCTCTATTTGTTGATTTTGTAAAGTAGTGTGTTGCATTGTCCATAAATTTATCTAGTTTTCCTTCTAATGTTTTTTCGTTTCTATGGTCAAATGTGTATTCATTTTTGTCTTCTACTGGTATACATTCTGTTACTCTTTCTACATACCTTTTTCCTCTAAAGTTTTTTGCTAAGTGGATGTCAAAGTTTAATACTGATACTACTTGCTCTTCTGCTGTTCTTTCGTCTTTGAATACTCCTGCTCTTAACATTGAGTTACGTAGGGCTGTTACTAAGTCTGGAAATGTTTTTGCGTGGTGAGTAAATAGTGTGAATTTTGATGCAACTTGGGCTGATTGTATCATCCAAGATGCTACGGGGTCTGTTGCAACCTCTCCGAATTATATTTACTGAACCGTCAGTTTTCTTTTGAACGTCCAAGCAGTCTTGTCCTGATATTGTTTCTGTTTCACGCATTGATAGTATGTTTCTTGTTGGATATATTCTTCTTAAGTGTAACTCGAATGCTGTTTCTGTAATACGAAGGTTCATTGTTTCGTATATATTTTCTATCATTCCCATAAGCAATGTTGTTTTTCCGGCAACCTTGCTCACCAGTAATTGATGTTATTCTTGCTCCTTTTACTAGGTATTTTAGTAGTTCTATTGATTCGTCTGCTCCTGGTTCATTTTTAAACCATTGCTCTAAAGTTGAACGTTTTACGTCAAATTTTCTTACGAAAAATGCCCATGTTTCTGACATACTTGGTCTTACAACAACGACACGTGAACCATCTTTCATTTCGTTTATTTTAAATCCATTTGTGTCTGATAATTGACCTGGGTTATTGTATTTATATATGTTTTGACATACTCTTTTTAGTTCTGCTTCTGTCCCAAATGAAAGGAATGCTAAACGTATTGATTTACCTTGGAACATTATCCATATACTGTCACATGCTCGTGGTACTTTGTGTTCTAATACTTGTCCTAAGTAGTCACTGTCTGCTTGTGCTACTTGGCTTAAAAAGCTTTCTGGCAAACCTGATACACCACCTGATATACCATCTATATTCATGTCTCTTATTTCATCTATTGTGCTGTAACCTTTATATTGTTGATATATCCTTTGTACTACTACATTTAGTTTGTCTTGAAATGATAGTATGAAGTTTTCTTTTTCAAATATGTCACTTATTTCTTCGTCTGTTATTACATATGATGGTTTTGCTTCTCCTGCAACATATTTTAGTTTTGCTAAGTCATATTTTTTTATTATTTCCGTTAAGGCTTCATATCCAAATTCTTGCTTGTACATATATAATACAATGTCAAATTTATCTTGCGCAGTTAATAGTGATGGTATGTCAAATGATATGGCTTTTGATACATTTATTTCTGTTACGCCATATTCTTTTGAAAGTAAGTCATATATTAATTCTTTGACATATTTTTTATCATTTATATCTCCATATGTACAACCTTTTAGAGCCTTTTTCAATTCATATTTTTTGCTTTTTCTTCTTTTTAGTTCTTCTTCTGATAAGCCTATGTCATAAAGGTTTATTTTTGTGATTTCATCTAGCCTCTTTTTTACAAATGCAGTCATTTTTTCTAATGTATATGTTTTGTCATCTACTTGTACTTGTTCTTCTACTTTTTCATCTTGCTTTTTCTTTAGTTTATATACTATTAAAGCCCCTGCACCTATTAATACAGCTATTATCATTATGATGTTGAACATATTTTAAGGCTCCTTTCTTTTTTTGTTTGTGCTTCTTTTTATATTATTTTTGCATATTCTTACCTAAATATTGTTTTAGGTAAGATATAGCTTTTATTTACATTCTTATTTGTAATTCTTGCAATTTGTATATTACTTCTTTTGCCATTCTTGATACTTCTTGTATAAAGGTTTGGTTTCTGTCTCCATCATCTGCATTTCTTAGTCTTAGAAAAAATTCTGCTACTTTTCCTTCTGAACAACTTTCAAAAAATAGTGTGTTATATGGAACTGCTAGTGCATCTTTTTTTAACCTTAAATACCTTGAAATGTTTTTAATATTGTATTTTGAAAATTTGTCATATCTTCCTATGTTTAATAATACATTGTTATTTTTAAAAAATGGATTTTCCTCTCTTAATACATTGTATTTGTCTATTATTTGTAGTCTTTGTGTTATGTTTATTATTATTACATCTGCTAATTCTAGTATTCTATTTGATTCTTGTTCATCCATATTTTTTGATATATCTACAAATATTAGGTCATAACTTCTGCTTGCTATATTTAATATTTCTGGATACATTTTTGCATATTCTAAATATTCACTATATACTTTTGTTTTAGGAGCACATAGCACGTCTAACCTATTATTGAAAACTGCTTTGCTGTAGTTTGATATTATGTTAGATGTTGTTTTGTTACTTTTTATTATTTTAACTAATCCTTCTATTCCTGATTCTATTCCTACAACTTCGCCTTTATCTTGCGCTATTTGCTTTATTAGTAAGTTTTCTTTTTCTATTGGCCAATAACAATTTTCTAGTGTTTCATCTTTAAAGTTAGTGCTCAAGTTTAAGATTTTATAGTTATGTTCTATTGCCATATATGTTGTTAATGCTACCATTGATAGTGTTTGACCAGTTTCTTTTTTTTCATCGCTCCAAAATGCAACTATAGCCATTTTATACTCCTTTTTCTATTTTTTTAAATACTTTTTTTAGTGTTTGAAAGTTTTCTTCGCCCATTATTTGGTTTGTTATGTATAATAAACCTTCTTTATATTGGGTTGTTAACCCTTTTAATTTTATTTTTGATACTCTTTGATTTTTATATATTACTGTTTGGTCTCCAAGTTCAAATGGGAAATATATTATTTCTTGGTTCCATTCTATATTGCTTTCTGATGATAAGTAATCTAAATAATCGTTTTCTGCCTTACTTGCTTCTTTTGAAAATAATACTTTTGTTGCCTTTACTTTTTCTCTTATTCCACTTATAGATTCTATTCCTCTTCTTATAGAATACATATCAAATGATGTTGCAAAATATATTTTTTCACATTTTTCTATTTCGAAGCTTTCTACTACTTCTGCCATATCTGTATCTATTAAAGCTATATCATATGCTAGCTCATTTATTTTTGGTATTCCAAGATATGCTTTTATATCATCAAAACTATTTAAACCTACTGCTACATCTATACCTTCAAATTCTGTTATATATGCTTTTGATGGGACCATAGTTGGAACAATATACCTTGCTTTTCCGTGTAATTGTCCCATCTACTATTAAAACTTTTTGTCCCATTTCTACTAGGATTTTTGCTATGTATAATATAAAATCGGTTTTGTCATATGCTCCAATAAATCCTATTTTTCTCATTAATTTCCTCCGTTATTTTAATTTCCTCCTAATGCCTCTAAGTAAGATTGTCTTTCTGTTCTTGCTTTATTTGCTTCTTCTTGCATTTTACTTTCAACATTAGTTTTTCCTTCTACTGAGTATGTATTTAATACATCTGTTATATTTGGTCTTATGCTGTTTATTGTGCTATTGTATCTTTCTATTAATTTTATTTTAGCTACTTGTACAATATTAGGGTCTGAACTTATAAGTGCTGCTACTTTAGGATTTGGTAGATATGTTGGTGTTGCTTCTTGTTGCATTCCTGGTTCTATATATGTTGTAGCATATAATGTTGCCCCTGTTGCCCAATATGCTTCTACTATTGCATTGCTCATTAGTAATATTTCATCTTCTGTTACATTTAGTTTTATAGTAGTTGCTGAGTCTGTTCCACTTATGTTTGGTATCTCTACTTCTTTTTTTGATATTACTATATAGTCTGTTCCATCTGGTAATTTCAAACGGATATCTATATAGTCTCCTGTTTGTATTGCTGTTTGAAGTATAATCATATTGTATTCTTGTTTTCTTAAGTCATTTGACATTTGTGTTTGTGCTACAAGTGCTGGTGTTATTACTGTATTTTTTTTCATTTCTACTTTTGCTGTTAGTGGTACATTGTCTATTCTTATGTTTTTTCTTTCTCTTTTTTTTGTATCGCTATTATATGTATATACATAGTAGTTTTCTGATGCAGTTTGATATATTCTTGTTATATCATCTTGGTTGTTTCCCTCACTTATAATGTAATAACCATCACTGTCATTGCTAACCGCTGAACTTTTTACTGCTATTTCTTTATCTTCACTATCTTTATAGTAGAACTCGTTATTTTTATTTTCACTTGGATATACTTCAATTATTGAGTCTGGCTTATTTATATATAATTGTGTTAGTTGTTGTGATGAGCTATTTTCTACTTCTTCACTTGTGTCTGTATATATTCTATCTCCTTCATCTGTTGCTATAAACCATTTTGAAATAACAGATTGCATCTTTGTTGCATTGCTTGGTATTGCTGTTAAATTTACTTTTTTTACTTCAAACATGTCTTCTGTTAATTTTTGACCTGATTTGACATCTTTGTTTAATACATAAACCTCTCCTATTTTTTTTGCCTCTTCTTTTTGTTGCTTTTTGAAGTTACTTAATTGCATCAATAATACTGCTATTATACTTCCTGTTATTAGCAATGTTACTAAAACTCCTATTAATAAATAATTATTGGCTTTTCTTTGCATTGGATTTGTTGCCATATCTATATCCTCCTTATTTTTTTACAAAATACTGTTACTTATTTTATTTTACTACAATAAGCTACTAAAAACAACAATATAATTCAAGTGTAATGTAAAAATAATATTTTCGTAATACAAATGTAATATTCTTTTTAAAATTATTTATTTAAAAAAAGGAATGTAAAAAAAAGAAAGATTTGGGACGCGTCCAAATCTTTCCCTAAAATAAAAGGAAAGTTTTGGACGCGTCCCAAATCTTTCCTTTTTTTTACATTCCTTTTTTTCTATTTTATATATTCACTTGGATTTATATATTTATTATCTTTTAGCATTTCAAAGTGTAAATGACTTTCATCTGCTATTTCAAATACTGCTGTGTTTCCTACAGTTCCTATTGTTTGACCTTGTTTTATTTTTTCTCCTTCTTTTACAAATTCTGCTGTTAAAAGGTTTGAATATATACTTACATATCCATTTGTGTGTTCTATTACTACTGTAATTCCATATCTTGGGTCATTTTTTATTGCACTTACTGTTCCTTGTTCTGTAGCTTTTACTATACTTGCCTTTTGTGCTTTTATGTCTATTCCATTATGTGTTACCCATTCTTTTAGTGTTTCTGAATATATTAGGTTTTCATTTGCAAATTCTTTTATTATTTCTCCTTCTATTGGTTTTATAAAGGTTGGCTCTGGTGCTTTTTCTTCTTGCTTTTTAGTTTCTACGTTGGCTGTTTGTTCTTTCTTTTCTACATTTTCTTTTATTTGCTCATTTTGCTTTGTTTGTATTTTATTTTCTGCTTGTTCACTTTTTTCTATATTACTTGTATTTATTGCTATTTTTGAGCTTTCTTCTTTAGTAACTTCATTTACGCTTTTTCCTATTTGGCTACTTGCTTGCTCAGTTGTTGTTTCATTATTTACTGATGATAGCTCTGCAATTTTGCTTTTTATTTCTCCTGTTGTTTTTGATTTTTTTGAAAGTATATTACTATATGCAACATAAGTAAGGGCAAACGCTAAGATTGCTATTATTACTACTGCTACTGAGATATATACTAGTTTTTTAGTTTCTATTTCCTCATTAAAATTTCTATTTCTTCTGTTTCTTTTCATTTATAACTCCTCCTTGTTTTTGGTATGTATTTAAACATTACCTTTTTTATTTAGTTAGAGTATTTCCATTTTTTTGGTAATTATACTTTTGTTTTACATGTTTGTAATTTCAACTCCTGTATAAAAGTGTTTTATTATTTCTTCATATGTGCTTCCTTTTTTTGCCATGCTATCTGCTCCTGTTTGACTCATTCCTACTCCATGTCCATATCCTATTACTTCTAATTTTACATTTTCATTTTCTATGCTTATTTTGAAGTTTGCTGATTTTAAGCCTAACAATGTTCTTATTTCTACACCACTTAATTCTAGGTTTCCTATTTGTATTTTTTTTATTCTATTTCCTTCAGTATATTCTAAAACTCTTATACAATCTTCTTTGCTAAAGTCTATTTGGAAGTTACTATGCTTTTCTTTTATTTTATCTATAAATGTTTGTTTTGTTAGTACAACTTCTGAATGATACTGTGTGTATGCATCTTCTCCTGATGTTTCTACTGTTTGTAAATATGGGTAGCCTGTTCCGCCCCAAACATTTGCTGTTGTTTCTGTCATTCCTCCACTATTTGAGTGAAAAAATGCATTTATTGGTTCATTTTGATATGTAATTATTTTTCCTTGTGTTTCATTTACTGCTTGTACTATTTTATCCCAGTTGCTATTTCTTACTGTTTCTTCCCATCTTTCTAGTCTTTTTTCTTTACTTATCCATGCTTGACAACATGCTGAATTATCACATATATGTGCTCCGTTATGTTTTTCACTATTATTTTTTATTTTATATATTGTATATGTTCTTGCTACAACTGCTTGTGCTTTTAATGCTTCTTTTTCAAAGTTTGCTGGCATTTCGCTTGATACTACTCCATATAAATATTCATCTAGTTTTATTTCCTCTATTTGATTTGTTTCTACATGTAATAATTTTATTATTTGGTAATTTTTATAATCGTAATTGCTTTGTATAATTTCATTTATAGGGTTTTCTTGTTTTGCTACATTTTGCACTTTGTTATTTGTAAATAGTATTGGTATACTGAAACATATTAAAACAAAAATTAGTATATATAATAGAATTTTTTTCATAGATTTCTCCTTACTTTTTTGTGTTATATATTTTTTGTTTAACTATTGGCTATTTTCAGTTTCATATTTTCTAATATTTTCTTTTCTATTCTAGAGACCTGTACTTGACTTATTCCTAGAATTTTTGCTACTTGGCTTTGTGTATTGTTTTTGTAATATCTAAGCAAAATTATTTGTTTATCTCTTTCGTTTAATGAGTTTATCATTCCTTGTATACTTATTCTATTTGCAATTTGTTCTGCTTCATCTACATTATTTTTTATTTTGTCTATAATGCTAATATTTCCCTCGTCGTTTGAATATGTGTCATCATAAATTGACATTACTGGGTTTAATGAATCTAATGCTACTGCTACTTCTTCTTTTGATATTTTTAATTGTTTTGCTATTTCTAGTATTGTTATTTCTTCTCCTTTTTCTCTTAAATGTTTTGATTGTATTTCTCTTACTTTTATTGCTAATTCTTTTATTCCTCTACTTACTTTTACTGTGCCATCATCTCTTATAAATCTTTTTATTTCTCCTAATATGTATGGAACTGCATATGTTGATAATTTTACATCAAAACTTGTGTCAAATCTTTTTATCGATTTTATAAAACCTATTGTTCCTATTTGATATAAATCTTCCATTTCATAGCCGTCTTTCTTTAAACCTTTTTACTATACTCCATATTAACCCATTATTTTCTTCTATCAGTTTTGCCATAACTTCTTTATTTCCTTTTTGGGCTTCTAATATGTCTTTTGTATTATTTTCGTATAACATAAGTATCTCCTCTTATTAGAAGTTGGAGGTTGGATGTTGGATTTATTTGCTTCTAAGTATTTGCTTTATATTTCAACTTTTACCTCTAATTTCTAACCTCTGTATTTTTTCATTTGTTTTAATTAATGTTACTGTTTTGATTTAATACTTCTGATATTGCATTTTCTTCTATTTCATCTTTTTTTATCATTTTTTTCATTGTTACTTTTGTTCCTATCCCTACTATTGATTCTACTTTCATTTCATCCATAAAGTTTTCCATTATTGTAAAACCCATTCCTGATCTTTCTAAATTTGGCTTTGAAGTGTAGAGTGGTGTTTTTGCTATTTCTATATTTTCTATTCCCTTACCTGTATCTGAAATTTCTATAATTACTAAGTTACCTATTAGCTTACATACTAATTTTACTATTCCTTCTTTTTCTTCATAGCCATGTACAATTGCATTTGTAACTGCTTCTGATACTGCTGTTTTTATGTCTGATAGTTCTTCTATTGTTGGATCTAATTGTGAGGCAAATGCTGCTACACTAATTCTTGCAAATGCTTCATTGTTTGATTTACTTATAAATTCTAATTTCATTTCATTTTCATAAATACTTTTCATATCTGTATCCTTTCTTTTTTTAGTTGTAAGTTAGAAAATATTAGTGTTTTTATCTAACTTTTTTATATTCTTAGGAAAGTCATCCACGATAGTGGTGAGTTTCCTTAGAAGATAATTATGGCGGAATTTAGAATTTGTAGCATTTTTAATGCGTACAAATTCTTATTTCCGGTTTTTTATTTTAATTTCTTATTGGACATATTTTTGTAATTCCACTCATTTCAAATATTTTTCTTAGAGGCGTACTTACATTTTCCATTTCCAAAGTTCCTCCTAGCATATTTATCATCTTGTATCTTCCTAGTACCATTCCTATTCCTGCACTATCCATAAAGGAAACATTGTTAAAATCAAATATAACTTTTCTAGGTAAAAATCTAGCAATTTCATCGTCTGCTTTTCTCCTTATTTTTTCTACCTCATGATGATCAATTTCTTCTAACAGCTCTAACCTTAAAAGCTTGTCTTTTTCAATATATTTCGTATTCATTGTTTTCCTTCCTTTCATCATATGTTTTTTTTCATTATATACCAATTGGTAATTTTTTCCAATAGCAAATAATAAGAAGTTTTGTCGTTTTTAGAAAAGTTTTCGACACATGTATTGACTTTCTTAGAGAAATATGGTATTATGTTTGCAACTTATGTTACTATATATCATCTTTAATTAAGGAGGTTTTTTATGGCTATTTCATTTAAAGAAAACACTATTATAAAAGAAGCCAAATGTTCTTATGAGGCTCATTTCGGGAATTCCACTGTGGTGCGGATTGTAACGGACTATGATAATATTCCTATTTCTTTTAGGATCTCGCGGCACACAGATGTTAGCGGATTTCATGTTACTGCCTTAATTCAGTGGCTTGGAGTACATAATACTGATGAATTAGTAGGAAAGAAAATTAAAGTTGTTCTAGATGCAAATGATAAAATCATTGGATATGGTAGCCCTAATGCTGATATGTTCATATTAGTGCAAGATGAACGATTTAACTTTTACAATTGGCAGGAGTTAGTTGCTCTGGATACTCCCCAAAATTGCCATTTGATGGTTAGAGATTTTTAATAGCAAAAATGAGGAAACCAAATTGGTTTCCTCATTTTTGTTTTTTTATATTCTTAGGAAAGTCATCTGCGATAGCGGTGAGTTTCCTTAGAAGATAGTTATGGAAGAATTAGATTTTACTAAAGCATAACTTATTCGTACGCATTAAAATGCTACGACTAAGAAATCTTAGCGAAGATTTCTTAGCTGTTTGACCGTAGGGAATTACAGATATGATATACTGTGTAATGAGCTTAGAAAATTTTATTCTTGTTTTTTATCGAATAGAAAAAATCGACTTTAGACAATTATTTTATACATTAAATCTAAATAATACTACATCTCCATCTTGCATTATATATTCTTTTCCTTCTGAACGCACTAAGCCTTTTTCTTTACATGCTACCATTGAACCTTCTTTTATTAGGTCATTATATGATACTATTTCTGCTCTTATAAATCCTCTTTCTATGTCTGAGTGAATTTTTCCAGCAGCTATTGGCGCTTTTGTTCCTTTTTTTATTGTCCAAGCTCTTACTTCTGGCTCACCTGCTGTTAAAAAGCTCATTAGTCCTAATAAGTCGTAACTTGTTTTTACTACTTTATCTAATCCTGATTCTGATAGTCCTAGTGCTTCTAGCATCTCTTTTTTGTCTTCTCCTTCTAGTGTAGATAGTTCTTCTTCTATTTTTACACATAGTGGAATGACTTTTGCTCCTTCTGTTTTTGCAAATTGTTCTACTTCTTTTATTTTTTCGTCTTCTTGCATGCTTTCAATTTGCTCTTCTGATACATTTGCTATATATAGTACTGGTTTTGCAGTTAGTAAATATAGGTCTTTTATTTCCTCTTTTTCTTCATCTGTTAGTTGTACTGTTCTTGCACATTTTCCTTGTTCTAATGCTTCTTTTATTTTTTCAAGAACTACTATTTCGCTTGCTGCTTTTTTATCCGCTTTTAGTTTTTTCTTAGCATTTTCTAACCTTCTATCTATCATTTCTATATCTGAAAAAATTAATTCTAAGTTTATTGTTTCTATATCTCTTAAAGGGCTAATACTTCCATCTACGTGTACTATGTTTGAATCGTCAAAACATCTTACAACATGAGCTATTGCATCTACTTCACGTATATGTGATAAAAATTTATTTCCTAATCCTTCCCCTTTACTTGCTCCTTTTACTAAACCTGCAATATCGACAAATTCTATAATTGCATGTGTTGTTTTTTCTGGGTTATACATTTTTGTAAGTTCATCTAGCCTTTCATCTGGAACTGGTACTACTCCTACATTTGGTTCTATGGTACAAAATGGGTAATTTGCACACTCTGCCCCTGCATTTGTTATACTATTAAATAAAGTTGATTTTCCTACATTTGGAAGCCCTACAATTCCTATTTTCATTTATTTTTCCCTCTTTCTTTTTTAACTTTTTTATGTTCTTAGGAAAGTCATCCTCGTAAGTTAAGTTAGCTGGAACGTTTGTGAGTTACAGATAACTTATGCGTAGTCAAACGAAGAAGGTGAGTTTCCTTAGAAAATTTTATTCTTGTTTTTTACATTTCTTATAATACAACATTTTGTGTATAAAAACAATATTATTGTTATATTTTTGTAAATAATATATGATTATTTTAATTTATATTTTTATAAATGGTTACAGTTCAGTAAGGATATAAATTATTGACTTATTTAATGTCTATAAAGTCTAATTTTTTTAGAGCAAAAGGGCACGGTGCCCCTACATTTGAAATCGATTTTTCTTTTGAAAATAAAATATGCTAAATTTTATTTTCACTTTGTGTTGCGTAACTAAAAAGTTTCATAGGGTTTCCTATTCAATAAAAAATGCTTAAAAAGTCATTTTAAAGCTATAAAAATTTTTCTACTGAACTGTAACTATAAATGTACTGTAAACATAAAAAATGTGTTTATAGTCTTTACAAATTATGTGAAACGTGTTAAAATCTATTTGTTAACTAAGTAATTGTACACTTTATCTTAAATATTTTAAGGAGGTTAAATATGGCAATACGGATTATGCAACTTGTTTTCAAAGAACTTGGGCAGGAACCACAAATAGTTCATGGAATTGATTTTCCAAAAGATACTAATCAAATTGTAATGGATCCATATGATGAAAAGTTGGTGATAAATCCTTTGGTAAAGCCAGCTGGCACAACTCATCTTATTTATGAGTACAAAATGTATAGGGATTCTGGTTTCTATACTCTTGATCTTTACAACAATATACATAAGCAAAATTTGCATACGAATGAGGAAAAAATCATGCTATTTTGTCTTAATGTTGGGGACCCCAACATAGGAAAGTTTAACAGTATATATTATGCTGATGGAAAATGTATTAGAGGTTCACATGACTGGATTATTTATCTTCTATCGCCTGGGGATGAAATTACTTTTACATTCTACGATAATCCTACCGCTTATACATACAATGTATTTAGTAGAGAAATACATTCTTTCCCTAATCAGATACATTTGGCTAGAACTTCTTACCTCCCTGTATAGTGTTTTTACATTAGAAGGGGGATTATACGTTTCTCGAATTATAGACTTATGAAAATTTAACTAGTTTGTAAGTTATTTTTTAATATAAGAAGGAACTGTAAAAAACCGGAAATAAGAATTTGTACGCATTAAAAATGCTACAAATTCTTATTTCCGCCATAATTATCTTCTAAGGAAACTCACCTTCTTCGTTTCACTACGCATAA
>CANPTO010000008.1 GCA_947577025.1 uncultured Clostridiaceae bacterium | reverse complement strand
TAATATTCTGTGGATAACTATTTTTATTTTTTATCTAAGCTGAACAGTAACTATTTTTTCTGTTTTTTATACTATAACTTCATTTTTTTACTATTTTTTTGCTAATTTATGTTCTTTATTATAATCCATTTTTTATTATTTATTCTTTTATTGGAATAAAGTTTTTAGCAAATTTATATTTTTCTCTATTTTTAATGTATGCATATCCTATAAAACTGTATGCTATAGCTCCTATAAAGTTTACAAATAAATCTTTCATTGTATCTATAATTCCAATGTCTAAATATCCATTTTCTATTATTGTAATTGTTCCATCCTTTGAATAAATTTCAGTTTTTTCTATATTATTTATTTTTACAGGTACATTTTCTCCACTTTCATTTAGTTCAACAGATGATATTCTTTGTATTATTCTATCTTTTTGCATATCTAATTTTAATATATTATCTGCCCCAAATTCATAAAATTCCCATAATACTCCTATTGTCATTGAAAAGCAAAATGCTACTATTGCAACATATAATGGCGATAAATTAATTTTCTGTCCACTTTGATTTAATAAATCTACTAAAGAAAAACCTATTCCTGCACATATAAAACCATTTAATGTATGTAACATTGTATCCCAAAAAGGTATAATCCCATAGAAATTATTTATTTCTCCTAATATTGCGCTTGAAAAAATAAATAAATATATTATTGTTTCTAATAAACTTGGTATTCCTATTTTAAATTTTTCTGATATTATTGTTGGTATTGTAAAAAGAAATAATGCTAACACACACATTAAAGCATTGCTAATATTTCCTAGTGCTATTTGAAATATCATACTAATAATAACTAATATTCTTAATAATAAATAAACCATAATTGACTTTTTATTTGTTTCATCATACTTCTTCTTCATCTTTTTCGAAAATTTCCCCATATATTATTCCTCCACATTATTATTTATATTTATGATATCATATAGAAGAACATATTCGCAACCCCAATTTTTATCTAATAAAAAAAAGTAGCTTCGCCATGCGGGCAGTTAATAATTTTCCCTACATTTTAAATTAATTTTTTCTATCTAATAAGAAAGGGCGTAATTCGGTAAATGCTCCTAACCGATTAAGCCCCTACAATTATAATTTTAAATAGCATAAAGTAATTATTGCTTTCTATTAATTATTATTTAGTTTCTCTAATAATTCTTCTACATCTACTCCATGCACATCACATGCCTCTTCTATTGTTTCTGCTTGTGAAGCTGGACATCCTAAACAGTGCATTCCTATTTCTAATAATATGTCTGCTTTTTCAGGTGCTACTTCTAATATTTCACCTATTGTTGTTGTTCTCTCAAATTTCATTTTTAATTTCCTCCTTTTTTATTTTGGATATCGGAAGTCGGAAGTCAGAATTTGAGCAATTTCTTCGAAGAATAAATATAATATTTTTTCTCACTTATTTATAATTACCTTCTTTTGATTTATTCCATGCAATTTTGATTTTAAGTATACATCTATCAATTTTTGCCTTTTTTCTTCTGACTTCCAACTTCTTATTATCACTTTTTGTCATATTTTTAGAACCTTTGTCATTTTAACATAAATTTCTAAAAAAGTATAGACATTTCTATAAATATGTTGTATTATGTTTCCTGCAAAAGTACAATTTAACTTTGCTCTATTAATTTAGTAGGAATGATATATTCATTTTTAATGAAAGTATTAGTATGGCTAGCATTCATCTATTCACTGAAACTTCAAAGTCTTATTTATATTATAATTTTTAGAGCACATTAAATTATTAAGTTTTAAAGGAGCGTGGTGTTTATTAATATACTTTTAAATACTTTCTTAATTATCTTTATTATTAATTTTTTTATTACTTTTTATTCAATATATACTTTTTTTGAAATTTATATTTTTCACAATTTACAGGGTTCCAAATTAAATATTAAAAAAAATGATATTTCTATTTAAATAAAGGGATTTCTAATTTTGCAAAAGGTTAAACCTTTAGTATTTTCTTTAATTTTCACAATTGTATCAATTTCAATAGCATTAATCATTTTCAAACCTATCTTTTATTCTGATACAATAATATTTACATTTGCAATTCACCCTTTTAATATTTGTGAGGAACAACCTTTTATTTGGAATATAATAAAATTTCTATTTATTTTTGATTATTTGTTTTCTAATTTTATTATTTTTAACTGTATTTTTTCAAAAATATTTTCTAAAAAAGTAAATTCAAAAATAAATATACAAAAAAATAGTAATAATGAATTAAATCTAAATATTGGTTTTAATTCTTCCAAAATTCTTATAAAAATTCCAGAAAAAAGTTTATACCAAAATATTTTAGTAACTGGAACTATTGGTACTGGTAAAACATCCTCTGCTATGTATCCATTTACTGAACAATTAATTGAATATAAAAGTAATGTAACAGAAGAAAAAATAGGAATGCTTATTTTAGATGTAAAAGGAAACTATTATTCTAAAGTAAATGAACTATGTTTAAAATACAAAAGAGAAAATGATTTAATTATTATAGATTTAAGTGGCAATATAAAATATAATCCATTAGATAAACCTCATTTAAATGCATCTGTTTTAGCAGATAGATTGAAAACTATTTTATTATTATTTTCGCCTAATAATAGTGAGGATTTTTGGCTAGATAAAGTTTCCCAAATTTTAGCTGAGAGTATAAAGCTATGTAGGCTTTATAATAATGGTTACGTTACTTTTGAAGAATTACATAATTTAATATTTTTCAAAGATTATTACTTAGAAAAAGTAAAATTATTAAAAGAATTATTTATAAAAAATGCATTTTCTAATGAACAAATATATAACTTACTTTCTAGTTTAAATTTTTTTGAAAAAGAATATTATTCTTTAGATGATAGAACTATATCTATTTTAAAATCTGAAGTAAGTAGAATTACTAATTTATTTATTTCTGATTATAATGTAAAAAATACCTTTTGCCCAAGAAAAGAAGATATTAACTTTTTTGGATTTTCAGAAGTTATAGAAAAAGGCAAAATAGTTGTTTTAAATATGAATATTGCAAATTATAAAAATTTATCTAAATTAATAGCAACATATTTAAAATTAGACTTTCAAACTGAGGTAATTGCCAGATTAAATAATCCTAATTTCAATAAAAAAAGTAATTTTTTGGATATATTTAATTCTACTTCAAATAGACCTGTTTGTTTTATTAGTGATGAATATCAAGAATATGTAACTTTGTCAGACAGTACATTTTTTGCACAAAGCAGAGAAGCTAAATGTATTAACATTGTATCTACTCAAAGCTATACCTCACTTTTAAATACATTAAATAATGAATCTTCTGTAAAGGTTATAATTCAAAACTTAGTTAATAAATTATGGTTTAGAAATGATGATATTTTTACCATAGAAGAAGCCCAAAAGCAAATTGGTAAAGAAGAAAAAAGGAAAATTTCTAAAACAATTTCTGAAAGCGCAAAAGAAACAAATTATAATTATTTTTTTAATAATTTTTTATCGAAGAATTCTAATATATCAGAATCAATTAATTCATATTTTCAAACAGATTATATTTATGATATTAATTTTTTTACAAGAAATTTAGAAACATTCTCGTGCCTTGCATTTTTATCTGATGGCACTAAAATATTAACGCCACAAAAATTAAAATTAATTCCATATTTTAAAGGAGGAAAAACATGAAAAAATCAATTTATTTAATATTATTATATACTTTAATTTTTATATTTTTTAGTTATACAGTTTCATACTGTTTTGGTGAACCAAAATTAGTTTCAACTTTAAATAATGCTTTTGAAAAAATAGAAGACTGGCTATTAAAATTAGCAACACCAGCAGCAGCCGTTGCAGTAATTACAGGTGCCTTTATGAAAAAGTTTAGTTTTGGAGATGAAGAAAGAATTCGTATAGGAAAGAAACTAATTAAAGGAAGCTTATTTTCTTATGCTTTTGTTTTAGTAATTAATTTGGTGTTATCTGCAATTCAAAGTTTATTAACCTAACATTTTATATTATCACACTGTATTGTAGGGGTCGCTCTTTCTAATCGACCTAATATCCCATTTATTTATAATAAAACAATATTTAAGGTGTTCTAGGTCGCTTAAAACGGGCGACCCCTACAACATATATATTACATTTATTAAAAGGAGGAATTATTATAAATACACAATCAAACATAACTGAAACTATTATAAATACTATTAATACTATATTCAGCACTCTATTTTCTTCAATAGATAATAACATTTACTCTATTTTAGACAAATTAACCTTCATAGATACAGATATAATAAATAATTCTATTATGGATAAATTACTTGGCTCTAATTTATCTAATAGTCTGCTTGCAATTACTAATGCATTATTATTTGGTTTTAGTATTTATTATTGTATAAAATTATTATACTCACATTTTACTTATACCCAAATAGAAAAACCATATCAATTTGTTTTTAAACTTTTAATTTTCGCAATATGTATAAATTCTTCATACTTTATTTGTGAACAAATTATAAACATTAATTATTTAATATCTGGCTCAATAAAAGAAATTGGAAAAAATATTTTTCATACAGATATTTGTTTTAATAATTTAATTTTAAATTTAAATTCAATTATTAGTATAGAATCAGATTCTTTTAATATTTTTAGTGTTGATGGAATATTAAAAGGCTTCATTTCATTTGGTTTATTTAATTTAGTATTTTCTTATGCTTTAAGATATATAATGATTAAAGTTTTTATATTAATTTCTCCCTTTGCATTTTTAACTTTAACTAATTATTCCACCTCCTGGTTCTTCAAAAGTTGGTTCAGAAATTTTATAGGTCTATTATTGTTACAATCTTTAATTGCATTTATTCTATTAATTGTTTTTTCAATTAATTATAATTCCACAGATTTATTTTCAAAATTTCTATACATAGGTGGAATATATGCCTTAAGTAGAGCTAATACATATATTAGAGAATTAATAGGTGGAATTTCTACTGATATATCAAATGCATTTGGTAGCATAAAAGGCATTCTAAAATAATTTGCTATATATAAAAATTAATAAATTTATTTTTAAAGAAAGGATATTTTATATGAAATTTATTTTTCCACAAAATTATAATTTTAAAATAAAACTATTAGGTTTTATAGATTACCCAGTTGCTATTTTTAATATTATTTTATGGCTAATTATTTACTTTTTTATTAACTTAATCTTCAAAGATTTATATCTAAAAATAATTATATTTATTTCAATTGCCTTCCCCGTTCTTTTAATAAGCATTATTGGATTTAATCATGAAAATATTATTTATGTTTTTTATTATATTTTTAAATTTATGAAAAATAGGTGTATTTATTTATATATAAAAAAATAAGAAATTTCAGGATTTGAAAGGAGTTTTAATTTGAAAAATAACTTTATAAATAAAACAGAAAAAGATTTTGAGAGTATTAAACACATTGATAAAAATGGTGTTGAGTTTTGGTATGCAAGAGAATTAATGATAGTATTAGAATATAGTAAATGGGAAAATTTTATTAAAGTAATTAATAAAGCTAAGCAATCTTGTGAAAACAGCAATATAAATGTGTTTGAACACTTTCCTGACGTCAGGAAGGTGTTCAAAGTAGGTAATAATGCAGATATGGAAATATCTGATATAAAATTAAGTAGATATGCTTGTTATTTAGTTGCACAAAATGGTGACAGTAGAAAGAAGACTATCTCACTCGCTCAAACATACTTTGCTATACAAACTAGAAAACAAGAACTTAGTAGACAAGAATACAATAAATTAACAGAAGACGAAAAAAGATTATATACAAGAGAAAATATAAGAAACAAAAATAAATATTTATTTAATACTGCTAAAATGTCTGGTGTAAAAAGCAAGAATAAAATTTTCTAAGCTCATTCTTCGCTAAGAAAATCTAATTCTTCCATAATTATCTTCTAAGGAAACTCACCTTCTTCGCTTTGCTACGCATAAGTTATCCGTAAAGTCATTTCATTCCTAACGGCTAACTTAACTATCGTGGATGACTTTCCTAAGAATATAAAAAATTATGGAAAATTTAATAATTATGGGTATAAAGGCTTATATAATGGTGAAACATCAAAAGATATTGCACATAGAAAAGGTATATCTGAAAAAGAAGATATACTAGATTATATGAGTAGTACTGAACTCGCAGCTAATTTATTTAGAATAACTCAAACAGATGATGTGTTAAAAAATAAAAATATCAATAATGAAAATGATGCTTGTATAACACACCACAAAGTTGGTCAAGCAGTAAGGCAAACTATAAGGAGAATAGGTGGCACTATGCCAGAAAATTTGCCAACACCAAATAAAAGTGCTAAACAAATTGAAAAGGAAAAAAATAGAAAATCAAAATAATAACTTTTTATTGTAAAATTCGACTAAAGATGATATAATTTCTTCAATCTTAATCTATATTATGAAAGGAGAATTTATATGAAATTAGAGCAGAACGATTTACCTATGTTATTTTCATCTACTGAGTTACCTGATGTGTTCTTTACTGAATATTTATCACAAGCTAGTGGTGATTATATAAAAATATATTTATATATTGTTTTTCTATCTAAATATGGAAAAGATGTAAAAATAAATGATTTATCTAAAAAATTAAATATAGATTTTAAAACTATTCAAGAAGGAATTAAATATTGGGAAGATACTGGAGTTATTACAAAGAAAAATACTGGTTATATAATTAATAATTTACAAGAAATTGAACTTCATAAATTATACAAACCAAAAGTTACTTTATCTGCCGAAAATATAAAACAAACTGCTCAAAATCAATATAGAGCAAAAGCTATTGAAAATATAAATACACTATTCTTCCAAGGAATAATGTCTCCTTCTTGGTACAGTGATATTGATTTATGGTTTAAAAAATATTCTTTTGATGAAGAAGTTATGATAGCATTATTTCAATATTGCTATAACAGAAGTGCTCTTCATAGAAATTATATACAAACAGTAGCAGAAGCCTGGTTTAAAAGTAATGTTAAAACATACTCAGATTTAGATAGTCTATTTGAGAAACAAGAAAAATTAAATACATTATATAAATCTATTGGTAAAAAATTAGGTTACACAAGAGCTTTAACAGAATATGAAAAAGGATATATAGAAAAATGGACAATAGAATATGCATTTGGCTTAAATATTATAGAAATTGCCTTAAAGAAAACAACAGCAAAAACTAATCCTAATTTTGACTATTTAGATAAATTACTTTCAGACTGGCACGATAGAGGCTTAAAAACTGTAGAAGAAATTGAAAACTTTTTAAGTGAATTTAAACAAAAGAATAAAGATATTAAAAAATTAGAAAAAAATACTGGATATAATAATTATGAACAAAGAAAATATGATAACTTAAATAGCTTATATGCTAATTTAGGTTAATTTAGGAGGACTAAATTTGAATAATTCTAATTTAAAGAATTTATTAAGTGAATATGAAAAAAAGAGGTTAAATTCTATATATGAAGCTGAAAAAAGAAAAGAACAAATATATAGAGAAAATCCTCGTTTAGAAGAAATAGATGATGCTTTAAGTAAAGAAGCAATTAGAATTTCAAAATTATTAATTGTTTCAAAAGATGCTACTCTTTTAGAAAATTTAAATAAAAAAATATCTGAGCTAAAAAATGAAAAAATTAAAATATTAAATTCAATTGGAAAAGATATTAATTATTTAAAGCCTATTTATGAGTGTAAAGATTGTGAAGATACTGGATATATTACCAAAAATTATAATACTACAATGTGTCACTGTTTAAAACAAAAGCTATTTAATATAGAATACAATAAATCAAATATATATAATTTAGAAAAGCAAAATTTTAATACTTTTTCATCAAATTTATATTCTGATGAAGCCAACGAAAAAAAATATAATTCTAAAATTTCTCCAAAAGAGAATATAGAGAAAATTAAAAAATTATGTTTAAATTTTATAGAAAATTTTGATAGTGAAGAAGAAAAAAATCTTTTATTTACAGGTAATACTGGTTTAGGAAAATCTTTTTTATCAAGTTGTATAGCAAATGAAATATTAAAAAAAGGAAAAACCGTACTATACCAAACAGCACCTGTAATGTTAGATACAATCATAGACTACCGTTTTGGAAAAGAAACTTCTTCAAAAGATATTTATGATAATTTGTTAAATGTAGATTTATTAATAATAGATGACTTAGGAACTGAATGTATGAACACAATGAAATTTTCTGAATTATTTAATATAATAAATACACGTTTATTAAATTCAAATAATAAAATAACAAAAACAATTATCTCCACAAATTTAAGCTTGCAAAACTTGTTTTCCACATATGATGAACGTATTGTGTCTAGAATAGTGGGAAATTATAATATTTGTTACTTTTTTGGTGATGATATACGTTTTAAAAAAAGATAAATGTTAATTAAAAAAATATGTAGTGGTAGGACTTGTATCTACCCTTTTTCGAAATAGCGAATTATTTTAATAAATGGAAGAAATAAATATCTCACTCTACAATAAAAAGTACATTTTAGTTTTAAAAATAAATATACATAATTTTTTAGTATATCGTTGACTTTTTTTTGTATTATGTAATATAATTGCTTTGTAACTAATAATTTACATATATAATAAAGGAGGATGTTTACATTATGTTTTTTCTTGCAATAGTTCTTTGTATTATACTTATATGCCTTTTTTTGGCTTTTTGTATTGGCGGTATTATTCTTGTAATAATAGGTATAAATACCATTAAGTATTCAAAAGATTGGGTTGATACTTTTTTTGGTATAGCATTCCTAATTTTCGCTTTTTTTCTTTTTATACTTTCGCTACTACCACTTGTACCATTTTTTATCTAATAAAAAGGCTAGGAAAAAGAGTTTCAAACTTGAAACTCTTTTTCCTTCTACATTAAAAAACTATTATGTTTATTGTTGTTTTACTTTATGTTATGTGTTATAATTATATTATACTAAATCATTTTTTATATAAAAGGAGGATGTTTTCATGAATATTTTTTTATCAATAGGTTCTTTTATAATACGGTTAGTTTTCGGTATAATCCTTATCTTGACAGCTTCTTATCTTATTTATACCTCTGCTCAGATACTTTCATGGAAAGAGAAGGATAAGCAGGATATTTTCAATGCTATTTTTTCAATAATGGTCTCTTTGCTTTTTTATGTAATAGGCTTACTGCTTATAATATCCCTATTTTTCTAACCAAATTCTACATTTAGACATGTTAAAAGAGAGTTTCACACTTGAAACTCTCTTCTTGTTTATATTTCTATTCTTCTGTCTCACTTTCAGAACTTATTAATTCTATACTTACTACTTTTCCACCATCATTTGTCCTCATTAATGTTACACCTTGTGTTGAACGTCCTAGTACGCTTATGTCTTCTACTTTTAGTCTTATTATTGTTCCTTTGTCTGTTATAAGCATTACATCTTCTTCTCCTGTTGCTATTTTTATTCCTACTATGTCTCCTGTTTTTGGTGTTATTTTGTAAGTTAGTACTCCTCTTCCCCCTCTGTTTTGTACTCTGTATTCGTCTAATTCTGTTCTTTTTCCGAAGCCGTGTTCTGTTATTGAAAGTAATGTTGCTTTACTTCCTGCTATTATGCTTTCCATTCCTATTACTTCGTCGCCATCATCTAAACGTATTCCTATAACTCCTTGTGCTGTTCTTCCTACTGAACGTACATCTTTTTCACTATATGTTATGGCTAAACCTTTTTTAGTTACCATTACTATATTATCTTGTCCGTCTGTAAGTCTTACATCTATTAATTCGTCGTCATCTTTTAATGCTATTGCAAGTAGTCCTGTTGTTCTTGAAGAATCATATTCATTTAGTGGTGTCTTTTTAATTAAACCACTCTTTGTTCCCATAAGTAGGTATTTTCCTTCTGCAAAGTTTTGAATTGGTATTATTGTTGATACTTTTTCTCCACTATCTAGTTTTAATAAATTAACTATTGCTGTTCCTTTAGCTGTTCTACCTGATTCTGGTATTTGATATCCTTTTAATTTATATAATTTACCTTTATTTGTGAAGAATAATATTGTGTCATGTGTTGATGCTGTAAATATTTGTTTTACAAAGTCATCTTCTTTTGTAGTCATTCCTGTAATGCCTTTTCCTCCTCTTTTTTGACTCTTATATGTATCTATTGGCATTCTTTTTATATATCCAAAGTGACTTAATGTTATTACACATTGTTCTTCTTTTATTAAGTCTTCTAATTCGAAGTCTCCTTCTGCTGCTACTATTTTTGTTTTTCTTTCGTCTCCGAATTTTTCTCTTATTTCTATTAATTCTTCTTTTATTATTTCACAAACTAATCTTTCACTATTTAATATTTCTCTTAAATGAGCTATTAATTCCATTAATTGTTTGTATTCTTCTTCTATTTTTTCACGTTGCAAACCTGATAATGTTTTTAATCTCATATCTAATATAGCTTGTGCTTGTATGTCTGAAAGACCAAATCTATCCATTAATTTTTCTTTTGCATCATCATAAGAATTACGAATAATATTAATTACTTCATCTATATTATCAATAGCTATTCTTAAGCCTTCTAAAATGTGTGCTCTAGCTAATGCTTTGTCAAGTTCAAATTTTGTTCTACGAACTACTACATCTTTTCTATGGTTTATATAGTGGTCTAGGCATTGCCTTAATGTTAATATTTTAGGCTCTCCATTTACTAATGCAAGCATTATAATACCAAATGTAATTTGCATTTGTGTAAATTTATATAATTGATTTAATATTACATTAGCATTTGCGTCTCTTTTTAGTTCAACAACAACTCTAACTTTATGTTCTCTGTCAGATTCGTCTCTTATTTCGCCTATTCCTTCAATTCTTTTTTCCCTAACTAATGCAGCAATATTTTCTATTAGTTTAGCTTTATTTACTTGGTATGGAAGTGAGTTAACTATTATTCTTTGTTTGTTTCCACTCATTTCTTCTATTTCTGCTTCTGCTCTTAATGTTATTTTACCTCTACCTGTTGTATATGCTTCTTTTATTCCTTCTCTTCCTAGTATTAAGCCTTCTGTTGGGAAGTCTGGACCTTTTATTACTCCCATTAAGTCTTCATCTGTTACATTATCTTCATCTATTATTTTTATAATTCCATTTATAATCTCTGTTAAGTTATGTGGTGGTATATTTGTTGCCATACCTACGGCTATACCTGAAGAACCATTTACTAAAAGTGCTGGTATTTTTGCTGGTAATACTGTTGGTTCTTGTAATCTACCATCAAAGTTTGGCATGAAATCTACTGTATTTTTTTCTATATCTGTAAGCATAACTTCTGCCATTTTTGACATTCTTGCTTCTGTGTAACGGTAAGCAGCAGCTCCATCACCATCAATAGAACCAAAGTTTCCATGTCCATCAATTAATTGATATCTCATAGAGAAATCTTGTGCAAGTCTTACCATTGCATCATAAACTGAACTATCTCCATGTGGATGATACCTACCTAAAACGTCTCCAACTGTTGTTGCAGATTTTCTATATGGCTTATCTGGTGTTAATCCATCTTCATGCATTGTATATAAAATTCTTCTATGTACTGGTTTTAAACCATCTCTAACATCTGGAAGTGCACGAGATACTATAACACTCATTGCATAGTCAATATATGCTGTTTTCATTTCTTGTTCAATATCTCTGTTAACAATTTTTCCATCTTTGTCTTGTATTTCTTCCATTTTTTATTTTTCCTTCCTTTCGCCTAGAAACTCCTTAGTTTCGTGTATATTTGTATTATATTTTAAATGTTAAAAAAAAGCAAGAAAAAACAGCAAAAAAAACGTAATTTTCCGTAAGTTTTTTGCTATTTTTTATATGCTTTTTACTACTTATATTTCTACACCATTTTCCCATATTTCTTCAGCAGATAAATCTATATCTTCATTCCAACTAATTCCATATCCACCTACATCTACTTTTACATTATTAAATATATTTTTATCTTTTAATATATTAAATACTTCTATTTTATCTAATAATTTTTTTATATCATATTGTTTTATTATAACATTTTCAAATTCTGCTATAATTATTAAATTTTCTTTTGGAGTTATATTTTTTATTTTGTGAAACATTATATTTTCCCCCTATTCTAATGGTTCTATTTTTCTAAAATTTTGAGTTTCCCATATATTCATTATATCTTTTTTATTTTTTAATATCCACTCTTTTACTAATTTCAACTCTTTATCTGGTAAATCTCCTTCTATCACTTCTAATGTTTCAATATTTATAGCCGATATATATTCTCTATATATAGCATGTAAATGTGGTGGATTATGCTCTTTTTGCATAAAATATATTTTTATTACTATTGCATAAAATTTTGAAATTAGTGGCATCTCTTTTCTTCTTTATATTATCATTATTTATTGTTTAAATCAACTGTTAAGTTAAATTTTTATTCTCTTTTATTTGTTGTTTTTTCTTGCTGTTGCATATTAAAAATAGCTTTCTGACTTTCTATTTCAACACGTAATTCTTCTTTTGTAGGTAAATATAAATTATATTTACTTGCAAATAATTTTTCACTTCCGTTTAGCATAGAATATTTTGCAATATCTTCATCTGTATCTGAACATAGTATAATTCCTATTGTTGGGTTATCGTCTTCTCCTCTTTTTAATTCATCAAACATTCTAATATACATATCCATCTGACCTATATCTTGATGTGTTATTTTACTTGTTTTTAAATCTATTAATACGAAACATTTTAATATGTAGTTATAAAAGACTAAATCAATATAATAATCTTCTTTTTCTGTATGTATATGTAATTGCCTTGCTACAAAAGCATATCCTTTTCCTAGTTCTATTAAAAATTTTTGAATATTAGTTATTATACTTTTTTCTATATCTGATTCTGTAAAAGATTGTTCTGGACTAAAACCTAAAAATTCTGCTATTACTGGATTTTTTATAAATTTTAATTTATTTAATAAATCATCTTTTGTTTTTTCTTTCATTTCTTTAACTACTGGTTCTTTAATTTGTGATTTTAATAGTCTATAATAATATTGTGATGAGATGTTTCGTTGTAATGTTTTTACACTCCATGTTTGTTCTAAACTTTCTTTTTCATACCAATCTCTTGCTTTTTCATCTGATACTTGTATTAACGTTGAATAGTGTGTCCATGATAATAGTTTTTTAGATTTTCCAGTCGGCGACTGGAAAATGTTTTTAAACATTTTATAAAAAGCATAACAATTGTATAAATTTGTTTTTGTAAATCCTTTTCCATATATTTTTGTTAATTCCTTAGATAATTTATTTATAGTATTTTTCCCATAATCAGCTCTGTTGTTTCCTTTTAATTCTTCTTCTGCAATTCTATATCCAATTAGCCAATTTCTCTTAACTAATGCAATATTAACAGATTTATATGCATATTCTTTTGCTGAATCTATAATAGTACATACATCTTCTAGTACATTTTCTGTATTTTGATATTTAATAGTATTAAAATTATTATTGACTTTTTCTAAATTCATTTTTACCTTCTTTCTTATATTTAGATAAGCATTTTCGCTAACTCTTGCTGTTCTGTACTTAAATTAAAATCCTTTCCATTATTTTTTATTAAATTATGTAGGTTTTCTATTGTTCTTGCTTCTTTTAATGTATTTTCCATTGGTACTAGTTCTTTTAATTCTGCTCTTATTTTGTATATTTGGTTTGTCATTCCTTCAAAATCTTTATTATTAAAATATTCTTTCCAATTACTAGAATATCTTTGTAATCTTTCTGCACTTTTTATTTGCTGATTAAATTCGTTTTCAATATTATTTGCTACATTATTTAATAATGTATTTTTTCCTGTACGTATTGTTCTTGCTATCGTTGTTGGTAATACTCCTTTTTCTTGAGTCTTTTCTAGCACATAATCTATGGTATCTGACATTCCATCTATTATTCCGCCTTTTTGTACTGCTGCTTGCATTTGTGATATATTTTCAAAGTTTCCTGTAAATATTCCGCATAGCACTTTTTCCTAAATCTATTGCAGATGAAACTACTTTTTTTATTCCTTCTGAAAGTCCTTCTTTTAATAAAGTATCTTTTATTTCTATTACCTGATTTTCTATTAAATCTGGAAGTAACATTCGAAGTCCTATATTCATTCCTACATTTATTGTTTTTCCTAATGTTGTTTCTAAAAAATTATTTTGTCTCTTTCCTATTTCTATATTATTTGAAATATTATTTTCTTGTAAATTATTTTCCATTAAATTCATATGCTTGTCCTCCTTTTATATATTAAATATTTTTTCATATTCTTTTTTAATTTCTTTTTTTACTAATTTATTTTGTTTATAATTTTTATTAATTAATAAATTATATTTTTCATTAAAATTTATTTTTCCTAATATTTTATATTCATTAAATATATTTTTAATTATTTTATCTTTTACTGAATGTTTATTATATTTATTAATTAATAAATTAATTTTATTTTTTTCTATATTCCATTCTTTATTATAAATTTCTAATAAATTTTTTGCCTTTTTTATTTCTATTAAATTAGCTTCTAATAAATAAATATTTAAGTCGCTATTATTTATTATATTTTTTGTATATTCAAAAAAACATTCTGCTGAATTATCTATTATAATATAATCATAATTTTCTTTTAATTCTTCTAATATATTTTTTATTTTTGAACTACTTATTTTGTATTTACTATCAAATAATAAATTAATAGCTGATATTAAATCTATATTCTTATTTATTTTTATAATTAATTCTTTTATATTTATTTTATTGTTTATTAGACTATTATTTTTAATTTTATTTTTTATTTTTTCTGGATATTTATTTACACCAAGAAGGGTGTGTAGACTATTATTTAAAATATCAAAATCCACGATTAAAATTTTATAATTATTTTCTTTTAATAAATTAGCAATATTAATAGTCGCTATACTTTTTCCAACTCCACCTGTACCTAATATACTAATTACTTTTTTATTTAAATTAATTTTATTATTTATTCTATTTTTTATTTTTAATTTAATTTTTTCTAATATTTTATTCTTTGTTTTTTTATTGTTTTCTATTTCTTTTTTATTAATTAAATTTTCTCCATTATTAATATTAATATTATTTTTAATTAATATATTTTTTAAATTTTCTAATTCTTGTATTATTTTTTCATTTTCATTATAATTATTTTTTATTAAATTAATAATGTCATTAATTTCTATTTTATTATTATAAAATATTTTAAAAATACCTTTTGCATATAAATAATTTTCTAATTCTTCTTTTTCTTTTTCTAATATTAAAATTATTTTTATATTATTATTTTTTTCTTTTATTTTTTCTATTAATTTTTTTATTTCATATTCACCTGGTAAAAATTCACTTAATATTAAATAATCAATTTCTTTTTTATTTTCTAATATTTCAAATATACCTTCTTGATATTGAATGTCATTTGCTAGTATATTAAATTCATTTATTTCTTTTAATTTATCATTGACGGCTGAATTACATAATGCAGTTATTATATTTTTCATAACAATCCCTCTTTTCTCTTTATACTTTATGTATATTAATTTTTAGTGTTTCAATAATTCTCTCTTTTTCTTTTATCCGTTACTATTCAATTACTTTTCTTTCTTCTTCCGAGCTCTCTATTTTAGTAAGAATGTGGTCATCTCCAACAAACATTAAACATTCTCCTCTTTTTAGTGACTTAATTTCTATCTTTTCTTTTTCAGATAAATTTGTAAATTCTGAAAGTAATTTTATATTTTCTTCTTCTAGTGAAAAAAATGTTTTTATTTCTGAATTATTTAAAATACTTTTCCCATAAGCACCATTTTCTAAACTAAATAAATCTGAAATATCTTGTGTAATTGCTACACCACTTCCACCATATTTTCTTATTGTTTTAAATATTTTATAAATAAAACTTGCTACTTCTTTATTTGATGTTACTCCAATTAATCTCCAAATTTCATCTAAATAAATTGCTTTTTTTACAGTTCTATCTTTTTTTATTTTATCCCAAAATAATGTAGTAAATAAAAACATTCCATATTTTAAATTTTCTTCTCCTAATTCGTATACATCTGCTACTATTAATTTATTATTTAATTCTACATTGGTATATTGATTAAAAAATTTAAGTGAACCTTTTACAAATGGAATTAATTTTGTTTTAAATATTTTTGTTTTTTCATCTTTATCTAATAAATTATAAAAATCTTCTAATATTGGCATATCATATGTATCTTTAAATATTGGTTTTATTGTTACTTTATTTTTTTCTGTTTTATATAAGCTTTTATCATCAAAAGTTATTCCTTTTTGTTTATAAACTTCTATTATTTTTTCTTCTAATATTGCTTTTTCTTCTTCATTTATACTTCCAAATATTAAATTAAAAAATCCTATTAAATTTGGTATTTTTGTTGCTAAGTATCCTCCTTCTCCTTCTTCTAAACTTTCTTTTCGTATGTCAAAAATATTGACGTAAGATGTGGAGCTTGGTCCTATTTTTAACAATGTTCCATTTAAATTTTCGCATAGCTTTGTATATTCTCTATCTGGGTCTATTATATATTGTTCTATTCCTAATAACCTAAACCTTAATGCTAATAATTTAACATAGAAAGATTTGCCTGCACCACTTGTTCCAAATATACACATATTTGCATTTTTATATTTATTTGAATTATATCTATCTATAAATATTAAAGAGTTATTATAAATATTTGTACCTATAAAAATTCCTTCTTCATCAAAAATAGATGAAGATATAAATGGGTATGTACATACTAAACCAGATGTTAATACATTTCTTTTTGTAACTTGTTTTATATCATTACTATTTTGCATAAATGGTAAACATGCTTTAAAAGTTTGCTCTTCTCTAAAATAACCTCTTCTTAATTGCATTCCTTTACTTTGAATTATTCCTTCCATTTTATTTAATATATATTCTAATTCTTTTTTATCTTCTGAATATACAGTTATATAAATATATAAAAAATATAAATCTTCATTATTTAATTGAATTTCTTTTCTAATATATTTAGCATCTTTATATGTAAATGCTGCTATTTCTATATCTTCTCTATTTTCATTTATATTTTTTAAATCTACACCTACATTTCCTATATGATATGTTAAATCTTTTACTACTTTATATGGGTCTTGTTTTTCGTAAAATATAGAAATATTCATATTAATATTTGAATCAATTATTGACTTTAATAATAAATCTGTTTGTTCATGATAATAATTTGTTATTAATAATGTAGAAAAATACATATTGTCTATTTCTATATATTTTGGATTTGTTATATTTATATAACTAGGACTAATAAAATCTTTTTCGCAAAAAATACCTTCTAAATTATTTTCTTGTTTTTTTATTTCTTTTGTATCTATTATTTCTTTTATTTTTATTAATTTATTTTTAATTAATTCTTCTAAAATTTTAAGTTCCTCCTTTTATAATTATTCACTATTCATTATTAATTATTAATTTTTATTTTATTATAATTATCTTTTAATGTTCTAACTTCTTAGTATTATATTTTCAATTTTAAATCTTTTTATTATTCCATTTTTATTTTATTTTTTTGTTTTGTAATTTGTTTTTTTATTATTCTTATTTATTTCTAAATTTAATTCATATATCTTTTATTATTTTGTCTAATCATTGTCTTTTTGACATATTCACTTTTAGATATTTCTATTCATAAATTCCAAAATTTCTTTTTATCTTTTCTTATTTTCTCTATTTTTACTAGGTATTTATACTAATTTTGCTATCGGACTACTGGATTTTGAGACTTTTTGTCTTTTATAAAATTCTTTATTTTTTGTTTTACATAATTATATTATCATTATTATACATTCTTTTGTTAATGAAAGAATATAATAACGAAATAATTTCTTGTTTTTTAGAAATATCTTTAACAACGTTTCCACATCTTGCTAAACACTCTTTTATTTTATAAAAATTATCATTTAATTCTTCAATTATCATTTCTTCTGTTTTTATATTTTCGTGTGTTTTTGAATTTTTTATTATTATATAAAATCTTTTATTTGAGGATTTTTTATTTTGATTTAATTTTTTTATATACCCAATATAATTTTCAGAAATTTTTTTTATATTTTCTTTTTCAATATTTTTTTGTGAATTTATTTTTGAAATATGTTTTGATAAATCTTCTTTATTACTTTGAATTAAAATTTGGATATCAAAATTACATGTTTTTAAAAATAATTTATAAGAATTTAAAATTGCTTCTTTTTCTAATTCAGATTTTAAATTAAAATTAATTGGATTTATTTGAATTATTTTTACATATAAATTTTCTTCTATTTTAATAATTCCATTATCCAAAATTTTCTGAAACGGAAGCCAATCTTGTACCGAATATAATTGTTCTTGTTTCATTTTTTATTCCTTTCTTCATTTTTATTTTATAATTATATTTTAACTTGTATTTATGTAAATGTCAACAAAAATCGTTCGTCAAATTACGACAGTGTTTTTATTTTCGCATTTATTCTTAATATCTTCCTCATAATTTTTTATTTCTTAATAAAAATTATTTTAATAATTTAATGACAAATTTTATTAATTATGTTATATTATGATATATTAAAATAATATATTCATTATATAATGAAAGGAGTTTATACTTATGATTACTAAATTAACAGATAAACAAATAGAATTGGTAAAAGAACAAGAATGGGTAATTTTATCAACAACTAATAAAGATGGAAAACCTCATTCTATTATTGTTCAACCAAGTAGAATAGAAAGTGATAAAATAATATTATCAAATATTCAAATGAAGACTTCTATTGACAATTTAAAAGAAAATAATAAATGCTTTATTAATATATTTTTAAAAGAAAATGATGACATGCAAATTAAAATCGATGGTATTGCTAAACTTTATAATTCTGGTAAATTATATGAAGATATAAAAGAATATGAAGAAACTAACAACTTACCACCTGAATTAAAAGTAAATTCTATTATAGTTATTGACTTTGAAAATATAGAAATTTCAAATGGATAATCAAATTAATACTAAATAATAATATTATAATTTTTATTCAATAAAATATGATACCTATAAATGAAAGTAATATAAAAATCAATTATAAAACTAGTATAGTTTATAATTGATTTTTATATATTACAGTTATCTAATATTTCATTAGCTTTGTAAATAATATTCTAAAATCTTTCTATCTCTTAATACAACAAATCTCGTATTATATACATCATTATAATCAGATGGAAGTAGCTTATCATAACACTCTGTTATTAATTGTAGTGCCTCTTTAGGATTTACCCATAATAATTTTGCTCCTTCACTTTTTTCTTTTTCAGTTAAATCTAGCTTATGCGTATCATTAATAACATTTGCAATAAATATATGAGATATCTGTTTTAAATTTTGTAAACTTTTATATTCTTCTGTAATTCCTAGTTGTTTAATAACTTCTACTTCACAACCAGCTTCCTCTAATACCTCTCTTTTAAAAGCTATGATTGGATCTTCATTTTCTTCCATTCCTCCACCTACAAGTTTAAATTCATTTTTATTAGCTTTATTTTGAATTGCTATTTTTCCATCTTCTCTTATAACTATTCCTCTAGCAGCCATTCTTAATTTAAAATTATTTATTTCTTGTGATTCTATCCCAAAATCTTTATCTGTTAATTTAAATAATAAATTCATATTTTTATTTCCTTTCTTTTAAAATTTATTAATTTATGTTTATTATAACATGTAACTTTATATTTGTCTCTATAAAAATAATATTAAAGTATCTATTAAAAAATTTAAATTTGACAAATTTTAAAAAAACGAATATAATGTTATTATAAAGTATATAATACATAATATATTTTATAATGTAATAACAAAAGGAGGTAAAACTCATGAATATTTGTAAATTAGTTTTTGAATATATTGATCAATATCCAGAGGATGAGCCAATATTTATTGAAGATATAAAAAAATATGTTATTAAACAGTGCAAAGATGATGATAAACAAGAAAGCATATTAAAAAATATAAATGTTATTTTAAATAGATTAAAAAATGAAGGTATTATAAAATCAGAATATAAGGGAGTATATTATAAACCAATTATTACTATGTTTGGCGAAATGGGATTAGACCCAAAAAAATTAATGCAGCTCAAATATTTGAAAGATAGAGAAGGAAATATAAAGGGATATATTGTAGGAGCAAAATTATTTAATAGATTAGGTCTAACAACATTAGTTCCAAATGTAACTGATATAGTAACAAATGAATGTAAATATCATAAACAATATGATAAAAAATTAAGAGCATATATAACAAAACCAAAAATGAAAATAACAAATGAGAATTATAGGTATTTGCAGTTTATAGATATTTTAGATAACAAAGATAATATTCATATTGAAGTTCCAAATGAAAATGAAATTTTATATCAAATTATAGAAGAATGCAAATTAGATTTTGAAAAAATTATAAAATATGCTAGAGAAACAAATAATAGAAAAGTATTAGATAAATTATTTGTACTTGCAAGATAGGAGGAAAATAAAAGTGCTATTTCATTTAAAAGAAAAAGATTTTAAAAAGTTTATTGAAGATATAAGTATTAGATCGAATATAGATGTAGATGTGATAGAAAAAGACTATTAAGTATGTTTAATTCTTAAAGAATTATCTAAAAAACAAGATTATTTAAAGGCCTATTTTAAAGGTGGTACAGCAGTATATAAAATTTTAGATACAATGAATCGTTTTTCAGAAGATATTGATTTAACTGTAAAAGTTTTATCAGAAGAATCTAATACACGAAACAAAAAAAGGTTAAAAGAATCTGCTTTAGGGTACAAAATAGAAGGTTTAAAACTAATAAAAAATGAGTGTATAGATAACAAAGGTAGTAGTACAGGAGCTTACAAATATACATCAGTATATGAAGATAGTGAAATACCACTGCAAAGAGCGGGAAAAATACAAGTAGAATCAACATCTTTTACTGTAAGCGAGCCAACCCAAAAATATTGCATAGAGCCTTTGATATATAAACTTGCCAATGATAAAGAAAAGAAAATTTTAGAAGAACAATTTGATATTTCAAAAATAGAAATTGAAATAATAAAATTAGAAAGAATGTTTATAGATAAAATATTTGCAGCAGAATTTTATTATATACGAAATATGTATATGGATACAGCAAAACATTTATATGATATATCAGTATTATTTAACAACGATAAAATTCAAAAGCTATTAAATAATAAAGATGAATTAAATAAATTGGTAAATTACAAAAGGCGAGAAGAGAAAGTACGAATTGGTGGTATAGATGAAAAAATACCAATTAAAGATTTTAGTTATTTTAAATTAGAGTTTAGTGATGCACTAATAAAAGAATTTGAAAATATGCAAAATAAATATGTATTAAATGGTAAATATAAATTTTCTATTGAAAAAGTTAAAGAAATTTTAAGTAAAATATATAATCAAATATGAGTAAAATAATAAATAGCAAAAAAGTTTTTAATAAACTCTTGCTATTTATTTTTTCTTTTAACATTCTTCAATAGCCACAAAAAATATTTCTTCTAACTCATTATATATTTCTTCTGCTTTTTCTAATGGTAGTGACTTTCCTTCTTCTCCTTTTCCTATTTCTATTGTATAACTTGGTTTCCCATACTTATCTATAAACCAGTCTTTATAACCTGCAAATGATGAGTAATAGTTTGGCTCTGTAAGGAAATAACCACTTACTTTTTCCATTTTTTGGCCTATTTCATATGCTTTTTCCACTTTTTTATTTAAATAACTCCAATATATTTCTTGTCCTTGTGAGTGTAAAGATATTGTCATATCAAAATTAAATATATTTGTAAAATTAATTATATTTTTTGTTTCCATTTCTGATATTGCATTTGGACCGGGGTAATCTCTTGGCCCTGGAGATATTACTCCTTTTTTTGCCTTATTTTTTACTGCTTCATCCCAACCTGCAGGATAATTTAGATTTAAGTCTACTCCCCTTATATTTGCTTTCCAATCTTCTAAATTATTTATATATTTTTCCCATATATTTTTATATAGCTCATTTGTTAGTATTTTTTTATCTTTTAAGCATAAACCAACTCCATCTGGGTTTACCATTGGTACTATATATATACTTGTTCTATTCCATAATTCTTCAATATTTCTTCCTTTATAATTTTTTTTATTTTTATATAAATATAAATATTTTTCAATAAACATCATTGTTATTAAAGATGTCATCCATTCATTTGCATGATGTGAAGCATTTATAAATAATTTTCTATTTCCTTCGCCTAATTTTATATATATTATATTTTCATTTAATGTACTTTTTCCTATACTATTTATTTTAAATAGTGGATATTCATAATTTAAAAATTGTAAATCATTTTTTAATATATCATATGTATAATTTTTATCTGTTTTTACAATATTATTATTCAATAAAAAAATCCCCCTTTATATTTATTTTATTTTTTATTATTTTATTTATTACATATTTAGAATATTTTTATTTTCTTTTAATATTATTTAATGGGTGATTTATTTGGATTTAAAATTAATTAAAAAATTACAAATTATTTCTATTATTTTTAGTATTATTTTAGGAATTTTATTACATTTTACTTTTGAATTATTTTCTAATAATTTATTTGTTTCATCTTTTAGTGCTGTAAATGAAAGTGTTTGGGAACATTTAAAATTAGTATTTTTCCCAATGTTTATTTTTGCTATTATTGAATATTTTTTATTAAAAAATTACAATAATAAAAATAATTATATATTTTCAAAAACTGTAGGAGTTATTTTTGCTTGTTTATTTATTACTATTTTCTTTTTTACTTATACTGGAATAATTGGAAATAATTATTTTATACTTGATATTTTTTCGTTTTTATTTGCTATTATTTTTGGTGAATTTATTTGTTATAAATTATTAATAAAAAATAATAAAATAAATAATATAATTAAATACATTTGCATATTTATTTTATTACTTTTATTATTTAGTTTTATATTTTTTACTTATTTCCCACCAAAGATAAATTATTTTAAAGACCCTGTAAACAATAATTATGGAATTATTTCTTAATATAAATATTTCTTATTTTTATAAAAAAATATTTTATTGTCATAAATTAAATATTTTAATATGTGAGCGATTTACTAAATATTTAGAAAAAATAGTAAATTAGAAAAATTTTTTCCAATTTACTATTTTTTATTAATTTGTTAATTCATTTATTCTTCTTTCAACTAAATATTCTGGTACTTCAAAATAACATGATAAATATTTGACTACAAATATACGATAATGAAGTTCTTCTGCTCCCACAGTATATTGTTTTGCAAACATATTTAGTGGCATTAGAATTTCTGTTGCAAATCTTTCATACTCCTTACAATATTGGTTACTATAATATCTATCAATAAATACATTTTTTTTATCTTTATATCCATTTTTTTCTTTAAAATTGAAAAGAAAAGCACCTAATTGCCTAGCTACAATAAAACGATTAAAGTATGAATCATTTTTTTTATTAACTATTATAACTTTATCTTGTCCATATAAATTTTTGGTTGTTCCATTTATAAACAATTGTCCTTCTATATTATTATCATTTTGATCTACTATATATGACTTTACTTCAAAAGCTTTAGCTATTTTTACAATTGGCGTTGCTATTTTTTTATTATAAAAACCTAATGCTTTTAAAATATCTTCTGCTGTTGTAGTAATTACTGACGTATTAAAATCTTCTCTTTTTTCTTTTAAATTTTTTAAAATATCATTGCACCGTTCTTTTTCTATTTTGTTTACTTTTTCATTATCTTTTTTATCTTTTGCTTCATCAAAATTTATTATTTGTGCCATAATATTCCTCCTTCACAACTTTGTGTTTGGTTATTATATAATAATTTTAATCATTATAACATGCTTTATCTATAATTGTAAATATTATTGGTTATTTTTCATATTATATTTTTATAAAATAAGATAATTTATAAAAATATAAATATAAAAAAATTTTTTGAATAAAAAAAATTTTTTTACACATAATACTATCATAAGGTTAATATTAGCCTAACTAAGAGTGATATAAGGTTTTTTATAGAGCTTTATATTATTCGAGCAAAGATGTAATATGGCTTAAGTAAACCTTAGGTTATATTATGTCGGCGATGAAGAGTATATTATGTGTTTGTAAGCTATACTTTTTACATTATATTTTATTCTTTACTATATTTTGTATTTATATGTATGGTTAAATAATATATAACATATTCGAAGTTAAGATTATATTTATATAATACATGGTTGTTATTAGTCCTATAAGGATGAATATGGCTATTACGTATGTATTTATAGTCGAGCAACTGATTAATATTTGTGGTTTATTGCTTATTTATACAGTAATGTATATTAGGTGAAAAAATTATGAATATTAGTTTTAGCTGAAAGTTAATATTAGCTTTATCTGATAAATGCATGTAAGAGTAAAATCTCTTACATGCATTTAATCATAGAAAATTATTCCTATACCCTCTTTTTTAATTTTAATAATGTAATAGAAATGTATTTTGGCAATATCTTTATATCATAATTTATATCTATATCTTCTATCTTATTTTTATATCTCATTTGATCTAATAAATATAAATTATTAATATTTTTCCATACTAGTATCATGCTTTCATTTAAAGAATCATACCCATATACACTCATTCCCTCTTTATTTGTATATTCTATTATATTAGTTCCTCTTATAGGAATTATTTTTTCAGACCGTATTTCTGGGCGCATTGCCTTTATTTGTTGATAAGTTTCCATGTCAAAAATAATAGCTCTCTTTTCATTTTGTATACATGTTTTTATAATACTTTCTTTAACATTTTCTGAAACTTCTAATTTTTTAATAATGCTCATTTTGTCTCCTCCTCTATTGCTTAAAAAAGTTTTTAAGTTACTTCTATTCATTATTTTATAAAATAAAAAATGTTATGTATATTTTATCATAATATACATAACATTTCAATATTAAATCTTATTTTATTATTTTTTTTCTAATGCTGTACTTGCCATATTTTCCCTTTCTGCTATACATAGCTAAAATTTATAAACAAGTTACTTTATATATTATATCAATTATTACTTTTATTGTTAACTATATATCTAAGTTTTTAACATATTTAGCATTTTTCTCTATAAATTCTCTACGTGGCTCTATCTCGTCTCCCATTAGTATTGTAAATATTTCATCTGCTTTTATTGCGTCTTCCATTGTTACCTTTATTAATATTCTATTTGCAGGATCCATTGTTGTTTCCCATAATTGCTCTGGGTTCATTTCTCCTAGACCTTTATATCTTTGAAGTCCTAGTTGTTCTTTTGATATTCCTTTTTTTTCTAATTCTTTATATGCTTTTGGTAGTTCTTCATCTGTATAAACATATACGTCTTGCATTCCTTTTTTAGATAGTTTGTATAATGGTGGTTGTGCTAAATATACATTTCCATTTTCTATTAGTGGTCTCATATATCTAAAGAAGAATGTTAATAATAATGTTCTAATATGTGCACCGTCAACATCGGCATCGGCCATTATTATTACTTTTCCATAACGTATTTTTGAAACGTCAAAGTCTGCTCCTATTCCTGCTCCTACTGCTAATATTACTGGGTTTAATTTATCATTTCCATATATTTTATCTGCTCTTGCTTTTTCTACGTTAAGCATTTTTCCCCATAGTGGTAGAATTGCTTGGAAACGTCTGTCTCTTCCTTGTTTTGCACTTCCGCCGGCTGAATCTCCTTCGACTATGTATACTTCACATTCTGCTGGATTTTTGCTACTACAATCTGCTAATTTTCCAGGAAGTGTTGTTGTTTCTAATGCATTTTTTCTTCTTACTAATTCTCTTGCTTTTCTTGCTGCTTCTCTTGCACGTGATGCACTAATACATTTTTCAAGTATTGCTTTTGCAACTGATGGATTTTCTTCTAAGAAATTTCCTAATGCTTCATTTACCATACTTTGTACAATACCCGTTACATTACTATTTCCTAATTTTGTTTTAGTTTGTCCTTCAAATTGAGGCTCTTTTACTTTTACTGAAACTACTGCTGTTATTCCCTCTCTTATATCCTCACCTTGTAAGTTAGCATCTTTTTCTTTTAATAAATTATGACTTCTTGCATAATCGTTAAAAGTTTTTGTTAATGCTCTTTTAAATCCTTCTAAGTGTGTTCCACCTTCTATTGTATTAATATTATTAACAAAAGTATAAATATTTTCAGAATATGCTGTTGTATATTGGAAAGAAATTTCTACTGGAACTTCTCCATCTGTTTTTTCTATATAAATTGGATCTTTGTGTAATTTTTCTTTATTTCTTCCTAAATATTCAACAAATGATATTAATCCACCTTCAAATAAAAATTCTGCTTTTTTTGGTGTTTCTTCTCTTGTATCTTCTACTGTAATTTTTAAACCTTTTGTTAAAAATGCCATTTCACGAAATCTATTTTCTAATGTTTCATAATCATAATTTAATGTTTCAAAAATAGAATCATCTGCTAAAAATCTAACTTTTGTACCTGTTTTTTTAGAATCTCCTATTTTTGTTAGTGGCTGAACTGTTTTACCTTTTTCAAATTTCATTTGATAAATTCCGCCATCTCTTTGAATAGTTACTTCACACCAAGTAGATAACGCATTAACAACAGATGCACCAACTCCATGAAGACCTCCAGATACTTTGTATCCACTATCTCCACCAAATTTTCCACCTGCATTTAATTGAGTATATACAGTTTCGGCTGCTGATATTTTTGTTTTCTTATGAATATCTATTGGTATACCTCTACCATTATCCTCTACGCATATAATATTTCCTGGTTCTATATTTATATTAATTTCTGTACAATATCCAGCTAATGCTTCATCTATACAGTTATCTACTATTTCATATACTAAGTGGTGTAATCCTCTTATTGAAACGCTTCCTATATACATACCTGGTCTTTTTCTTACATGCTCTAAACCATCTAAAACTTGTATTTGCTCTGCATTATATTCGTGTTCAAATTTTTCCATTTTTTTACCATCCTTTTTATGTGTTATCCACAATTTATGAATAATCTGTGCATAACTATATTATATCTTTTTTATTTTGTTTTGCAAGAATTTTATAAAATATTTTTTTATTTATCTTTTAATTTATTTAATTTTTTTATATTGTAGGGGCTTAATTGGTAAGGAATACCTATGAGGCATACCGAATTACGCCATTTTTATATTTTCATTTTTTATTTTATCAGGGCGTAATTAGGTAAATTCTTATGGGTATTCCTTAACCGATTAAGCCACTACATCTTTTTTAAATTTTCTCTATATTTCCATTTTTAACATTGTAACTATTATAATCTAAATTATCAATCCTTATTTTATCTGTACAAGTTATAATAACCTGCGTATTTTCAATATTTTCTAAAAAGTTCCTTCTTCTTTTTTCATCAAGTTCAGACATAAAATCATCTAATAATAAAATTGGATACTCCTCTATTTCATCATATATTACTTGAAGTTCTGATATTTTTAATGATAATACTACTGTTCTGTTTTGGCCTTGCGAACCATATACATTTACTAATTGATTATTTATATAAACAAAAAAGTCGTCTCTATGTATACCTTTTGTTGTAAAACCTTTTATTATATCTAATTTTCTTCTTGATTTTAATAGTTCTATATATTCTTCTTTTTGAGCACAATTAGAAACATATTCAACTTTTATTTCTTCTTTCTCATTAGTTATACTTTTATGTATTTTATTTATTTTATTTTTTATTTTTTCTATAAATTCATTTCTATAACTATATATTTTTTCTCCATACTCTGCTAGCTTTTCATCCCATATATCTAGCATTTCTTCGCTTTTATTATTTTCTTTTATTTGTTTTAAATAATTATTTCTTTGTTCTAATGTTTTATTATACATATTTAATATATGAATATAGTTTGGTCTTAATTGACCTATCATAATATCTAAAAAGCGTCTTCTTTTTTGAGGTCCATCTCTTAATATATTTATATCATCTGGAGTAAAAATAACTGTATTTATATTTCCTAATAATTCACTCAATTTTTTTATTTTTATTCCATTTGTATAAATTGATTTTTTATTATTTAAATCAATTTTTATTTTACCATCTCTATCACTTTTTTCATATTCTATATATACTGAAGAGATATCTTTATTAAATTTAATTAATTCACTTTCTTTATTAGTTCTAAAAGATTTTCCAATAGAACATAAAAATATAGCCTCTATAATATTTGTTTTTCCTTGTGCATTATCTCCATAAAAAATATTTATATTTTTTCCTAAATTTATTTCTTGTTCATCGTAGTTTCTAAAATTTGTTAGTTTTATTTTATTAATATACATTTTATTAGAGGTTGGAGGTTGGAAGTTGGAGGTTGGAAGTCGTATAGTTAAATTTATAATTTTTTATTCACATATTATTAATTAATTGTGGATAACTATCTTTTTATATTTTAATTTTTATTTTATATTGTAGGTGCGATTTCAATTGCCCGTTGCTCCAGCGAATTTGCTTAAATAAAATTTTTTAGGGTAATTTCTTCGAAGAGCGGGCGATTATACTAAAGCATAACTTATTTCTAACTCGCTAACGCTCGAAGAACTAAGAAAAAATCTCCCCTACATTCATTTTTAATATTATTATTTTTAATTATTTATAATTTGTTATTTCTCGACTTCTTCCTTTCCAACTTCCAACATCTAACTTCCAACCTCCCTTCTAATCTTTTAATCTAATAGGTAAAATCATATATTTATAATCACCCTCATCAACTGACCTTATTATACATGGTGAAATGCTTGTACCAAAATCTATAAATATTTCTTCATCATCTATTGCACGAAGTGCATCTAAGAAATATTTTGGATTAAATCCTGCCTCTAAATTTTGACCTTCTGTTGTTACATACATTTCTTCTTTTGCGTCTCCTGTTTGGTTTGTACAAGAAATTGTAACTTTTCCTATATCTACTAAAACTTTTACAGGATATTTTTTTTCTTTTTCTATACTTGATGATGATATTAAACTAATTCTTTCAAAACAATTTTGAATATTACTTCTATTTACTCTTATTCTTGTTTCCCAGTTTTCTGGTATTACACTTGAATAATTTAAAAATTCTCCATCTAATAATCTTGTAACTAATTTACAATTTTCCATTTCAAATAGTGCTTGATTTTTAGCTACTCCTATTTTTATAGTATCAAATGAATCTAATATTATTTTATTAACCTCATTTAAAGTTCTACCTGGTATAACTGCTGTAAAGTCATTACTATTATTTTGCAAAAATTTAGATTTCCATGCTAACCTAAACCCATCTACTGCAACTACATTTAATTTATTATTCTTTATTTCAAATAAACATCCTGTAAAAATAGGTCTATTTTCTTCTGTACTTACAGCAAATATTGTTTTTCTTATCATTTCTTTTAAAGTATTTTGTTCTATAGAAATAGAATTTTCAACATTTATTTGTGGAAGTTCTGGAAATTCATCTGGATTCATTGTTGCTAATTTATATAATGAACCTTCGCATTCTATTACTAATAAATTTTGTTCATTTAATGATATATTAATATCAGTATCTGGTAATTTTCTTATTATTTCACTAAACATTATAGCATTTACTACTGTAGCTCCTTGTTCTTTTATATTAGCATCTATTATATATTCAATTCCTATTTCTAAATCATAGGTTGTTAATTTTACTTCTTTATCATTTGTTTGAATTAATATACCTTCTAGTATAGGCATTGTTGTTTTTGAAGCTACCGCTTTTGTTACGGAATTAATAGCTTTAAGTATTTTTTCCTTTTCGCAAACTATTTTCATTTTCAATCAAACTCCTTTATATATATTTAAATAATTATAGTAGTAGTAGTAGTAGGTGTTGTGGATTCTGTGGATAAGTATGTTAATAGTTTATTTCCCCATATTTTTTATTGTTGATAACATCGTGGATAAAATACAAAGTTATAAACATATAAAATTTATAATTGTGAATAACTTATTTATTAACAGGTTATATACACAAAATACACAATCACCTGTGGATATCTAATGTGATTCTTTGGATTAAACAACTTTATATTATTTTTCCAAACAGTCTTTTTTCCAAACAATAATTTTAAAAATTAAAGTTTTTAGTTTATTTTTAAACTATTTGTCTGCTAAGATAACGTTTTTAACACTATCCACAATTAGTTTTGTATTTTTATTTTCTTGTAATTCTCTTTCTATTTTATTACATGCATGAAGTACTGTGGTATGATCCCTATTTCCAAAATCTTTTCCTATTTGAGGTAGTGAAAGTTGAGGGATATTCCTACATAAGTACATGGCTATTTGCCTAGGGAACACTACATCTGCAGATCTTTTATTTCCAATTAAATCTTTTGCATCTATATTAAAATATTTAGCAACTGTTTCCTGAATGTATGAAGATGAAATAATTTTTTCTTTAGATGTTACTATTTCATTAATAGCCCATTCAGCCATTTCCATTGTTATAGGACTATTAATTAAAGAAGCTCTCGCTATTAACTTGTTTAAAGCGCCCTCTAATTCCCTAATATTACTATCTATTCTAGTAGCTATTGTAGCTAAAATATTGTCATCTATTAAAATATTATCTAATTGAGCTTTTTTTCTAAGTATTGCAAGACGAGTTTCGTAATCAGCACTAGAAATATCCGCAATTAATCCCCATTCAAATCTAGATTTTAACCTTTCCTCTAACAAATTAATATCTTTAGGAGGTCTATCACTAGAAATAATTATTTGTTTTCCATTTTCATGAAGAGTATTAAATGTATGGAAAAACTCTTCTTGGCTACTTTCTTTTCCTGCAATAAATTGAATATCATCGATTAATAAGACATCTATATTTCTATATTTATCTCTAAATTGTTGTGTTTTATTATCCCTAATAGCATTAACTAATTGATTTGTAAATTTTTCAGAAGTAACATATAAAATATTAGAATTTTTATTATTTCTTAAAATTTCATTTCCAATAGAATGCATTAAGTGAGTTTTTCCAAGCCCAACCCCACCATAAATAAAAAGTGGGTTATATGCTGTAGCTGGTGCCTCTGCAACCGCTAGTGATGCAGCGTGAGCAAAACGATTATTATTTCCTACAACAAATGATTCAAAAGTATATTTAGGATTTAGTGATTCGTTAGTAGGCATAACAGAATTGTTACTATAATTATTAACAATAGTAGTATTAGCTTGTTCTTTAGCTCTAGCCTCTAAAGAAATAATAATTACACTACATTCTTTATTAGTCAAAAATTTGAAAGTATTAACTAATAGGTCATGATACTTAGAATCCAATATATCTTTTGTAAAAGTTGTTGGTGTAGTAAGTACAACATTTCCGACCTTCCATACTTTCAATTTCTAAATTTTTTATCCAAGTATCAAAAGAAATACTACTAATTTCTTCTTTTAATAACTCTTTAGCTTTTGTAAGAAGTTCATTTAATTCTTGCTGCATCTAAGCTCAATCCTTCCAAATTTATTTTATACTATAAAGTTATCCACATAACTATCCACAACGGTGGATAACTTACGCAAATAGTAACTTTACAAACATTAATAGTAAAAAAATGTCTTTTTTCCCTATTTTCTACTATAATATAAAAATTAATTAAAATAGTCAAGATAAATAAAAAAAAATATTAAATTTAAGTCATTCTATTGACATAAGAGGAAGCTTGATATATAATAATAAAGCTTATAATAAAAAATAATCCAATTATGGTATAAATAGATACAGGAGGTGCTAAAAATGAAAAGAACTTATCAACCAAAAAAGAGACAAACACAAAAAGAACATGGTTTTATGAAAAGAATGAAAACTAGAGCAGGAAGAATGGTATTAAAAGCAAGACGTGCAAAAGGAAGAAAAAAAATTAGTGCATAAAAATTAGGCCACGTATGAATGAAAATATGTGGTCTTTTTGTAATTTTAGTAATTAAATTATCCTTTTGTAAATAGGGGGATTTTAATGAAAAAGTTAGATACATTAAAGAAAAATTATGAATTTAAAAATGTGTTAAACAAGGGTAAGTTTTATAGAGGTAAATATGTTACTGTCTATATAAATAAAAATAAAGAAGAAAAAAATAAAATAGGAATAGCAATTAGTAAAAAAATAGGAAAAGCTACTAAAAGAAATAGATTAAAAAGGCTAATAAGAGAAAGCTATCGCTTGCAAAAAGAAAATTTAAAAAAAGGATATAACATTGTTTTTATATGGAATAAGCAAGCAGATATATTAAATAATACTTATAAAAATGTAAGTAAAGACATAATAAAATTATTTAATAAAGCAGGAATAATAAATGAAGAAAATACTAATTTTTTTAATTAAAATATATAAAAAAACGTTATCTCCAATTTTAGATTTTTTAGGAATAAAATGCAAATATTATCCAACATGCTCTGAGTATACTATGCAAGCAATAGAAAAATATGGGGTAATAAAAGGATGTTTATTAGGAATAAAAAGAATTTTAAAGTGTAATCCATTTAGCAGGGGTGGATATGATCCTTTAAAATAAATTTGAAAGGAATGGAATAAATGGGATTTATATCTGAATTATTTGGTTATGTATTAAATGCTTTATATAATTTAATTAGTAATTATGGTATTGCAATTATAATCTTTTCAGTGTTATTAAGGTTAATATTAATACCAATAACAATAAAACAACAAAAAACAATGAAGAAATCTAACGAAATGCAACAAGAAATGAAGAATATTCAAGCAAAATATAAAAACAATCCTGAAAAATTGAATCAAGAAACTATAGATTTATATAAAAGAGAAGGGCTAAGTCCTTTTAGCGGTTGTTTTACAGCTATTTTGCAACTACTTATAATACTTTCAGTATTTTGGCTTGTTAGTCAACCACTTACATATATGAAAAAAGTTCAAAATTCTGAAATTTATAATGAATATAAAACAATAATAGAAAATCAAACAACAAAATCTTCATATAAAGAAATAGCAATAATAAATAAAGTAGAAGAAGACTATCAAGAAATTACAGAAAAATTAAAAGATGAAAATATTGAAAATAGAGAAGAATTAGAAAATAAAAAAAGCCAATTAGAAGAACTAAGACTAAACATGGAATTTTTAGGGCTTGATTTAAGTAAAGTTCCCACACAAAGTTTAAATGATTGGAAGGTATATATAATACCAGTATTATATGTAATAACATCATTCATATCAATTAGAATAACAACAAAAACACAAACTTCAAAAAATAAAGATGGAGAAAAATCTGAAGAATTAGAAAGTATGGAACAAATGAACAAATCAATGTCATATATGATGCCAATAATGTCTATATCAATAGCAGTCATTGCTCCATTAGGACTTGCTTTATATTGGTTAGTAAGTAATATATTAATGATTATTGAAAGATTAATAATAAATAAATTTATGAGCTCTAAGGAGGAAGAAGAAAATGCCTAATAGTATTATTTCAGAAGGAAAAACAACAGCAGAAGCAGTTGAAAAAGGTTTAAAAATATTAAAAGTATCTAAAGATAAAGTAGAAATAAAAGTATTAGAAAATGAAAATAAGAAAAGTTTTTTTAGTATATTAACACCTAGAGTTGTAAAAGTAGAATTAACACTAAAAGAAAAGATGGAGAAAAAGGTAGAAGTAATTAATAAAGAATATAATTCAAATATTAATGAAATAGAAAAAGCAAGTAAAGATGTTTCAAAATTTTTAAAAGAATTTATAAAAAAAATAAGTAATGAAATAGCATATGATATAAAAATAGAAAATAATACAATAATTGTAAATATAGATGGTAACTCATATGGAAATTTGATAGGATATAGAGGAGAAACTCTAAATGCAATGCAAACCATATTATCATCAATAGCTAATAAGAATGTAAATGAAAGAATAAAACTTATATTAGATATAGGCAATTATAGAGAAAAAAGAGAAAAAGTATTAGAGGAATTAGCAGAAAAAGTTTCAAAAACAGTATTAAATAATGGAAAAAATATAACATTAGAACCAATGAATGCTTTTGAAAGAAAAATAATTCATAGCAAATTACAAGAAAACCCAAGAATAGAAACATATAGTATAGGCGAAGGGGATAGTAGGAGAGTTGTAATTGCTAAAAAGTAATTAAATAAAAAACAAGAATAAAATTTTCTAAGTGGCAAAGCCACATAAGAAATCTAATTCTTGCATAACTATCTTCTTAGGAAACTCACCACTAACGTGAATGACTTTCCTAAGAAGATAGAAAAAATCGGAAGTCAAAGTGAAGATTTTAGTAAGAAAAGTATGTTATAATGCTTTAATGCTGATTTTTGCTTTGATTTTTTTGATATATATAATTAAAATAAATATAGTAAAATATTAATAATAGGAGGAATAAACTTGAAAAATTATGATTTACTAAATAATGATGAAGAGTTAAATAATATTATTGATTCAATAAATAAAATTAATGAAAATAATTTATTTGCTTGTCATGGAAGATATCATACTAACTTTGTAATAGAAACTGTTGAAAATTTATTAAAGAGTCTTAATTTTGATGAAAATATTATTGAATTAGGAAAAATTTCCGCTTTATTACATGATATAGGTACAATAGAAGGTAAAAAAGGACATGCATACAGAAGTAGTGAAATGAGCATACACTTTTTAAATAAAACAAACTTATCACAAGAAAGTAAAGATATAATAATTCATGCAATTAAAGATCATTCAAACGGTAACGAAATAAATACTCCAGTTGGTGCAGCTCTTATTCTTGCAGATAAAATTGATATTTCAAAAAATAGAGTTTTAGAATTAGGAAAAAAAGATCGTTGGCATAGTAACTTATTAAATATTGAAAGAACTATATTAAATGTTGAAGATAAGAAAATAATAATAAATTATATAGTAAATGATAAATTTTCTAGAGAAATATTATCAGAAGAATGGAAAAAAGGAATAATGCTTCCTATTAAAGCTAGTAATTACTTTGGATGTAAGTGTATTTTTCAATTTAATGAAAATGAAATTGATTTAAGTTAATACTAATATAAAATTAAGATGATGAATAGCAAGTAATAAATAAAAGTAGGAATTAATAACAAAAAAATGAAAGAAAAATAAATAAAAGACTTGAAATTTTATGTAAAACAATATATAATATTATTTATTAATATGTAACTATAAATATTTCCTTGCTTATACAGGAGGATGAATGCAACCATTAATAGGAGGATTTATATGAAGACAAACATCTTTTTTGCTTATACTGTAATGTGGATTGCTGTTTCAGTAGCCGTTATAGCAGGGCTGATTATCACTCAAAATGCTAATTGCTTATGGGCATTTTTAATTCCAGGTTTAATAAAACTGAAAACTAGTAGTGAAGATAATGACGATGAAGAAGATGATAATGAATAAGTAATACAAAGACCATGAATTTCAATTTTGAAGCTCATGGTCTTTGTATTTATAATAAAAAATATAAATATAGTAAACATAAATATTGATATTATATAATAAATATATTATAATATAAAAGAAAATAAAGTTAGAGACAAGAAGTTGAAAAGTACTACTAAGAAATTACTAAAATCCAACCTCCAACTTCTAACCTCCAACTTTCAAAAAGAAAGGAATAAAAAAATGGAAACAATCGCAGCAATTTCTACGGCTACAGGTAATGGCGGAATTGGAATAATTAGAATGAGTGGAGAAAATTGTTTTAATATTTTGGAGAAAATATTTAGAACAAGTAAAAATAATAAAATAAATATTGAAAAAATAAAAGGTTATACAATTCAGTATGGATATATTATAGATAATAAAACAAATGAAATAATAGATGAAGTGTTAGTTTCATTTTTTAAAAATCCTAAAAGTTATACAAGAGAAAATATGTGTGAAATCAATTCTCATGGGGGAATGGTTGTAGAAAAAAGGATATTAGAAGAATGTTTAAAAAATGGAGCAATATTAGCGCAGCCAGGTGAATTTACTAAAAGGGCATTCCTGAATGGTAGAATAGACCTATCTCAAGCAGAATCTATTATAGATATAATTAATAGTAAAACAGAAAAAGAAGCAAAAGCTTCTATAAATCAGCTTCAAGGTTATTTGTCAGAAAATATAGGGAAAATAAGGCATGAACTATTAGATATAATGGCAGATATTGAAGCTTCAATTGATTACCCAGAGTATGATATAGAAGAAGTTACAAACAGTAAGGCTATCAAATTATTGGAGAATGTGAAAAGTAAATTAGAAATATTAGAAGAAAGTTTTAATAGTGGAAAAGTACTAAAAGAAGGAATAAAAACAGCAATAATAGGAAGACCAAATGCTGGGAAATCTTCTTTATTAAATACTATATTAAAAGAAGAAAGAGCTATAGTTAGTGATATAGAAGGAACTACAAGAGATACAATAGAAGAATTAGTAACAATTAAAGGAATACCTTTAAAAATAATAGATACGGCAGGAATAAGAAAAACTTCTGATAAAATAGAAGAAATAGGTGTAGAAAAGGCATTAAAAGTTGCAGAAGATGCGGACTTAATATTAGCAATAATAGATAATACTAAAGAATTAAATGAAGAAGATTTAAAAATATTTAATTTAGTAAAAAATAAAAATGCAATTATATTATTAAATAAAATAGATTTACAAGATAATAATTTAGAAAAACATGAAGAAATATTGAATGCGAATAAAAAAGTAATAAAAATATCTACCAAAAATAGAGATGGTATAGAAGAATTATATAAAGAAATTGAAAAAATGTTTAATGTTAAAGAAATAGATATATATAGTGGAAATTTAATAACAAATATAAGACATAAAAATCAAATTACACATTCAATAAAAAATATAAATGAAGCAATCAATGCAATAAATTTAAATTTACCTATTGATATAATTTCTATTTCTATTAAAGAGACATTAGAAGATTTAGGAAAAATTACAGGGGATAATGTCGGGGAAGATATAATTAATGAAATTTTTTCTAAGTTTTGTCTAGGAAAGTAGATAAAAATTAAAGCATGAGGATAAAAAATAAAAATCTTTTATAATAACAATAAGTAATTCTATATTTAAAAATATAAAATGGCTTAATTTTGATTTTGACGACAATTTTAAAAATTATACAAATAAAAAATATATAAGAGTATATATAATGCAGCATACAAAAGTCTAAATTCAGAATACTGAAAATTCAAAAATATGCTAAATGTTTCACAAGTTTGATAATCTAAAATACATTCGACAAAAAACGACAAATATTTTTAAATACTTATTTTAATATATTCACAAAAGTAAAATTGTCAAAAAGGTTTAGCGAACACCCATTATTAGTTTCACACAAAACTAGAAAGGTTTGCGTGAAACATCGAACAAAAAGTAATGGTAAATATTAAATTAAAAAAAATAATAAAGAAATCAAATAATAATGAATGATAAATTTCGTAAAATAGAAAAAAATGAAATAGCAAATAATTAAGTTCCCAAAAGTGACAGATTTCCCATTAGGAAACGTCCCTAATGGGAAGAGGAGGAAAAATAAATGAAATATAATGCAGGAAAATATGATATAGCAGTTATTGGAGCAGGACATGCAGGGTGCGAAGCAGCATTAGCAGCAGCTAGAATGGGAATGAAAACATTATTGTTTTCTATATCATTAGAAGCAGTTGCGAATATGCCATGTAATCCACATATAGGAGGAAGCTCAAAAGGACATTTAGTAAGAGAAATAGATTGCCTTGGAGGAGAAATGGGTAAAAATATTGACAAAACATTTACTCAACTAAGAATGTTAAATACATCAAAAGGACCAGCAGTTTATTCTTTAAGAGCACAAGCTGATAGAAAACAATATCAAGCTGAGATGAAACATACACTAGAGAAACAAAAAAATTTATATTTGAAACAAGCAGAAATAGTAGATATAACTATAGAAGAAGGTAAAGTTAAGAGTTTAGAAACTAATATTGGTGCTATATATGAAGTTGATAGTATTATAGTTGCTACTGGTACTTATCTAAAAGGAAAGATATATATAGGAGAAACATCTTTTGAAAGTGGTCCTGACGGGGTATTCCCAGCAAATAAACTATCAGAAGCTTTAAAAAGGGAAGGAGTAGAACTTGTTAGATTTAAAACAGGAACTCCTGCTAGAATTAATAAAAATAGTATAGACTTTTCAAAAATGGAAATACAAGAAGGAGATGAAAGACCAGAGGCGTTTTCTTTTGAAGATGAAATCGACCCTAATGTAGAACAACTACCTTGTTATTTAACATATACAAATGAAAAAACACATGATATAATTAGAAAAAACTTACATAGGTCACCATTATATGGTGGTGAAATAACAGGAACTGGACCTAGATACTGCCCATCTATTGAAGACAAAGTTGTTAGATTTGCAGATAAAGAAAGACACCAAATTTTTGTAGAGCCAATAGGAAGAAATACTGATGAAATGTATATTCAAGGTATGAGTTCATCACTTCCAGAAGATGTACAAATAGCAATGTATAGAACTATACCAGGTTTAGAAAATGCAGAGTTTACAAGACCAGCATATGCTATTGAATATGATTGTATTAACCCTTCAGATTTAAAACTTTCATTAGAATATAAAAAATTTGATGGACTATTTTTTGCAGGTCAAACAAATGGAACTTCAGGTTATGAAGAAGCAGCGTGTCAAGGATTAATTGCAGGAATAAATGCAAGTTTAAAATTACAAGGGAAAGAACCAGTTATATTAGATAGATCACAGGCATATATAGGAGTTTTAATAGATGATATTGTTACAAAAGGAACTAATGAACCATATAGAATGATGACATCAAGGGCAGAATATAGGCTTTTATTAAGACAAGATAATGCTGATATAAGACTTTTAGAAATAGGGCATAGTGTAGGATTAGTAAGTGATGAAAGATATGAAAAGTTTTTAAATAAAAAGAAGAAAATAGAAGAAGAAATTGAAAGAGTAAGAGATAAGACAATAAAGCCTACTGAAAAAGTAAATGAATTTTTAAGAAAATTTAATTCTTCTGAAATAACGACAGGAGTTAAGCTAGCAGATTTAGTAAAAAGAAGTGAACTAACATATGAAGAATTGACCCAAATAGATGAAGATAGGCCAAACTTAGAAGAACAAGTACAAAAAGAAGTAGGAATAGAACTTAAATATGAAGGATATATAAAACTTCAAGCAGAACAAGTAGAAAAATTTAAAAAATTAGAAGCAAAATTATTGCCAAAGGAAATTAATTACGAAGATATAAAAGGCTTAAGATTAGAAGCAAGACAAAAATTAAATAAAACAAGACCAAATAATGTAGGACAAGCATCAAGAATATCAGGAGTTTCACCAGCAGACATATCAGTATTATTAATATATTTAGAGACATTAAAAAAATGATATATAACTATAATAATACGTAAGGGCTTAATCGGTGAGGAATACCTATGAGGAATACCGAATTACGCCCTCTATAAAATTTAAATATATAAATAAATTTGAAAATGTGTTTAGGGAGTAATTAGGTAAATTCTTTTAGGTATTCCTTTTAGATATAAGCCCCTACAATATAAAATAGAATTGGAGGAAAGATGGAAATACAAGAATTTTCAAAAGAATTAAAAGAAAAATCAAAATTAATTAATATAGAATTAGAAGATAAACAAATAGAAAAATTTTATAACTATATGAATTTATTATTAGAATGGAATGAAAAAATTAATTTAACAGCTATTACAGAGCCTAAGGAAGTAATATTAAAGCACTTTATTGATTCTGCTACTATTATAAAATATATAGAAGATAACATGAAAGTAGTAGATGTAGGCACAGGGGCAGGTTTTCCAGGAATACCCTTAAATATAATGAATAGTAAAGCTAATTATGTATTAGTAGATTCACTAAATAAAAGAATAAATTTCCTAAATGAAGTAATAAATAATTTACAATTGAATAATATCAATACTGTTCATTCGAGAATAGAAGACTTTGGAAAAGATAATAAAGAAAGCTTTGATATAGCTACGTCAAGAGCTGTGGCTAGTTTAAATATCTTATTAGAATATTTATTACCATTAGTAAAAGTAGGTGGAATATGTATTTGTATGAAAGGTTCTAATGTAAAAGAAGAAATTGGAAATTCAAAAAAAGCATTAGAGATATTAGGGGGAAGAATAGAAAAAATAGAAGAAATAGTATTACCAAATAGTGATATTAGAAGAAATATTATAATAGTAAGAAAGATTAATGTAACACCTAGTAAATATCCTAGGAAGCCAGGTATAGCTACGAAAGAGCCAATAATATATTTATATAAATAATAAATATAAATTAGAGAAAATATTAAATAATAGTTAAGAAAATAATGATATTGGAAATAAAATGAATTATTAATATAAAAAATAGTCATACTAAATTAATTTATATTATACTACCGTTCTATTTCTATACAGTAAGAGATAAATAATTAAAATATCCAAAAAAGTCAGTAAATATTATAAAATTTATTGACTTTTTTTAGATATTTTTATAGAATAATTGTGTAAATAAAAATTAAGTGGAGGTAATTAAAAGTGGGTAAAGTAGTATCAGTAGCAAATCAAAAAGGTGGAGTAGGAAAGACTACAACCGCAGTAAATTTAAGCACAATACTTGCTAAAAAAGGTAAAAAAGTATTATTAATAGATGCTGACCCACAAGGTAATGCTACAAGTGGATTAGGAATAGATAAAGATGTAAAATTTTCTGTATATGATGTACTTGTTGATGAAGTAGAAATAGAAAATACCCTAATACAAACAACAATTAAAAATTTGGATGTATGTCCATCTAACATAAATTTAGCAGGAGCAGAAGTAGAACTTGTTTCTATGATGTCAAGAGAACATAGATTAGAAGAAAAAATAAAGATACAAAAAGACAACTATGATTACATAATAATTGATTGCCCACCATCTTTAGGGTTAATTACATTAAATGCATTTACAGCATCTGATAGTGTATTAATACCTGTACAATGTGAATATTATGCGCTTGAGGGGTTAGGACAACTTATAAATACAATAAATCTTGTAAAAAAACATTTAAATAAGGAATTAGCTATAGAAGGTGCATTACTTACAATGTTTGACATTAGGACAAACTTATCAAATCAGGTTGTTAAAGAAGTAAATAAATATTTTGAGAACAAAGTATATAAAACAGTAATACCAAGAAATGTAAAATTAAGTGAAGCACCAAGTTATGGAATGCCAATATCAGTGTATGATGCGAAATCTAAAGGTGCAAAATCATATGATAAATTTGTTAAAGAATTCATAAAGAAAAATGAACAAAAATAATATAAGGAGAGATGTTAAAAATGGCTAAAAATACTGGGTTAGGTAAAGGGCTAAATGCATTATTCGCAGATAAAGTTATAATAGAAGATGAAGAAGAAAAAAAAGAAAATATTGATGGAGAATTAATAGAAAAAATAAAAATAATTAATATAGAGCCTAATAAAAACCAACCAAGAAGAAAATTTGATGAAGAAGCTTTAGAAGAACTTGCAGAATCTATAAAAGTATATGGAATAATTCAACCAATAATAGTAGCTAAAAGAGATAGTTATTATGAAATAATAGCTGGAGAGAGAAGATGGAGAGCAGCAAAAAAAGCAGGACTTTTAGAAGTTCCATGTATAGTAAGAGAAAATGACGAAAGAAAAAATAAAGAAATAGCATTAATAGAAAATATACAAAGAGAAGACCTAAATCCAATTGAAAAGGCAAGAGGATTTAGACAATTAATAGATGACTATGGAATAACTCAACAAAAGTTAGCAGACATAATGGGTATAAATAGAAGTACACTAACAAATTGTTTACGTATATTAAATTTAGACGAAAGGGTTATAGAATTAGCTTTAGAGGGAAAACTTTTAGAGGGGCATTGTAGATCACTTTTAGCATTTGAACCAGATGAACAATATGAAATAGCTTTAAAAGTAATAGAAACAGGAAGATCAGTAAGAGATATAGAGCAAAGCATAAAAAATAAAAAAGTAGCAGATAAGAAAAAAAAGGAAGAAAAAAGGAAATACTCAGCAATATATAAAGACATAGAAGACAGATTTCAAGGTTTTTTTGGAACAAAAGTAAAATTAGATGCAGGAATTAGAAGTGGTAAGATAATTATAAAATACTCTACAAATGATGAATTAGAGAGGATATTAGAATTAATAAATAAGTAGAATTAAACGGAGCATATATGTACGAAAATATATGCTCTTAAAAAATAATAAGTATAAAAATAAAAAATAGAGATGATAAAGGAGAAAATAATGGAAAGTATGTTAAATTTTTTAAGAACAGATTTATTTCTAATAATAATATTATTAGGAATAATATTATTGCTAATGTTATATATTGCAAACAGTATAAAATTATCTAAATTAAGAAAAAGTTATAAACAATTTATGAAAAAACTGGGGAAAGGTGAACAAATAGACGAAATATTAAAAAAATATATTGATACTGTAGAAAAAGTAGAAGAAAACCAAGAAGAACTAGAAAATTATTATAATAAGTTAGATGAAAATATGAATACATGTATGCAAAAGGTAGGTCTTGTAAGGTATAGTGCATTTAAAGATACAGGAAGTGACTTAAGTTTTGCATTAGCTATTTTAGATAAATATAATGATGGAATAGTATTAAATGGCATATATTCAAGAGAGATGTCAAATATATATGCAAAACCAATAAAAGAAGGAAAGTCAACATATACATTATCAGAAGAAGAAAAAGAAGCAATTGAAAAGGCGATAGATAAATAATAAAGAATATATTATGAAAAAAATTGTTGCATTAACAATGAAAATTTTGCATATAATACATTTATGTAAAAATCACCAAAATGGTATTGACAACATTAACTTAAATGTGTTAATATATATATTGTTACTGGCAAAGCTTAAGTAACATATGCAGAGGTGGTCGAGTTGGTTTATGGCACCAGTCTTGAAAATTGGCGTAGGTTAATAGCCTACCGTGGGTTCGAATCCCACCCTCTGCGCCAATAGAATAATTGGGAGTTAGAAGAAAATCTAACTTCCGTATTTTCTATAAAATGCTTGATATATTTTAAAAATCAATACAATATTAATTATATGGAGGCTTACCCAAGTGGTTGAAGGGGACAGTTTGCTAAACTGTTAGGGTTCGCAAGGGCCGCGAGGGTTCAAATCCCTCAGCTTCCGCCAAGAAACATCTAAGAAATTAGGTGTTTTTTAATTCTTAATAAAATTAATATTACAATAATTTTACATTTTATTTATTATTTCAAAAAATATTGACAAATTTTGTTTTTAAATATATAGTATAAATATATAAAAATATGTTATATAAAATACAAATTTTGATAAAAATATATACATAAGAAAAAAGAAGGGAGAAAAAAATGAAAAAGAATGTTAAAATTTTATTAATATCATTATTAATATTAAGCATAATAAGCATAACAGGAAGTGTTAGTGCATTTTCAGTGGAGATGAAATTAGAAAGCTCTTCAAAAATAAAACCAGGAAACACAATAGAAGTAATGTTAAAAATATCTAATATAGATGCAGGAAATGGAATAAACGCTATTGGTGCTACTTTAGAATATGACAAAAATGTATTTGACGAAGTAACACAAGATAGTTTTGTAGGAGTAAATAGTTGGAGCATAGGTTCATATTCAACAGAAACGCAAATATTAACAATATTAAGGTCATCAAAAGTAAATACAGCAAGTGATATACTAAAATTAACTTTAAGAGTAAAAGATAATGCAAATGTAAATTCATCAACAATAAGATATAAAGAAATAACGACATCAGGAGGAAGTCCATTAGATGGAGGTACAGGGGATATAGATGTACAAGAAGTTAGTGTAACTATACCAAAAGATACATCAACTAATACAGAGCAACCACCAGTAACAAATGAAGTAACAACAAATACAACAACTAATGAAACAACTACTAATACAACAACAAATCTAACAACTAATACTATGCAAGGTACAAATACAGTAAATACAAACACAACAAAAACCAATACAGTAAAAACTAATACTAATAATGGTAGTGCATCAGGAAAATTACCACAAACAGGTGAAAATATAGGTGGAATAATAGCTGGAGTATCAATAATAGCAGTAATAGCTATTGTAGCATTTATAAAATATAGAAATTTAGATATAAAATAAAAGTACAAAAGATATGCAATAATAAGCATATCTTTTATGCTTTTATAAAGATAAAAAAATTAGAAATTTTAACTGTAAACATAGTAAAAATAGCTTTTATATAAAAAATATTAATAGAAAGTCAAATTATTTAGGGAAATATAATAAAAAAGCAATAAGAAAGAAAAAAATAATCGGTTAAGAAAAAATGTAAAGAAAATGTAAAAAAAGAGTAAAAAATAAAATAGAAATGCCGCTAAAACTATTTCCGTAAAAGAACAGGAGTCTTATTTTGTAATAAACTAAAATAGTGGAAAATACTGCTATTGCAATTAAAATGAAAATACATTAAAGTATAATTAATATAGTAGATAAAAAAGGAGAAATATTATGAAGAGGATAGTAAAATACAGTATTTCTATAACAATATTATTAATTTTAGCATTAAGTGTTTTTCCAATAAACATATCAAAGGGAATAACATTTACTGCTAACGATTTACCTTATAATATAAAATTTACTCAAGTTGATTCATATCAAGCTACAACATTAGCATTAGATGATAGTGGAAATATATGGGCATGGGGAGATAATCAATATGGACAATTAGGAATAGGCAATACTACAAATAAAACAGTGCCTGTACAGGTTACATCTAGCAGTACAAAATATAAATATGTAACAGCAGGAACAACTTCAGCTGCAATAGACACAAATGGTAACATATGGGCATGGGGGTATAACTTATATAGTCAAGTAGGTAATACAAAAACAGCACCATCTTCTAATTCATATAGAATACCAGATGTTAAATCACCAACACAAATAACAACTGGAACTAGATTCACAAAAGTTATAAGTGCTAATGAATATATGGTAGCACTAGATGAGAGTGGAAATATATGGGGATGGGGAAGTAATAGGAATTATACATTATTACAAACAGAATGTAACTGGAAATATAATAATGTTTCAGTACAAACATATCCAATAAAAATAACATCTGGTAAAAGGTATACTAAATTAGAAGCTAGCAGCGCAAATATAGCAGCTATAGATAGTTCAAATAATTTATGGATTGCAGGCTATGGAGGAAGTGGAATGCTTTGTGATAGTAGCCTTGTAACAAGTTATAGGAGTGTATTTGTAAATTTAGGTTCAAACTACAAAGATGTTAAATTAGGATCTACTTTTGGACTAGCTTTAGATAATAGCAATAATTTATATGGATGGGGACTAACTTATTGGAATACAAGTACTGGAGCAACAAAGTACACTATGGAAAAAATGGATTCAAATGTAACATATATTAGTGCAAGAGATGGAGATCATTATTCATATGGTAGACCATCTAGCAGTTACCCAAACTATGCTAAAGTAGGAGGACGCAATAATAATGGAGTTTTGGGTGACAATGGATATAATTCAAGTAGTAAATATGCAGATTATAACTTTACTAAATTTAAAAACATATATGTAGGCAGTAATGATACAATAGCATTTGATGCAAGTGGAAATTTATGGATGTGGGGAGCAAATGCTAAAGGACAATTAGCAGTAGGAGATACAGTGGCTTCTTATAATCACCCAATACAAATAACAGGTACAAAATATACAGTTACATTTATAGTAAATGGTGGAACAATAAATACTGGAAAAATAACAGAATATACATCAGGAGTAGAAACTGCACTTCCAACAGATGTAACAAGAACTGGATATACATTTGGGGGATGGTATACAAATAGCAGTCTTACAGGATCAGCAGTAACAAAAATAGGAGAAGATGAAACAGGAAATAAAACATTTTATGCGAAATGGAGTGCGGATAAGGCTGATTATACAGTAGAACATTATAAACAAAATATAGATTTAAAAACATATACTAAAGTAGATACAGAAACTATAAAAGACAAAAATGTTGGAGCGGTAGCTACAGCAATTTCAAAAGCTAGTAGTTATACAGGTTTTTCAGAAAATACAAAGCATGCAGATAGAATAGCGACAGGAAATGTTAAAGCAGATGGAAGCTTAGTACTAAAATTATATTATGATAGAGATAGTTATACAGTAACACTAAATAAAAATGATGGAAACATAAATAAAGGAGATGTAACAAGCTATGTATATGGAATAGGAGCAACACTACCAACAGATGTAACAAAGGCAGGATATACATTTGGAGGATGGTATACAAATAGCAGTCTTACAGGATCAGCAGTAACAAAAATAGGAGAAACAGAAACAGGGAATAAAACATTTTATGCAAAATGGACAGCAAATACAAATACAGCATATAAAATAGAACACTATAAACAAGATACAAATTTAAGTACATATACAAAAGCTGATACAGATGATAAAACAGGAACAACAGGAACAACAGCAACAGCGACAGCAAAAACAAACTATACAGGATTTACAGAAAATACAACACATTCTCAAAGAGTTGCAAGTGGAACAATTACAGGAGACGGAAAACTAGTACTAAAATTATATTATGATAGAAATAGGTATACAGTAACACTAAATAAAGACGGAGGCTTAGTAAATAAAGATGATGTAACAAGCTATGTATATGGAATAGGAGCAACACTACCAACAGATGTAACAAAGGCAGGATATACATTTGGAGGATGGTATACAAATAGCAGTCTTACAGGATCAGCAGTAACAAAAATAGGAGAAACAGAAACAGGGAATAAAACATTTTATGCAAAATGGACAATAAAAAAATATACTGTAACATTTAAAGATGGAGATAACATATTAGATACACAAGAAATAGAACATGGAAAGCCAGCAACAGCACCAACACTAACAAAGCCAGGATATGACCTTACTTGGGATAAAGACTTTAGTAATGTAACAGAAGATTTAATAGTAAGTACAGTATGGGTACCAAAAACAAACACACCATATAAAATAGAATATTACAGAAAAAATCTAGACACAGAGTTAGAAGGATATGAAAAATTTGACGAAGTACAAGAACGAGGAACAACAGATACAGAGGTAACAGCTCCAGTAAAAGAGTATGAAGGATTTACACAAAATACTACACATCCTGAAAGAGTTCCAAGTGGAAGAATTACAGGAGATGGAAGCTTAGTATTAAAATTATATTATGATAGAAATATTTATAATATAACATATGTATTAAATGGAGGTATGCCATCAGGAATATTACCAGATAAATATACATATGGAAAAGAAGTAATACTATCAGATAGAGTAGTAAAACCAGGATATATATTTGATGGATGGTATAACAATAGTAACTTTACAGGCGCAACAGTAACAAAAATAGGAGAAACAGAAACAGGAGATAAAACATTTTATGCAAAATGGAGACAAGGTGAATATACTGTAACATTTAAAGATGGAGACACTGTTTTAGATACACAAAAAGTAAAAGGAGAAGAAGCAGCAATACCACCAACACCAACAAAACCAGGTTATGACCTTACTTGGGATAAAGACTTTAGTAGTATAACAGAAGACCTAATAGTAAGTACAGTATGGGTACCAAGAACAGATACACAATATAATATAGAATACTATGTAAGAAATTTAGATACAGAATTAGAAGGTTATAAATTACTTGAAACAATAAAATATCAAGGAACAACCGACACAGAAGTAACCGCACAAATAAAACAATATGAAGGATTTACACAAAATACAACATATTCAGGAAATGTATTAAAAGGAAATATATCAGGAGATGGAAGTTTAGTATTAAAAGTATATTATAATAGAAATAATTATAACATAACATATGAGCTAAATGGAGGAACTGTAGTAGGAAGGTTAACACCTCAATATACATATGGAAAAGAATTAATATTATCAAATAGAGTAACAAAGCCAGGCTATGAATTTGCAGGATGGTATGATAATAGTGATTATGAGGGAGAGACAATAGCAGTTATTTCTGCAAATCAAATAGGGGACAAGACATTATATGCAAAATGGACAGAAAATAACGAATATAACATATTAACAGATAAATATAGCATAAATACTGAAGAAAACTATATAACAAAAGTAGGTACAAGCACTACAGTAGAATCATTTATAAATAATATAACTACAAATGGAAGCAAAAAAATATTAAATATGAATGATGAAGAAATGAACGCAAATGACTTAGTAGGAACAGGATGTAAACTTCAAGTAGAATATAATGGAGAAAAACACATTTACGAAATAGCAGTAAGAGGCGACTTAGATGGAAATGGAAAAATAACAATAACAGATCTATCAATTCTAAATGATATATATGTAAATAGAAAAGACTTAGGAGGAGTACGTCAAAAAGCAGCAGATATAGATTATAGTGAAAAAATAACAATAACAGATTTATCAATGATGAACCAAGCAATAGTAGAGAAAAAAGATTTATAAAAATATAATAGAAGGAGGGAATAATGAAGATTAAGAACATAAAATTAAAAATAGCAGTTGTATTTATAATAATATTATCAGTAATTTGCTTAATTAAAACTAATAATGTATATTCAACTGAATATACAAGTAATGATATTATATATACTGTAACTTTAAATAATAGTAATAATACAGCGACAATAACAAGTATGGATATAGGATCAGATACGACAGAAATTATTATACCATCAACAATGAGTATAGAAGGAAAAACATATACAGTTACAACAATAGAAGGTTTACGATATAATAGTAGAATAGAAAATGTTTTAATTCCAAGTACAGTTACAAGAATAGATAATATGACAACAACACAAGCACCAAAATATATGACTGTTGAAGCAGGAAACCCAGTGTATTCATCACAAGATGGAGTATTATTTAATAAAGATAAAACTAAGTTAATAAGGTATCCTTTTAATAATGAGACTTCATATACAATTCCAAATAGTGTGACAACAATAGGAGAAGGAGCATTTTATAAGAGTCATTTAACTAAATTAGTAATGCCAAACAGTGTAACAACTATTGAAAATAATGCTTTTGAAGATTGTCGCTATTTAGTGGAGATGAATATTTCTAGTAACTTACAAACAATAGGGTCAGATGTATTTACTGGAGTTAATCTAAACAATGATATAATATGGCCAGATAGCTTACAAACAATAGGAGAAGGAGCATTTAGAAATAGTTCATTTATGATTATAAACATACCAGCAAGTGTAACAAGTATCGGACAAAATGCTTTTGAATCTAGTAGAGTAAAAGAGATAAATGTAAACTCAGAAAATAAAAACTATTCATCTACAGATGGAGTATTATTTAATAAACAAAAAACAGAACTAATTTACTGGCCTATAGATAAGGAAGGAGCATACACAATACCAGAAACAGTTACTAAAATTGATGATAAAGCATTTGCATATTCAAAGATTAGTCATATAACCCTAAATGAAAATATTCAACAGATAGGAGCTGGTGCTTTTAAAAGTTCGAAACTAAGTAAAATAGAAATGCCTAAAAATTCAAAAATAAAGGTAATAGCAGAAGATACATTTAGCAGTTGCCAATATTTATATATAGTAAATTTATCAGAAAATATAGAAACAATAGGTGCAAGAGCATTTGAAAATTGTAAAACATTAAGTACTATTGAAATACCAAGAAGCGTAAAAAGTATAGAAAATACTGCTTTTAAAGGGTATACAGGGAAATTTATAGGATATGCTGGATCAGTTGCTGAACAATATGCACAAAGTAATAATATAACATTTATTCCAAAACAAGTAACAAAATATACAGTTAAATTTGTAGTAGAAGGAAAAGAAACAACTCTGCAAGTAGAAGAAGGAATGGCAGCAACTCCTCCACAAGTACAAGAAAGAGTAGGATACACTTTTTCATGGGATAAAAATTTTAGTAATATAACAAGTGACTTGGTAGTAAATGGAAGATATGTACCAAATATAAATACACCATATAAAGTAGAGCACTATAAACAAAATGAAAATTTGAATGGGTATACAAAAGTACAAACAGAAGATAAAAATGGAACAACAGGTAGTAGAGTAGAAGCAGTATCAAAACAAAATGAATATACAGGTTTTACAGAAAATACAGCTCATCCTCAAAGAATACAAAGTGGAGAAATTAAACCAGATGGAAGCTTAGTTTTAAGATTATATTATGACAGAAATACATATACAGTAACATTAAACAAAAATGGTGGAATAATAGAAGGAACTGAATTAACGAGTTATGCATATGGAGTGGGAGTAGCACTTCCAACCAATATAACAAAACCAGGTTATATTTTTGATGGATGGTATAAAGATAACACATTTACTGGAAATAGAGAAACAAACATATCTACAACAGATATGGGAAATAAAACGTATTATGCTAAATGGGTAGCAAGAACAGATATACCATATATAATAGAACATTATAAGCAAGATGCAAATTTAAGCACATATACAAAAGAAATAGAGAACAAAACGGGTCAAACAGGAGCAACAGTAGAAGCAGTAGCAAGAAATAATTATACAGGATTTACAGAAAATACAAATCATTCTCAAAGAGTACAAAGAGGAGTGGTTACAGCAGACGGAAAACTAGTTTTAAAACTATATTATGACAGAAATAGATATACAGTAACATTAAATAAAAATGGCGGAACAATAAGCGGAAGTGAATTAACAAGTTATGTTTATGGGATAGAAGAAACACTTCCAACAAATATAACAAAACCAGGTTATAATTTTGTAGGATGGTATGATAACGCTAATTTTAATGGAAATACTATAACAAAAATACAAAATGGAGAAACAAACAATAAAACATATTATGCTAAATGGGTAGAAGAAGAACAATACTATATAAGTTCAGAAAAATACACTATAGAAGGAAATCATATAACAAGAGTAAAACCAAATACAACTGTAACAAGTTTTATAAATAGTTTTAAATTGCCAGGAGTAGCTAAAGTAATAGGAATAGACAAAAAAGAATTATCAGGAAATAGTTATGTAGGAACATGTTGCAAATTGCAAGTTGATTATAAAAACAATAGATATGAATATGATATAGCAGTAAGAGGCGACTTAGATGGAAATGGAAAAATAACAATAACAGATTTATCAACATTAAACAGTATATATGTAAACAAGAAAAACGTAGAAGAAATACGTAAAAAAGCAGCTGATTTAGATTATAGTGGAAAAATAACAATAACAGATATATCAATGATGAACCAAGCAATAGTAGAAAAAAAGGAATTATAAAAGAGAATGTAGAAGATGTCTAACAAAAACATGAGTGAAAAAAGTTGAGGATGCTAAAAAAGTAGTTCAAAATTAGCTCTCAAAAAAATCGTGAATTGAAAATATTTTTTCTAGTTCACGATTTTTCTACAAATAGTGAAAAAGTATAAAATATATAGATATATTTACCTATTATTTTGTACTTTTTCTTTTTTTATATTCTTAGGAAAGTCATCCACGTTAGTGGTGAGTTTCCTAAGAAGATAGTTATGGAAGAATTAGATTTTCTTAGCGAAGAATGAGCTTAGAAAATATTATTCTTGTTTTTTATAATATAGGAAAAATCAATTGTTTTTTATATAAAAGAAAAATATATTGCTAAAAATAGAATTAATTTAATAGTAATATTAATATATTATAAAAATATAAATATAAAAGGTGATATTTTATGAAATTAGGAATTTGTTTTGCAGGTGGGGGAATTAAAGGAGCTGCACATATAGGCGCACTAAAGGCTTTTGAAGAATCAAATATGGAATTTGAATATATAGCAGGTACTTCATCTGGAAGTATCATAGCATGTTTATATGCAATAGGATATAATTCAGATGAAATATATGAAATATTTAAAAAGTATATTAACAGAATAAATTATATTGAAATAAAAAATATTATTAAATTAATTTATGGACTAATTATAAAAAGGAAAATTGATATTACAGGTTTAAATAGTGGAAAAACAATAGAGCGACTAGTAAATAAAGAATGTGAAAAAAAATATATAAATAATATAGAACAGATTAAAAAAAAGTTATTAATTCCAAGTGTAGATTTATGTGATGGAAAAGTATATGTTTTTTCATCTATAAAAAATAGAGGAACATATTTAGATAATATAAAATATATAAATAATATTAATATTGGAAAAGCAGTAAGAGCAAGTTGTAGTTATCCAGGTGTATTTTCACCAGTGCAATATAATAATACATTTCTAATAGATGGGGGAATTCGAGAAAATGTTCCATGGAGAGAGCTAAAATATTGTGGAGTAGATAAAGTAATTTCTATAGTTTTTGAAAATGAGATAAAGAAAAAAGAAGAAGTGAATATAATAGATGTAGTAACAAAATCGATTGATATATTATGCCATGAATTATCAAATTATGAGTTAGAAGGAGCAGACTACCTAATAAAAATAAGGACAAAAGATATACATCTACTTGATAAGAAAAGAATAAATTATTTATATAATTTAGGATATATAGAAACAAAAGAAAAAATAAAAAAATTAGAAAATAAAATAAAAATAGAATAAAAAATAAAATAAAAATAATAAAAATAAAAAAGTCGTATTATAATAAAATGTAGCAATAAAAATTATTGAAAATACGTATGTAAATTCAATGATTTTTTTATTTTTTACAGTCTTTTTTAATTTAAAAGTTCTAAAATAAACTTGTCTTAAATATTATTAAATAAAATAAAAATGAAAGAGAGGATATGTTAAGTATGAGAAGAATTACTACTATTGTTATTATTATATGTTTAATAATTGGAACTATTTTTGGTGTATATTATTTTTTAATAAAAAATAAAGAAGAAGAGATATTAGAATACACACCACAAGAAGAAATATCAGAGGAGCAAATGAGGCAAACTATGGTGTCATTATATTTCAAGTCTGGAGATGAAATAGTACCAGAAGCTAGATTAATAGATGTAAAGGAATTATTAGATAACCCATATAGTCAAATATTAAATATGCTAATAGAAGGCCCAAAGAATAATAATTTACAAAATGTAATTCCAGAAGGTACAAAAATAAATAAAATTGAAAAACAGCAAGATACTTTAGTAATAGATTTTTCAAAAGAATTTGTATTAAATCATAAAGATGGTGAAAAAGAAGAAAAAATGACTATAAAGGCAATATTGAATACAGTAACAGAATTGACAGAAATAAATGGAATAAAAATATTAATAGATGGAGAAGAAAATAAAGAATTTAAAGATAAAGCGATTAAATTTGATAAAGTTTTTAAAAGGGAATAACTTAATTTGTTTCGTAAGGGCACGGGGTACCGTGCCCTTTGCTAAATAGGAAACATTATGAAACTTTTTTAGTTTCGCCAATCAAAAGTGAAAATAGATGATTTTATTTAAAAAATTTATAAAAATTTATACACTTACATGTATTTTTTAATGTAGATAGAAAATGTTCAATTTCGTATAAGGAATTTAAATTGAATTTATTATTACAATGTTGATTTAAACATGAATTTTTATAGTCATCTTTATTAACATTACATTTATTAATTCTCATAAAGCTCCTCCTTATTATATTATATGAGAATATAATATAAATGCCAACATTAACAAAAATAAAATATATTACTTATTTTGTGCTAGTGTAAAGGTTAAAAATAAAATTAAAATTATTATAAAAATTATAAAAATAAATGTGAAATATTTTTAAAAATATAGTATAATAAAGAAAATAAAAATAAAGGAAAGAAAAATGGAAGATTTAGTACAAGAAAATGAGAGAATAGATGATTTAGAATTTAAAGGTCTAAAAATAATTCAAAAAAATAATGGTTTTTGTTTTGGAATAGATGCAGTACTTCTTTCAGATTTTGCAAAGGATATTAGAAATAATAGTAAAGTGTTAGACTTAGGTGCAGGAACTGGAATACTAAGTATATTATTAACAGGAAAAACTAATTTATCTAAAATATATGGAATAGAGGTACAAAAAGATATTGCAGATATGGCGGTAAGAAGTGTTAAGCTAAATAATTTAAATAATAAAATACAAATAGTAAATACAGATATAAAAAATTTAGAAAATACATTTGAAATAGGTTCATTTGATAGTATTGTAACAAATCCACCATATAAAAATGAAAATACAGGAAAAGTAAATGATAATAAATACAAATATATATCAAGACATGAAACTACAGCAAATTTATCAGACTTTATAAAAGTAAGTTTTAAAATGTTAAAAGATAAAGGTTCACTATATATGGTACACAGACCAGAAAGATTAGTAGATATTATATTTGAATTAAGAAATAATAAATTAGAACCAAAGAATATAAAATTTGTATATTCTAATAAAAATAAAGAGCCAAAGTTAGTTTTAATAAAAGCAATAAAAAATGCAAATAAATTTTTGAAATTAGAAAAACCATTATTTGTGTATGATGAAAATGGAAATTACACACAAGAGATATTAAAAATATATAATAAAATGTAGAGTTTAATTTATTATATATAAAAAGATAGAAATGTATTCCAGAAAGTGACTTTATTTTCTATTAGGAAACATCAATTTTAGAATAATAGGAGAAGGAAAAAGATGAGTGGTAAATTATATATTGTAGCAACACCAATAGGTAACTTAGAGGATATTACTTTAAGGGCAATTAGAACTTTAAAAGAAGTGGATATAATAATAGCAGAAGATACAAGGCAAACCTTAAAATTATTAAATCACTTTGAAATATCAAAACCATTAATTAGTTATCATAGGCATAATGAAGAAATAAAAGTAGATAATTTAATAGAAAAATTGAAACAAGGAAATAATATTGCTTTAGTATCAGATGCAGGTACTCCTGTTATCTCAGATCCAGGTGAAATTATAGTAAAAGAAGCTATAAATAATAATATACAAGTTATTCCTATACCAGGAGCATGTGCATTAATAAATGGACTAATTGCATCTGGATTAGAAACAAAAGAATTTAGTTTTTTTGGCTTCTTATCATTAAATAAAAAAATAAGAAAAGAAAAACTTGAAGAAATATATAATGAGAATAAAACAGTTATATTATATGAAGCACCGCATAAAATATTAAATACACTAAAAGATTTAGAGCAAATATTAGACAATAGAAAAATTGTACTAGCAAGAGAAATAACAAAATTACATGAAGAATTTATAAGAGGAACTATTTCAGAAGTACTTGAAATATACAAAGAGCCAAAGGGAGAACATATTATAATAATTGAAGGAAATAAAATAAAGAAACAAGATATTCAAAATAATTTATTAAATTCAATGACACTAAAGCAACACTATGAATACTATGAAAAACAGGGACTTTCTAAAAATGAAATAATTAAAAAAATTGCAAAAGATAGAAATGTAGCTAAAAATGAGATATATAAATTTTTTATATAAAAATAATTATATCATATATATAATACTGTACAGAGTATACAAAAATAAAAATATATTAAATGCAATAAGAAACATCAAGAAAATGATGTTTCTTATCTTATTCGTTACTTATTTCTTTTATTTGTTTTAAACATTTATTACAAATAAGCTTCCCTTTATATTCAGATAATTTTTTTGTATTTTCACAGAAAAGGCATGACTTTTCATACTTTTTTAATATAATGCAAGGACCATCTACAAAAATTTCGATAGGATCTTTTTCGGCTATTTGAAATTGAGTTCTTAGTTCTATAGGTATTACAACTCTTCCTAACTCATCTACCTTTCTGATTATTCCAGTGGATTTCATACATTTTCCTCCTTTAATCGTCATTCTTCGACAAAAATCTCTATTAATATAATAACATATTTTGACGAAAAAGGCAATAAAAAATCAAAATAATTAGAAAAAATATTCCAGTTTTTGTAAATTTATAATAATAAAAATAAAAAATAGTAAATTAAAAATAAAATATTGCATAAATAAATTAGTCAAGAATATTATAAAAGTACGATAGGAAGTGAAAAGATGTTAAACATATTATGGCCAATATTTATAATAGTATCCTTTATATATGCAATATTAACAGGAAATGTACAATCTGTGAATAATTCTATATTTGAATCTACAGCTAATGCAGTCCAACTATCAATTACATTATTAGGAACTATATGTTTATGGAATGGAATAATGAAAATTGCTCAAACTACTACATTTGTTTCAAAGTTAACTAATTTATTGAAGCCAATAATTAATTTTTTGTTTCCAGAAATGAAAGAAAATGAAAAGGTAAAAGAAGAAATATCTATGAACATTATTGCAAATATGTTAGGACTTGGAAATGCTGCAACCCCTTTAGGGTTAAAAGCAATGAAAACAATGCAGAAAGAGAACAATAAAAAAGATACTGTATCAAATTCAATGGCAATGTTTATAGTATTAAATACAGCTTCATTACAGTTAATACCTACAACTGTAATTGCAATAAGGAGTTCTTTAAATTCAACACAGCCAACTAGTATTATACTTCCTGTATGGGGAGCAACAATAGCAGCCGCAATATGTGGAGTAGTAGCAACTAAAATATTTATTAAATTAAAAATGTAATATAAAAAAGTGTATTTCTAATTTTAATATATTATCCCATGTATACTATTTGAATTGTAACATATTATTATTTAGAATTTTAATATTATGAAAGAAGGAGAAAATATGAATGTAATAAATTATATATCTAGTGCTGCAGTACCTATTATTATATTATTAATTATTACATATGGATTATTAGAAAAGAATAAGGTTTTTGATTCATTTACACAAGGAGCGAAAGAAGGAATAGAAGTAGTGTTAGGTATTTTTCCGACTTTAATAGGTGTATTTATAGCTGTGGGAGCATTAAGAAGCTCAGGAATATTAGATTTAATTGTTAATATGATTTCACCTATAACAAATATATTAAAAATTCCAAGTGAAATTATGCCATTAGCACTTGTTAGACCTATATCAGGAAGTGCTTCTACAGCAGTTGCAACTGATATAATGACTAAATTTGGGGTTGATAGTACAATAGGTCTAATAGCTTCAACAATAATGGGTTCAACAGAAACTACATTTTATACAATTGCAATATATACAGCTTGTGTAGGTGTTAAGAAAATACGTTTTGTATTAGCGGCTGCTTTAATTGCAGACTTTATTGGAATGCTATTTTCTGTTATAATATGGGGCTTTTTGTCGTAAAGTTTTTCTTGACATAATGAATAGACAGTGATATATTATATGTATACAAAGAATAAATTTGTTCAATAAATATTTTTTCAAGATATTTTATTAACGGCAAAAATAAAATTAAAAAAATTTATAAAAATTAAAGTCAAAAAGAAGAAGTTAGAAAATGTAAAATCCAACTTCTAATAAAATTCCAAAGTTATTATTTTTGTAGAGAGATATAAAAAAGTTATTATAATATTTTCTTCCCCCAAAAGACAAATTTATAAAATATACACCCAAAAATTTTTTAGATTAAGCCCCTAAAAATTATAAATTCTCTCTACAAATTTATATATTAATTATTTATGATAAACTTCATTGTTTGAAATTTTAAAAGCTCTAAATAATTGTTCTAATAAGAATACTCTAATTAATTGATGCGGAAAAGTCATTTTTGAAAAACATATTTTTTCATTAGTAGTAGATAAAAATTTATCCGTCATACCTAAACTTCCACCAATAATAATTGTAATATTACTATAATTTAATGATAAATTATCTAATTTTTTTGAAAATTCTTCAGATGTATATTGTAAACCGTTTTAAATCTAATGCAATAACATAACTATCTTTTTTTATACGAGAAGAAATTTTTTCACATTCTTTTGCTTTTACTTCACAAAGTAGCTTATCACTGCTATTATTAGGTATTTTTTCATCTAATAATTCTATTATATTTAAGTTGCAATATTTTGATAGTCTTTTACTATATTCATCTACAGCATCTTTTAGATATTTTTCTTTTAATCTACCTATACAAATAATATCTATATGTAACACTTATTGTTTCCTTTCTATATAACATCTATAATTGGACTAACATTATATCTATTAGCGACACTTAAATGAAATAAATTTTCATTTACATCGTTTTTCATTAATTGTTCTACAACTGTTTTATATGCTAACTCTGGAAAATTATTTTCTTTACTTAAATGACCTAACATAACTGTATTTAAGCCGTGCTCTATTAGGTTAGAAATAGTTTTGCCAGCTTCATCATTAGATAAATGCCCATTAGGGCCAGAAATTCTTTTTTTTAAAACATATGGATATGATGAGCATTTTAATATATTAGAGTCATAATTAGCTTCTAATAATATAAAAGAACTATTAGTTAAGTTCTTGACAACTTCAGTCGTCATATGTCCAATGTCTGTAGCTATACTAATTTTCTTATCTTTATAATATATGCTAAATCCAGAAGGATTAGCAGCATCATGAGGAATGCTAAAAGGTAATATAGTTAAATCACCAATATTAAATTTTTCATAATTAAAATATTTAATATTGTTAGAATTTATTTTTTCCCTTTGTGTGTTCATCGCATTCCAGGTATCTACATTTGCATAAACTGGAATATTATATTTTTTTGAAAATGTCCCTAAACCTTTTATATGATCAGAATGTTCATGTGTAATAAGTATTGCATTGATTTGTGTAGGTTCTATATTTATACTATTTAATGCTTCAGTTAATTTCTTAGCACTTTCGCCTGCATCAATTAATATCTTTGTATTTTCTGTTTGAACTAGTGAGGAATTTCCTGTACTACCACTATATAAACTGCAAAATTTAAACATTTTTTATTTCATCCTTTGCTTTATCTAAAATATATCTTCTTCAATAACTCTTTGAATATTAGCGCCTAAACTTCTAAATTTATCCTCTATATTCTCATAACCCCTATCTATATGATAAATATTTGTTATAGAAGTTTCGCCATGTGCCACAATACCTGCTATTATAAGAGCAGCACCAGCACGCAAATCGGTTGCTGCAACTGGAGCACCATAAAGATCGGTTATACCTTGAAATATCGCTGATCTTCCTTGGTCTATTATATGTGCACCCATTTTGTTAAGCTCTGCTGTGTATTGAAACCTAGATTCCCAAATACCTTCATTTATTATACTAGTTCCATCAGCTAGGCTTAGGGCTACACCTATTTGAGGTTGTAAATCTGTTGGGTAACCTGGGTATGGCATAGTTGTTATATTAGCTTTATTAGGCCTTTTATCTGTGTATACTCTAATAGAATCATTAAATGTTTCTACATTAACGCCCATTTCTATAAGTTTAGCAGTTAAACAATCTAAGTGCTCAGGTATACAATTTTTAATTAATATATTACCCTTTGTTGCAGCTGCTGCTAGCATAAATGTACCTGCCTCAATTTGATCTGGTACTACACTATATGTTGTATTTCCATTTAGTCGTTCAACTCCATTTATTTTTATTAGGTCAGTTCCAGCACCTCTAATATCAGCTCCCATTGAATTTAGGAAGTTAGCTACATCAACAACATGAGGCTCTTTTGCTACATTTTCTATTATTGTGGTTCCTTTTGCTAAAACACTTGCAAGCATTACATTAATTGTAGCTCCAACAGAAACTTTATCTAAATATATTGAGGTTCCAATTAAATCTTTTGCATGTGCATTTATTTTTCCTTCACATATTTCTACAGTTGCCCCTAATGCTTCAAAACCTTTTATATGTTGGTCGATAGGTCTTGCTCCTAAATTACAACCACCAGGAAGACCAACTATTGCATGATGACATCTACCTAAAAGAGCGCCTATTAAATAATATGAGGCTCTAAATTTACTTGTCATATCTATTGGTGCTTGTGAACTTGAAATATTTCTTGCATCAATTGTGACTTCATTTTTACCATTCCATGTAACTTTTGCACCTAATTCTTCTAGTATTTTACATGATATTTTTACATCACTAATATATGGTAAATTACTAATTGTACAAATACCATCTACTAATAATGTTGCTGGAAGTAATGCAACGGCAGCATTTTTTGCTCCTCCAATTACTACATTACCTTCAAGACGAGTTCCACCCTTTATTACTAATTTTTCCAAATATATTACCCCCAAGTGTTAATTAAAAAATAGAATATCTAATAATATTCTATTTTTTATTTTTACATAATTAATATATCATAAATGTTTATATTTTACAACTATTTTTTAGCAGTTAATATATTAGTATTTTGTAATAGCTCTATAATTTTAAATTTAAATTTTATTTGAGAGTTAGTATCAGTATCAGAAATAATACTATATTCTTCATCAGACAATTCATCTTCAAGGATTTTTTTAGATTCATCTGGTACAATTCCAGAACTTACATTTACAAAACATAATGGAGGAAACATTACGCACCACCAGTTTTGCCCTTCCGCTTTTCCTATTTTGACTCTTAAAGCATCATAAGAACCAGCAGGAATAGAAATATCTCCATATGTTTTAGTAGGAAAAGCAAAATTTCCTATTTCAACATTTACATCATAATTATAGCCATTATCTATAATAGTTTGTTTTGCAATTTTATAAAATTCATCAGTATGCTCTTTAGCAATTTCTATAGCCTCTTGTTTATTTTTGGTATTTGCACAGATAGTATTCATATATTCAATTAAATTATCTCTAACAATGTACTTTAAATTTTGATCTTCTTCAGAATCGCTATTTGCTAGCACATGAAGCCTAAAAATACTATCTTCTAAATCGCTAGAAATCGCAGTTACGTAAGAGATAGCGGATATAAAAATATAAATTGCTAATAAAATTATTAAAATTAAGGAATATTTTACCTTTTTAGAACATATAATATTTAATAAAGTTTTCATATAAACCTCCAATTATTCTAACAAAGTAGCTTTTATATTTTAAAGTACTTTTAATAGAAATTTAATTTACGTTTTATTGTATTTAATAAAAGTATTTACAATAAAAAAATATATATACATATTTGGAAAAATTTTTTATTTTATAAATGTATAATTGTGTGGGTAAGTATAAAAACTAAAAAAGTATTATCATAATAACTATAAATATGGGACAAGTATAGAAGCTATATATGTCGAAATATAGCGAAAAGTTTATTTGTAATATTCTTGACATATTTGTAATAAAATGGTAAAATTTTCCAGTAACCAAAAATACTATTTTTTAAATTTATTATATGAAAAATAGTAAAACAAAAGAGGAGGATATATTATATGAGTATGCAAAAGAAAGGGATTATGAAATTATGTAGTTTTTATGTAAGTGATTGGCATTTAGTAACAATGTTACTTCCTTATATAAGCAAGAAAGTCAATGAAGAAACAAAAATAGCAACAATATTAAAAGATGATATAAAAAATAATGTAGAAACCTTAGTACAAAAATTAAACCTAAAAAATGAACAAAAAATATTAGATATCGATTGGAATAGTAAAAATGGAAGAAAATATACAAATATAAATAATATAATAGAAAGTAATATAGGAAATGATATTTTAATTGTAGTAAATGGAGATAAAGAATATATAAAAAGTGTAAATGAAAACATAGACAAATACATAGAAAAGAATATTAAAAAAATAGAAAAAACAAATACAACTATAAAAGTAGTAGACTGTTATGAAATAGTAGAATTTAACGGAAGCATAATCGAAATATTAGATAATCACGATAAAATATTAAATACAGCAGGAGAAAAGGAAATTAGTGAAGTATTTGAAGATTACACGAAAAAAGAAAAAGTAGAGGAATTAGAGTTTAAACAACAATAGGAAAGAATTGAAACATCAAGGAAAGATTTGGGACGAAAGATTTGGGGCGTGTCCAAAAATTTACAAACATATATAACTAAAAAATATAAAAAGTTACTTGATGTTTGTAAATTTTTAGACACGTCCCAAATCTCTCCTTGATGTTCCAATTCTTACTCATCCTAAATTTTTTAAAAAAAGTTAATTTGACTAATAAATATGTGTATAATATAATTAAATAAAAATTAATGAAAAGGAGTTAATGTATGGAAGATAAATATCTATTGGCTATGAACAAATTAAAACAATATAATCAGGAGCAATTATTTAATTGTTATGATAAATTAAATGAACCTGAAAAAAATTATTTAATAGAGGACATATTAAATACAGATTTTGCACAGGTAAAAAATTTATATGAAAGTATAAATCAAAATAATAAAGTTATAAATGAACAAATAGACACAATTCCATATACGAATAAAGAAAAACTTTCAAGTAAACAAATAAACTATTATAAGGAGATAGGTGGAAAAGCGATAAAACAAGGAGAATATGCAGTAGTTACTATGGCAGGTGGACAACGGTACAAGGCTAGGACATAATGGTCCTAAGGGTACTTATGATATAGGGCTTTCTTCACATAAAAGTATATTTGAAATTTTATTAGATAATATAAAACAGGTTAGTAATGAATATAAAGTAAAAATTCCATGGTATATAATGACAAGTAAGGAAAATAATATTGAAACAATAAACTTTTTTGAAAAAAATAATTATTTTGATTATGGAAAAGAAAATATAACTTTTTTTACACAAGGAGAATTACCTATGGTAAATAAAAGAGGAAAAATATTATTAGATGAGCATAAAAAAATAAAAAAAGCAGCAGATGGACATGGTGGAATTTTTTATTCTATGAGAGATAATAATATTATTGATGATATGAAAGCAAAAAATATAAAATGGGTATTTATAAGTGGAGTGGATAATATTTTAGCAAAATTAGTAGATTCAGTACTATTAGGTTTGGCAATAGATAATAAAGTACAAGCTGCTGGAAAAAGTGTAAAAAAGGCTTGCCCAGAGGAAAAGGTAGGTATATTTTGCAGTAAAAATGGAAGACCAGGGGTAGTAGAATATACAGAAATATCAGATGAAATGTCAAAGCAAAAAGATATGCAAGGTGAACTTAAATTTGGCGAGTCACATATTTTATGCAATTTATTTAATATAGATGTAATTGAAAATGTAAGTAAAGATAAATTACCATATCATAGTGCTTATAAGAAAGCAAATTATATAAATGAAAATTGTGAATTAGTAGTGTCAGATAAACCAAATGCATATAAATTTGAAGCATTTTTATTTGATGCGTTTGCAGATATTGATAAAATGGCGATTATGAGGGTAAAAAGGGAAGAAGAGTTTGCACCTGTTAAAAATAATGTAGGAGAAGATAGCCCAGAAACAGCCAAAAAATTGTATGAAAAATATAATAATATAAAGTAGTAACTATTATAGGAGGAATTAAGCATGAGCTATAAAGAAGAATATACTAGATGGCTAGAAGATACATTTTTTGATGAAGAAACAAAAAAAGAGTTGAAAAAAATACAAAAAGATGAAAAAGAAATAAAAGATAGATTTTACAAAGATTTAGAATTTGGAACAGCAGGTTTAAGAGGAGTTATAGGAAGCGGAACAAATAGAATGAATAAATACACAGTAGGAAAGGCTACACAAGGGTTGGCAAACTTTATAAAAAAGCAGCAAGGGCAAGAAAGAGGTGTTGTAATAGCATATGATTCAAGAAACATGTCAAAGGAGTTTAGTGAAGTAGCTGCTCTATGCCTAAATGCTAATGGAATTAAAAGTTATATATTTGAAAGTTTAAGACCTGTTCCAGAACTTTCATATGCAGTTAGGAAATTAGGTGCTATAGCAGGAATAATGATTACGGCAAGTCACAATCCAGCAAAATATAATGGTTATAAAGTATACTGGGAAGATGGTGCTCAAATAACAAATGAAAAAGCAGAACTAATTATAAATGAAGTAAATAGAATATTAAATTATAATGAAATAAAAACTATAAATAAAAAAGAGGCGATAGAGCAAGGGCTATATAATATTATAGGTAAACAAATAGATGACTTATATATAGAAGAATTAAAAAAGCAATTACAAAATCCAAATATAATTAAAGAAGAGAAAGATTTAAGCATTGTATACACTCCTTTACATGGAACAGGAAATATACCTGTGCAGAGAATTCTAAAGGAAATTGGCTTTGAAAATGTAAATATAGTATCTGAGCAAGAGATGCCAGATGGAAATTTTCCAACAGTTGCATATCCAAATCCTGAAGATAAAGCAGCTTTTGAATTAGCACTTAAATTAGCAAAAGAAAAAGATGCACAAATAGTACTTGCAACAGATCCAGATGCAGATAGATTAGGAGTATATGCAAAAGATTTAAAAAGTGGAGAATATAAGACATTTACAGGCAATATGTCAGCATTGTTAATTGCAGAATATATATTATCACAAAAGCAGAAAAAAGGAATACTTTCAAAAAATGGAGCAATAATAAAAAGTATAGTTTCATCAACAATGGCTAAACCAATAGCAAGCAATTATAATTTAAAATTAATAGAAGTATTAACAGGTTTTAAATATATTGGGGAAAAGATAAAAGAATTTGAGAGTTCAAATGAATATACGTATGAATTTGGATATGAGGAAAGTTATGGTTGCTTAGTAGGAACACATAGTAGAGACAAGGATGCTATAGTTGCAGTAATGCTTTTATGCGAAGCAGCAGCATATTATAAAAAACAAGGATTAACATTATGGGATCAAATGGTTAAAATGTATGAAAAATATGGTTTTTATAAAGAGGATACAATATCTGTAACATTAGAAGGAATAGATGGTGCAGAAAAAATAAATACAATTATTGCAAGCTTAAGAAGTGAACCACCAAAAAGATTTGCAAATTACAAAGTACAAAAAATAAGAGATTATAAAGTAAGTAAAATAATAGACATAAATACAGGAAAAGAAGAAAAAATAGACTTACCAACTTCAAATGTTTTATATTATGAATTAAATAATGATGCATGGATATGTGTAAGACCATCAGGAACTGAACCTAAAATAAAATATTATATAGGAGTAAAAGGAGAGTCTTTTGAAGATGCTCATAAAAAATTAGAAGAATTAAAGCAAAGTATAAAATAGATATAAAAATAGAGCATATTAAACCACTATATGGTAAAATATACTCTATTTTTTATAAGTTAGTGTATTCTTGTTTCCTAAGAATATAGTAGTGAAAGAATTAGATTTTCTTATGTGACTTTGCCACTTAGAAAATTTTATTCTTGCTTTATATATAAATAATTTTAGAATACCTTTTAATTTTAAACTAATTTTCTTGAACAGGTGTAACTTCTGAGTTGTTAGTATTGTTATTTCCTGCTAAACTTTCATAGAAAGCTACAAAGCTAACTAATATATAAGGTGTTAGCCATAAAACACCAATACCAAAAGTAAATCCAGCAAGTATTGCCCAGCCAAAGAAAGAAAGTCCTAACCAAAAGAAATTCCATCTGTTACCATTCATTAATCTTGCACTTTCTTCTACAATTTCTTTACCTGTTTTATCTGGATTGTCATACAAAATATAATAAGATAAAGAATATAGGTAACCTTTTACTATTAGGTATATTAATGAAACAATATATCCAATTAGACCTATAATCATAATTCCAGAAAATCCAGCAGTTGCACTACTTGAACTAACGATTGAACCAACTATAGTAGCTGCTCCACCAAATGCCATTAAAATAATGAATATTATAAATAAAACAATAGGTATAATTAGTTTTAAAAGCATATTTCCAAATACTCCCCATACTTTTCCAAAGTTAGAGAAACCGAAGCTTAGAAAATCTACATAATTTACTTCTTCATTTCTTTTTAGTTTAATAAAGCAAACTAAAAAACCATAAGAAATAGGTAAAGAAATAATTGTAGAAGCTATTGAACCAATTACTGGAATAAAGTTTAAAACAAAGCTAATAACCCAGTTAATTATTCCATAACATAGAACGATTAAAGCAGCTTTTCCCCATTTACCCTTTAGTGCTTCACGTGCATTAGTTTTTAAACCTGATGATGTCATAAAATATCCCTCCTTTTATTTAATATGACAAAATATTATACCATTTATCAACATAAGTCAATAAATGACAAAATATTTTTATAAATATTTTTATATTATTATTAATCATATTAAGGAAATTTATTTATATGTGTAAAATTATATAATTTTGGAATCATATATAAAGTAAATAAGTTTCTTACAAAATAAAAGAATAAAAGTTATAAAGCTTTTATTCTTTGAATTTCTTCAAAATTATTATTTAAAATATCTAAAAATACTTTTGCTATTTTAGGGTCAAATTGAGTTCCACTACATTTTTCAAATTCTAATTTTACAATTTCAATAGGTAGAGAGTTTCTATAAATTCTTTTTGAAGTCATAGCGTCAAAGCTATCTGCCACAGCAACAATTCTTGCCATAAAAGGAATATTTAAGCCTTTTAATTTTGAAGGGTATCCATAACCATCATATCTTTCATGATGATGAAGGACAATTGGTATTATATTTTCAAAAATACTTGAGTTTTCTAAAATATGAGCACCTATAGAAGGATGTTTTTTTATCTCTTCAAATTCAGTATTAGTTAATTTTCCTGTCTTTAATAAAATATTATCAGTAATTCCAATTTTACCTATATCGTGAAATAGACCACCAATTTTTAATGTTTCTAAGTCACTTTTAGAAAGACCTAAGTTTTCACCTATTAAAACACTATATTTAGAAACCCTATCTGAATGACCTCTTGTGTAAGAATCTTTGGCATCAACACTTCTTCTTAAAAGCTCAATAGAAGCAAGACGTTCTTTTTCTAATTCTTTATTCTGGATATTTTTTAAATTATTAATGTAATCATTATACACTTGTTTAGTAGCATTAATTTTAAATGTTAAATCACTAAATTCATTATTATAGCTAATAAAATTAGAATTAGTAACACTATTAGTTAATTCACGAATATTATTATAAAAGTTAAAAGCTAAATATAGTAATGATAAAAAATCTATTAATAGTATAAAAACAATAAAAATAATTGAAGAAATACTAACTGGTGTAATATTTAAACCTATTAATAAAGTAAAAATAATTAAAGGAAATATTTTTAATATTAAGTTTATACTAATTGGCATATTAGTAAATATATTTTTTCTTTTAATTTTAGTTATACTAGTAGTATTAACCTGAAATTCAATTTCTGAACAATTTAAAATCTTATTAAAATATATTTCAGAAAATATATAAAAAATGTTAAAAGAAAATATACTTAATAAGCACAAAATAAAGATATATTTTTCCTTAAAAATAAGACAAGTCAAAATGGGAACAAAGAGCCCAAAAAGATATAAAACAATACAGCCATTTTTGCATATCCAATATATTGTATTACTACAATTAATAATTTTACAATTATTAATGCTTTGTTTTTGGCAATTACCAAGAACATTGCTACAATGTAATGTTAAGGTAAACTTTCGAGCAATTTTAAAATTTTTAGCGATTAAAAATAGAAAAAAGCAAAGTATAAATGTGCTCAAAAATATATTAAAAAAAATAACAATAATATAGTTTTTTAAATTACAAGGGAACATTAAATAAAGTGCTGAAAAAAGCACAAAAAATATAAAAAAATATAAAAATAAAATTTTAAATATCAAATTATTTACTTTCATACTATATCTCCTAATTTCATTATCATTATATAAACATTTTATAAAAAAAGCAATAGAAGAATTATTAAAAAGTTTAAATATATAAAAAAAGGGAAAAATTAAAATATAAGAAGAGGAGAGTGATGATATGTACAGATATAAAAAAAGTAAAAATATAAAATTAAAAAATATTATTATAATAATAGCAATAACTATATTAACATCAATATTAACAATTTTACTATATAGAATGTATGAAGGAATAAATATTTATACATATGAGCCAAAAGCTAGTACTTCAGCTACAAGAACTATACAAACAGTAGATGAAGTGAAAGACAAAAGTACACAAATAGCTGATATAGTAGAAAATGTTACATCTTGTGTAGTAGGAATATCAAAAATAAAGAATGCTGGAACAACAGTATTTTTAAAAGATGGAACAAGTAGTTTAGGGTTAGGGACAGGAGTTATAGTATCAGAAAATGGATATATACTATCAAATGAACATGTAACAGGAAGTAAATATAGTAATTGTTATATAACAATTGAAAATGGAAAAACATATACAGGCACAGTTGTATGGTCTGATAGTGTAGTAGACTTATCGATCACAAAAATAAATGTAAAAAATTTACCATATGCAAGATTAGGAGATTCAGAAAATGTAAGAGTAGGAGAAACAGTATATGCAATAGGAAACCCAATAGGATATGAATTTCAAAGAACAGTAACATCAGGAATTATAAGTGCCGTAAATAGAACTGTAAGAATAGACGAAAATGGTGCTAGCACATATATGGAAGATTTAATTCAAACAGATGCAGGAATAAATCCAGGAAATAGTGGAGGACCACTAATAAATCCAGATGGACAAATAATAGGAATAAACAGTGTAAAAATAACAACAGCAGAAGGAATAGGTTTTGCAGTACCAATAAATATAGTAAAACCAATAATAGAAAGATATATGAAAGAAGAAAAATTTGAAGAGGCAAGTTTAGGAATATTTGCATATGACAAAGAAATAATACCATATATAGATGAAAAAATAGATATACAAAAAGGAATATATATAGCTCAAATATCACTAGACTCACCAGCAGCGAAAACAGGATTAAAAATAGGAGATGTAATAACAAAAATAGACAATTTGGAATTAAGCAAAATGTGTGATTTAAGAAGTTATATTTACACAAAATCACCAGGAGATGAAGTAACCTTAAATATATATCGAAACAGAAGAGAAATACAAATACGAGTAAAATTAGGAACAAAATAATTCCAATTGGAATTTTAGAAAGGAAAATATAAAATATGGATAATTCATTATGGATAGCAAGTATGCAAGGACAAGTTAAAGAGTATGAAAGTTTAGAAAAGGATGTAAGTGCAGATGTATGTATAATAGGTGGAGGGTTAACAGGTCTTACTAGTGCTTATTATTTAAATAAGGCTCGGTAAAAAAGTGGTTGTTTTAGAAAAAAATTATATAGGAAGCCACACAAGTCGGTAATACTACTGGAAAAATTACTAGTCAGCATGGGTTATTTTATGACTATCTAATAAATTCTTTAGGAAAAGATATGGCTAAACAATACTTAGAAGCTAATGAACAAGCAATATATAATATTGAAAGTATTATAGAAAAAGAAAATATAGATTGTGATTTTGAAAGGCAAAATAATTATGTTTTTACACAAAGTGAAAATGAGGTAGAAAAAATTAAAAAAGAGGTAGAAGCGGTTAATTCATTAGGATTTAATAGCGAATTTGTGAAAGAAATAGACATACCTATTAGAGTGGCTAAAAATAATGATGTTAAAGATGAAATAGTTGGAAAAGTAAGTCAAAAAATTAATATACAAAAACCAATTTTAGCAGGTATAAAGTTTCCGAATCAAGCACAATTTAATAGTTGCAAATATATGTCAGGATTAGCAAATTGTATAACAAAGAATACTGGACAAATATATGAGAATTCAAAAGTTATTGATGTAAAAAAGGATAAAAATGAGTATGAAGTAAAAACTGAGAAGGCGAGCGTAAGAGCTAAATATGTCATTATAGCATCACATTACCCTATAGTAAATTTTCCTGGATTTTATTTTATGAAAATGTATCAAGAAACATCATATTTAATTGCTGTACAAACTAATAAAGAGCTTTTTGAAGGAATGTATATTAACAGTGAAGAACCAAGTATATCTTTAAGAACTGCTTTATATAATGGAAAAAGGATACTATTAGTAGGAGGAATGAAGCATAAAACAGGAGCTAAAATTGATTTAGAAAATGCATATAAAAACTTAGAAAAGGTAGCAAAAGACTTATATCCTGATTGCAAAATTCTATTTAGATGGAATACAGAAGATTGTATAACATTAGATAAAATACCATATATAGGAGAATTTTCTAATTTAATGCCTAATGTATTTGTTGGAACAGGATATAAAAAGTGGGGCATGACATCGTCAAATATAGCAGCTAATATAATTACTGATAAAATATTAGGAAATGATAATAAGTATGAAGATGTTTTTAATTCTAAAAGGTTAAAACCGATAAAGAATTATGAAGAACTAACTAACATGGTTAAAGAAGTAGGAAATTCATTAGTAATTAGTAGATTAAGAAAAGATGGTAACTATTTATTAAGTATTAAAAATGATGAAGGAAAGATAATTGAAATAGATAATGAAAAAGTGGGGATATATAAAGATAAAGATGGTAATGTACATGCTATAAAGCCATATTGCACACATTTAGGGTGTGAGCTTTCATGGAATAATTTAGATAAAACATGGGATTGCCCTTGCCATGGTTCAAGATTTAATTATCAAGGAAAAAATATATATGATCCTGCTATAAAAAATTTAGAAGTTTATGATATAACTTAATAAAAATAACCCAGCTCAAAGTTATGAGCTGAGTTATTTTTATCATATTTGGGAAATTTCACGTAATCTAAAAAGCTGCTCTAGTATATCATTTACTTCCTCACCTTCTACAGTATTTTCTGAAATATCTAGATATAGGTCATCTAATGTACTATTAGAGAAGAAGACATACTCTTTTCCTGGAGATAAAAGTTCTTCAACAGCAGAAAATTGGTGACTAATATACCCCATTTTGAATAATGGAAAATTGATTACTTCAATTATTAAAGTTTTTAGACTTATATTTATAATTTTATCATGTGCAGAGTATATAGCCATGTAATCATTAGCAAATATTCCTTAAACATATTCATTTGTCAAAATTATAAAGCCTTCTGCAAATACATTTTCCATCCGATAAGTTGCCTCGTAAATTAATACATTCTCCATAATTCTACCTCCCATCCATATAAACATATGAAATTATTGGTTAACACATTCATAATAATAGTTTAACATAAAATTCAAAAAATGCAAATTAAAAAAATTTCTAAAAAACTATTGAAATTAGAATAGAAATATGTTATTATATATAAGCATTTGTTAAGGATGCTTAATCGAGGTGTAGCGCAGTTGGTAGCGCGCGTGGTTTGGGACCATGAGGTCGCAGGTTCGATCCCTGTCACCTCGACCATACGATAGCAATTTTGAGGGAACTCAAGAAAATTGCAAAAGTTTGAAAGGGTATTAATCAATGGATTTTGGTTAATACTCTTTTTCTATGCAGTTTTCAAAAATTCTATAAAAAGTTTTAAAATAGTTCTAAAATTTATGTTGTAAAAAATTTTTAAGGTAATAAAAGATGTTTTAAAAAGTTCTGAAAAATTTCATAGAACTTTAAAATGCTCTTTCATCTTGGAAAGGAACAAGAATGAAAGAAATAGATTATTATAAAAATAATGAGATTTTAGAAAATAGTTATTATCAAATACCACAAGAATTATTTGTTAATAGCTTATATAAAGAAAAATTAAATTCAGATAGTAAGATATTATATGCTTTTTTACTAGACAGATTATCTCTATCGCAAAAAAATCATTGGTTTGATGAATTTGGTAGAATATATTTAATATTTACAAGAGAAGAAGTACAAGATAAACTTTGTTTATTTGAAAAGACAGTTACAAAAGCATTTAAACAACTAGCCGATGTCAATTTAATAGAAGAAAAAAGACAAGGTTTGGGAAAACCTAATTTGATTTATGTTGGTAAAATTCAGCACGAAGAGATTGGTAATTTTGCAGATACAGAAAATATACAGGTCTAGAATAGTAAAAATTACGGTTCTAGAGAAGTAAAAAATACAACATAAATTATAGCCTAAAAATGCATTATGCAATTTTTATGTAAGCCTCGCAGAGCACATTAGATAAGTTTTAAAAAAACTTGTCTAGTGTGTTAGACAAGAAAATCTTATCTCGCAAATTTGAGAAGGAGCAAATAAGAATCTATGAGCTATGCTATACTTAGGAATGAAAAACTAACTAGAGTACAAGCCATGGGAGCATATAAGCATAATGAGAGAAAAACAAAAAATCATTCAAATAAAAATATAGATAGCAGTAAAACAGTTTTAAATTATTATTTAAAGAAAAATATTTTTATATAGATGTTTAACATAATCACAAATTTAAAAAAGTATTGAAAAATTAACACTTTTTTGGAAATGTTACAGAATTGTAATAAATGATGAAATTACCGTTAAATTTTCTAAAAATATTTGACAATATTTCTCATTTGCATTATAATATGCATTATAAAAGAACAATATATATATTAAATATAACTTATTGAGAGAATTGACATAGTTCTTTTTAGTGCTATACATGTAGTTAGTTGGATATAATGGCAGGATACGAACTAAATGTTCAATTTTCGAATAGTTGCTATTAGTGACTTTATAAGAACATAAAAAAATGTTCCACTAAAGTTCCAAAAAAATTTGATATTATATTGCAAAGTATACTTAGATGCTTTATACTTATAACATATGTGCCTGTAGTTTAGCTGGATAGAATGTAGCGCTACGAACCATCTATCCGATGGTGGCGCAACAACAGTCTAGGGGCGTGTTTGAGGTTGGTAAATTTGGTTATTCCCCCAAGCATTCCCCCAGGAAATGCTTAAAATTATACAATTAATTTGTAATTATATAATAAAATTTAATAAATTAAAAATATATGCGGCTATAGTTTAGATGGATAGAATATGGCGCTACGAACGCTAAGATCGGGGGTTCAAGTCCCTCTAGCCGCACCATTCCAAGCATTTAAGCACTTACTTGTAAAGGTGCTTTTATTTTTTTTCTTTGAATTTTTTTACCAGTATAACCAACTTTCTTTACTTTAATTTTATTATGTGCATTATTTTCTATATCTGATTTGCTTTTATATAAATCATTTAAGGACCTACTAGTAGCTTTTTCAAATTCTTCTTTCTTTCGTTTATCAGATATAAAAATATAATAAAATTCGGTTGTTTCAAAGTCAGCATGTCCCATTATTTCTCTTAATACTTCTTTATCCATTCCGATTTTCACTCATTAAAGTGGCAAATGAATGTCTAAAACCATATACTGTCATATGTTCTAAACCATACTTATGAATAATAGATTTTAATTTTTTATCAAGTCGTTCAGGTAAATATGGAGTACCAATAGTATTTAAAAAAACATGTTCTTTAGTTGGGTCAAATTGCTTATGTTCTCTTTCTCTTAATGCCTTTCTCTCATCATATATATCTTGTAACATTTTCTTTAATCTACTTCCCATAGGTATTTCTCTATAACTCTCATCTGTTTTTAAATCATCATCAATATACTCATGACCAATAATATTAAAATTAAAGTCATATATAGTAGTATCTTTATGAGCATTACCAACATATATCATATCATTATCAATAAAACATTAGAAAGTAATAGACCACAACCGTTCTTCTGGTCTCATTCCTGTTTGCAATAATGTAGCAAATAACTTACAAAATGACCTTCCATCTTGTTCTAATATATCTAACTATAGTGGTTGTCTTTCTTCTGGTAAATATACCAATTTTGTTTTTTTAGACCTTTTTTTTCTAGGGAATTTTAATTCAAATTCAGGTATTTTTTTGATTAATCCTTTACTTTTTGCATATTGTAATATTTGTCGTATCATTAAGAAAACATCTTTGGCAGCACGAGGATAATCTTTTCTAATTAGTGATATATATGTTTCTACAACTTCTTTTGTTACTTCTGGAGCTGTATATTGTGAAAAATTGGGTATTATATGTTTTTTTAAAATGCTTGCAGATGATTCTACTGTTTTTGGACTAATTTTCTTTCCGAGAACTTGGATTTACATAGTCTTTTTTGAAATTAAGCCATAGTACAGCTAAATTTCCAAAATCTATTGCAGAGTTTATACAACGATGTGAAATAAAATCTTCTTTTGCTTCATTATATTCATTAAAGTTTTTTAAATTATTTTCACAATCATCTGAAAAAAGAGAGGTTTCTGTAATATCAATATTTTGCTTAATTATATATGTATCGATAATTAATTGTGCTAATCTCCTTCTAGCAATTTCTTCAGTTGTTCCTGAACGTGATAATCTAGGATTTTTTTCATCTCCTCCCACAGTATATTTTAGTTCTAATCTTATTCTAGCTTCAAAACTATTACCTTTTTGTCTTACAGTAACAGTACCTTTTTCAGCTTTTTCAGAACTTCCACTTTTTTAGAGTGTTTTATTTTTATGTTATTAGTATTTAATTTTTCCATTCATGTCTCCTTCCAAATAGTTTAGAGAAAACAGAATAGAATTTATTATAAACCATTTTGATTATATAATAAATTCTATTTTTAAAGCAATATTCAAGAATTAATATTTTCCATATGTACCATAATTTTTATCAAACCACTCTTGTAATTTTTCTCCATTAATAATTATTTTTCTTTTAAAACGAATAGCAGGAAAACCAGGAACAGTAACAAGTTTTAACATTAAATTTCTTCCTATTCCTAATCTTTTTCTAGCTTCATCAACGCTAATACCAAATTTTAATGTTTCAGATTTATTATTTTCATTCATTACTATCACATCCATTTTTTTCAGAATGTAATTTTTTTGCAGATTTAATTTGTGCTTCTGCAATACCTAAAATAATATTATGAGTATATAATTTAAAACATTGCTTCATTTCTATTCCTAATGTTTCAGGAGTTAATTTACCATTATATTTTGAACTTTGCATATAGTCTAGTGTAACTTGTGCATAAGCAATAGCTTCTTTCTTATTCATTTACAACACCTCCAATAAAAGTCTCAAAAAGTGAAATAATATTATTCCAACTAATATTAGAGTTATTTAATTGGACTTCGCATTTTTCAATATAAGAAAAATCTATTTTTGACCTTATATAGATTGTTAATGTTTTGCTATTATTAGCACAATATGTAATTTCAGCAAATAACTTCTCTTGTTTTTCATTTAGTGAATCAGCTAACTTAAATAATTTTAGTAATTTTTCTTCCATGACAATGTTACCTTTCTTTAATATATTTAGGCACATCATAAGAACGACCAAGTGTAGAGTCGAACTCATATCGCCTTTTAGAAGGATTATATTTGTAAGCACTATAATTCCATTCTCTATAACTTTCGTTACTTAAATGGCTTCTTTTAGACAATTCCATAGATGCTTGATTATGCTTTTCTTTTAAAGCTAAGTCATCTACTGAATTACTAAATTGAATTTTTTTCCTTTTTTCTTTTGTTATATTTTGAATTTGTTTATTATGTTTTTTATGTGCTTTTATCAACTTTTCTTTCTTAAATTGTGGATAACGGTTATCTTTTGTAACTATTTGAGATACATACCCTTTTGTAATATTAAGCTTTTCAGATATTTCTTTTTGTGATAAATTATCACAAAAGAATAAATGTAATATATCATTTTTCATAAATACCTCGTACTAAACTTTTTGTTAATCACTTTTTTTGCATAGCGATACTATTAGAAATTTATTTAATTTCTAACTCTTTCATTTTTTTTGCAAATGCTTTTTCTCTTCTTTTTCTTTCCCTTAATTCTTTGTGTAATCTATACTTTAATTTTAATTTTGGTAAAAGGACATCAAATATGAATAAGACTACAACGAAAGATATTCCTAATAGAACAAATCTAAAAAACATCTTAAAAATTCTCCTTTCTACTTAAACTTAGATAAGGACAGATAAGAGCTTGTCTTACCTGTCCTTATAATATATAGTGCTTTTACTTTGTTTTGCCCTTCACTATATATACATTGTTTAAGTAAAGAATTTTCTACCATAATTTTTAAAATTTATAATTTTTTATTCCTTCAATTAATTTTAGAATTATAAATTGATATCTATCTTCACTACCATAACTATATTTTTTTATTATTTTTTTCTTTTGCTCAATAATTTCTAACATTGCAATTTCATTACCTTTTTGTGCTAACTTTCCTAACTCATACAAATTTTTATCTATCATTTTTTACATCCCCTTTATTATATTTTCTTAATTTATCAATTGCTCGTAATTTTATTCTACTAACAGATTTTGAACATATTTCTAATATCTTAGCAGCATCATCTTGAGATAAATCTTCTTTAAATAGCAAAAAAATCACCGACTGCTCAATGGCAGACAGTGATTGTAATGCACTATTTAACTCTAAAGTATTCTCAATATCATCAATAGTAGAAAAGGCAGATTTAAGCATAGAAGCCCCTTCTAAAATTGAATTTTCTTCATCATCAATAATAATTCTTTCTTTATTGGCAATTCTCATTTGTTTTTTGAAATAAGCTTTTGATGATAATATGATAGCTTTATTAAGGAAACTATCAAACTTTTCTTCATTATAGACACTTTTGTTTTCCATAAATGTTCCTCCCAAATCTTAAATTTGGGCTTAATACATCACTGTTTAAGTGGAACACATAAAAAAACAAAACCTCCTTCCATAGCTTTTTATGTATTAATATTCATATAAATAGAGCCTAATTATCCTGTTACAAACTTGAATAAGTTATCTTAAGTATCTTACATATCATTAGTATATGTTCAACTTTAACAGGTATGTTAAGCCCTGCGGAGAGTATATAAAATTCTTTGTGAAAAACTTGTCGAATTTAAGTAGTGATATTTGTCGAAAAAGTAAAAAAATAAAAAGTCAATGCCGAATAATCCCTAAAAACAGGGAAAATACAAAAATAATGTACTGTAATAAAGTATGTATTTTTAAAGTAATAAACTATGTAATGTTTTTGTCAAAGAATGTAAAATATACATATGTAAGTACATTACTGCTAGGAGGGGAAAAAATGGCATTAGATAGAATAGCAATTGGAGCTAGAATTAGAAGAATTAGAGAAGAAATTTTTGAAGAATCAAGAGAACAATTTGGAAAAAGATGTGACCTAACAGAAAGACATGTAGGACAATTAGAAAGGGGAGATTTTCTAATTGGTTTAGTTTCATTAGATAGCATAGTATCAAGCACAGGAATAGATGCAGATTATATATTATATGGAAAAGGAGATAATAATAAATTACAAATAAAAGAGAACTTATACAATATTATTGATAAAAGCGAAAAAGATGAGTTAAAAATGTATTATACATGTATTACAGCTATAAAAAACTATGTTAATAAAAAATAAAAAAGTAAGCTAACAGTTTGAATATTGTTAGCTTTTATGATATAGTTTAATAAGTAAATATATAAAGGGGGATATATAATGATAACTATATATACAGACCTATGTATTTTATTTGGTATAAATGTAGGTGCATTTTGTGTTATATTAGCATTTAATATAAAAGAACTTAATGGAATATCGTTTTTTATTTTAATGCTTTTATATGGTTTTTTAACTGCTCCAATTTTTAATTATATTACAATGAGAAGACTAAATAAAATAAATAAGAATCTATATAATGATTGCAACATAACAAAATATATAGAAGAATACCAAAAGGTATATAAAAAAAATACTCAAAAGGTTTTTGATATAACTTTTAGGATAAGTTTATCAACAGGATATATTAATTTAGGACAATTTGAAAAAGCATTAGAGTTATTAGAAAATGGAAAGCCAAAATTTAAAAACAATAAAATTGATACATATAATAAAATAGCATATTATAATAATCTTGCTATTATATATCTTCAACTTAATAATTTAGAAAAAGCACGAGAAATGATAGATAAAATGAAAGAAAACATAAATAATAGCAAATTAGATAAAATAAAACTAGAAGAAACAGAGTTATTATATGAAACAAGAAAAATTGAATTAGAATTAGCAAAGGAAAAGACATTGAATAATTTAGAAAATGCAAAAGGGTTATATTTAAAATTACTAGAAAATGCAAACAAAAATAATAAAAAAGTATATTACAATTATAAATTAGCTGAAATTTATAAAGAATTTGGAGATAAAGAAAAAGAAGAAAAATGTTTTTCCTATATAATAGAAAATGGCGGAGATACATACTATGTACAAAAAGTAAAAGAATTAATGAATAAATAAACACAATAAGAAATGGAGTAATAAAATGAACTTTAAAATAGATTTAACAAAGAAACAACAAAATATATTAGAACAATTAGACACAGTAATAGAAGATAGAACTTACTCAAAAGATGAAATAAAACAATGTATAGATAAAATAGGAACATATATTATGAGCCAAAGCAGTAAAAATGGAGATTTATCAAAGGCTCTTTCTGAATGTAGTGGACTTATGGATATATTGATGGAAAATGAAAATTAAAGAATTATACAAATAGTAATTTATCGAGGAGTTTCTTATGAAAAAAATTATTACAAACATCAATTTAATAAAATCAGCAATTGTTTTTAAAGTACCAATGAGAGTGATTTTGAATGAAAAAGAAGATGATGATACTGAGGTAGAAATAACTGTTGTATATGATGGAAAAGAATATGTGGGAAAAGGAAAAGATGATTTGTGGTTATATGCGTTTGTGGATTTACAAAAAAAACTTCCCAAAAATATTAAAATAGCTTGCTGTATAACTTGTAAACATGGCAATATGTGTCCTTTTGGAGATATACCTAGAGAATTACTTTGCACAAAAAAATTAAAAATAAGTGATAAATCAGATATAGTAGATTTATTTGATGATAAAGTTTTTTATGAAAATAATAAAACTTTATGCGATTCATATTGTAATGATTATGAGTTACAAAGTGATAATTACTACACATATAGTGACTATAATTATCTAGTAAATTAAAAATAAAATAGTAATATAAATTACAGGTATACTGTTAGATGTAAATAAATGAGTTTACATCTAATTTTTT
>CANPTO010000007.1 GCA_947577025.1 uncultured Clostridiaceae bacterium | reverse complement strand
TATTTTTTAACTTTAAATAAAAAAGGAAAGTTTTTGACGCGTCCCAAATCTTTCCGCGCCCCAAATCTTTCCTTTTTTTACAGCCACTTTTGTTCAATATCAAAGTATAGTTCTTTTTTTTACAAAATTTCATATCTTTATATTATAAAAATAACCTAAAAACATATATAAAGTAAATAAAACTTTAATATAGGAAGGAATGATATAAAAATTGAAAAATAGCAAAAAAGATATGATGCCAAAGTTAAAAACTAAAAAAGAAAAAGGAACAATAAAAAATACAGAAAAGCAAAAAATAAAAAACAAGCTAAAGAAAAAAATAGAAAAGCAAGACAATAACAGAGAAATAAATAAACTAAAAAAGAAAAAGCCAATAAACTTTAAAAAAGTGAATAAAAAACTAATAAAAAACTCAGAAACAATAGGAAATATAACAAGAAAAAAGAAAATTAAGTGGGAGCTAACAATAGCAATGCTATTATTAATATGTTTAGTAGGCAGATTAGCATTTATTCAATTTATAAGAGGTGAAGAGCTAAAGACGATGGCGTATATAGGTCAAACCTTAAATAGAAATATAAATCCCAAAAGAGGAACAATATATGATAGTACTGAAAAAGTAGTATTAGCAGTTAGTTCAACAGTAGAGACAGTAACAGTAAACCCTGTAAATATATCAAAACAAGATAAAGAAAAAGTAGCAACAGCTCTGGCAAACATATTTGAATTAAACTATGAAACAGTATTAAAAAAGGTAACTAAAAGGAGTTCAATAGAAACAATAGTAAAAAAGGTAGACAAGGAAAAAGCAGATGAGTTAAGAATATGGATGAAACAAAACAACATAGACAAAGGGATAAATATAGATGAAGACACAAAAAGATACTATCCATATAATAACTTAGCATCACAAATAATAGGCTTTTGTGGAAGTGATAATCAAGGACTAGACGGAATAGAGGCAATATATGATAAAGAGCTAAAAGGGGAAAAAGGAAAAATAGTAAAAGTAACAGATGCAACAGGTGGAGAAATAAAAAGTGAAGCAGAAAACTATGTAGAAGCAATAGATGGAAACGATTTAATACTTACAATAGACTATACAATACAAGGAATAGCAGAGAAGTATTTAAAAGAAGCATGTATAGATAATAAATGTACAGATGGTGGAAATATAACAATAATGAATCCACAAAATGGAGACATATTAGCAATAGCAGGATACCCAAATTATAACTTAAATGACCCATATAATCCAAACACAGAAGAACTAATAAGTACATGGGAAAGTCTATCACAATCAGAAAAAACAAAAAATTTACAATCAATGTGGAGAAACAAAGCAATATCAGACACATATGAACCAGGTTCTACCTTTAAACTAGTAACAGCATCAGCATCACTAGAAGAAAAAATAGCAGAAGTAGATAAAGAAGGAGAATTTTGTTGCACTGGAAGTATTGAAGTAGCAGGAGTTAGAATAAAATGTTGGAGACATTATAGACCACATGGACCAGAAAGTTTAAGACAAGGACTAATGAACTCATGTAATCCAGTTTTTATAGGTTTAGGACAAAAACTAGGAGTACATAAATATTATGAATACCTAAATAAATTTGGTTTTCTAAAAAGAACAGGTATAGACTTGCCAGGAGAAGCAGGAAGCATATTTTTAAAAGAAGAAAAAGTAGGCCCAGTAGAATTACGGAACAATAGCATTTGGGCAAAGGTTTGAAGTAACACCAATACAAATGGTAACAATGGTATCTACAATAGCAAATGGAGGAACATATATTAAGCCAAGAGTAGTAAAAGCTACTATAAATAGTGTAACAAAAGAAAGAAAAGAAATAGAGGTAGTAAAAAAAGATAGAGTAATATCAGAAGAAACAGCAAAAAATGTACTTAGTATGATGGAAAGCGTTGTAGCAGAAGGAACAGGAAAAAATTCGCGGAGTAAAAGGATATAGAATAGGAGGAAAAACAGGAACATCAGAAGACGGTGTAAATACAGGAAAATATGTAACATCATTTATAGGAGTAGCACCCATATCAAACCCAACAGTTGCAGTATTAATTACTTTATATAATCCAACTGGAGAAGGAGGGCACCAAGGAGGAGGTGTTGCAGCACCAATAGGGGCACAAGTATTTGGGGAAGTATTGCCATATTTAGAAACAATAAAAGATGGAGAAAAAGAAGAAGAAATAAAAAAGGAAATACAAGTACCAAACATAGAAGGAAAAACACTAAAAGAAGCAGAAAGCATACTAAAAGAAAATAATTTGCAGTTAGTAAAGAAAAATGAACAAGAAGAAGTGGATAAAGAAAATACTATAGTAAAAGAGCAAACACCAAAAGGAAGTGTGAAAGTAATAGAAGGAAGTAATGTGTATGTAAGTTGGTAATTATATACAAGAGGAAGGTACACAATATAAATAGAATATACATGTTACAAAAGTAAGGCTATATAAGGAGAAATTCAGATGGACTTATTTTTGTAATTTTTTTACAAATCATCCCTATTGATATCATATTAAAAATGTGATATAAGAATTACTAAGAGAGGTAAATATGTTAAAAACAATAAATGAAAATGTAACAGGAGAAATAATAGAAAAAAAGTCTAAATTTATATCAGATTTAATATATGTACAAAGTGTAAAAGAAGCAGAAGAAAATATTAAAGCAATAAAGAAGAAATATTATGATGCAAAACATCATTGTTTTGCATATAGAATTATGACAAAAGAAGGAATAATAACAAAATCATCAGATGATGGAGAACCTAGTGGAACAGCAGGAGGACCAATGTTAAATATAATAGATAAAAATGAACTTGTAAATGTATTAGTAATAGTAACAAGATATTTTGGTGGAATACTATTAGGAACAGGAGGACTAGTAAGAGCGTACTCAGAAAGTACAATAAAGGCAATAGAGAAAGCAAACCTAGTAGTAGAAGAAATAGGCTATGAAATAAGTATAAAAATAAATTATAATGAATTTGAAAAATTTAAATTTTACTGTAAAAAAAATAAAATAAATATAATTAATTCAGAATATAAAGAAAAAGTAATCTGTAACATAGAATTAAATAATGAAGAAAAAAATAGACTATTAAATAATTTAGAAGAATTAAGTTTTAAAATAGAAGACTATAAAGTAATAAAAGAAAAAAATATAAGAAAAAATCTAGAAAATCAAATATAATAAGTAGAAAATTGAAAAAATTTCCAAAAAACTATTGCAAAATATTTTTGTTAATAATATAATCACATAGTAAACGAAATTTACAATTTTTGGAAGTGAGGGAGGAAATAAAGTGAGTGATAAAGTAAAGGTAATAATTGCAGATGATAATCCAGATTTTGCAAACACTCTAATAGGTCATCTAGAAAAAGAGGAAGACATAGAAATAGTAGGAGTAGCAAGGGACGGAAAAGAAGCAGTAGGGCTAATAGTAGAGCAAAAGCCAGACATAGCGTTACTAGATGTAATTATGCCACACTTAGATGGATTAGGGGTTTTAGAAACCTTACAAATAACAGAAATAGAAAAAATGCCAATGTGTATAATGTTATCAGCAGTAGGGCAAGATAAAATAACACATAAAGCAATCAACCTAGGCGCAGAATATTATATAGTAAAACCTTTTGACATAGAACTTTTAATAAAAAGAATGAAAGACTTCAAGCACTATGAACCAGGAGCAATAAAAGGAAGCTATGCAAGTAGAGAAATAAAACCTCAATACATACAAATCGCACCAGAAAATAAAAAAGACGAAAACAATTTAGAAGCATTAGTAACAAATGTAATACACGAAGTAGGAGTACCAGCACATATAAAAGGTTACCAATACTTAAGAGAAGCAATAATGATGGTAGTAAATGATATAGAAGTAATAAATCAAATAACAAAACAACTATACCCAGACATAGCCGAAAAATATGGAACAACACCTTCAAGAGTAGAAAGAGCAATTCGCCATGCAATAGAAGTAGCATGGGGAAGAGGACAAGCAGACACAGTAGAAAACATATTCGGCTACACAGTATCAGCAGCAAAAGGAAAGCCAACAAATTCAGAATTTATCGCAATGATAGCTGATAAATTAAGATTAGAATTAAAAACAGCATAAAAAACATTATAAAAACAGATGCAAGAAAATCTTGCATCTGTTTTTGGCGATATTCAGTTGTTACTAAAATAAATCTTTGTCAATAATTTCGAAATTTGCCCTATGAATGTAAAGAGCTTTTCCATCAATCATGAGTTTAGTCATCTTAGGTAAATCATCAGGAATTTCCCAATACACTTTGTTGCCGCTATAAGCACAAATAGGAACACCTAACTGTGACTGTATAACCACAACTTGTGATTTTCCAAAGTAGTTTTTATATTTATTCACTACTTTAGATACAGATGTTAAACTTGTGAATCCATTGGACTGGCTTTCAACGACCGATTTTTCTTCATATTTGAAGACCTCCTATAAAAAATTTTTTTTACTTGTTGTAGCTCCTAAAAAGTAAAACTAGGAGAGCTAAACATAAGATAAATATAGTAACCATATTCAACATAAAATTGCAAATATTATAATAAAAAAATGTCAACTAAATGTTTTTTAGTTGATATTTTTTTATTCTTAGGAAAGTACTTTATTTTAATTGTAGGGGCTTATATATAACAGAAATACCTAAGAGAATTTGCCAAATTACGTCCTTTTTTTACAATATTATAATTCAGAATTCTCATTAAAATCTGCTAAATCAGAAGTACAATGAGGGCATTTGGTTGCCTTATAGTTTATTTCTGAGAAACAGAAAGGACACTCTTTTGTTTTAGGTTCTTCAGATACTTGAGATATTTCTTCTTTTTTATCTTTAGTAAGTTTTTTCTTAGTTTTCTTTAAATATCTATTATTCTCAGCCATTTTTTCTAAATTTTCTTTTGTTTTACTATTCAATTTATTAAAAGACCTTATAGCAATAAAAATTGAAAATGCAATGATTAGAAAATCAACAATAGTAGTAATAAAAGCACCATATTTAATAGAAGATGTACCTATTGTTAGTACTAAGTTAGAAAAATCAACTTTACCTGTAAAAATAGCTATAGCAGGCATAATGATATCATTAACCAAAGAAGTAACTATTTTTTGAAAAGCACCACCAATAATAACACCAATAGCCATATCCATTATATTTCCTTTTGTTGCAAATTCCTTAAATTCTTTTAACATATTAATCACCTTTTCTATAAAAATTATAATTTTATAATATGATAAAAGTCGAAAAATGTCAATAGTGTCAATAGGGACGGAGCTTTTTGACAACTTTATTGTCACTTGGGACACTCTCTTTAATTTTTTATCAATAAAGTTTGCCCTCTTTGACTCAAAATTGTCAAAAAGCTCCGTCCCTATTGACAAAATTTTAAAAAAAGTATTTACAATAAAAATTTTTATTAATATAATATGGTTAAACAAAAGAAAAAGGAGAAATAGAAATTGGAATATGGTATTAAAGTAGAAAATTTGAGTTCAAAAACCCAAAACGTTTTAGAAAAGAATAAGTATAAAAAAGTTTGGAATGGGGATAGCTTGCAAGAGGGGCAAATACTAAATGGTGTAGTAAAAGGAATAAAAAAATATGGAGCATTTATTGAATTAGAACAAGGAGATACAGGGCTAGTATATATAGAGGATTTATCTGTTGCTAGAATAAAATCTCCAGAAGAAAGATTAAAAATTGGACAAAATGTAAAAGTTGTGGTAAAATATATAGATAGAGACAACAAAAAAATTACTCTTTCATATAAAGAGCTATTTGGAACATGGGAAGAAAATGCTCAAAAGTTTAAAGAAGGAGTAACAGTTAAAGGTATAGTTCGTGAAACAGAAAAATGTAATAATGGCATATTTATAGAACTTACACCTAACTTAGTAGGTCTTGCAGAATATAAAGAGGGTATGGAATATGGAAAGCCAGTGGATGTATACATAAAGAAAATCATACCAGACAGACATAAAGTAAAACTTATTATAGTTTAAAAAAATTTAAGATAATTATCTTGGAGGAGGTAAAAAATGGTAAAAGATAATGAAATTAAAGCAGTGGTTTCACCATTTGCAATCAGAGAAGGAGAAATTAAAGTATTTGACGGAAAAGATGGATATGTTTCTATGAACCAAATTATCCATAAAATAAATATAGGTCATATAAATGACTTACATTTTAAAATATTGGAATTAGTAAATGAATTTGAATTTATTACATCAAGGCAAATAATGCAATTATTAGAGTGGAAGAAAATAGAAGTTCCATCACAAGACAAATTAAATAATAAATTAGAACAATTAGTAAAATCTAAAATATTAACAAGATACTACTTTAGTTCAGAAGAAGGAAAAGGAATTTATAGAATATATTGCCTAGAAAAAATGGGAAAATATTTATTAAATTCAAGAGGTGTTGACTGTAAATGGCAACCAACAGATAACACAAAACCAGTACCAATGATAAAGAAAAGACTAGCAGGAAACCAAACAATAATAGCATATTTAAGAAAAGTATCGGCATTTGACTCATATGTACCAAAGCCAGCAATAAATGCAAAAATGGCAGGAAAAGTATTTAAAGTAACTGGAGGAAGTGTAAAACTTACAAGAAACGGAAAAGCAATACAATTCTTATTTGAAGTAGTAAGAAGAGAGGACGACTGGGAGAAAAAATTAGTAGACAAAATGAAATTATATCAAGACTTCTATGGAAACTTCGTACCATCAGACTCAGGTTTCATGTCAATGCCACAACTAATATTCATATGTGAAGATGAAAAACACATGGCAGAAACCTTCAAAACAATAGTAGTAAACAAAGTAGAAATACCACAGCTAAAATTATACTTCTCAACAGACCTAAGACAAAACGAAGAAACACTAGCCAAAACACTAGTAGAATTCAAAAAAGACCCAGAAAGTAATAAATATAAATTAGTTGATGTTGAAGTTAAATTGTTAGGTATATAGATGTGCAACTAACGTTGCAGTGAATAATGAATAGTGAAAAGTGAATAATGAATAATTGAACAATACAAGAAATAATTATTCATTATTCGTTTTTCATTGGATACAAAAAATGAAGAGCACGAAGTCTCTTCATTTTTCTATCCATTCGGGTTTCCTTTTTTTAAATCAAATATTATAGCATCTTCATTATCATATAAAAACTTAACATCATCATTATCCATTTTTATAGGGTCTACGTCGCCGTTTTCGTCTTCGTTAAATTTTGTTTCATTTTTCCATGTAGCACTTATTTTCTTTTTTGGTTCTGGGTCTTCTATAATACCATTTGTAAATTTTTCAAAGTCATATTTTTTATCAGCATGTTTTTCCTTGTGTTTTGCTTCCATAAAATCAATTTTACCATCACAAAGGTCCATAACACCTTTATTATTTTTCCATTTAAATAAACAACTTTTGAATGGCAATGAACGTACTTTATCTGGTGCAAATTTAGGTATCCACTTCCAACTAATACCACTTAAGGTAGTGCTATATTTTCCTTTTTCAGTATCATAACTTTGACCAAATTCCCAATTCCTAATATTTCCGAATTCTTTAGACCACCATTCATTTTCAGTTATATCTCCGCCACCAAATATGATTTTATTCATACAGTTAGAAGTAATGGTTTGTTTGTATTTATCATTAACTGCTCCTAATTGTGCAAGTGTTTGAGTTGAAATGGTTGTTCCTACTCTATACTTTCTATATAAAGTAAATATTGGCTCTGTTATTTTTGAAATGAATTCTGGGAATTCATCTATATATAAGAAATGTGGAACTCTTGTATTTTCATTACCTGGCCTTGAAAGTACACTGCTTTGCATTAATATTATAAAGAATAGTCCAAAAGTTTTGTGTACAGTTGGCCCCAAGTCACCTCTTCTTGTACATACAAATGTTACTTCTCCATCAGCTAAAGCTTTGGCATAATTTATATTATTTTTTCTGTTACAAATAATTCTTTTTACACCTGCAGAACGTATTAGCTTTTCAAATATTGAAGAAGCATATAATGCAGATTTTTCCATATTTTCTCTGTTAGGGCTGCCTGCATAGAAGTTTTTCTTAAAGTAAGAAAGTTGAATACTATATTGCTGGGCAATTTCTGGTACAGATTCTAAAGTATGGCATAAACTTTCTACTAAATCAAAATTATTAAGTATTTTTACTACATCTTCTAATGTTGGTAAGTAGTCTTTATCTTTATATACTATTGGGTATGTAGTTTTTAATAATATACAAATGTTTTCAATAGCTTGAATAGCATAATTTTCAACAGTCGCTTTATCTACATTATTTACAGTTCCTTGATACATTCCTTTTAATACTTGAGTAAATACACTAGCTGCTTTTAATGGGTTATCATGTACAAATGGGTTTAAACCAATTGAGTCGTTATTATTTGGGTCTACAAGGTTATATTTTATATTGTAATTTTTAGCAACATCTATCATGTGCCCAATAGATTCATAATCAGGAGAAATAGACGTTAAGCCTAGGTTTTTATAAATATAGTTATCACCATTTTTACCAATAATCATTTTTCTCATATATGTATCATATAAACCTTGTTTTCCTTGAACAGGAATTAACATGTTTAATGAAAAATTATTATTTAAATACTCATTGTTAAAAGGTGCATTTAATGTTGCAATACCAGTTTTTAATGCTGTAAATCCCATTTCTTTAGAAGCCTCGTAGAAAAAGTATTTTTTTTCTAAGTCTCTTGCCATACAAGGTTCAAATACTAAAGAAGTTTTACCGTGAACCAGAAGGACCAACAACTAAAAATTGATTAAACCTACTACTTTCTGGAATAATACATTTTCTAGTAACTTCCTTATCATTACATACATACATTTCGCAAGAATATGGACCTGTACCTTCTTTATTATCTGGTCCTAATTTTATACCACCATAATCTGCAATAGATTCTCTCATTAGTTTTGTATCTTCAACCTTTTTATATAAGAAATCAAATACAGGTTTTATTGTAGTCAAAGGTAAGAAAATAGCTATAGCAGATAGGGCAGGTCTAAATAGCTCTGGAAACTGGGTAGCTATAACAGAGTAACCTGGTAAAGAAATTAAACCAGACCAAATACTCATATTAGCCCATTGAACAACCATTGATAGACCTATTACATACAAACTAACAAAATACGAATGGAATAAATTAACCTTTACTCTATTAGAGGTAGCAAACTTTGAACCACCAGAGAATAGGAATGCAAAAACAGGGCATGCAAGAGCAAATGTGTACATAAAAGGCCCCCAATAAGAAACGCCTACTCCATTAAATATAATTAATAAAATTTCAACAACTCTATCTACAAAAAAGTATGCAGAAAGTAAAGTCAAAATATATGTAAAAAACGTGTTTCTATCCGTTTTTAAAAATTTCAAAAATTTATCAAAAAGTTTCAAAACTTTCACCACTTTCAATAATTAAAATAATTGCACCTATATTATCCTATAAAATCGGCAAAAAATCAAGGTTTTTTGGCAAATTTGTGAAAATTATGTGAATGTAATAAAAATAAGTTTATTATAGGGGCTTATATCTAATAGGAATACCTATAAGAATTTACGTAAGTTACGCCCTAAACATATATCAAGTTAGTTTAAAAGATAAAAAGTGCTAATTTTATAATATGAATAATTAATATAGTATAGAAAAATTACATATAAATTTATTTGGAAATATAATATAAATTTTTAAAATAATTTTATGAAAACAAAATCGTTAAAAGATTGATGTTGACATAAATGAAAAAATCCCATCAAGAAAATAAAAATTATCTTGGTGGGATTTTTGTAGAAGACTAAAATATGATTTGCAGAACTTCAGAATCTTCTATAAACTGAATAGCAATAGAAAATTCATCCTTAAAAAGATCTCGGATAAAAAAATACTTGCAAGGATCACTTTTGGATACGGATATTAAAACAGTTAATTTGCCACAAATGCTAGATTGTGACCGTACTTGATCGGGTGTAATTAATCCTAACGTTTCTAAATCTTCTACAAATTGTGCGACTCTACGAATCATTGTCTTTTTATCCTCCTTATAATCAATAAAATGCTTATTTCGAGGACATTATGCCCTCGATAGTTACTCAAGAGCATATACTAAAACTCTAACAATATACATTATAACATATTTGTAATATTATGTCTATAATTTTCGTGAAATTTTTTATAAAATTAACCTAATAGTGTTAATATTCACGGTCACTAAATAATTTCAAATTCGAAGGAACTTATATCTAATAAGAATACTACAAAGAATTTACGTAAGTTATGCCCTAAACGTATATTTAAAATTTATATCAATATTAAAATTATCTAAGGGCGAAATTCTGTATTCCAAAAGAAGTATTCCTTTTAGATATTAACCCCTACAGTAGAAATAAAATATTTTTAAGCTATAAATAGTGACTAATTTTATTTGGGACAAATTTTTTTATAATTATCGTATTAATTGGCATATCTTTTAATTATAAAAAATTGTTAAGAATGTCCTTAGTAACAATAAAAGTATTAAAAAGCTACATCACCATTGACATTAACATCCAACCTCGAACTTCTAATATATAAATTTCAAAAAAATACTTGAATAATATTAATAATATGAATATAATTTAATACAAACACATAATAAAAAAGAAAAGGATGAAGTTATGAAAAAAGGTAAACATAGTAAAGGGCGTAGCCATAGTGCAAAAGGGGAGAGTTTTATGCAAGGGGTGCTATCACTTATGGTGGCACAGGTTTTAATAAAACTTTTAGGTTTAGTATATAAATGGTATTTGACTAATAGACCAGGTTTTGGAGATGAAGGCAATGCAATTTATAGTGCTGGTTTTTCTATTTATGCACTATTATTAACAATTTCTTCAACAGGAGTTCCAAATGCAGTTTCTAAATTGGTTTCTGAACATACTGCAAAAGGTGATTATAGGGGTGCTCATAGAATATTTAAAATTTCTCTTGCAACCTTTGCAGTTATTGGTTTAATAGGAACTTTAATACTCTTTATGGGAGCAGGTTATATATCAAAAGTATGGCTTGCTATACCAGAGGCAGAACTTACATTAGTTGCATTGTCTCCAGCAATATTTTTTGTGGCTATAATTTCTGTATTTAGAGGTTACTTTAATGGTAGAGAAAATATGAAAGCCACAGCTAATTCTCAAACTTTGGAACAATTAGCTAAAACGATATTTACAATATTAGTAGTAGAACTTGTTGCAATATGTTCAGGAGTAAATACAAACTTGATGGCAGCAGGAGCAAATTTGGCAACAACCTTAGCAACAGTAGCAAGTTTTCTATATTTATATATGTATTACAAAGTAAGAAGAATAGATTTAGGAAAAGAAATAGTATCATCAGTAAACTTTCCTACAAAAAGTATTTTTGGAACTGTAAAAAACATATTAATGGTTTCAATACCAATGTCTTTAAGCTCAATATTAACATCTATAAATAGAAACATTGATTCAATGACAGTAAAAAGAGGTCTGCAAAGTTTCTTAACAGAAGGTGAGGCTTTAAAACAATATGGTATTTTAAGTGGAAAAGTAGATACGTTAGTTTCACTTCCACTATCTTTTAATATAGCATTTGCAACAGCGCTAGTTCCAGCAATTGCTTCTGCAAAAACAAAAGGTGATATGCAAACTGCAAATAAAAGAGTATCATTTTCATTATTAGTAACAATGTTAATAGGTCTTCCTTGTATGGTAGGAATGATGATATTTGCACGGACCGATATTAAACTTATTATTCCCAAATGCAAATCAAGGAGCATTTATTTTCCAAGTAAGTGCTTTAACTATAATATTTACAGTACTTGAACAAACAGTAAATGGAGCTTTGCAAGGTTTAGGAAAAATATATATACCAGCAATTGCATTAACAATAGGTGTAGGGGTTAAATTTTTATTAAACCTAATATTAGTTCCAATACCAGCTATTGGAGCAGCAGGAGCAGCATTTGCAACAGCAGCGTGTCATGCCATAGCGTTTGGAATATGTTTTTATGTACTAAAAAAACACATGAAACTAGATTTAAAATTTTCCAAATTTATAGTAAAGCCATTTATAGCAACAATTGTTATGGCAGTATGTTCATATGCAGTTTATTTATTATTAGGTGGTATAAATGCAGGCAAAGTGGTAACAATAATATCAATTTTAGTAGCAGTTATAATATATGTATTAGCACTAATAGCATTAAAAATATTTACAAAAGAAGAACTTCTAATGGTTCCATATGGAGGCAAATTGTATAAAATCCTAGAAAGACTAGGACTGTACAAGGAAACGCCAAACATAGTAAAATAGCCAAATTTGAAACATAAAAATGTCAAAAACTTACAGCCATAAAGGTTTGAAAGAAAAAATAATAAAAAAAAGAAGGATTTTGAAAAACATTGGCGAATAATGTTAGTAGTAGACCTGATAAAGGTCTACATACGAAATCTATAGGAGGTAATTTAAATGAACAAATCAGAATTAATAGCAGCTATCGCAGCAAAAACTGGTTCAACAAAAAAAGATGCTGAAGCAACTTTAAATGCATTTGTTGAAGTTGTAACAGAAACTTTAACAAAAGGAGATAAAGTTCAACTAGTTGGATTTGGTTCTTTCGAAGTAAGAAAAAGAGCAGCTAGAAAAGGAAGAAATCCACAAACTAAAGAAGAAATAAAAATACCAGCTTCTAAAGCTCCAGTATTCAAAGCAGGAAAAGCTTTAAAAGATTTAGTAAATAAAAAATAATTAGTGATTTCAATAAATTATATGAATTCATATTAAAAACGTTAACAATAGTAGTTATATACTATGTTAACGTTTTTTTATCTGATATTATAATAATGATATTAGATTTAGAAAAATGAAAGGTTTATTTGCTATTCTCTATTATTCAATACCCATTTTCCATTTTCATCATAGAGTAAGCCACGTACGTCTACCATCATATGAGATTTTTTAAATATACTTAAATCTTTTCTGTCTATTGGAAATCCTCTATATATGAAACAAGGGTTACCACGATCAGTCATAACTACTTTATCAATAGGCAAGTTATCAAGCCAGTCTATTTGCTTATGCTCTTTACACCAAGTTGTATGACCTCTCATACAACAAAAGCCAATATGAGGGATACGTTTTTCATATTTATCTATGAAACTATCGAATTCTTCCTTAGTTTTAAATCTTCCTTTATATAATAAAACTTTGAGATATAAATTAGATTTAAAATCTTTTTGGTAAGGAATAATATCCTCATTTTCAGGATAAAGTGAAATATTAATAGTGTCACAAATACCATCTAATGATTTAATAATTTTAGGTTTTGTGTAATTGGTAGTAATTACCGTAAAGAAGCCAATGTTTTTACACATCTTGGCTATTTCTATAACATTTGGATGAAGTGTTGGCTCGCCACCGCCTATAAGAATTGTTGTAATGCCGTTTTCCTTAGCAGAAAATAGAGCGTGCTGAACTTCCTCTAATGTCATAAAACCTTTAGTCCGTTTGTTTTCAGAGTCTCTACAGAAGACACAATTCAAATTGCATTCATGTGTAATCCAAAGTGTTAAATTTTTTGAAGTATTTGTTTCTGGTGTCCACATAAATATTACTCCTTTCAATTTTAATTCTTTTATATAAGTTACATGTTGAATATTATAGCACAAATTTAATATAATGTAAATATTATGTTAATGAAAATTGATGTAATAATGTACAACATTTAATAATATATATAAATATAACAAATATTTATGAGGTGGAACAATTGGTAGTAAAAGCGATTAAGGTCAAAAAAATATATATTCTTATAATAGTAATTATAGCAATTACTATCTCGATTGCAATAATAAAACAACTTACAAAGACAATACAAGTTAATTCAGAAATAGTAGTAGAGGAAGAAGAAAATAAATATATTAAGTGGGTAGACTATAATGTACCATTAGAAGTTATGGAAAAAACAGCAAAGCTTGACATCAATTCGCACAATAAAGATGAGAATGTAAAATTAAATTGGATAGAACTTATATCATATTTAGCAACTAAATATGGTGGTAATTTCAAATCTTTTAAACAATCAGACCTAGATACTTTAGTAGAAAAATTAGAACAAGGTGAAAAAGTTGAAAATATAGTTACTAACCATAAACTGTATGATTACTATATAGAAGCATATACAGCTATATTAGAGGAGTTTATAGGTGAATATGAAATAGAAGAATATGAAAATAAAGAAAAAGTTTTTAAAAAGAAATATGGAATAAAGGCATTTTTACCAATTGCAAAGAATTATGGTTTTAGCCATTATGATGATTTTGGAAATAGTAGATCATATGGATATAAAAGGGTTCATTTAGGAAATGATTTAATGGGGCAAATAGGAACGCCAATTATTGCTGTAGAAAGCGGAATAGTAGAAGCATGCCGGATGGAACCAATATGGTGGTTGGAGAGTAGGCATCAGAAGTTTTGATGGGAAAAGATATTATTATTATGCCCATCTAAGAAAAGACCACCCATATGCTAAAGATATGTGTGAGGGAAAAGTTGTTAAAGCAGGAGATGTAATAGGGTATTTAGGAATGACAGGATATTCTGCAAAAGAAAATGTAAATAATATAAATGTTCCACATCTTCATTTTGGAATGCAGTTAATATTTGATGAATCGCAAAAAGAAGGTGTAAATCAAATTTGGATAGATGTATATCAAATAATTAATTTTCTAAATAAAAATAAATCAGAAGTGTATAAGGCATTTTCAGATACTAAAGATTATGTTAGAGTTTATGACATAATAGATCCATCAGTACAAAATGAATAAAGTCATTTCATTCCTAACAGCTAACTTAACTAACGTGGATGACTTTCCTAAGAATATAAAAAAGTAGGGCATCTGTATAAAACAGATACCCTATTTAAGATTATAGAATGATTCATTATGTACTAAAACTATTTTTGATTATATAACTTAAAAAAATGATTGTATAAAATTTAAAATGAAACTGAATGCCAATATTAATACATAAAAAACACCTATTGCTAAAGCAACCTTAATTAAAAATTTAATTATACCTGTTGCAAAAGAAATAGCTATAAGCAAAATAATGGCAAAAACTATAAACTCAAGTATTTTCTTCATAGAGAGTCCTCCTTTTAAAGAAAAAAATTAACCTGCAACAGTAATAAATTAACATAAAAACAAACTAAAGTCAAGCAAAATATTAAAATTTAACCTAAAATTCTTTTTATTTCCTCATGCCTTTTAATTTTTTGAGTAGTAGTTTTTATTAAAGGTTCATTAGTAACTTTTATTCCATAAATGTTTTTATAAGATGGAATTTGTAAATTAACTTTTTTAACTTCTTCTTTTAGTAATTCGTAAATTTCTTCTTCACTTTTGCCTTTTAAATTATCATTATCCACACTATATACTAATTTTGTGCATAACTTATCATTTTGTGTAGGAGAAAGGTATACAAAACTTTCTTCGATTAAAGAAGAATTGTTTAATAATATTTCTAATTCTTGAGGGAAAATTTTCTTTCCGTTTTTTAAAACAATCATATCTTTAATACGTCCTGTCACAAAAAGATATCCATCTTTATCAATATAGCCTAAATCGCCAGTATGAAAATAGCCATCAACTAAAACTTCTTTTGTTTTTTCTTCATTTTCATAATAGCCTAGCATAACATTAGGCCCCTTTACAGTAATTTCACCAATTCCATTTTCATCTGTATTAATAATCTGAACATCTTCACAAAATAGAGGTCTACCAGCACTTCCAGGCCTTTGATATTTATCACTTTCACAAGAAATAACAGGAGAAGTTTCTGTTAAGCCATATCCTTGAATCATACGTACACCAATTGAGTTAAAAAACTTAATCACTTTAGTATCAGCAGATGCAGAGCCATAAATAATAGTTCTTAAAGCTCCACCAAGTGGCTCTAAAATCCCTTTAAATAATTTTCTTCTTATATCTATATGTAACATCAATAAAAAGTTAGAAATTGCCATCATAATTTTTATAGGTATGGTTAACTTTTTTTGCTTAATATTTTTCCAAATTTGACGATACATTACATCTAAAACAGCTGGAACACATACCATACCAGAAATTTTATATTCTACTAAATTTTTAGCAATATGCCTTAAGCCATCACAGTAACAAATATTAAAGCCGATAAAGAAGCAGAAAAGATATGTTGCAGTACATTCAAAAGTATGATGTAAAGGTAAAAATGAAAGAACCTTATCACCTTCTTCATATTTAATTAAAGTAGTCATTGCAGAAACATTAGAACATATATTTCTTTGAGAAAGCATAACTGCTTTTGACATATCAGTAGTTCCAGAGGTAAAAAGCATTATAGACATTTTATCATTATCAATTGTAATATTATTGTAGGAGGTATCACCACTTTTAATTAAAGAATAACCCTCCTCTAATAATTTCCAAAAAGATAAAATATCATCAGCATGTTCATTTGAATTCATATTAATATAATATTTCAAATTTGTTGAACCTTTAGCTTTAATATTTTTAAAAATTTCTAAAAACTTACCATCAAAAATAATAGCTTCCGCTTTACTTCGGATAAGTAAATTTTCAATTTCATTTTCAGGTAGCAAATAGTCAAGAGGAACACATACCATATTACCAGTATTAATAGCCATATAACTAACAGGCCATGAGTATTGGTTATGGCTAATAATAGCAATTCTTTTATCAGTAAGCCCCATACTAATGAGTTTAGTCGAAAAAGCTTTTACATCTTCATGATGCTTTTTAAAAGAAACATTAACAAATTCAGGATTTTTAGAAGTAGCATCCTTTTTATAACTAAAAGCAATACGATCAGAAAACTGCTTTGTAGTATAATCTAATAATTCCCTAAAGTTATCAACATGAACTTCAGGATAAATTTTATTTTTTTGTGGTTTAAATTCTTCTTTCAATATATACACCTCGCACGTTAGGGACGGTCTTTTTCGTTCCGATTTCGGAACGGTGGGGACACTCCTTTATTTGTATTTTATAATATTTTTTACAAATATTGATAGTATTACAACTAAAATACACTTTTTGTATAATTTAGTATTCTTATTTTACACTATTAGGTACTAAATTGCAAGAAAGAAAAATGTCTAATTTTGATGGAAAATTATGGAAACTTTTTAATAAAAATTTTTTACAAAAATGAGTAAACAATATATAATTATGTACACTTTAGAACTTCCTTGAGGTGATAAAGTTGAAGAAAAATAACCAAAGACAAAAAACACAAAGGAGACCAAAGCAAAACATTTTGAAATTGATATTGAAAAACTTGAAATTAGTTCTAGAAATATCAAAAGTGCTAAAGGAAATACATAAATTGTTTTAGTAAGAAAGTAAAAAAAGTAGGTGTTCCACACACACCTACTTTTTTGTTTTTTCTTTTTGTTGAAAAAATACAACCAAATTTTTGACAAAACTTTTTACACTGTTATTATACACAGATTATTCAAAAAAAAGCAATAGCAAAATTATAATTTTTCGGAAACTTATTCTTCTAATATTTACAAAATTAAAAAAAGATAGTATAATTTCGAATAGAAATAATGTAAGTAACTAAAAAGCTTTGACTAGTATAAGGAGGATATATTTTATGAAGAATGATGTCATTATTATTGTAGAAGGACCACAAGGAGTAGGAAAGACAACATTTACAAATTATTTAAGAGAGAATATGGCAGCAACAGACCTTTATAGATTATCTGGAATAAAAGACAGGACTGAAACAGGACTTGCAAAAATAAGAACAAAATACGAAAAGTTAATAGAATACATAGAAAACTGTGAAGATATAAACATGATATTTGATAGAACATTTTTTACAAATGAAGTATATTCAAGACTTGGATATCAAAAATATTCTTTTAATGAAACATATCAAAGTTTATTATCAAAGTTAGATAATATGAAAAATGCTGATAAATATGATATTTATCTAGTAATGGCATACTTGCAAGATGAATCTTTATATGAAACAAGAATCAAAAGGGATAAACATCAATATCAAAAATTTGAAGAAGAAAGTAGTATTTTGCAGCAAAGAGAGTATTTAAAGATGGCAGATGAAGTTGAAAAGCAAACTAAAAACATCAAGGTAATACGCTTTGAAAATGATACACAGGAGATGTTCGAAGAAAATGTTCAAAAATATTTTGGGCAATATTTTAAATAAAATTTAAGCAAATGTAGAAAAAGTGTGTCAAAAGGGACGAAGGAAATTGACATACTTTTCTACATTTACTTTATATAAAAAACAAGAATAAGATTTTCTAAGCTCATTCTTCGCTAAGATTTCTTAGTCGTAGCATTTTAATGCGTACGAATAAGTTATGCTTTAGTAAAATCTAATTCTTCCATAACAATCTTCTAAGGAAACTCACCACTAACGTGGATGACTTTCCTAAGAATATAAAAAAGGAGCAACAAAAATGAACGTAGGATTTATACACTTAGGCTGTAGCAAAAACTTAGTAGATACAGAAATGACAATAGGTCTATTCAAAAATAATGAATATAAAATAGTAAATAACCCAGAAGATGCTGATATTTTAGTAATAAATACATGTGGTTTTATATTAAGTGCACAAGAAGAAGCAATAAATATAATACTTGAAATGGCAGAATATAAAAAGAAAAGATGCAAATATTTAATAGTAATGGGTTGCTTAGTACAAAGGTTTAAAGATGAACTCGAAAAAGAAATTCCAGAAGTAGACTTATGGATAAAATATGATTCTTATAATACAATATGGGAACAAATAGAAAAAGTTATAAAACCAGAAGTAACAAAAGCAAAAGGGTTAAGCTTTTTAGATAGAACAATAACAACAGGCGAAAATTTTGCATACCTAAGAATAGCAGAAGGTTGTAGTAACTTTTGTACATATTGTGCAATTCCAAAAATAAGAGGAAAATTTATAAGTAGAACGATGGAAGATGTACTAGAAGAAGCGAAAAAACTTGCTAAAGAAGGTTATCAAGAACTAATAGTAATAGCGCAAGATACAACAAAATATGGAATAGATATATATGGAGGGCCACGTTTAGCAGAATTATTGCAAGAGCTATGCAAAATAGAGGGAATAAAATGGATAAGATTTTTATATTCATACCCAGAAACGATAACAGATGAATTAATAGAAGTAGTGAAAAAAGAAGATAAAATATGTAAATACTTTGATATACCGATTCAACATATATCAGATAGTGTTCTAAAAAGAATGAATAGAAAAAGTAACGGAGAGAGCATACGAAAAGTTATCAAAAAGTTAAGAGAAGAGATACCAAATGTAGTTATTCGTACAACAGTTATGGTAGGTTTTCCAGGAGAAACGAAGGAAGATTTTGAAGAATTATATGAATTTATAAAGGAAACAAAATTTGATAGATTAGGAGCATTTAGTTATTCTAAGGAAAAAGGAACACCAGCCGAAAAACTTCCAGAACAAATTCATTCAAATACAAAGAAAAGTAGATATAATAAAATTATGAGTTTGCAACAACAAATAGTTATAGAAAAGCAAAAACAATTAATTGGAAAGAAATTAAAAGTATTAGTAGAAACTAAAACTTTTGATGGTAAATATTATGTAGGAAGAAGTTACATGGATGTGCCAGATATAGATGGACTTATATACATAGAAATAGTAGACAAAGAATTAGAAGGAAAATTTGTGGAATGTGAAATTATAGGTGCAAATAACTATGACTTAATCGCAAAATATGAAAAATAAAACAAATTTTTAGTTGCTAAAAATACTAGAAAAATAATATTATTTATGCTATAATTAATATAGCTATAAAAAATAAAGGAGGAGTAATTATGTTTGAAAGTAAATATGGAAAAACACTTACCATAGGTTTAGTAGTATTAATAGCTATAGTTATAGGAGTACTAATATTTTTTACAGTAGACTATATAAGAAATTCGAATATAAATAATGAAGCATCAAGTGCAGTAGATAGATTTCAAGAAGAAAATAGACAAGGTAGAAATAATCAAAGCGATAACCAAAATACTAATCAAGATATACAACTTAATATATTAGAGGAAAATGTAATATCAAGTGGTTCTACAGGTTCTGATAATACATTTAAATATAAAGGATTTCCAGTAGCAGGAACAATACAAATACCAAAAATAAACTTAGAATATCCAGTATTAGAAGAATTAACAAAAGCAGCCTTAGAAGTTTCTGTTGTAAAAGACGTAGGACCAGGATTAAATCAAATAGGAAACACAGTCATAGTAGGTCATGATAGTAGAAATGGAGTATTTTTCTCAAACAATAAAAACCTATCAGAGGGAGACGAAATATATATAACAGATAAAACAGGAACAAAACTAAAATATATAATATATAAAATTTATACAACAACACCAGAAGATAGTAGCCATATGGAAAGAGATACAAAAGGTAAAAGAGAAGTAACATTATCAACATGTTCAGATAATTCAAAAAGTAGATTAATAATATGTGCAGCAGAAAGTTAGAAATAAAATGTTTATTTCTAATGTATGTGCAGAAATTTAAAATTTCATAATAGATACAATACAACAAAAGAAGCAGTGAAAAAGTAAGTCAAAAGGGAAGTCAATGGGGACGGAGATTTTTGGCTACTTTTATTGGAATTTTTTTAAAATTTAGAATATCATGTAAAAAACAGTTAAAAATCTCTGTCATTGTTGACTTCCAATTAACTAATAATTTAAGGAGGGAGAGCAAATAAATGAATAAAGGTAGAAAATTTTTTACAATATTATTAATTATAGTAGGAATAATAACATTAAGTTTATTAGGATATTTAGCATATAATTATATATCAAACTATATAACTACAAAAGAAGCGGCTAAAGTAGTAGAAGAATTCGAAAATGAAATAATTACAGTAGCAATTGAAGATGAAGTTGAAGTTACAAATACTACAGAAAATAATAATCAAAATAGTAACAGCAATGTGACAGCAAAGCCTCAAACAAAAGTAACAAAAAAATATAAAGGTTATAATGTAATAGGAACAATAAAAATACCAAAAACAAAAGTAAGTTATCCAATAGTAGATTCAACAACACCAGCAGCTATGGACACAGCAATAGTAATGTTATATGGACCAGGTCTAAACAAAGAAGGAAATACAGTTATAGTAGGACACAACTACAGAAATGGTGGATTTTTTGGAAACAACAAAAAATTAGAAAATGGAGATAAAATATATATAACAGATGGTGAAGGAAAAAAGGTAGAATACACAATATATAACAAATATATAGCAGAGGACTCAGACTTCAGTTATGCAACAAGAAATACGAATGGAAAAAGAGAAATTTCGCTATCAACTTGTACAAGTGATAGTACAAAAAGGCTAGTAATTTGGGCAAGAGAAAATTAAAAAATATTGGAAAATCTTTTGACTTTTACCAAAATATGTAGTATAATAATGTCAGTGGTTGAAAAAGAGAATCGAAACCTTTCTTAACTTACATATAGATAAAATTTAGCATTGAAAGGAGTGTCTTACATGTTTAGTGTAGGTGATAAAATAGTGTACCCAATGCATGGTGCCGGAACAATAGATGCAATAGAAGAAAAAGATATATTAGGCGAAAGACAAGCATATTATATAATAAAAATGCCAGGCGAAGTAAAGGTTATGGTACCAACCGCTAAGGCAGAAGAAATTGGTGTAAGAAGTGTAATAAATAAAGAAAACGCAGGGAAAGTATTACAAATTCTTGAAGAAAATGAAACAGAGATGTCTAACAACTGGAATAAAAGATATAGAGATAATATGGAAAAAATGAAAAGTGGAGATATTTACGAAGTTGCAGATGTAGTTAGAAACCTAAGTTTCAAACAAAAAGAAAAAGGTCTATCTACAGGTGAAAAGAAAATGCTAGGTAATGCAAAACAAATATTAATAAGTGAGTTAGTATTAGCAGAACATGCATCACAAGAAGATGTAGAGCAATTAGTAGATAATAAAATAACAATGTCATTTAAAGAATATAAAGCTCCTGTAGAAGAGAATACAGGTTTAGGAAATGATATAGTTAAAAAATTCATTCCTTTTGATGGAACTGCAAATATGTAATAAAAAAATATATATAAAGAAAGACGGCTTAAATGGAAAGTCGTCTTTAAAGTACGTAAAAATTGTGAACAAAAAATTAATTTCTAAAAATAACAAAAAGTTAAAAGCTAAATGGTAATAGGTATAAAGGAACATTTTTAATTGTATTTTTGAGAATGTAAAAAACAAGAAAATCACAAATGTATATTTAAGAAGGATTTATGTAGATTCTGTCGAATAATATAAATATGGAATAGAAAGGTAGATAAAATTAATGCGATATAGTGATGAGTTAATTGATGAAATAAGAAGTAAAAATGACATAGTAGATGTGATATCACAATATGTAGTATTAAAAAGAAGTGGTAGAAACTTTTTTGGATTATGTCCATTTCACAAAGAAAAGTCGCCTTCTTTTTCTGTATCACCAGATAAGCAAATATTCCATTGCTTTGGCTGTGGTGTAGGAGGAAATGTATTTCATTTTATAAGTAAAATAGAAAATATAAGTTTCATAGAAACACTAGAAACATTAGCAGATAAAGCAGGAGTACAATTACCAGTACTAGAATCAGAAGGAGATAGCAAACTTGCAGCTTTAAAATCAAAAGTATATGAAATTAATAAATGCACAGCTGAATTTTACCATGAAAACCTATATAAACCTACAGCAAAAATAGCACAAGAATACGTAAAAAAAAGGAAATTAGACAATAAAACATTGCAGAGTTTTCTAATAGGATATTCAGGTAATTTTAACGAATTATATAATTTACTAAAAGAAAAAGGCTTTAGTGAAGAAGAAATACTAGCATCAGGGTTAGTAAATAGAAATCAAGAAGGCAAGTTCATAGACCGTTTCAGAAAAAGATTAATGTTTCCAATACAAGATGTTAGAGGAAGAGTTATAGCATTTGGAGGAAGAGTATTAGACGACAGTAAGCCAAAATACATAAATTCATCTGAAAACATTGTATATAGCAAAGGAAGGCACTTATATGGACTTAATGTAGCAAAAAAATATGAAACAAAAAAAATAATTATAGTAGAAGGATACATGGATGCAGTTTCACTTCATCAAAGAGGAATTCATAATGCAGTAGCATCACTAGGAACAGCAATGACAGAAGCGCAAGGAAGGCTTTTAAGAAAAAGTAGTGAGCAAGTAATAATAGGTTATGACTCAGATGGAGCAGGACAAGCAGCCACACAAAGGGGATTAGATATTTTACAAAATTTAGGCTGTGATGTTAGAGTACTTCAAATACAAGGAGCAAAAGACCCAGACGAATTTGTTGTAAAATATGGTCCAGAAAGATTTGAAAAACAAGTAGAAAAAGCAATATCATTAGTGGAGTATAAAGTAAAAGTACTACGCAGTAATTTAAACCTAGAAAATGCAAATGACAAAATAAAATTTTTGAAAGAAATTGCAAAAGTATTATCAAAAATTGATAATGATATTGAAAAAGAGGTATATGCTGATAAAATAGCATTAGAATATAAAATATCAAAAGAAGCAATTATAGCAGAAATAAATAAACTAGAAGCCACAAATAACAAAGGAACTAAAATATTAGAAAGAGCAAAACCAAAATTAGAAGTAAAAGAAGCAAAAATAGAAAATGAGCAAATAGATAAAAGAGAAAAATTAGTAATATATTTATTAATTAATTATCCTAATGAGAGTTATAATATCATAAGGAAAAACATAAATATAGAAGACTTCAAAAGTACAAGAAATCAAAGAATAGTAAAAAAGTTGTATGAAGAACTTGAAAAAGGAAATAGTAATATAAATAATGTATTAGACTGGTTTGAAGAAGAAGAAACAATAAATTATCTTTCATGGATATTAGCATATGACTTTGAAATAACAGAAATAAGCAAGTGTATATCAGACTTAATAAATATATACATAAAGGAAAATATGATAAAACAAAGAAATGAAATCATAAAGCAATTAGAGAGAAAAGACTTAACTAAGGAAGAAAGTGACGAATTAGAAAAAATGTTAAATGAAATTATTATAAAATTAGCCAAAATAAAATAGGAGGGGTTGTTTGTGAAAAAATCTGAAAAATCAGAAGAAATAGAGGAAACAATAAATAATAAAAAAACAGTGTCAAAAAGTAATGCAGAAAGTGTAGGAAAAGGTAAAAAAGAAGAAACAATAGTAGAAGAGAAAGTAAACAAAATAATAGAAAAAGCCAAAGATAAAAAAGGAAAAATAACATATAGTGAGCTTGCAAACGAACTAGAGGATACAAATCCAGAAGAGCTAGACAAAGTATTTGATGCATTTGAAGAAATAGGAGTAGACTTACTACAAGAAGAATTAGAAGAACCAGATATAGAAGACCTTCAAGAAGTAGAAGATATAAAGCTAGATGAAATAGACTTATCAGCAGGAATAGAAGGAGTAAACATAGATGACCCTGTTAGAATGTACTTAAGAGAAATAGGAAAAATACCACTTTTAAGTTATGATGAAGAGTTAGAACTAGCACAAAAAGTTTTAGACGGGGACGAATATGCAAAAAAGAGGTTAGCAGAATCAAACTTAAGACTTGTAGTTAGTATTGCAAAAAAATATGTAGGAAGAGGAATGTTATTTTTAGATTTAATACAAGAAGGAAATATGGGTCTAATAAAAGCGGTAGAGAAATTTGACTACACAAAAGGTTTCAAATTTAGTACTTATGCGACATGGTGGATTCGTCAAGCAATAACAAGAGCAATAGCAGACCAAGCAAGAACAATAAGAATACCAGTACACATGGTAGAAACAATAAACAAACTAATCCGTACCTCAAGGCACTTACTACAACAATTAGGACGTGAGCCAACCCCAGAGGAAATTGCAAAAGAAATGGAAATACCAGTAGAAAAAGTAGCAGAAATACAAAAAATTGCACAAGACCCAGTATCATTAGAAACACCAATAGGAGAAGAAGATGACAGCCATTTAGGAGACTTCATACAAGATGATGATAGTCCAGCACCACAAGACTCAGCAGCATATACAATGCTTAAAGAGCAACTAGAAGAAGTAATGGATACACTAACACCAAGAGAAGCAAAAGTTTTAAAATTAAGGTTTGGTTTAGAAGATGGAAAAGCACGTACACTAGAAGAAGTAGGAAAAGAATTTATGGTAACACGTGAAAGAATAAGACAAATAGAAGCAAAAGCCCTAAGAAAACTAAGACACCCATCAAGGTCAAGAAAATTAAGAGATTATATGAACTAAAAAAATGACACTATTTAGGGAGGTTCCATAAATAGTGTCACTTTCCTAAGTTAAAACTTAAAATTAATTTTCATCCTTACAACATTCTTCAGAAACTTCACTTCTTAAACAAGGTTTTTCGCAAGGTCTTTCGCATTTACAGTCATGTTTACAATCCATTTTTACCCCTTTTAGGCATTTTCCTTCGTGTTTAACTTCTGTACATACTTTGCAGTGTCTTACACGGTCAACCCATATTTGGATTTCGTAAAATTTATTGTCACATAAAGGTCCGAAAACGAATTCTCCTTCTTTATCTGTAAAAGTATGAGAAACAGGTCTTCTTTCTTCTTTACCACATTCACATACAACTTCTATTAATTTTACAACAGCATCACGAATTGGATCTCCATAGCAATCTTTAACAACTCCATATATAACATTTCTGTTATCTTCTGGAAGTTTTATTTCTAAATCAAATTGTTTACCAGAAGCTATTATTCCGTCTACGTCTACTACTGGGCATACATTTTTATCATATTCCATAATATTTATTCATCCTTTCTAAATTTATTATAGTTAACCATAATTATAATATATATTATGAAAAAATATAAAAAATGTGTACTTTTTTGTAATAATATGATATATAATTAAGTTGTAGGAGGAAAAAGAATGGATACAAGGTCAATAGGAATGTTTGACTCAGGAGTAGGAGGCTTAACAGTATTAAAAGAAGTAATTGAAGAATGTGCAGGAGAAAAGGTAATATATTTAGGAGATACCAAATCTTTTCCATATGGAAATAAGACAAAAGAAAGTATAATACAATTATGTAAAAATGCGATAGATTTTTTAATAAAAAAAGATGTAAAAGCTATAATAATAGCATGTGGAACAGCTACATCACAAGCTTTAGAAGAAATGCAAAAATGCTATAACATACCAATAATAGGAATAATAGATTCCACTGTAGAATATATAGAAAATAAAGGATATAAAAATATAGGAGTTATGGCAACAAGAGGAACGATAAGAAGTAATGGATGGAAGAATAAAATTGATAAAAAAATAAAAAATGCAAATGTAATAAATAAAGAATGCCCATTATTAGCTCCAATGGCAGAAGAAGGATGGACAGAAAATGAAATTGCAAAATTAGTAGTAGCAGAATATTTAAAAGGTCTTAAAAATATACAATGTTTAATATTAGGATGTACACATTACCCACTGTTTAAAGAGGTTATAGAAGAGCAAATAGGGGATAGTGTAGATGTAATAAATACAGGAGAAATATTAGCAAAAAGTTTAAATAAAATATTAAAAGAAAAGAATATAACTAATAATAAGCAGACTACAAAAGAATATGAAATATATTTAACAGATATGGAAACAAACTTTATAAATGTTGCTAGCAAATTATTAAAAGATGATAGCATAGGAGATAGAATAAAACTTGCAGAGTATTAATTAAAATACTTTGCAAGTTTGTAATTTTATTTATGTTCACATATGTCAATCCATTTTGTAAAATTTTTTTATTTTTTTGCTACTATAAAAGAAAAAAGGTAACAAAATAATTCTAAAAAGTGTTGAATTGTAATAAGATATAAGGTATAATACAAAAAGAATTCTAAAGTTATAATTATAATTTTAGTTACCACCAAAATAAAAAGGGGTAGTATTATGAAAAAATTTTTATCAAATTACAAATCAACAATAATTCTTCTTGTTGCTATTATTGTTGGTGCAGTCGTAGGACTTATTTTTAAAGAAAAAGCAACAGTCTTAAAGCCATTAGGCGATATCTTTTTAAATCTTTTATTAGTCATAATTGTTCCACTAATATTTTTGACAATAACTACATCAGTAGCTAAAATGAAAGAACCTAAACGTTTAGGTAAAATAGTAGGTACTATAATATTAGTATTTGTAATTACATCAGTAATAGCAGTACTAGTAGGTTTTTTAAGTACATATTTTATAAAACTTGTAAATCCTGAGGATTCTGCAAAAATAGTAGAAGTTTTTGATGAGGGAGCAGTAGAAGAAGAGGAAGAACTTTCTATTGCAGAAAGAACAGTTAGTTTATTAACTGTAAATGACTTTTCAAAATTATTAACAAGAGATAACTTAATAGCATTATTAGTATTTTCAGTAATATTTGGAATAGCAATGAATATGTCAGGGAAAAAAGCAGAGCCAGTTTTAAATTTCTTAAACTCTGCAAATGAAATAGTAAATAATATTATAAAAATAATTATGTACTACGCGCCAATAGGTTTAGGGTGCTACTTTGCAGCAGTAATAGGTGAGCTAGGTTCAAGTATTGCAGTAGGATATTTAAAAACTTTTGTAGTATACTTTATAGTTTCAATTGCTTTTTATATCGTAATGTATACAATATATGCATGGGTAGCAGGAGGTAAAAAAGGAGCAAAAGCATATTGGAGAAATATAATTCCAGCAACACTTACATCTTTAGCAACATGCTCAAGTGCAGCATGTATACCTGTAAACATAGAAGGAGCTAAAAAAATAGGCGTACCAGAAGACATTGCAGAAACAACAATACCATTAGGAACAAGTTTCCACAAAGATGGTTCAATAATAGGTTCAGTATTTAAAATAATGTTTTTAGTATGTTTATTTGGAACAAGCGTAGCTACTGTGGGTGAAATAGCAACAGTAATAGGAATAGCATTACTTGCAACACTATTAGTAACAGCAGTACCAATAGGTGGGGGAACAATATCAGAAATGCTAATAATAACAATGATGGGATACCCAGCCTCTGCTCTTCCAATACTAACAATAATTGCAACAATAATAGATGCACCAGCAACTATGCTAAATGTAGTAGGAGATTCAGCATCATCAATGATGGTAGCCAGAATAGTAGATGGAAAGCACTGGATGAAAGATAAAGAAGATTTAAAAGAAAAAGTAAAAGAAAAAGTTAATGTTTAAACATAAATTAGAAATTGAAGATTGGAATGAAAATGCCAACTTATAGATAAAAGATAAAAAGATGAAAAACATGCATGTTACAATAATTTGCGTGTTTTTTCTATGCTAGCTAAAATAAATGTTATCTTTTTAGCTAATAAAAAATATAGTAATGTTTTGTAATTTACACACTAAACTTGAAAAAATCTAAAAAAGGAAAGATTTGGACGCGTCCCAAATCTTTCCGCGTCCCAAATCTTTCAAAGTTTTGTAATTGTCATAATGGGTTGAAAATTATATTAAATTATGCTAAAATAATCACATAACTTTGTGTAACTATAAATAATAATTTATTTTTAGAAAAAAGGAGGAAAAAATATGAAGTCATATTTTGATATTTTGAACGACTACACTAAAACAAAGAAAGTTCTTGATGCGAAAGTAAAAAAGCAAGAAGAAGTATTAAAAATGCTAAAAAAAGCTCAAAAAGATAATGAAGAACGGATTAGTCAATATGTAGGAGAAAGCTTAATTTTTGGCGAATATGATATTAAAAGTACATTTGACAAAATGGAGAAAATACAAGTATATTATCCAGTATTACACATATGTAGTGGAGTCTCAGGAGGTATAAGCAATATTACACTTACACATTATGATGGTTATATGGAAGAAGAACCAGAGAGAAAAATAATACAAGAATATATATTAAAAAGTGAGCAACAAAATCTTAATATAATTATAACTGCAATATCTGATGCATATACTTTAGGATATTTCGATAACGATATTTTACTTGAAGTAAAAGAAGCTATGGCTATGGATCATAAAGTAAAATATATAGTGAAAATAAATAATAAAGAAGAATACTCATATGAAAGAGACTTTAAAGGAGAAATTGTAAATGAAGTTTTAAGGGAAATTTTACAAGATAAATATATATCTTATTCAGATTTCGATAAGAACAGTCAGCGTATGAGAGATAAAAGATTAAGAAACTCGGGCAGTAGAGAGAGAGTATGCAATAATATACTTCTTACATTAATACCAAACTGGAATACAAATGTATACATGTATATATATAACAACATAATTACAAAGTTAAACTTTAATTTTAACTCCGAAGAAGTAATTGGAGATATTAGAAATAATTATAATAAATGTAGTAAAGGATATTCATTTGCAAAAAGATATCCAATAAGTGGAGATGAAGAGCTTTTAATGCGAGTAAGTCAATCTAAGGAACATGATAACAGTTGTTGTGCATATGAGGACACAAGTATAATATTAGAGATACCATATCCAGCTAAAACTTTTAAAATTGAGTTAGCCATATGTTCATATGAAAAAAGGGAAGATATAAAAAGTTATATACAAACATATGAAGAAGTGTTTTATATTAGTGAAAAGGAAAATATAAACTTCAATATGAAAATGAAGATCGTAGAACTAATAAACTGTTAAAGTAAAAAGGCTCTATATTTAATACTTTTTAATTAATATTACATTTTAATAGAGAATATTTTAGCCATTGTGGTAATAAAATATTCTCTATTTTCAATAAATCAGGAATTAAATACAACTTATTAAGTTACTACAATTATAGACTATTCAACAGTTACAAACTTGACCAAATTTTTAGGTTTATCTACAGCTAGTCACTTTTTTTGAAATATAATAGGCAAATTTTACGGTTTTTCTAATTTATTACACTAATTTTTTGGATCTAAATAGCTTGATCTTACTATGTTTCAAGGAAAGTGTCTATATTATTTTGTAAATTACCAACATACTGTTTTAATTGCATCGCCTGTAAGCGTTCAGTTCTACTGAAGGTAAAGTGCAAGGCGAAACCCGTGGTTAGTGTAGGTATAAGGCGCATAATTGCAAGCACGGGAAGCTGCAGGGTTAGTCGAAGAGGCACCGCCGAAAGCACCACCACGAAGCGTGTATGTGTTGTAGGTTGCATTATCTCCATATGATGCATTTTTGGTATAAGCTGCTTCTTGTGTCCACTCCCATAAATTTCCAGCCACATCATATAAATTCATTTTCTTTACTTGTTCTGCCCCTCCTGTTGTTAATAATACGTATGAGCTTGTTCCTGAGTTTGTTGTTAATGTTTCTGCATTTTTGAATCCATCTGCTGCTCCACTAGAAGTATTTACATTTGTGTAGTATCCAGTTAAATTTGCTAATGACACATTATCATAATTTCCCCATGTTGATGTTAATATATCTACATTTCCTGTATCCCTCATATATTTCATCATCATATCCCACATTGTTCCTGTTACTAGTCCACTTTTTACGTAATTGTGATTTCTATACATTCTTTCACTCATTTCTACTGCTGTATAATAGTCTGCATGATAATATGGGATACTATCTGCTTTTACAACTACGTTTCCGGTTAGCTTTATTGGTTCCTGCTGTTGATGGAGTTCCTGTTCTTCTTGCTGTGAAATCATAATTTTGCCCTGGCCAGCTATTTATTCCTGTTTGGATTGCTATGCTATTAAATAGTGATTTCCCTCCATCAAATGTTACGCTATCATCAAATGGGTTTGCTTCTCCATTTGCTTTTTTTTCTTTATTTAATGTTGCTACTCCTGCTTCGTATCTACCTATATAAAATCCATTATATTTTTCTATTTGTGGATATTCTGGTGAAAGTCCTTCAGTATCCCATTTTGCATTTTCTTTTCCAAAATCTATTTTATGATAGTCATTTGCTGTACATGGTATCCATACAAATTGATTTCCTTTTAGTTCTTTACTTACGTCTTCTTTTCCTGCATATTTATTTTGGTCATCTTTATTATCTGATATTACTACTCCACTTTCTATTGTTCCTCCTACATAGTAAAAACCTAGTGGTACTGGAATTGTGTTTCCACTTCCTGCACTTACTGCGTATACGCTTGCTATTTTTTTACTAGCTACTATTTCTTTTCCATCTTTATCTGACACGTATCTTGGCAGAGTTGCTTCCCATGTAGTGGGCAATTTAACGACTTTTCCTGCTTCTGTTTCAGGAGTATTTTCTGGTAATTCTCCTAATAAGCCTAACCCTTCATATAGTTCATTTAATTGTTTTTCTTCTTCTACTTGTGCATTTAGATACTTTTGCTTTGCATATTTTGCTTTATTAAATAGCCCATTTTCTCCTAAGCTCAAATTTATTCCTACTCCTGCTAAGATTATAAGTAATATTATTGTAATAACAAGAGAAATTAAAGTAATTCCACTATTAAACGACAAATTATAATCCATAATCTTATATTTCTTGTTTTTTATTTTTTGCACCATCTTTTGTTCCTCCTATAATTTTATTATTAACTATTTAGAAAAAATTATTAAATAAGTATGGCAATGATAAAAAATTATATATTTTAAGTTATATCTAAAAGAAATAAGAAGTATTAATAATAAGAAATGTTTATAAATTACCACAATTTAATAAATTCCAGAAATAATTAACTAATTTCTACACGACATTGCTGTCATGTAGAAATTATACTAGTTATATAACTATTAGTCAATAGGCATTTTAAGCAAGAAATTTCAAATGAAAAAAAGTGTACATGCACTAAACTTGACAAATTCTAAAATCAAAGAGAAAGTGTCAAAGCGTTGCCTACTTTGACACTTTCATTTTGTTACTCAACAGTCACAGACTTAGCTAAGTTTCTAGGCTTATCTACATCCAATCCCTTTTCTTTTGAAATATAATATGCAAATAACTGTAAAGGAATAACTGAAACAATAGGTGATAAAAAAGTGCTAGTATTAGGAATGTTAAAAACAAAATCAAATGTATTATTTGAAAGTTTTTGATTAGAAATTACAAAGGTTTTAGCACCTCGAGTGATAACTTCTTGTAAATTACTAATTGTTTTTGAAGCTAACATAGGATCTGTTAAAATACCAACAACATAAATTCCATTTTCAATTAAAGCAATAGGTCCATGTTTTAATTCCCCAGCTGCATATGCCTCAGAGTGAATATACGAAATTTCCTTTAACTTTAGTGATCCTTCTAAACAAGTAGCATAGTCGATACCTCTACCAATAAAAAATAAATTTTTTTCTAAATGGCAATGTTTAGCAATATTTTTTATTGTTTCTTTTTTTTCTAAAACTGACACTATCTTTTTTGGCAAATCAAGTAATTCTTTCTTTAAATCTTTTAACACATTAAAATCAGTACTTTTTAAAACTTGAGCCAAATAAATAGTAAAACAATAAATAAGAGTAATTTGACAAATATATGCTTTAGTAGAAGCAACAGCAATTTCCGGTCCAGCATAAGTATAAAAGGAAAAGTCGGCCTCCCTTGTAATAGAGCTACCAATAACATTAGTAATAGCAATTGTTGTGCATCCATTTTCTTTGGCTAATTTTAAAGCACAAATAGTATCAGCCGTTTCACCAGATTGACTAATAAATATGCATAAAGTATTTTTATTAATAATAGGGTTACGATAACGAAATTCAGAGGCAATTTCTACATAAGTAGGAATTTTGCACAATTTTTCAATAGTATTTTTACTAGCAAGTCCAGCATGCATTGCAGTTCCACAAGCTACAATATAAATTTCTTTAACATTAAGTAATATATCATTTGGTAAATTAAAACCTGAAAAATAACATTTTTCATTTAATAAAATATACCTGTTAACAGTATTAGTAATTGCTTTAGGTTGTTCAAATATTTCTTTTAACATGAAATCTTCATACCCATTTTTAGTACTACTAGAATTACTTAAATCAATAGTTTTATGCTTTTTAGAAATTTTATTTAAATTTTCATCAAAAAAACTAATATTATTTTTTTCAATCATAGAGAATTCATTATTATCTAGAAAATAAAAATCTTTAGTATATTCTAAAATAGCAGGAATATCAGAAGCGGTAAAATACTCCATATCACCGCACTCCTATTATAATAGGACTATTATTTCTTACTACAATTTGCATGTTAGGAAAATCCTTACACAAAACTAAAATAGCATAGCTACCTTTAAAATCTTTACATGCTTTATAAATAGCATTTAGGAAGTTTTCTTTTGTCTTTTCATTCTTCGAATAATAGTAATGAATTAAATTAGGAATAACCTCAGTATCTGTTTGAGAATAAAAAGAGTAACCAGCTCTTTCAAGAAACTGACGAAGCTCTTTATAATTCTCAATAATTCCATTGTGTACAACAGCAAAAGTACTACTATTATCTATATGAGGGTGAGCATTTTCTTTGCAAGGTGTGCCATGAGTTGCCCATCTAGTATGGGCAATACCAACATTACCTAAAAAAGAAGAAGTATCAATTAAGCTCTCTAATGCAGCAACTCTTCCACTTTCTTTTCTAATTTCAATACAATTTTTTTCCATTATAGCAACACCAGATGAGTCATATCCTCTATATTCTAAATTTTTAAGTCCATTTAACAATATAGGCAAGCATTTTTTATTTCCTACATATCCAACAATTCCACACATAACAAAGCCTCCTTATGCTGTATAATATGTAAAAAGGTAAAATTGTAGCAAGTACATAAATAATATTAAATATAAAATAGTAAAAAAATAGCATAAATAACAATAATTAAAAAATAAAAATGATAAAAACAGCTATACAAAATAAATTAATTATGATAATATGAAATTGTAAAATAAAACGAAAGAGAGGAAAAAATATGAAAAAATCAATTATTGCAATAGTAGTAGCAGTTGTAGTTATTGCAGTTATCATTATTGGAGCAGTATTTATATTTTCAAAAAACAAAGAAGAAAAAACAACTACACAAACAGGAGTAAAAATACAAACAGCACAAGAAATGGAAAAAATAATGAATGATATAAACACAAAACTAGAAGGAGCTCTTCCAGCAATAGAAACACGTACAATAGATATATCTGACGAATATGCATTTACATCTACTACTGGTCTAAAATCAAATGAAAATGTAGAAGCAGTTGTAGTATCAGAGCCATTTATTAGTTCACAAGCACATTCAGCAGTAATGATAAAAGCAAAAGAAAATGCTAACATAGAAGAAATGAAACAAGAAATATTAAACAATATAGACATGAGAAAATGGATATGTGTTTCAGCAGAAAAATTATGGGTTACTAACTATAATGATATAATCTTCTTTGTAATGTCAAGCGAAGAATGGGGAAAACCTGTATATGACGAATTTAAACAAGCAGTAGGTGGCACAGTAGGAAAAGAATTAGAAAAAACAGAAGAATTCTAGGAGGAAAAAGTGTTATTTTCAAGTATTAACTTTTTATATTATTTTTTACCATGTGTATTAATAATATATTTTGTTACACCTACAAAATATAAAAATATTATACTATTAATAAGCTCCCTATTATTTTACTTTTATGGGGAGCCTATTTATATATTAATTATGATAGCAAGCATACTATCAGCATATATACATGGTATTTTAATAAATAAATATACAAAACATAAAAAAGTTTTTTTAATATCATCTATTATAATAAGTATAGGGTTATTAGCGTTATTTAAGTATTCAGACTTTATAATAACAAATATAAATAGCATATGTAATTCACAAATAAAATTATTAAACTTAGCACTGCCAATAGGAATATCATTTTATACATTTCAAATATTAAGTTATGTTATAGATGTATATAATAAAAAAGTTCCAGTGCAAAAAAACATTATAAAACTTGCAACATATGTATCATTATTTCCACAATTAATAGCAGGTCCAATTGTACGTTATATAGATGTTGAAAAAGAACTTACAAAAAGAGAGCATACCACCCAAAAAATATCATTAGGAATAAGAAGGTTTATTATAGGGCTTTCAAAAAAAGTATTAATTGCAAATCAACTAGGCGAATTATGCCAAGTTTTTATACAAACAAATGAAAAAAGCATATTGTTTTATTGGATTTATGGGGTAGCATTTAGTCTTCAAATATATTTTGACTTTTCAGCCTATTCAGATATGGCAATAGGACTTGGAAAAATATTTGGCTTTCACTTTTTGGAAAATTTTAACTATCCATATATATCAAAAAGCATTACCGAATTTTGGAGAAGGTGGCATATTTCACTAGGAACATGGTTTAGAGACTATGTATACATACCACTTGGAGGAAATAGAGTAGGTAAAATAAAGTTAATTAGAAACATTTTTATAGTATGGTTTTTAACAGGATTTTGGCATGGAGCCAATTGGACATTTATTTTATGGGGGCTATTATTTGGAATATTACTAATTATAGAAAAGCTATTTTTAAAAGAAATATTAGAGAAAATGCCCAAAATAATAAGTCATATATATGTTCTATTTATAGTAATGATTAGTTTCATCATATTTAATGCAAATAGTATAGCACAAGCAATTCAGCAAATAATAGGGTTATTTGGAGCAAACAAAGAGCCATTTATAAATAGTTATACTATATACTATTTAAAAAGTTACTTTGTAATTATAATAATATCAATAATTGGAGCAACACCGCTACTCAAAAATATAATAAATAAGTTAAAAGAAAAAACAAAAATTAATAAAATAATTAATACAATAGAGCCTATTATACTAGTAGCCTTATTACTAATAGTTACATCATATTTAGTAGATAACTCATATAATCCATTTTTATATTTTAGATTCTAATAATAGCAAATATAAAAATAGATGTAGGGGCATATATCTAATAGGAATACAGAAGAGAATTTACCAACTTACACTCTTTTTTATAGTATAAGAAAAATCAATTTTAGGCAATACATTCCACGTTGTAGGGGTCGCTACTAAAGGGCGACCCAGAAGAAACTGCTTTTATTGCTTTATAGAAAACTTGCTAGCATATGCAAAAAATATTTCAAATAAATTATTTTATTAAACAAGGAGAAAAAAGAATGTTAGATAAAACTAAAAATATAGTAGTAACAATTACATTTGGAACACTACTGATCTTATTTTTTCTAGCAAATATATTAAAAAAAGACACACAAATTTCAATAACAGAAAGAAGAAAACTTGCTAGTTTTCCACAAATAACTATAAAAAGTGTATTAGATGGGAGCTTTAGCAATAAATTTGAAAAATATACGACAGATCAAATTATAAAAAGGGAAGAATTTAGAAAATTAAAATCATCCATAGAGGTTAATTTGTTTAGAAAAAAAGATAACAATAAAATATATATGTACAAAAACAGCCTTATAAAAATAGAATATCCATTAAATGAAAAATCTGTATTAAATGTAGCAAATAAAATAAATGAAATACAAAAAAGTTATTTAAAAGATATGAAATGCTATTACTCAATAATACCAGATAAAAACTACTTTACTGATAGCAAAGAATATATTACTATGGACTATAAAAAGCTAGAAGAAATAATGAAAAAAAATATAACAAATGCAGAATATATTAATATATTTGACTGCTTAGAGCTAGAAGATTACTATATAACAGATATTCACTGGAAGCAAGAAAATTTACAAAGAGTAGTAGATAAAATAAGTGAAAAAATGAACTTTAAAGATAGGCTAACAAATAACTATACAAGAGAACAAATAACAGAATTTGATGGACTATATGCAGGACAATTACCTATAAAAGTAGAAAAAGATAAGATTTGTACACTAACAAATCAAACAATAGAAAATGCAAAAGTATATAACTATGAAAATAGAAAAGAAACAAAAATATATGATTTAGAAAAAATAAATAGCAATGACAAATACGACATATATCTATCAGGATCTACACCACTAATAACAATAACAAATCAAAACGCCAAAACAGATAAAGAACTAATAGTATTTAGAGATTCATTTGCAAGTAGCTTAATACCACTATTTACAGAAGGTTATAGCAAAATCACATTAATAGATATTAGGTATATCAGAACTAAAGATATAGAAAAATATATACAATTTAAAGACCAAGAGGTGTTATTTTTGTATAGTACATTAATTTTAAATAATAGTAGTATACTTAAGTAAAGATTTGGGAAGGAAAGATTTGGGACGTGTCTAAAACTTTCCAATAAAATTAACTATAAATTGAAAATTATTTGTTAAAAATTTGGAAAGTTTTAGACACGTCCCAAATCTTTCCTTCCCAAATCTTCAAAAAGAGAGGTTAAAAATGTTTAATATAGAAGAAGAATTAAAAAAACTACCTAATAAGCCAGGGGTATATATAATGCATGATAAAGATGACAAAATTATATATGTAGGAAAGGCAATTTCTTTAAAAAACAGGGTTAGGTCATATTTTAGAAAAACAAATAAAACACAAAGAATACAAAACATGGTAGCTTTAATAGACCATTTTGAATATATAGTAGTAGATAATGAAACTGAAGCACTTATATTAGAATGTAATTTAATAAAAAAGAATAGACCAAAATTTAATGTACTTTTAAAAGATGACAAAACATACCCATATATAAAAATAAATGTAAAAGATGATTTTCCAAATGTATATGTAACAAGAAGAATATTAAATGATGGGGCAAAATATTTTGGACCATATCCATCAGCAGGTGCAGCAAAAGAAATGGTAGACTTTATAAAAGAAAAATTTAAAATTCGCCAATGTAAAAGCTTTAAATATAAAGATAGAGCCTGCCTAAATTACCACATAAAAAAATGTATGGCACCATGTATGGGCTATATTTCAAAAGAAGAATATAGAGAGCAAATAAACCAAATAATATCAATTTTAGATGGAAACTTAAATGGAATTTTAAAAGAATTAGAAAATCAAATGCTTGAGGCATCTAAAAATATGGAATTTGAAAAAGCTGCATATATAAGAGACAAAAGGCTTGCAATAGAGAGAATAGGGGAAAAACAAAAAGTTTCAAATATAACCGAAAATGATATAGATGTTATAGGATTAGCTAGGAATGAAGTAGAAGTATGTATAGAAGTTTTCTTTGTACGAGGTAGCAAAATGGTAGGAAGAGAGCACTATTTTTTCAAAGATTTAAATGATGAAAAAGATGAGCAAATATTATCAGATTTTGTAAAACAATATTATATAGGAAGAAGTATACTACCTAATAAAATAATGATGAAAGAAGAAATAGAAGAAAAAGAAGTATTTGGGGAATGGCTAACAAAAGAAGCAGGAAGAAAAGTAGAAATAAAAACTCCACAAAGAGGAGAGAAACTAAGGCTAGTAGAAATGGCAGAAAACAACGCAAAAATAACATTAGATAATAAATCAAAAGATAAATATGATGTGTTAACAGAGCTAAGAGAAGTATTAAACTTAAACAAAATGCCAAGAAAGATAGAGTGCTTTGATATCTCAAACCTTTCAGGAACAAATATGGTAGCAGGAATGTGTGTAATGAAAGATGGAGAGATAAAAAAGAATTTGTCACGTATATTTAAGATAAAAACAGTTTACGCACAAGATGATGTAGCATGTATGAAAGAAGTAGTATCAAGAAGACTAAGACGTTCGATAAAAGAAGAAAATGGAGCATTTGGAAAATTGCCAGACGTAATTTTTGCAGATGGAGGAATAACACAAATAAGGGCAATAAAAGAAGCCATAGAAGCGGTATCCACAGAATATGAAAACAAAGTGGATAACTTAAATGAAATAAAAGTATTTGGTATGGTAAAAAATGACAAACACCAAACCAGAGCCTTAATAGACGAAAACAGAAAAGAAATAAAACTATCAGAAAAACTAATGAATCTAATAACACTATTCCAAGACACAGTACACGAAACAGCAATAGGATACCACAAAAAGTTAAGAGATAAAGAAGTAACAAAGTCAGCATTAGATGAAATAGAGGGAATAGGTCCTGCTAAAAAGAAGGCTTTATTAATGAAATTCGGAAGTGTGGAAAAAATGAGCAATGCAAGTATAGAAGAACTTATGGAAGTTAAGGGCGTAAGTGAAGAAATTGCAAAGAGAATCTTGCAAATAACATAAAAATGTGTTAAAATAAGCACATAAAATTTAATAATCTCCTAGAAACATCAAAAGGAGCTTTCTAAAAAGAAACTGTAAACAGCATGATTTTAGGCAAATGCCAGGAGGTAAAAATATGGAATTTTTAAATTTAGTAAAAGAAACAAAAAGTCTAAATAAATATATAAAAAGACAAGAAGAAGAGTTTAACTTAAAAATAAAAGAAAAAGTTGAAACACTTAACTCTAACAAAGAGGAAATAAGAAAATATTTAAAAGAGGCTATCAATTCTCGAGAATATGAATACAAAGAAGTAGAAGTTAAATCAGTTTCTAGTTTTGGTACAGGAATGAGAACAACATATTATCCATTTTTGAAAATAGATGATGAATATGAAGTAAAAGAAGAATCATTTGTAGATTATGGTGAGGACGATGACTATTATGGGCTACATCGTAAATATATAATATATAATAAAAATAATGGAATAAAAATTAAAGTTAAAGAACATTCACTAATACGAAAATATGAAAGAGGCACTAATAAAGACTGGGAACGACGAATTTATCCTTTTGGAGTAGAACTTATCAACGCATCAAGACATGTCTCTTACGAAGTCGAAATAGAAGAAATGAAATTTGAATTTAATAGAAGTTTTGATGTTTCAAAAGTATAATAAAAAAATTTAAGAGTGAAAGGAATTTCCCATTCACTCTTAAATTTTTCTTTCATACACTCTTAAATTTTTCTTTTTAAACACTTGTAATATTACCAAAAAAAGGATATAATAAAGCACAAAGTGTAATAGGAGATGAAAAGAATATGAAAGTAAGTAAAGAGGAAATTTTGCATATAGCAAAACTTGCAAAATTAAATTTAAAAGAAGAAGAAATAGATACATATTTACTACATTTGGAAGATATTCTAAATTTTGCAAACATAGTAAATAATGCACCAGTAGAAGGTCTAACACAAACTATAGGTGCAAACAAAAAATGTAATGCATTTAGAAAAGATGAAATAATAAATTTTGAAGATAATGAAGCGCTACTAGCAAATGCACCAGAAAAAGAAAGAAATATGTTCAAAATACCAAAAGTAATACAATAGGAAGGGGTAGGGAGGATACAAATGGAAATTACAGAATTAGCAGTTCACGAATTAAAAGAAAAATTAGCAAGCAAAGAAATAACAATACCTGAAATAACAAAAGCGTATATAAATAGAATACACGAAAAAGAAAAAGACATTGGAGCTTTTGTAACAGTATTAGAAGAAAATGCCATGAACAAAGCAAAAGAAATAGAAGAAAAAGTAAATAATAACGAAATAAAAGGTAATTTAGCAGGTATTCCAATAGGAATAAAAGATAATATCTGTACAAAAGGAATACATACAACATGTAGTTCAAAAATGTTAGAAAACTTTGTTTCACCTTATGATGCAACAGTAATGGAAAAAATAAATAAGGAAAACATGATTAATTTAGGAAAATTAAACATGGACGAGTTTGCAATGGGTGGTTCAACAGAATACTCAGCATTTCATATAACAAAAAATCCATGGAACTTAAATAAAGTGCCAGGAGGTTCTTCAGGAGGAAGCGCAGCAGCAGTTGCTAGCCAAATGGTACCTTGGGCACTAGGTTCAGATACAGGTGGCTCAATACGTCAGCCAGCATCTTTTTGTGGAGTAGTAGGAATGAAACCAACATATGGCTTAGTATCACGTTATGGACTAGTAGCATTTGCTTCATCATTAGACCAAATAGGACCAATAACAAAAGATGTGGAAGACTGTGCTATGCTTTTAAATGTAATAACAGGTCATGACGAAAAGGATTCAACATCAGAAAATAGGGAAAAAGTAGATTATACATTAAGCTTAAAAAATAATGTAAAAGGAATGAAAATAGGAATTCCAAAAGAATTCTATGGAGAAGGGCTTCAACCAGAAGTAAAACAAAAGTTAGAAGAAGCCATAGAAAAATACAAAGAACTAGGAGCAGAAGTAGAAGAATTTTCACTAGACATTGCAAACTATGCATTAGCAACATACTACATTATAGCATGTGCAGAAGCAAGTTCAAACTTAGGAAGATTTGATGGAATTCGCTATGGATACAGAACGCCAAACTATAATGACCTAAAAGATATATATATAAACTCAAGAAGTGAAGCATTTGGAAGTGAAGTAAAAAGAAGAATAATACTAGGAACTTATGTATTATCATCAGGATACTATGATGCATACTACAAAAAAGCTTTAGAAGTACGTACATTAGTACAATCAAAATTTGATGAAGCATTCAGTAAATATGATATAATATTAACACCAACAGCACCAACAACAGCATTTAACATAGGTGAAAAATCATCAAATCCATTAGAAATGTACTTAGCAGATATATGTACAGTATCAGTAAATATAGCAGGACTTCCAGGAATATCAATTCCATGTGGAGTAGATAAAGAAAAAATGCCAATAGGAATGCAACTAATAGGGCAAAAATTCAGTGAAGAAACCTTATTAAATGCAGCATATACATTTGAACAAGCTATAAAATTTAGAGAGAATTATAAACCAGAATTTAAAAATATGTAATAAATACTGTGAGGGTCGCACTAAGGGCGACCCGCCAGCCAACGAAATTGCCTAAGTTAAATAGTGAAAAATTAAGAGTACAAACCTGAGGTTTGATGTAGGGGCAGATAGTAGCTGTCCGCTCTTCGAAGGAATAGCAGTAGAAAAATAAATTAACACTGTAGGGGCTAAATCGGTAAGGAATACCGCCTTGGGAATATCAAATTTCGCCCTTACTTCGAAGAAAAGGCTTAAGTGAATAATGAATAGTGAAGAGTGAATAGTACAAAACTCTTCGAGTTTTGAAGGAGGAAAAAATAGATGTCTAGAGAAGACTATGAAATAGTAATAGGACTTGAAGTACATGCAGAACTTTCTACAAAAACAAAAATATTTTGTAGTTGCCCTACTGAATTTGGTGGCAAGCCAAATACACATACTTGTCCAGTATGTATGGCAATGCCAGGGGCTTTGCCAGTACTTAATGAAAAAGTAGTAGAATATGCGGTAAAGGCTGGTCTTGCTACAAATTGTGAAATAGAGAAAAATAGTAAAAATGATAGAAAAAACTACTTTTACCCAGACCTTCCAAAGTCATACCAAATATCTCAATTTGATATGCCACTTTGTAAAAATGGATATATAGAGATAGAAGATGAAAATGGAGAAAAAAAGAAAATAGGAATAACACGTATACATATAGAAGAAGATGCAGGAAAGCTAAATCATAACGAATTTGGCGGAGGAAGCCTAGTAGACTTAAACAGAGCAGGAGTACCACTAATAGAAACTGTATCAGAACCAGATATACGTAGCAGTAAAGAAGCAGAGAACTATTTAAGAAAATTAAAATCAATTTACGAATATATAGAAGTATCAGACTGTAAAATGCAAGAAGGTTCATTTAGAGCAGATGTAAACGTTTCTGTAAGGAAAAAAGGAGCAAGTGAGTTTGGAACACGTACAGAAATGAAAAATATGAGTTCATTTAGAAGTATAGTAAGAGCAATAGAATATGAAGCAGATAGGCAAATAGATGTAATAGAAGATGGCGGAAAAATAGAACAAGAGACACTAAGATGGGATGACGTATCAGGGAGAACTTTCTCAATGAGAGATAAAGAAGATGCACAAGACTACCGTTATTTTCCAGATCCAGACTTAGTTGCTATAAAACTATCAGAAGAATACATAGAAAATATAAAAAATAATCTACCAGAACTACCAGAAAGCAGAAAAGTAAGGTATATGAGTGAATTAGGTTTATCAGAAAAAGACAGTAACTTACTTACAGCATCAAAACATTTATCAAATATGTTTGAAGAAGCATCAAAAATATGTGGAAACCATAAACTAGTTGCAAACTGGTTATTATCAGACATTTCAAGAATATTAAACGAAAAAGAAATAGAAGCAGATCAAATACCATTTACTGCAGAGCAATTAGCAAAAATGATTACACTAATAGAAAAAGGAACAATAAGTAGCGCAATAGCAAAAAAAGTAGTAGAAGAATTATTTGAAAATCCAAAAGACCCAGAAGAAATAATAAAAGAAAAGGGCTGGATACAAATATCAGACGAAGGAGCAATAAAAGAAGTAGTACAAAAAATAATAGAGGCAAACCCTCAGTCAGTAGCAGACTTTAAGGCTGGAAAAGACAAAGCAGTAGGTTTCTTAGTAGGTCAAGCAATGAAAGAAACAAAAGGAAAAGCAAACCCACAAATGCTTAACAAAATGTTTATAGAGGAATTGAAGAAATAAACGAAAAGAAAGGAAAGATTTGGAAAGATTTGGGACGCGTCAAAAACTTTCCTTTTCTTTTTTTAATTATTTTTTTATATTAATTAAAAAAGGAAAGTTTTTGACGCGTCCCAAATCTTTCCAAATCTTTCCTTTATTAAAAAAATTAAATAAGAATATTGACATAATTAATAAAGACATAGTATAATGAATATACTATAAAAAGTGGGCTGACACATTAAATCCGAGTTTTATAGGTGAATTAGAACCTATGGTTGGCGGACAACGTAAAAAACCGAACTTTCTTATAGGACGAATGTGCCTATGGTTGGCGGACAACGAAAAAATCAGTCATTTAGGAGAAATACCATTACTGCGGTAATTTTATTTCTCCTAAGAACTTTTATATCGTAGGAATTTTATCAAATAAATTATATTAAAGGAAGTACAATATGACAAAACAAGAATCATTAAATATTGTACTTAATTGTTCAAAAATATATCATAAGAATTTAGAAAATAGAAATGTAATATTTATATATCAAAAAGAATATAAAAAATATGATTACATTGAAACTAATTTTTTCCCCACAATTTTTTACATTTAACAGGTTTAAATCTTATAAAAAATAGAATAAAATCAAGTGTAGATTTTTATAACCTATGTTTAAGAAACAATTTAAGTACAACAGATTTTGAATTTAAATCCAATGGAACAACCCAAAAAAAGTTAGAAATATTATCAGCTATTATGCAAATAGATAAGAAAGCTAGAATAATAGGAGATTATAATAGTCAAAAAGTATACCTATCAACTGAAAAGTTAATAGGTAGTGTTAATATGTGTTTAGGTTTTATAAAAGAGAATAACTATTATATAGCGAATACAGCATTAAAAGAAGATATTAGAAATATAGTAGAAGAACAAAGAAGAATATTATTAGTGTTAAAAAAGAATATAAAAGATAAAAAATATAGTGAAATAATATATAAAAGTAAAAATGTAGAAAACACAAAATTTGATGAAATTTTAACCAAATTAGAAATAGATAATAAAGTAAATAAACAATTTAATTAAAAAATAGCTAGAAATGAAGAAACTCATTTCTAGCTATTAAATACAGAATAAAATTAAATTACCATTTATCAGCATTAGAATGTACATACTTTACAATATTAAATGCATCTGCATTAGGTGTATATATAAATGGGCAACAGAAATTTGTAGAAATATAATATGAGTTGCTACATTTCATAAGAGGTAAGTTATTTAAAACTTCTGGACGAATTTTAAGTAAAATCTCAATCAAATATGAATTTAATGATCTTAATGTTTTTAAGTGAAATGATAAAGAGCAAAGGACAGATGTAACCTGAGTATCATTAATCATAACTAAATTATGATTAACCCAAAAATTTAACCATTTCCCTTTTGAGATTCTCTCATGAACAATAAGATAACCATTAAACCAATTATTAAAAGTAAAATAATTAGTCTTACTAATAATTTTATAATTAGTATCAATTCGTACTATTCTACTAACTCCAAAAATATTTGGTTTTAATATTGCTAAAGCATGATGCTCATCCAAAAAATTACCTACATATAGAAATCTTTTATTCCGTTTTATATTCTGCATAAGTAGTCTCCCTTCTTAATAAAAAAGTTTTTAATTACTAAAATTACTGTTAGTATTATATAATACTAACAGTAAAAAGTAAATAGTTTATGTATATTTTAGCCAATTTCTTTTTGTACTGTATCGAATCCAATTCCACAGATAAAAAATGCTACAGCAAAGCTTAAAGATGTTCTAAATAATGAAATTCCTATGTAAAATAAAGTTGGAAGACTATAAATAGCTTCATATGTAAGTAATATCATACTTGAAAGTATACAAACTATAAAAGAAAAGATAAAACCTGACTTCATTACTTTTACAACTTTCGTGTCTAAATTTTTAATTTTATCCAATAAAATATTTACAAACTTCATAAATATACCTCACTTTTCTATATTCTTAGGAAAGTTATCCACAATAGTTAAGTTAGCCGCTAGGAATGAAATCACTTTACAGATAACTTATTCGTAGTAAAACAAAGAAGCTTACGTTTTATTAGAAGATACCTATAGATGAATTATACTTTCTTATGTGGAGTTACTATCTAAAAAATTTTATTCTTTCTAATATCCTATAAATTTATATTAACATAAAATTGCAATAAAATCAAAGGTAATTAATGGTAGATAATGTCGTAATTTGAAGATATGTTTTTATTGAATTATGTAAAAGTAAATGTTATAATATATATGATTTTAATTCTCCAATATTTAAAAAATCTTTTAAATATTTCCCAATAGGTAAAAAATATTAAAAAGAGATGAAAAGATGAAAATAAAATGTTATAATAAGAAAGGAGGAAAAATATGCCTACAATAAGTATGTTTTATGGCATTGTAATAAGAATGTACTATGATGACCATAACCCACCACATTTTCATGCGTTCTTTGGTGAATATGAAGCTATATTTAATTTTGAAGGTGAAAAAATAGATGGAGAAATGCCAAATTTAAAAATAAAATTAATTACTGCATGGGCATTAATACATAGTGAAGACTTAATGGCAAACTGGGAACTAGCTAAAGATAGTGAAAAGTTATACAACATAAATCCTCTAAATTAAATAAAGGAGTTAATCATGAGAAAAATAGTAGATGTAGAAGTGTTAGAAAATTATGAACTATTACTTACTTTTGATAATAATGTAAAAAAAATAAAAGATATGAAGCCATATTTAGAAAAAGGTGTATTTAAAAAATTAAAAGATGAAGAAATATTTAATAAGGTAAAAATATCTTTTGGAGCTATTTCATGGGGTAATGATATTGATATGTGTGCAGATAGTTTATATGAAAGTAGTAAAGAAATATAATAACAAAAGGGGTACAAAAAAATGAGTCAAAAGGACGAAGTAAATTAACTCACTTTATCTTTTTAAGATGTGTAAATTTACTCCGCCTTTTTTAACTTATTTTTTGTAGACATGTATTTATAAAAAACTGTGCACAATTTTTTATATAGTTTGCTTTAAAAGCTAAAATTTATAAAAATTATTTAAAACCTTATAAATTTAAGCTTTTGCAACGTTCAATTTTTTTGCTAAATTTGATTTTTTTCTAGCAGCTGTGTTTTTTACTATAACACCTTTTGTACAAGCTTGATCTATTTTTTTAGTAGCTTCTGCAAATAAAGTTGTAGCTTCTTCTACATTACCTGCTTCTATTGCTTGTTCGAACTTTTTAACAGCTGTTCTGTAACCTGATTTAATCATATTATTTCTTGAAGTTTTCTTTTCAATAACTCTAGTTCTTTTTATAGCTGATTTGATATTTGGCATTTTATTACCACCTCCTTAATTGCTATTATAAATATAGCAACTAAAATTCTACCACAAAAAGGCAAAATTTGCAATAGATTATGGGAAAATGTTAACAAAAAAATTAAAAAACTGTATAAAATTTTAAAAATAGTAAAAAATGTTTGAAAAATTTGCCAAAACAAGTTATAATATAAGTATATTATTAATAAAAACAAAAGACCAAAATGAAGGGAGCGATTTTTATGAACATAAAAATAACAGGAAAAGAACTAAAGGCAACAGATTCTATAAAAGAATATGTTGAAAAAAAAATGGAAAGGCTAGAAAAATACTTTGGAGGAGACATTGAAGTAACAGCTACAATAAAAACAGAAGGAAATGAGCAAGTTGCAGAATTGCATGTAACAACTACTGGAGAGACATTTAGAGCAGTAACAGCACATAAAGATTTATATGCTTCAATAGATAAAGACATAGACATTTTAGAAGGACAAATAAGAAAAATGAAAACTAAAAAAGATAAACAAAATATGACAGAATCAATAAGATTAAAAGAGGCAATAAATGCTGGAGAAGCAAAAAATGAAATAGAAAATGAAATAATAAAAACAATATATTACAACATAAAACCAATGGCACCAGAAGATGCAAAACTAGAATTAGAAGGAAGAGCAAAAAATAACTTCTTAACATTTATAAACATAGAAACAGGAAAAGTAAATGTAATATATAGATTAAAAGATAGTAAAAACTTTGGTTTAGTAGAACCAGAAGCATAGAAAAAAAATAAATAAAGTCTTGTTATACACAAGGCTTTATTTATTTTTGGTATTCTTATTTCATTTGGCTTTCAGCTTGTTGTATAAGTTTTTTAACCATGTTACCACCAATTCTACCAGCATCTCTTGAAGATAAATGTCCATTATAACCATCTTTTAAAGTTACACCAACTTCACTAGCAACTTCATATTTAAATTTGTTAAGAGCATCCTTAGCTTCTGGAACTACTTTATAATTTGAATTTGTCATTTTTTTCACCTCCTGAAAAATTTAGATTTCATTATATATATTGCGCAAATAGGGAAAAAATAAACTGGAAATTTTAGACAATTGATTGAAAAATTATGTAAAATATGATATTATATATAAATACAGCGGTAATTTAGTGATTCTTTTTTAATTAAGGAGGATTTTTATGGAAGGAAAAACAAGAAAAATTGGATTAGTATTGACACAGATTGAAGGCGAAGAAATACGGGGGTATTTAGCTAAGGTGCGAACATCCATAGGAATTGGAGAACTTTTTCAGCTAGTTCTTGAGCAGGAAGTAGTAAAAATATACTTTTGGTGTAAACCAAGTACTGGTGAGTATAAAACAACTACACAGGATGAAGAACAAATAAAACAGATAGAAGAAGAACTACAAAAGTTAGGTATAAAAGAACTCAAACGAATTCCTGCTAAAAACTCTAAAGAGCAGCAAACAATACCAAATATTGAAAAAGAGCTCGAAAGTTATAGAAAATTATTGAAATCAGAAATTTTCAATAAAATTTAAAATGAGCTTTAAAAGCATCTAATACAAAAAATAAGAAAGACAGGAACTTGTTTCCTGTCTTTCTATGTAGAAAGTCAAAAAATAAATTCCTGTTTTTCTATATTTTATATTAAAACATACTATAACTATTTACCAGCCATTTGTCTTTCAGCAGTTTCGATTAATTTCTTAACCATGTTACCACCTATTCTACCAGCATCTCTTGAAGATAAATCACCATTGTAACCATCTTTTAGAGTTACACCAACTTCACTAGCAACTTCATATTTAAATTTGTTTAAAGCTTCTCTAGCTTCTGGAACTACTTTATTATTTGAATTTGTCATTTTTTTTCACCTCCTAAATGTATATAGATTGAAAACAAAAATAGAATGTTTTCACAATATATATATTGTTCAAAAAAGTTTAAAATACACTGGGAAAATTTTGTAGTATAGGAATTTTTTTTGTAAAAAAAGAACACTTTGTAAAATAGAGACAAAAGTGAATACTTTTATAAATAAAAGCAAAAATAAAAATGAAGTATTTTAATTTGAAAGAAATCAGAAAATCTTTATTACTATGTGTTTTTTTAAGAAGTAAGAAAGGAAAGGAATTTTTTATGAATGAGAAGAAAAAAAGTTACAATGATATAGAAGATACTACTAAATATGGAGAGTTTGTTTCATCATATTTTGCGTGGACAACTATTGAAAGGCAAAAGCAAAATGCAAAAGATATGGACAAAATGACAAAGAAAAAACGTTAAGTAAAGTGTAGAGCAAACGTTATAATTTACTAATTTGTAAGGATTTTCGTAGATTGTATATTTATTCAAGTAATTACGTTAGAGTTTATGAAAAAAGTATAACGTTTGCTGTTAAAATTTAGACATTTTGAAAAGATTTAATATTAATGTTTAAACTATAAATATTTTTATTGAGAAAATCAATTTTAAGACATTTTAATAAAAATTCACAGTTTCAACACATTGAGAAAATCAATAAATTATATTTAGTCTGAACAGTAACGATTTAATTATATAAAAGTAAAAAAAAACAAAAAAAGTATTGACATAAAATTAAAATAATATATAATATAACTATAAGTCAAAGAAAGTCAAAGTTAAAAGGAGATGAAATAATATGAGAATATCAGACATGATAGAAGACTTCATAAAAGATTTATTCACAGAAGACCAAGAATATATAGAAATACGGCAGGAATGACTTAGCAGAGCGATTTAATTGTGTGCCATCACAAATAAACTATGTAATAGCAACACGTTTCAAGCCATCACAAGGCTATTATGTAGAGAGTAAAAGAGGAGGTCGGTGGACATATAAAGATAAAAAAAATAAATATAACAAAAAGCAATTATTTTATGCATATAATAAATAACATTGGAGAAGTACTAACAGCACAAGAAGCAGATATCTTTATAAGCAATTTTTTATCATACAACATGATAGATGAACCTCAAGCAAAACTTTTAAAAGTAGCAACCAGTGACAATGTACTAACGCTAAATCAACCGATAAAAGATATAATAAGAGCCAAAATATTTAAAAATATGTTATTAAATATAATTGATTAATAGAAGTCAGAAGACAGAAATCAGAGGTCAGAACTTTAGAAATTTCTTCAAGGAAATTACTTAAAAATCCGACTTCCTACATCTGTTATCCGACTTCCAAAAAAAGGAGTGAATTTTATGAATTGTCAAAATTGTGGAGAAAACGAAGCTAATATAAGGTATACCCAAATAATAAATGGAGTAAAAAAACAAATGAATTTATGTGAAAAATGTGCAGAAGAATTAGGAATAGATGACATGAATTTTAATATGCCAATAAGTTTTTCAAGTTTTCTAGGAGATATGTTAGACATGTATGATGATACAACAAGTATAATATCACCAAGAACGTTAACATGTAAAAAGTGTAATATGTCATATGACGATTTTTTACAAACAGGAAAATTTGGTTGTGAAAACTGCTACGAAACTTTTAAAAACAACTTAGATCCACTACTAAAAAATATACATGGAGCAAACAGACATATTGGTAGAATTGCAAATATAATGGAGGATGTTAAAAATTTTCAACCTACGAATAACCTGAAAAAAGATGAAAAAGTAAAAGAAGATATTATAGAAAATAAGAAAAGTGAAAATTCAAAGTTAAAAGAATTACAAGAAAGGCTAAAAACAGAAATAAGGGAAGAAAGATACGAAGATGCAGCAAAAACAAGAGACGAAATTAGAAAGATAAAATAGAGTAGGAAATCAGAAGATATAAATTGGAAGACAGGAATTGGAGAATGGAAGAGAAAATAAGAAAAAAATTAATTATAAATTCTTTGAAGAAATTACTTAAAAATTCGACTTCTGACTTCCGACTTCTGACATCCAAAAAACAAGGAGGAAAAAATGAATTGGTATTTAGATAGTGGAAAAGAATCAGATGTAATAGTAAGTACAAGGATACGTTTGGCAAGAAATATAAAAGGCATACCTTTTAAGCAAAAACTTTCAGAAACAGATATAAATAATCTACTAGAAAAAATGAAATATATTACACCAAGTTTAGGATATGGATTAAAATTTTTAAAAATAAAAGATATGGATGATATAACAAAACTAGCTCTAGTAGAAAAACATATAATAAGTCCAGATATTATATCAGACAGAAATGAAGAGGAAAGTGGTATACTAATAAATGATGAAGAAAATATATGTATAATGGTAAATGAAGAAGATCATATAAGAATACAAATATTTAATAGTGGGCTAGATTTACAAAACACAATAAATTTAGCAAAAGAAATAGATAAAAAATTAGATAATATGCTACATTTTTGTTCAAGTAAAGAATATGGCTATTTAACTGCATGCCCAAGTAATGTAGGTACAGGTTTAAGAGCTTCAGTAATGGTACATTTACCAGCATTAAAACTTACAGGAAATATATCAAAAGTATTACACATAGTAAATAGTTTTGGAATGACAATAAGAGGAATATATGGAGAAGACAGTCAAAGTAAAGGAGATATGTTCCAAATATCGAATAATCAAACTTTAGGAATAACAGAAGAGGAAATAATAAATAATTTAGAAAATATAACCAAAAAGGTAATGGAGCAAGAAAGAGTAGCAAGAAAGAACTTAGAAAAAAATGAAATAGAATTACAAGATAGAGTATATAGGTCATATGGAATACTAACCAATGCAGTAAAATTAAGCTCAGATGAAAGTATAGAGCTACTTTCAGACGTAAAACTAGGAACAGACCTAGGAATAATAAAACAGCTAGATGACCTAAAAGTAAAAAAAATAGAGCTATACACAAAACCAGCTAATTTACAAAAATATACAGGTAAAATACTAAATGCATATGAAAGAGATATAAAAAGAGCAGAAATAGTAAAACAAATAATAAAATAATCAACCAAAAGGGACGTCCTTTTTTCAGAAAAATTTGCTAAAGGGGACACTCCTTTTACATAGAAGTAATTAAAAGGGCTGTCCCTTTTAGCAAATTTTTTCGAAAAAGGGGCGTCCCTTTTGGTTGTTGGAAGGAGATTTTGATATATGATATATAAATTTACAAAACGTGCAGAAAAAGCGTTAGATGAGGCTAATAAAATTGCTATTAACTTAGGACATAATTATATTGGTACTGAACACCTTTTATATGGGTTAGTAAAAGAAGGAGCTGGTATTGCCAGCAAAGTTTTGGAAAGTCAGGGAGTTACTCCAGAAAAGGTGGCTAAAGAAATTGAGATATTAATAGGTGTTAATCAAAATAATTTAGAAATTATTGATAATAGTATTGGATTTACTCCTAGAACAAAAAGGGTTATTGAAAATAGTTTTAGGGAGGCAAAAAAACAAGGTAATGATTATATAGGAACTGAACATTTACTAATTGGTATTATGAGAGAGGCAGATAGTATTGCAGCTAGAATAATGCTAGATCTAAATGTTGACCCACAAAAATTATATAATGAAATTATAAAAGTTCTAAATGATAGTGAAACAGTGATTGGAAATAACAAAAATATTGCTAGTAAATCTAAAAGTAGTTATAATCAAACTACAACTTTAAACCAATTTGGAACTGACCTAACTAGACAAGCAGAAGATGGAAAGTTAGACCCTGTTATAGGTAGAAAAGATGAAATTGAAAGAGTTATCCAAATTCTTTCAAGAAGAACTAAAAATAATCCATGTTTAATTGGTGAACCAGGTGTAGGAAAAACAGCAGTTGTTGAAGGTTTGGCGCAAAAAGTAGTTGCCGAAGATGTACCAGAAATTTTAAAAGGAAAAAGAGTAGTAAGCATCGATATTTCTAGTATGGTAGCAGGAGCTAAATATAGAGGAGATTTTGAAGAGAGAATAAAAAAATGTTTAAATGAAGTAAAAAAAGCAGGTGATGTTATTTTATTTATAGACGAAATCCACACTATAGTTGGTGCAGGTTCAGCAGAAGGTGCTGTTGATGCAGCCAATATTTTAAAACCTCTTTTAGCAAGAGGAGAGGTAAATGTTATAGGTGCTACTACATTAAATGAATATAGAAAGTATATAGAAAAAGATAGTGCACTAGAAAGAAGGTTTAGTCCAGTTACTGTTACAGAGCCTACAGTAGAAGACACTATAAAAATATTACAAGGTATTAGAGATAAATATGAAGCACACCATAATGTTAAAATTACTGAAGAGGCAATAAAATCAGCAGTAGAGCTTTCAGTAAGATATATTAATGATAGGTTTTTGCCAGATAAGGCGATTGATTTAATTGATGAAGCGGCATCAAAGGTAAGAATGAAGGCATACACACAGCCAGATTCAATAAAACAAATAGAAGAAGATTTAGCAAAAGTTTTAAAAGAAAAAGAGGATAGCGTTCATACACAAAATTTTGAAAAAGCTGCAAAATTAAGAGATACACAACATGAACTAGAAGAGAAACTAGAAAAGCAAAAGAAAAAATGGGAAAGTAAAAATAGTAAAGAAATAATTGCATTAACTGAAGAAGATATTGCAGGAATTATAGCTAGTTGGACAAGAATACCAGCGCAAAAACTAACTGAGGATGAAAATGAAAGGCTTAAGAATTTAGAAAAAACTTTGCACGAAAGAGTAATAGGTCAAAATGAAGCAGTAGAAGCAGTTTCAAAAGCAATAAGGAGAGGAAGAGTAGGTTTAAAAGACCCAAACCGCCCTATAGGCTCATTCTTATTCTTAGGACCAACAGGAGTAGGAAAAACAGAGCTTTCAAAGGCCTTAGCTGAAAGTTTATTTGGAAAAGAAGACAGCATGATAAGAATCGACATGTCAGAGTTTATGGAAGGTCATAGTGTTTCAAAATTAATAGGTTCACCTCCAGGATATGTAGGTTATGATGAAGGAGGACAGCTAACTGAAAAAATAAGAAGAAACCCTTATTCTGTAGTTTTATTTGACGAAATAGAAAAGGCTCACCCAGATGTTATGAACATGCTTTTACAAATATTAGATGACGGAAGGCTTACAGACAACAACGGAAGAACAGTAGACTTCAAAAATACAGTTATAATAATGACATCAAATATAGGAGCAAGGTTAATAACAGACAAAAAATCTTTAGGGTTTATGGGAGCAGGAAGTATAGATGATGAAAGCAAAAAAGAATATGAAAATACTAAAAAAGATGTATTGGCAGAACTTAAAAAAGAATTTAGACCAGAATTTATAAACCGTATTGACGAAATAATAGTATTCCATAAATTACAAAATGAAGAAATAAAACAAATAATAAATATTATGCTAAAACAAGTAGAAAAAAGACTAGAAAAGCAAAACATAAAAATAGAAATTACCGAAAAAGTAAAAGACAAAATATTAGAAAAAGGAATAGACACAAACTTTCGGAGCACGTCCTTTAAAAAGAGCAATTCAAAGTATGTTAGAAGATAAAATTGCTGAAGGCATTTTAGATGGAGTTATAAAGGCAAATGAAATAGCTAAAATAGATGTTGATGAAGAAGGGAATATAGTAATAAAATAACAAATAACTGGGCAATTGCCCAGTTATTTGTTATTCTATTATTACATCTGCAAGTGTATGGTTTATTTGATCCAATATATACCATTTTTTGCTTATTCTATAAGCTGAAAACGTGCAGCCTCGCTCAGCTAATCGAGCAAGGACCTCACTCGTAACAAGCAATTCAGACAAACCTGTCCCATTGCTTGAATAGATTACCGTGCCCACGAGGCACGGAGTCCTCTTAAATGCAGCTATTTCTGCAACAACAGAACGTCACACTATATCGTCCCATATACTCCGAAAGACGTAAGAGGATCTCCTTTTAGCGAAATTAGGACTATATGCATATTGTCTATTATCCATAGATTCTCCTTCCTCCCCTTACAAGGGGATTTAAACTAAAATTTGATTTACCAAAAAACTAATTATATTTTACTGCATTTTACATAATATGCCAATCTTTTTTGGTCTTCGATTGTACTAAATTAAATTTTATATAAAAAATCGTTACTATATAATGGTTTTTAATAAAATTTATTCGTAGGCCTTGCTACAAAGCATTTGTAGAGAAAATTTTTTCTTAGTTGTTAGAGCGACAGCGAGTTAGAAATAAGTTATACTTTAGTATAATCTCCTGTAAACCACATAGCCAATACTTCTGTGGTTCATAAAAGAAAGATTAAAAATAAATTATTAATTTTAACATGGCTTTGAAACCTAACAACAAACTGTGCACTTACAAAGTGCACAGTCTGTTGTTAGGTTTTTAATTTGTAGGTAATAAACCACGTATTATATCCATTGTTTATTCTGATAAGGTCATATTTTTGGTAATTGAAATTTTCAATAAAATCTAAATATTCTTTTGTGGAGTTAGTTGAGAAACAAAGTGTCTTTCCAGTTGAACTTTTGTAAGTTTTAGAAAATAAGCTCATAAAAAATCCTCCTATAAAGTATTTACTATTATATTATTGGCTGCATTAGATAATTAAATTGTAACATATTTTACATAAGATTACAACATTAAATTGCTGAGTTTACTAATTTAAACTGGATTTACATGAATTGTGGTACTATAAATTTCATTCAAATTACTAATTTCATTTTCCAAATTATCTGCCAAAGCATGACTATCAAATGTAGACATATTTCCATCTACACATATTGTCAAAACTACCATATACTGATATCCAACAGGTGTAGTATAAAAATTGGTAACATTTTGTACATCTTTATAATTTCTAATTATATTTAAAATTAAATCTTTGGTATCCTCATTTAAAGCTTTATCCATTAAAACATTATAGCTCTCTAAAAATATTTTAATGCCTGTAAATGCAATCCATATAGAAATACCTATTCCCACAACTCCATCTACCCAATAAATATTAGCTAAAGTAGCAAGAACAGAAATTAATGTAAAGGTCGTCACAATACAATCATTTCTATGATCTTTACTATTAGCTTCTAAAAGGATATTGTTATACTTTCTGCACAATTTATTAGTATAAATATATAAACAAAATTTAACACAAATAGTAACAATACACACTATAATTAAAATCCAAGAAAACTCCATAAAGTTTTGATTTATAAGCGAAATGACAGAGTCAAACAATAATTTTAGTGCAACCATAATCATAGAAATGCTAATAAATAATGAAAAAATATATTCGGCTTTACCATGACCAAAATTATGAGAGTCATCCTTAGGTTCACTAGCTATTTTATTTCCTATAAAAGTCATAACAGAAGCAAAAATATCGCTAGCACTATTAGCACTATCAGCAATCATAGCTTGGCTATTAGTTAAAAATCCAATACTTGCTTTTATAATTAATAAAAATATATTTCCAAAAATACCTAAAATACCTGCTCTTTTAGTTTCTTTAAATCTTTCCATAAAAACACCTTCTATATATAAATTTATGTAAGTTGCTCTTAAGTATAACACAAAATTTAAAAAAAGAGAATATAGAAATTAAAGTTTGAAGACGAAATAGTTGCAAATTTATATAATGCATAGTATAATCATTTTAATTAATTTGATTTTTCCCAATATGTAACATTGAAAACAAGAACAGATAATAATTATTAGGAGGGATTTTATGAAAGATATACATATGTCAAAAGAAATAAAGTTTGTATTAGAGGGAAATGAGATTATTTCATTTTCAAACAGCTTTTTAACACCAAGATGTTTACCTACTCAAGCACAACTTCGGAAAAAAATTATAAGCATGGAACTTTCCCACCCTTTTTATAATGAATGTGACCTTCAGGTGGAAAAAATAGCAAAAGCATTTGATGTAGGGGAAGACGGAATTATAAAAAAAATACCAAATGAATTTGTACTACATACACAAGATAATATAATAATATTAAAAAGTAGTTCAATTTTAGTTGAAACATATATATTAGAATGGACAGAAGTATTTGGAATAGTTGGATGCTGGGATCAAACAGACATAATTATCTGTTCATCCCAAGAGTATAAGCCAATTATGGAAAATGTTATTGATTTTATGCAACCGCAAAGAGCAAAATTTACATTAAGACCATATAGAGTAGGTTTTTCTATATGGAAAGACCTTATTATATCATCAGTTTAAAGAAGTTACGAAAGTATATTTTGTGTAATAATTAGGATTTTATGCGTGGCATTACAACACAAACAATAAAAATTTCTCTAGTATATATTATTGTGGATATTCTAAATTTTACATTTGAAGATGATGAATTAGAAAGCTGATAAAATATCAATACGAATGAAAATATGTAAAAATGGAGTGGTAGTTTATATTATCTACTCCATTTTTATTATTACACATTTATAAGTTCAGTACATCAATTAAATATGAAAAAGGAAGACTATATAAAGATAAAGCGGGGGTAACTTGCCTATGTAAAATACCTATTTATGAAAAATACATTTAAACCAACTTTTCAATTTTGCAAAAATTGTATCTTCATATTTTACCACAGCAGCAGAATTTTCTACTTTTTGCGCTTTAATAGTTTTGCTTTTAAATAAATTGTCTGTGCTATATTTTTCAGATAATTTTTTTTGAAAGGTTTCTTCATTATCATAAAAGTATTTTTTTAGATACTTTTTTTCATTTTCATCTGACCAATAATTATACGTTAGAACCACCAATATATCTTTTGTTTTTTTACTAATGTTTTGACTTTTTAAATCTTTATTTATATCTACCTCTATATTATATTTGTCATCACTATTTTTTTGTATCATTTCTAGTAATGGATTAGGTAGTTTTTTTATATAATTTATAGGAAAGTATTTCAATAAACATTTTATTTCAGTATAAGCTTGTATATATTCTAAATTATTCCCAATCATCTAATAACCACACCTCATCTATATTTTCTTTATCTTCTTTTACATTTCCTATAAGTGAATGTGTTGTATCATTAAAGTCAGAAATTTTAGCTCCCTTTGACATTTCATGAAGCCCTGTATTTAACATTTGAGTATTAAATGTTTTATCTCTTCTAAGCCCTTCAAGTTGCTTCTTATACCATTCAATATTAAGTTGTTCTAATTCTATTTCATCTAAGGAAAAACGATTTTCTGATTTATCTGGTGCAACCATTGAATGCTTAGCATATGACATAATATATTGTTGCTTAACTTCTCGAAATAGTTCTTCTTGTTGACAGACTTCTAAATTTTGATAAAAGTTATCATTTAGTGTAAAAGAATGAGAATCAGCATTATATATTCCCTTTATAAATTCAGGTCTTAACTTATATCCTTCTTCTTCACTTCCTATATAAAATGCTTCATATAAATCTGCTAATCTTACTTCTGTATTTTTTAGTGCATATTTTCTTGGAATTGAAATAATTACAACATTTTTTGAATTTTTATGTGGCCAATTATCTAATAGATCTTTTTGCTTACTAAATAAAGAGTCTGTTCCTTTTCCAAATAAAAAAGTAGTACTATCTAGTCCTCTTAGAGTATTACCATAAACTTTTATAGTATCTGGATTTACTGTCATCAACCCATTTTCTAGTATTGAATTAATCACTTGCTCTCCACCAGGAGTTCCATGCCCAAAATAAAAATCTTGCTCATTTTTAAATATATCTTCAATTTTACTTTTTTCTGAAACGACTTTTCCTAGTTTTCCAGGAGTAATTTCAAGTTTTTCTGTTTGTTTAGTACATTCTTTAGAGCTTAATCTTTTTTCTATTTCTTCTCTATATTTTTGAGGTATATCATTTTCACTTTCTATAAAATAATTCTTAAACATTTCAAATATATTTGGCACAATGTTCCTCCTAATTAGTTATGATATATTATATAATTTTTATATCATTACAAATAGAAAAAGTCAAATAGTAATAAAGTATTTCTTGCATTTTTCATTATAATCTTAGATAATAGAAATGTATTAAAAAAATTATATTTATTTTTGGAGGAAATAATGAAAGAAAATAGTAATGAAGTTGAAATATTTTCTAGCTCAAATGAATATGAAATAAATCAAGTTTGCTCTATATTAGGTGATAATAATATAACATTTATTAGGAAAGATTATGGTAGTGGCTCATATATGAATATATATTTCGGACAATCTATTCAGTATAAAAAAATTTTTGTAAATGAAGATTGCTATGAAAAAGCCTTAGAACTTATGTCATCTATTTTAGCTAATGCTAATTCATCTGAAGAAAATATTGAAGAACTAGATGAAACTGAAGATAATGATGATATTGATAAAAAATATAAGAGGATTAAATATTTGTTAGCTTTTTTTATATTAGGAATACCCTGCAGTATAATAGTTATGGTTATAATTTTTTCTATATTTCAAAGCTATTAATAAAAAATGTAAGGACAAAGTTATGAAAAAGGAAAATACAAAGATAATTATTTTTGATTGGGGTGGAGTAGTAGAAAGCCATAAAATGGAGAATATAATTGCTTTACTGCAAGAATGAATGTAATAAATAAATTAGCAAAAAATAAATTACATGCAGATTTAATAATAGAAAAATGTAATAAATGTGATCATAATAATGAAACTAATAAGTATATTTCCGAAATAAATACCAAACAAGAAATACAACAATGGTTTAATAAGCAAAAAGAGATATTTGATTTACAATGTAATTATGAAGAATTTTATAATGTATATCAAGAAGAATTTGATAAGGTAGAATACTATAAAGATGTTATTAAATTTGCCCACAGTTTAAAAGATAAGTGTAAAATAGGAATTTTATCAAATTTATGTAGTTTTGATAGACCAAGAATAGATAAGCATTATAATCTATCAAAATTCGATTATGTTTGGTTATCTTTTGAAATGAATTGTAGAAAATCAAATGAAGAAATTTATATCATGCTGGAAAATGATTGCAAAATAAAACCTAAAAATATTTTGTTTATTGATGATGCAGAAAAAAACATTAATATTGCTAAAAAGAGAAAATGGAATGTTTGCCTTGCAAATGGACATGAATTAGATAAAATAAAACAGAGAGTTGCACATTTGTTAAAATAAAAAGCTAAAAGGAGGAATGGTATGCCAAGATGAGGGATTCAAATAGGGGAAGTATTGGCATTAACTATAAAAGATATTGATTATAAATTAAATACAATAACTATAAGCAAAACTCTTACGAGAGATAAAAACAATAAAACTATTATGGGAGATACACCAAAAACAGAAAATTCAAAAAGAACAATATTAATGCACCAAAAGTAAAAGAACTGTTAGAACAAATACAAAGTAGCAGGATAGCAAACATAAATGGACTATTATTTTATGCTAATATCAAAGATACATTTATTACACCTTTAGAAGTAAACTGTTATTTGAAAAGACTAAATCAAAAAGAAAAAATATCAGAAAGATTACATACACATATGTTAAGACATACATATGCAACTAGATGTATTGAAAGTGGTATGCAAGCAAAAGCATTACAAAAGATTTTAGGACATAAAAAAATACAAACAACACTTGATACGTATACATCAGTTTTCAAAGAATTTAGCGAAAATGAATTAGAAAAAGTTACAGCGTATTTAAACGCACAAGGACTTTAAAAATACTTGTTGCAGTAAAATTGCAGTAAAAGATAAAAAATAAAAGCCTATACGTTAGCATTTAAGCTACTTATAGGCTTTTATACTTCTGGTGCAGATGGCCGGAATCGAACCGGCACGGTTTATTCAACCGCAGGATTTTAAGTCCTGTGCGTCTGCCAGTTCCGCCACATCTGCATTTGTGATAACTGGCTAATTTAGTTAATTCAATAATTATAGAATTTTACCTCAATAATGTGCACTACTTTTTTAATTTTATTCCCTTAAAAAGAGACACTGAATTTAACTTTGACTATAATATCATAAAAATATAAATTTGTCTATATTTTTTAAAAAAAATTTTTAAAAAATTTTTACTTACCTTACCAAAGTGGCATAAAATAAACAAAACTAATTGTTTCATTTTTATTTTGAGTAAGCAAAATTCATAAAGAAACATGAAAAGATATAGTTATTTATGAATGAAGCTACAATATTTTGTATAATTAGAATTATTGCTTTTTTATGGTTCTTAACATTGGCCTAGAAAAAATTATGAATAAAAGTAAAAAAAATAAGAATAATATTTACAAAAAAATGAATATATTATAAAATGTATACAAACCTAAGTTTGTATAAAATGTAAATAGATTATTAAAATTAATCTATATATTAAAATTGAAAAAAGGAAATAAGCAAGTACCAATAAATGTAAAAAACAGCATAGAATACGTAAGTATTAATTAAATTTTTTGAAAAAAGTTATAGTATTTTTTTGAAATTCCGCCATAGCGGATAGGTTCTGTGTTTAAATGAAACAAAATATATATCAAGCTTTGGTGAGGTGTAATGCACATAGAAATTTTATTAAAACAAGTAAGACAGAACAAAAATATAACTTTAAATAGATTGTCAGAGAAGAGTGGAGTTTCAACGACTCATATTAATGATATAGAAAATAATATAAAAAGTCCAAGTCTATTCGTAATGGTAATGCTATCGAAAGCGTTAGATGTAGATATTACGGAGTTATACAAAATAAAATGGTAATTGATGAATTGAAAGCACAATTACAATATACTATAAATAAATATGGTATAAATTCTATACAAGCATATAATATGAGCCTAATGCTGTCTATTGAATTAGATAGCAATTATAAACCAAATACTCTTCAAAGTTATTATAATGATAGTTTCATAGCATTAACTGAATATATAAAAAAGAGTGAAAGCAATCCAAATGAAGCTAAATGGAATAAATATGCTGTAAATAATGACTATTTATCAAGTCAGACAATTGGCTATATATATGGAGATGGATTTAATAAGTTATGCAAAGAAATTAGAAAAGAATTAAGAGAAATATAGTTTCTTCCTTAGAAAATTAGGGGAGAAATTTTTATATTAAAACAAATTGACATAAAATTTTGAACAAATTTTAAAATAACTATGGACTTTTTCCAAAATTTGTTCTAAAATATATAAAATAGATATTTGTAGAAAAATGTAAAAAAATGAAAGGAATGATGTAAATGAACATATGGCATGATATATCACCAGAAAGAATAAAAAAAGAAGACTTTGTAGCAGTAATAGAAATTTCAAAAGGTGGAAGAAACAAATATGAACTAGACAAAGAAACAGGAATGTTAAAATTAGACAGGGTATTATACACAGCAACACACTATCCAGCAAACTATGGATTTATACCAAGAACATATGCAGGAGATGGAGATCCGCTAGATGTATTAGTACTATGCCAAGAAAAAATAGTATCTTTAGCAATGGTAGAAGTATATCCAATAGGAGTATTAAAAATGATAGATGGATATGAATTTGATGAAAAGATAATAGCTATTTCAAAAAATGATCCATTCTTAAATTGTTATAAAGATATAGAAGAAATACCAGAACATATATCAGCAGAAATAAAACATTTCTTTGAAGTATATAAACAATTAGAAGGAAAACAAACAATGGTAGATAAAATTGAAGGAAGACAAGAAGCTGAAAGAATAATTGAACAATGTATACAATCATATAAAGAAAAATTTGAAAACAAATAGGAAATAACCAATGATAGTAGAGAGAATAATTTTTAATGTTATAGCATTTGCTTTATTTATAATAGTGTTTTTTAAAATGATTCATAGAAACGACACTAATTATACATATATATTAGGAATACAAGCCCTAGGAATAGCAATAGGTTTTATAGGGCTTGTTTTTCGCGTGGAATTACCAATACTAATAAATGTAGTAACATATATAACTTCAATATTAATACCATTAGCAATACTAATAATTGAAAAAAAAGGAATATTACTTTCAGAAATAATATATATGAGCATAGCAAAATTCTACCATAAAAACGGAAAAAGTGAAAAAGCGAAAGAAATATTAATGAAAATAATTGAAAAATATCCTAATAGTTATTACTTGCATAAACAATTAGCACAAATATGTGAAGATACAGGGAAGATAGAAATAGCTATAGATGAATACATAAGAGCAACAGATATAAACAATTTAGACTTAGATGTAAAGTTAAAAACAGCAAATTTATTAAAAACAGTAGAAAGAAAACAAGAAGCTACAAAAATACTAAATCAAATACTAAAAATAAAACCAGAATGCTATGAAGCTACATGTTTACTAGGAGATATTTTATATGAACAAGAAAACTATAAAGAAGCAGCAAATATATATTTACAAGCACTGAATTATAACCCTGAAAAATATGAATTATATTATAATTTAGGAATGGTATTTACAAGACTTAACGATTTCCAAAGTGCAAAAGAATATTATGAAAAAGCAGCCCAGCTTAACTCATTATTATATAATGCAAAATATGATTTAGGTCAAATAGCATTATTATATAATGAACTAGAAGAGGCAGAGCAATACTTTACAGAGTGTATAAATGATGATGAACTAGCAGATGAAGTATACTACTACCTAGCATATATAGCAATGCTAAGAGGCAATAGAGAAGATGCAATACAATATCTAAGCACAGCAGTAGAGGAAAATGAAGAACTATATGAAAAAGCTAACAAAGAACTAGTATTTAAAATGATAATTAATAAAATAAAGAAACCAACACATACAGTAAAAAGCAAAAACAAAAAAATAACATTAAAAGAACTAGAAACAATAAAACATTTAGAACAAACATGTGAAGTAGTAGGTAACTTAAGTCAAAATGATATAAAAGCAATAAGACTTCTAAAAAGAAAAGAACAAGATAGAGAAAGAGAATAATTTAGGAACAAAATAAATATACTAAAACAAAAGAAGAAAAAAGGAGAGTAAGAAGTTGATAAAGAAAATTTCGGTAATAGGTGGGGACTTAAGAATAGTTAAGTTATTAGAAATGCTAGCAAAAGATGAATATGAAATATGTACATATGGTCTAGAAAAAATAGAAAATATAAATTCAGTAAAAAAATGTAAAACACTACAAGAAACTGTGCAAGATGCAGATATAGTAATAGGGCCAATACCAATAACAAGTGATAATACAAATGTAAATGCGCCATTTAGTGAAAAAATAATAACTTTAAATGAATTAGCTACAAATATAAAAGGTAAAAAAATTATAGCAGGAAGTATAAAAAGAGAATTTTATGAACTAAGCAATGACAACAAAATAGAGACCATCGACTTATTAAATAGAGAAGAATTAGCAGTATTAAATGCAATATCTACAGCAGAAGGTGCAATACAAATAGCAATGGAAGAAACAATAAAAACTATACATAATAGTAATGTATTAATACTAGGATTCGGAAGAATAGGAAAAGTATTAGCAAAGATGTTACAAGGAGTAGGAGCAAACGTATATTGTGAAGCAAGAAAAAATGTAGACTTAGCATGGATACGAGCATATGGATATATACCAATACACCAAAAAGAAATAGAAAAACAAATAGATAAATATGATATAATAATGAATACAATACCAAGTATGATATTAGATAAACAGATACTAAAAAAGGTAAGTAAAAATTGTGTAATAATAGACCTAGCATCAAATCCTGGAGGAGTAGATAGACAAGAAGCTAAAAAGCTAGGAATAAAAGTAATATGGGCATTATCACTACCAGGAAAAGTAGCACCACTAACTTCAGCTGAATATATAAAAGATACAATCTATAATATATTTGAAGAACTATAATAATATAGAAAGAGAAAGAGGTATAAAACATGAATGGAATACAAGCAATAATTTTAGGAGTAATTCAAGGACTAACCGAACTACTGCCAATATCAAGTTCAGCACATTTAACCCTAATACCATGGATGTTAGGCTGGACTAATTCGGAAATATTTAATATGGATTTTAAAGCATTTGATGTGGCATTACACTTTGGAACACTTTTGGCAATTGTAATATTTTTCTTTAAAGACTGGGTAAAATTAATAAAAGGTGGATATAATCAAGTTGTAAAAAAAGAAAAAAGTTTTGAAGGAAAAATGTTCTGGTATTTGGTAATTGCAACTATACCAGGAGGAATAATAGGCTTTATATTAGACAAATTTGTAGGAAATAAATTAGAGACTCCAATAATAATAGCATTAGCATTAATTATAATGGGAATAATTTTATATGTAGTAGACAAAAAAGCAAAATCAAATATAAAATATGAAAAAATGACATTAAAACAAACATTTTTAATAGGACTTTCACAATGCTTAGCATTTATACCAGGAGTATCTAGATCAGGTATAACAATGACAACAGGTAGACTAATGGGAATAGAAAGAGAAAGTGTGGCAAAATATACATTCTTGTTATCAACACCAATAGTATTTGCAGCAACAGTTCTAAAATTTAAAGACTTTGTATTTAGCATACCATTCTTTTTAGGAATACTAGCAAGTTTTATAGTAGGATTATTTGTAATAAAATTCTTACTAGAATATTTAAAAAAGGGAAGCTTTAAGATATTTGCTATATATAGAGTAATATTTGGAATAATAGTGATAATTAGATACTTGGCAATGTAAAAAAACATTAAAATTATTACTGTAAAAAAGAATAAACTAAATTAGCATGGAGCTACGAAAAAAGTGAGTCAAAAGGGTAAATTGACTCACTTTTTTCGTAGCTCTCTTGCTAATTTATGAAAATATAGAGGATATTTATACTATATAATGGTTTAATATACTCTGGTTATATATCTATTAAAAATGACATATAAGTCATATGACAAAAATGTTACAATTATATTACAACTATATTAAAACACTTGACTTTTCGACAAAAAACGATAGAATAAAAACGTAATATATTATTGTGCTGTTAATAGGCAATAATAAAATAGATTTAAATTTAAGTATTTTTTTTCAAAAAAAGTAAAAAATAGTATCAAAATGAAAAAATAAAGGAGTCAAAATGTCAAGTTGCTTAGGTCTATATATTGAAGAAAATTTAATTAAATATGCAAAAGTAACAAAAGATAGGGATAACTTAAAAGTAGAGGCTTTTGGTGTTAAATTTTATGATGACATAAATGAAAGTATAAAACAAATAGTTTCAGAAACATTTAGTTATAAAACTCCAATTAGTACAAACTTATCAAATGAAACTTATAATTACTTTTATCTATTTAACTTGCTAAGTAAAAATGACATAAAGAAATCTATTGATACAGAATTTGATTCATTATGTTATGAAAAAGGAACAAATAGAAATGCACTAGAAGCAAGATATGCATTAGTTCCAGATATAAATAACAAAGAAAAAATAAAAGTTATCCATATATCAAGTAATAAAATAGATATAAACAGAAAAATGCAAGAGCTAGAAGGAACTGTAATTGGAAATATAACACCATTACCTATGGCAATTGCTGATATAGTTGCAGCGAAAGAAAAGGAAAACTCAATAATAGTAAATATAGAAAATAAAACAACAGTAACTACTATAATGGATCAAAAAATATATAATGTAGAAAAAATAGAAGCAGGAGCTGATGAAATACTAAGCAATATAAACCAAAAAGAAAATTCATACAATAAATCATATGAAATATGTAAAAATACTACAATATATACAATGGATGCAAAAGACTTAATACAAGAAGATGAAAACTTATATTTAGAAGATATAATGCCAACACTATATAATATAGTACAATCAGTGAAAGAAATAATAGAGAACTCAGTAAACAAAATTAATAAAATATATATTACAGGAACAGGTGCAATTATAAATAATATAGATTTATACTTCCAAGAATATTTTCCAGATATAAAATGTGAAATACTAAAACCATATTTTATACCAGAAACAGTAAAAATAAATATAAAAGACTATATAGAAGTAAATTCAGCAATAGCATTAGGAATGCAAGGATTAGGATATGGAGTTAAAAATATAAACTTCAAAAAGCCAACTTTATCAGATAAATTACCAGCATGGATGAAAATAGAAATAGGAAATAAAAAAGAAGGAAAAGAAAGTAAAAGTCTACTAAAAGGAAAATTCAACTTATCATTTGACTTAAAAGGAGAATTTGACAATACAGAAAAATGGTTATTAAGGTGTGGAATAGGAATACTATCATTTCTTATAATATACTCAGGGTTTGCAATGTTCTTAAAAAGTCAAACAAACAAAAAGCTAGAAGAAATGAATGAAGTAAGAGAGCATACATTAAAACAAATAGCATTATTAGAGCAAGATACACAAAGTGTAAATAGCAAAACTACTAGATATAATGAAATATTAAAAAACCTACAAGATTATAAAAATGAAACAACTGAGAATAGAAAAATAAAAGATTCTATACCAAATTTTTTAACTGCACTAATGCATGGAATGCCTAGAGGAGTAACAATTACATCTATTACAAATACAACAGGTTATAACATAAAAATTGAGGCACAAGCAAAAGAATATTCAGAACTAGGATATTTAATAGGAAATATAAAAACAACAAATATGTTATATAATGTTACTTCATCAGAAAGCATAAAACAAAATGAAATAATAAAAATAGTTATAGAAGGAACATTATTTCCAGAATAATTAACATAAAGGAGAAAGTTTTAAATGAAAAAAATACTATTAATGGTAGTTATAATACTATTATTTGTATGTTCTTATACAGCAGTTGCAAAAGGTATGCAAATAGGAAAAATTCATATATCTAGTATAATGCAAATAGATGAAGAAAGCAAAAAACTTGAACAAAAAAAAGAAGAAGTAGATACATTAATAGAGGTAGAATATGCCAAAAAAGAGGAAGAACAAGATAAGGCATTTAAAATGATGAAAGAAGCAAGAACTAAGTACGAAAAAGAAACTAATGCAAGTACAGATGAAGAAATACAAAATGCACTGCAAATACAAAGTTATGATATAGAAAGACTATATGTAAAATTAGGAGTTCATGCAAAAAAAGAAGGAGTAAAATTAAAATTTGTTTTAAGTAATAGCACAGTAGGAACAGCAGGAACAAAAGACTTAAACTTCACAGTAGATGGAAGCTATGTAGCAATAACAAACTTTATATATGCAATAGAAGATGATGAAGAACTTGAATTCAGGATATATAACTTTAAATTATTACCAAGTCAAAATGACATATTACAAGCCTCATTTACAGTAAGAGATGTACGAATAACATCAAAATCTCTAAATGCTCAAACGCCAACACAAGTAAATGAAGAAGAAGCAAAAGACAATAAGCAAGAACAGACAAATAAGCAATAAATAAAAAAGAGGTATAAAAAAATGATAAAATCAATTTTAAAAGAGATTATTATTACTTTATTACTTTGCATTGCTATTTTATTAGTGTTAGGAATTATGTTTTATGATTATAATCCATTAAATAAAGTAGTTCCAAATAAAATAGCATATACAACACCTGAAAATATAAAAAATGAAATAGAACAGCAAGAAGTAAAAGATATATTAGAAGGTGGAATTGATGTAGTATACAGTATAGAAAGTACAGACCTAAAACTATATCAAAAAAGTAATAGCTATGTACCAGGGAAACTAAACCCATTTTCAGCAATAGATGAAAGTGCAGTAGAGGGAAATGGACAAGCTAATAATAATAATAATACATCAGGAAACACTACTAACAAAGAGCCAGGAAAAACAAATACTACTGGAAGAAAATAAAATAGGTTATATTTATAATATTAAATATATACAAAAGAACATTTTATAAGGAGGAGTTTTTTATGTTAAAAGAGCAAAAAGGTATTACTTTAATAACATTAGTAGTAACAATAGTAATTTTAATAATCTTAGCTGGAGTAGCAATATCATTATCATTATCTGAAAATGGTTTATTTAACAGAGCAAAACAAGCTAGAGACGATTACATGGTAGCAGCAAATAGAGAACATGATGAATTAGCTAATGTTGTTGGTTATGTAAATTATATAACTACTAATGAAATCTAATAGTATGTTAATAAACTAAATATAGGTTATCTAAAATGTATTTAGGTAACCTTTATTTTATAGTATAAGGTAAGGGCACCATTTGTTATAAATATTTGAAAATAACATATGAAAGTGCCCTATTATTATAAAAAGGAAAAGAGATATGGAAAATGTAATTATTTATTTAATAATATTTTTAATAGGGACATTATTTGGAAGTTTTTCAACACTAGCAGTACATAGAATACCACTACACCAAGACATAACACATAAACGCTCATATTGCCCAAAATGTAATCACAAACTTGGCTTTTGGGATATGATTCCGATATTAAGTTATATAGCATTAGGTGGGAAATGCAGATATTGCAAAAACAAAATAAGAATACGATATTTAATGCTAGAAATATTAACAGGAACAGTATTTCTATTGTTTGCAATATCAATAAATATACAAATATATAATATAAGCAAAATAATATATTTAATGGTTGGAATACTATATATATCAGGATTAATAATAATAGCAGGAATAGACAAAGAAAATATAAAGGTAAGCAAACCAGTATTAGTATACGAAATCACAATATTGTCAGCATATATGATTTATCTATATATACTAGAAAGCATTAATATATATAGATATGTTATATATTTATTAATATTATTAGCACTATTCATAATAAACACTGTAAACTTAAAAAAATCAAAAAAAGAAAATTACACAATACAAATAATAATACTATGTATAATACAAGCAATATTTACATATGGATATGGATTTATGATGACAGCGACTATAACATTACTATCAATAGCCATAACATGTATAATAAGAAAAATGTTAAAAAAAGAAGAGCAATTTTCAAAAAAAATGCCAATAGCGTATTACCTATGTTTTGCAAATATTATAACAATAATATTTATAAATACTATAGCTTGTAGGAGATAAAATGAAAAATATAAAAAAAATAAAATCAAATAAAGCAATGACAATGACAGATGTAGTTATTGGAATGCTAATAATTATAATATTCACAGGAATTTTAACAAGTAGTTTTTACCAAATATATAAATACAATATTTCGATAAAAATGAATGCACTAGCACTAGAATATTCAATAAAAATATTAGAAGACATAGACAAAATGCCATATGAAGAAGTAAATAACCAGCTAAATGATTCCTTAAAAGAAAACTATAAAATAAGAGAAGGCTATAATGCATATATAGAAATCAAAAATTACAATGAAGAAGACAACACAAAAGAAGATATAATAAAAATAGTAACACTGACAATAAAATACAAAGAAATTGAAAAAGAACAAGAATATACTGTAAAAAAATTAAAAATTAAGGAATTGTAAGGAAATGTAGATAAAAAAGAAAGGGATATAAAGTGAAAGAACAAAAGGGTATAACATTAACTAGTTTAGTATTATATATGATGTTATTGCTAATTGTAATAGGAATATTAGCAAACATAAGTAAAAACTTTTATTCAAATACAGAATATATAAAAGACTTAGGAAAATATACAGCAGAATACAACAAATTTAATATGTACTTTATAGAAGATGTAAAAAATAATAAAAACTTATATTCATCAGAGCCAAACAAAATAGTATTTGAAGATGGAACAATATACACATATGCTCAAAACTCAATATACAGAAACAAAGTAGAAATATGTAACAAAATAGATAATTGTGTATTTGAACAAAAAGAAGAAATAGATAAAAACAACTTTACAAAAAAAATAATAAATGTAAAACTACAAATAAAAGGCTCAAAACAATTTGTAACAGAAAACGACTATGTTCTAAAATACTGGTAGTTAAAACTAATGCACTTACTTTGGCAAAGTTTAGCAGTGGTACATGAATTGTATTTATTGGTAACATGTAATTTTTGGTAATATAGCATTTATATACAATTATTAACTAAAATATAGTATAATAGTAGTATAGCACAAAAGAAGGAGGAACAAAAATGGCAGGAAAACAAAATCAACCAATAGGAATAGAACTAGCAAAAAGAAATTTAATAACAGAAGCAGACATTAATAGAGCACTAGAATATAAAAGAGATCACCCTCAAAAAAAATTAGGAGATATAATATATACACTAAAACTATGTGATCCAGAAAAACTAATAGAAGCAATAGGAGAAATACTAGATGAAAAAGCAATACTATTACAAGAAGGTAATATAAGAATTAATGCAAAAGAATATATATCATTAGACATTATGAAAAAAAATAAAGCAATTCCATTTGATGAAGAAGCAGGAAGAGTAAAAGTATGTTTTGCAGACACAACAAATAAAAGAGCAGTAGAAACAATAAGACTATTACTACTAAACAAAGGGTTAGTAATGACAAAATATATAACATTTGAAAGTAACATAGAAAGAATATTAAGTTCAATAGAGGGAGTAGGCTCTGAAACGATAAATCCAAATTCAGATATAACAGCATTAGTAGATAGTATAATAAAAACAGGAATGGAAAAAAGAGCAAGTGATATTCACTTTGAGCCAATGCAAGACAAAATAAGAATTAGATATAGAATAGATGGTAAGCTAATAACAGCAATAACATTAGAAAATGATAAACAAAGCCAAATAATAGGAAGATTAAAAGCAATATCAAACATGCACCAAGAAAAGCAAGAGTCACAAGATGGAAGAATAATATTATACCCAGACTATAACATACGTGCATCATCACAAAAAAACGTATATGGGGAAAAATTTGTTTTAAGACTATTAAAGAAAAATACAGGAATAAAAAAACTATTTGACTTAGGTTTTCCAAATGATGAAACACTAGTAAAGAAAAGCTTTGATAAAAGAAATAGTATAACAATAATAGCAGCACCAACAGGAGCAGGAAAAACTACAACACTATATAGTATAATAGACTTTTTAAACAAACCAGAACTTAATATAACAACAATAGAAGAACCAGTAGAAATTCGTATAGATAGTTTAAACCAAGTAGAAATAGATAGTAAAACCACATTTTCAGACTCATTAAGAACAGTATTAAGACAAGACCCAGATATAATACTAGTAGGAGAAATAAGAGACAAAGAAACAGCTGAAATAGCGCTACAAGCAGGGCAAACAGGACACTATGTATTATCAACAATACACACAATAGACAGTATAGAAGTAGTAACAAGGCTAAGAAAAATGGGAATATCAGATTATGATATATCAAGTACACTAGCCTCATCAGTATCACAAAGGCTAGTAAGAAAAGTATGCCCATATTGTGCATTAAAAAGACCATTTAACGAAAAAGAAAAGCAAATAATGAATAATATAGCAAGCAAATATGGAGAAACATTAAATTTTGAGGGAAAAGAGACATATGATACAATAGGCTGTGAAAAATGTAACAACACAGGTTTTTATGATAGAATAGCGATATTTGAAATATTAACAATAGACGACAAAATAAGAGAACTAATAGTAAAAGGAAGTTCTAGTATGGAACTAAGACAAGAGGCATTAAAAAACGGATATAAACCACTAATAGTAGATGGGATACATAAGGTATTAAACGGAATAACAACATTGCAGGAACTTAATAATCAATTAGTAATTTATTAGAGGTTGGAAGTTGGAATATAGGGTAAATACTTCGAAGAAGATACTTTTAATTTGCAAATAAGAATAAAAAACAATAGCAAACGGGGTTAGAATATATAGAAAGTACTTTGGAGAAAATACTTTAAATATCCAACCTCCAACTTCCAATTAGAAAGGAGAAAAAAACCAATGACAAATATAGAAGAAATATTAAAAACTGCAAAACAATTAGATGCATCAGATGTACACTTAGTATGTGGGTTAAAACCAATGCTTAGAATAGCAAGAGATCTAAAACCAATAGAAGAAATGGACGAATTAGAAGAAAACGATATATATGAAATATATGACTATTTTGTTAGAGGAAATTTAGATAAAGACGCAGTATTTAAAGAAACTAAAAAGCTAGATACATCATTTGAATTTGAAGATATAAGGCTTAGAGTAAATATATCATATGTAGAAGAAGTACCAACATTTACACTAAGATTAATAAAAAGCAAATTACCAAAATATGAAGATCTAGGAGTACCAGACATAGTAAGGAGGATGACATATCAAACACAAGGTTTGATACTAGTAACAGGGAAAACAAACTCAGGAAAAACAACAACACTAAATGCATTAGTAGACGATATAAACGAAAATCAAAACAAAAAAATACTAACATTAGAAAGTCCAGTAGAATATAGGCATAAGTCAAAAAGATCAATGATAGTACAAAAGGAAATAGGAAGAGGAAGAGACTGTTTATGCTATAGTGATGGAGTAAAAAACTCACTAAGAGAAGATTGTGACATAATAGTAGTAGGAGAGATAAGAGACAGAGAAACAATGGAAGCAGCAATAGAAACAGCAGAATCAGGTCACCTAGTAATAGGAACTTTGCATACAAAATCATGTGCAGAAACATTAGACAGACTAATAAACTTTTATGAAGTAAGAGATCAAGCACAAATAAAATACTTAATGTCAACACTATTAAAACTAGTAATATCACAAAGGTTATTAAAAGGAAAAGATGGAAAATTAGTATTAATACCAGAAGTAATGGTAGTAGACAACATAATAGCAGGAATAATAAGAAAAGAAAAAATAAGTGTATCAGAAATAGAAGATGCAATACAAAGTAACTCAGAAAAGGGAAGTATAGGCTTAATAAACTCATTAGCCGAGCTATTTGTTAACGACAAAATAACATTAGAACAAGCAAAAGCACAAATAGAAGAAAAGAATTTGGAAATACTAAATAGGACAATAATGCAATTAAAAATAAAAAAAGGAAACAGAAATTAAAAAATTGGAGGAAGTAAAAAAATGCCAGAATACGTATATAGGGCAGTAAATAAAAATGGTGTAATAGTAAAAAATAAAGTAGAAGAAGCAAGCAAACAAGCATTAATCAAAAGGCTAAAGCTAAATGAATTAATGCCTATTCAAATTGTACAAGTTGGCTATATAAGTAGAAAGCAAAAAAAGGTAAAAAAGAATGTTACAAATATAGAAGACATAATGAAAACAGCAAACTCTACAAATATTTTTAGAAATGAAGCAACCACAATATCAGCGATAGAAAAAATAAATTTAGCCTTATCAGCAACAGAAAAAATAACAAGTAGGGACTTAGTAATATTTACACAAAATTTTTACTTACTAAAAAAAGCAAACTTCAATAACATACATGCATTAAGCACAATAATACAAAGTACAGAAAACTTATCACTAAAAGGAATATTAGAAGACATATTAGCAGGAGTAGAAGCGGGAGACTATATGTATACAACAATGGAATACTACTCAAACGTATTTCCATATATATATATAAATATGATAAAAGTAGGAGAATTATCAGGTTCACTTACAACATCATTACAACAAGCAGTAAAATATTTAGATGATTCATCAGACATAACAAGAAAAGTAAAAAAAGTATTAATACCAAACATAATACAATTTGTATTATTAGTAGTAATGTTAATAGTAGGAACATTAGTAGCAGTACCAGCAATACAAAGTGTATATGATTCAGTAGGAAGTAGTTATGAACTACCAAAAATAACAGTATGGTTTTCAGGAGTAGTAAAATGGTTTATAAAATTCTGGTATATACCAGTAGGAATAATAGCAGCTATAGTAAGCTCAATAATATTTTATATAAATACACCAAAAGGAAAATATAACTTTCACTACTTTAAATACACAATGCCAATATTCGGAAAGTTAATATACAGTTTAGACTTCTCAAGATTTACAAAAGCAATGTTACTAAATCTAAACAATGGAATGAGAATACAAGACGCATTAGATGTAAGTAAAAACGTAGTAAATAACTATGTATTTTTATCAATGGTAGAAACATCAATAAATAACATTTTAATAGGTCAATCATGGATAGAACCATTTGAAAAATCAGGGTTATCATCATCAATGATAACAGAAATGTTAAAAATAGGAATGCAAACTGACTTAGCAGAAATGATGGAGAAACTAGTAGAATACATGGAAATTGACATAAATAACATACTAGAAAAAATAATGAAAATATTCCCAGAAGTAGTATACTCGATAGTAGGTTTAGTACTAATATTCTTTGTATTGGTAGTACTAGTTCCAATATTAGAAACATACATGGGTAACTTCTTATTTGATGCTGCTGGCATATAGAATTAGTTTAATATAAGTACAAAATTATTAATGGCAATATAAAAAAGTAAATACTGAAAGGAAAAAAATATGAGAATAGGAATAGATTTAGGAGGAAGCCATATAGCAGTTGCCATAGTAAGCAAAAGAAATACAATAGTAGCAAAGAAAGAAAAAGATATACCTAATATACAAAATATAGAAAACATAAAAGAGTTTATAGTAGATAATATAAAAGTACTTATACGTGAAGTACTAAAAGAAGTAGGAGCACCAAGCTGTGTAATATCTAAAATAGGAATAGCAGTACCAGGCAAAATAAAAGATAAAATAATATATGACATGTACAATTTAGGAATAAAAGAATTAGACTTAGTTCAAATTTTAGAAGAATATTATAATGCTAAAGTAAATGTAAGAAATGACGCAAAATGTGCAGCACTAGCAGAAAAAAATATAGGAAGTTTGCAAAGTTATGATGATGCAGTATTTTTGTGTTTAGGAACTGGAATAGGAGGAGCAACCTTCATAGATGGAAAGATGTTAGAATATACAAAGCAAAATGGTTCAGAATATGGACATATGATAATAGTAAAAGATGGGGCAGAATGCAAATGTGGCAATAAAGGTTGCTTTGAAAAATATGCTTCTATGAAAACATTTAAAAAAGGAATTATAAAACTTTTAAAACTAGATGAAGACACATCATCAGAAAAAATATTAGAGATTTTAACAAATGAAGTAAATAATAAAAATGAAGAAGTAAACAGATATATAGACCAATACATAGAAAATTTATTGGTAGGAATATCCAATATAGCAAATATAATACAGCCAGAAGCAATTTGTATTGGAGGAAGTTTTGTTTATTATGAAAAAATACTATATACAAGATTAATACAAAAAATTAACTTAGGAAAATATAACTGTAATATGCCAACAATAGTACTAGCAAAGCTACAAAATGATGCAGGAATGATAGGAGCACTGATGTAAAATTTGACATTTAGTCTAAAATATGCTAAAATAATAAACAGTGGTTACCAAATATGGTAAAGAAGAGATTTAAATTTATATAAAAGATTAACCTTAAAAAGAGAAAAAGGCATAATCAGTAAAATTATTAAAGAGAGATTTTAAAAAATTATTTTAGCAATAATAAATTAAAATTGCATATGATATATTCATATGTAGTTTATGATGTGGAAAAAATAAAGAGAAAGAAATTAAAAATCCGAAAAAACATCTTTAATAATAAATTAAAGATGTTTTTTATATTCTTAGGAAAGTCATCCGCGACAGCGGTGAGTTTCCTAAGAAAATATTATTCTTGTTTTCTAATTTGCAAGACATATATTATAGAAAAATTAAGAACATAAAATAAGAGCACAATAGTTAATCTAAAGGGATGTAAAAAAGAGTGTTAATATCCCCAAGTTCCTTTTAGCACGCTTTTTTACATCACCTAAGGTTATGTTTAATAGCTATAAAACATAAAGTTTAGTATAAAGCTAAAATGGGAAAAATAATAAAAAAGTAGGTTAATAGAAGATATAAATTTAAAGAAAACGAAACACTAAATAAAAAAAGAAAGGAAGATAGAAAAATGCAAAATGAAATAAATGACATAAAAAAAGATAATGTACCTTCTAAAAATACAAATAGGCAAAGAAGGACAAATAGAACAAATACCAGAAGAAAAAAGGTAGAAGAAAATATAAGTGAAGAAGAAAGAATAGAAAGTAGAGTCAATAATACAAAAAGAAGGACAAACACAAGGAACGTGAAAAATGAAAAAATGAGTGAACAAAATGAAAAAGAACAAAACGAAAATACGCAAAAAACAAATACAAAAAATAGAGTAAGAAAACAAAGAAATATAACACAAAAAACAGAGCAAAGAGTAAGTAAAGAAGAGAAAATAGAAAATGAGCAAAAAGAAGATACAATAAAAAGTAAAAGAAAGCAAAGAAACAATAATGAAAAAGACGAAAATAAACAAAAAGGTAATAGAATTAGGAAAAATACAAATAAAAAAGAGAAATTTGAATTTAAAAAACCAAGACTAAAAGTAATAGCTTTGGGAGGGTTAGAAGAAATTGGAAAAAACATGACTATATTTGAATATGAAGACGATATAGTAATAGTAGACTGTGGTTTAGAATTCCCAACAGATGACATGTTAGGAGTAGACCTAGTTATTCCAGACACAACATACTTAGAAAGAAATAAGGAAAAAGTAAGAGGAATAGTAATAACACATGGACACGAAGACCACATAGGTTCAATACCATACTTCCTAAAGAAAATGAATGTACCAATATATGGTTCAAAATTAGCAATAGGATTAATAGAAAATAAACTAGAAGAACACAAACTATTAAGAGGTTCAAAATTAAAAACAGTAAAACCAGGCCAAACAATTACCTTAGGAAAAATGAAAGTAGAATTTATACGTAGTTGTCACAGTATACCAGACGCAATGATGCTTGCAATATACACACCAGCAGGAGTAGTAATGCATACAGGAGACTTCAAAATAGATTACACACCAATAAACAGTGAAGCAACAGACCTAGCAAGAATAGCAGAAATAGGTAAAAAAGGAGTATTACTATTACTTTCAGACAGTACAAATGCAGAAAGAAAAGGATACACAATGTCAGAAAGAACAGTAGGAGCCGAATTTGACAAACTATTTGTAAATTGCAAAAAAAGAATAGTAGTAGCAACATTTGCATCAAATGTCCACAGAATTCAACAAATTGTGAATTCAGCAGTAGAATATGGCAGAAAAATTGCAGTATGTGGTAGAAGTATGATAAACACAATAGAAACAGCAAGAAAGCTAGGCTATATGGATGCACCAGAAAATCTATTTATAGATATAGACATGATAAAAAACTATCCAGAAGAAAAACTAGTAATAATTACAACAGGAAGCCAAGGAGAAACAATGTCTGCATTAACTAGAATGGCAGCAGGAGAGCACAGAAAAGTAGAAATAACACCAAATGACCTAATAATAATATCAGCAACACCAATACCAGGAAACGAAAAACTAGTATCAAAAGTAATAGATGACCTAATGCAAATAGGAGCAGAAGTAATATATAACGACATGCACGTATCAGGACATGCCTGCCAAGAAGAGCAAAAACTAATACTATCATTAGTAAAACCAAAATACTTCATGCCAGTACATGGTGAATACAGGCAACTAAAAGCACATAAAGAAACAGCCCAAATGATGGGAATAGAGCCAGAAAACATATTCATGAGTGTAAATGGTAGAATACTAGAAATAAACGAAGAAGGAGCAAAACTAACAGGTTCAGTACCATCAGGTAAAATACTAGTAGATGGTTTAGGTGTAGGAGACGTAGGAAGTGTAGTACTAAGAGACAGACAACACTTATCACAAGACGGCTTAATAGTAATAGTAATGACAATGGACAACAATACAGGAGAAATAGTAGCAGGACCAGATGTAATAACAAGAGGTTTCGTATATGTAAAAGAATCAGAAAACCTAATGGATGACGTAAAAAAAGCAATAAGAATAGAAGTAGCAGCACTAGAAGAACAAGGAATACGTGATTGGGGAGCAATAAAATCAACCCTAAAAGACCATATAAGAGACTATATATTCCAAAAAACAAAAAGAAATCCAATGATACTTCCGATAATTATGAATTTATAAAATTATATTTTACAACAAAATTAGCTTTCAAAAAAACGTGAACTGGAAAATATTTTTTCTAGTTCACGTTTTTTGTTGAATAGGAAAATCAAATTTTACTTTGTTCTAGTATAGGAAAAATCGATTTCAAATGTAGGGGCACGGGGCACCGTGCCATTTTGTTCCTTTAACAGATTTTTTTACATTTTTATACAATTCTAAGAAGTTGATAATTCAGGATTACTACTTCAGTATATTCAGGGTTGCTTTTCTTAATAAGTTCCCGAATTTTATACACTTGGTCGATAGTAGTAATTTTATAGGCAGAATTGTGTTCACAGTTTCCGAAACCATGATAACCCAAAGCTGAAAAAGAATAAGATACAAAATAAATATAATTACTCATAGAAAAACCTCCTATATGTGGTGAGAATATATGAAATACATATATTCAATTACTATAAAAGTTTAAATAAGTTTACCATAATTCAAATGAAATGTCAATAAAAGAGGTATTGTAAAATATAATAAAATTTGTTATAATAGCTAGGAAAAAGAAAGAAGGAGAAAATTATGGATTATAAAGATTTAGCAAACTTAATATTTCCAGAAGTAAAGGAAATTTCATATTATGAAGAAAAATATAAAAAAAGACAACTACCAGAAGGAGCAATAGTAACAAGGTTTGCACCAAGCCCAACAGGTTTTGTACACTTAGGTTCACTATACCAAGTAGTGATAGCAAGAAAAATGGCAAAACAAACAGGTGGAGTATTCTTTTTAAGAGTAGAAGATACAGACCAAAAAAGAGAAGTAGAAAATGGTGTAACAGGAATAATAGAATCATTAAGAGACTTTGGATTAACTCCTGATGAAGGAATGATAAACGAAACAGAAGAAATAGGAGAATATGGACCATACAAACAATCTTTAAGAAAAGATATATATCAGGCTTATGCTAAGCACTTATTAGAACAAGGCAAAGCATACCCATGTTTTGCTACTCCAGAAGAATTAGATGAAATGAGAGCAAAACAAGAAGCTGCTAAAATTCGCCCAGGCTATTATGGAGTATGGGCAAAATATAGAAATTTAACAGTGGAAGAAGCAGCACAAAAAATAGAAAATGGAGAACCATATATTATTCGTTTAAAATCACCTGGCAGAGAAGATAGAAAAATAAAACATCATGATGTAATAAAAGGAAATGTAGACTTCCCAGAAAATGACCAAGACATAGTAATAATAAAAGCAGATGGACTTCCAACATACCATTTTGCACACGCAGTAGACGACCACCTAATGGGAACAACACATGTAATACGTGGGGACGAATGGCTATCATCAGTGCCACTACACTTACAATTATTCCAAATGTTAGAATTTAAAGCACCTAAATACGCACACATAGCACCAATAATGAAAGAAGATGATGGTGGAAAACGTAAGTTAAGCAAACGTAAAGACCCAGAAGCAGCCGTAAGTTACTATACAGAAATAGGAGTGCCAAAAGAAGCAGTAACAGAATACTTACTAAATATAGCAAACTCAAACTTCGAATTATGGAGAAAACAAAATCCAAATGCCTCTGTAGATGAATTTGAACTACAACTAAACAAAATGAGTGTAAGTGGAGCATTATTTGATATAGTAAAAATATTAGACATAGCAAAAACAGTAATATCAAAATATACAGCAGAAAGCATATATGAAGAAGCAGTTAACTGGGCAAAAATATATGACGAAGAACTATATAAACTATTAGAAGACAAAGAATATGCCCTAAAAGTATTTGGAATAGAAAGAGGAAATGCAAAACCAAGAAAAGACATAGCAAAATGGTCAGACGTAAAAGAAAACATAGAATATATGTATGATGATGAATTCTATAAAAAAGAAAGAACATATGAATATCAAAAAGTAACAGACAAAGAACTAATAAATAAAATAATAACATTATACATGGAAAAATACTATAACGAAAATGATGACAAACAAACATGGTTTGACAAAATAAAAGATTTGAGCCAAGAAGTAGGCTTTGCAAGAGAAGTAAAAGAATGGAAAAAAGAGCCAGAAAAATGGCCAGGACATGTAGGAGACATAAGCACAGTACTAAGAGTAGCATTAACATCAAAAGCAAACACACCAGATATGTACGAAATAATGCAAGTATTAGGAAAAGAAAAAATAATAAAACGTTTCAAAGAAGCAATGAAATAAGAAGCCAGAGGTCGAAAGTCGGAGACCGAAAGTCAGATGTCAGAGCTCAGATGTCGGAAGATAAGATGTAGGGGGCGCCGCATAGCCAAGCCATCCGTTCTTTTTAAGGCAAAAGGCAATAATGGGCGAAAAAGCAATATATGCGGCAGGAATAGATAAGGGAGAGATAAAAGGTAGAGAAGCAGGAAAAAAAGAAGGAATAAAAGAAGTAGCCAAAAAGATGAAAGAAAAAAATATAGCTATAAATGTAATAGAAGAGATAACAAAATTGACTAAGGAAGAAATCGAAAAATTATAAAGTAGAAGGAGAAAAATGTGGAATATAACATAGGAGATATAGTAAGAACAAAAAAACAACACCCATGTGGAAGCAAATTATGGGAAATAACAAGAGTAGGAGTAGACTTTAAACTAAAATGCTTAGGATGCTCACATGTAATAACTCTAGAAAGACCAAAAGCACTAAAAATGATAACGAAAAAGATAGAAAAAGAAGAACGAGAGGACTAGCCTCTCGGAGAATATAGAGTTTACTGTGTAAACTAGAATTAACTATGATTGTTTAGATACTA